>DAOUJG010000045.1:0-147874 GCA_034423015.1 Dehalococcoidia bacterium | reverse complement strand
ACTGTTCGGGCTCCAAGAGTATGAAGGCGGGGCGACCACGCTGGGTCGCGGTCTCTCGAGACCAAGGGGCGGACCGGTCTACCCCGCCACCTTCATCAAGATACAAGGGGCGGGGAGAGGCGTAGCTGCATGCCCGCCTGCGAAGACCGTCAGAGGACTGTCATACCCGCGAGAGCGGGCATCCAAGTCCTCGGGCTTCTCATCCAATGAGACATCTCCCTTGACAGGTCTGAGCGCCGGTCCTCAAACTGCTATCATGTCCCCGCGGTACCAAGGGTGCCCCGCTCGACGGGGCCGAGGCCCGGCCGCGGGGTCTGTTGACTGGGGACTGGACGTGGTGTGTAATGTTGGCAGCCTGAAGTCGATGGAGGCTAGCGGTGGCGCTGAAGCGATGCATAATCGAGATGGGTGTGGGCGTCGACCTGCACGGCGGGGACTACACCAAGGCCGCCCGGAGGGCCGTGGCCAACGCCCTCTGGCACAACAGCCTCTCTTTCCCCCGGGCCGTGGGCAAGGGCCCCGAGGCCATGCAGGTCGACGTGACCATCGCCGTCGCCCGGCCCGACTCTGTGGATGGCGACGCCGTCCTGAGCGTGCTGCCCTACGGCGAGCGGCGCATCCAGGTGGTGAAGGGCGGGCTGGACATACCCAGTGAGGACGGCTCCGACGTGACCATCATGGCCAACGCGGCGGTGGTGGTCAGCATGGAGCTGTAAGCCGCCCCGGCCCAGGCACCATGCAAAGCCGGGGCTGGACGGGGGCGGAATCGGGGGCGCGTATGCCGGAGGAGTTCGTGGCGGTCGCCAAGGCGGACCAGCTACCGCCGGGCAGGATGATGCTTGTGGAGCTTGGCCGGTTCGAGCGCATTCTGCTGCTCAACGTCAACGGCACGTATCATGCCGTGGACGAGCTGTGCCCCCACTCGGGCGCCGCCCTCTCCGAGGGAGACCTGTACGGCGAGGTCGTGGAGTGCCCCCTCCACAGTAGCCTCTTCCGGGTCAGCAACGGCGAATGCCTGACGCCCCCGGCCTCCGAGGATCTGACGGTATACCAGGTCCGGGTCGAGGGCGACGACGTCCTGGTCGGGCCGCCCGCCTCCTAAGACGCCCCGGCGGCGGGCCGGGGCCTAGGTCCCCTGAGAGGTCCCGAGGCCCCGCTCGAACTCCCTCAGGGCCTCCCGCTGCCGCCGTCTCAGGGCCACTCCCCAGCGCACGCTCCGGATGAGGGCCAGGGCCGAGTCCATGTCGTGGCCCCGGGTCATCAGGACGCAGGCGGCCAGGGATACGCTGCGGCCGATGCCGTCCTTGCAGTGCAGCAGGGCCTTTCCGCCCTTGCCCAGCTCCTCCAGGACCCACCGTGCGCCCCGTTGGAGCTGCTCCTGGGTCGGGGGATGCATGTTCTTCACGGGCAGGTGGAGGAAGGCGATGCCGTGCCGGGCCAGGAGCTCAGGGTCGTCGCTGCCCTCCTGGCGCATGTCCACGACGGCGGTGACGCCCAGGTCGGCCAGGTGGGGGAAGTGGCGGGGATGGAGGCTCCCGGAGACCGCCAGGTCGTCGGTGACCCACGCCATGTCGGGGCCGGGCTTCCCCAGGGCCAAGGCGTACCGCCAGGCGCGGATGGGGGTGCGTCTGCTGGGTATCACGGGCTGCTGGGCATCACGGGCCGGCCGCCTAGAGGCTGGGGCTGCCCTCCTGGGAGAACTCCGGTGACCTGAACACCGTGTTGGCGATGTTCATGGCCGACCGGGCGGCCAGAATTCCCACGAAGAAGGCCAGGTGCATGAACAGCTCCAGCACCTCCCCCCTGCTTATCCCGTTGCGGAGGCCGCCCTCGATGGTGCGGCGGACCCACTGGTCGTACCGGCCCTCTCCCACCTGCACCGACAGGGCGCAGATGATGCGGCTCTTCATGTCCAGGTGGGGCCGGGTCCAGATGGCCCCCCACAGGTACTCGTTCATCAGGAGGTCGAGGTCGTGCTCCTCGGAAGTCGGGTCCACCGTGTAGTAGCCAAAGACGTCGGGGTTCAGCTCCCTGTGCTTGGCAATCCCCATCTCATAGAGCTCTTCGGGGGTGATGTTCTTGTCGTAGGTCGACTCGCCGACGTAGTGGATGTTCTCCTCTTCGAACACCTCCTTGGCCATTAGCAGGGCGTTGTAGCCGCTGGAGATGCCCGCGTAGAAGGTGCACTGCATGAGTATCTCGACGATCTCCTGGGGGGTCAGGCCGACGTTGAGGGCCGTCCTGAGGTGGGCCCTTATCTGCGCTTCGCTGCGCAGGACGACCACCGCCGAGAGGGTGCCCACGGCCCGGTGCTTCATGCTCAGGCCCGGCCGGTTCCAGATGGAGCCGTACAGGCACTCGGTGGTGATCCTGTACAGGTCGGGGGCCAGCTCGTAGGCAGCGGGCACCGAGCCCCTGAACACCCTGCCTTCTCCGCCGCCCAGGCGCGTCCGCATCGAGATGCCTTCTTGAAACCGCTCATCCAGAGTGGGCATATTTCCTCAGTTCCTCCCCTGTCTTTGAAGAATCCGGTGCCCCTATTCTTGGCCGGGGATAAACATAACACAAACCATGCCTGCCGCCAATGGCTTTTGGCGGCACAGTCCGATGCGCTCCCGCAGGGGCACTATGCCCCCAGTATCCGGGCCTTCTGGGCGTCGAACTCCTGTCGGGTGAGATAGCCGCGGTCCACCAGCCCGGCGAGCCGCTCCAGCCTGTCCACCGGGTCGTCGGGCCGGGCCCCCGCCGGAACGACCAGGTCCCGGTCCACGTGGGCCGCCGAGGCGACGCCGCACAGGCCCATGGCTATGTCCAGCTCGTCCCTGAATATCTCCAGGACGTGGCGCACCCCCGCCTCTCCGTCGATGGCGAGGCCCCAGAAGATGGGCCTGCCTATGAACACGGCCCTGGCGCCCAGGGCCAGCGCCTTGACCACGTCGGCCCCTCTACGGATGCCGCCGTCCATGTAGACCTCGATGCTGCCGCCAACGGCGTCGGCGATCTCCGGCAGCATCTCCATGCTGCCCGTCGACCCCTCCAGGGAGTGCCCGCCGTGGTTGGAGACGATGAGCCCGTCCATACCGTGCTCGACGCACAGCCGGGCGTCCTCCGCCGTCTGGATGCCCTTGATCACCATGGGCATGGAGGTGATGGTGCGCAGCCACTCCATGTCGGACCAGGCAATGGCCATCTCGTAGCTGTCGTGCATGGCGTACCTGCTTGGCGAGTCCCACAGGTCCGTCCCCTCGAAGTTCTTCAGGACCCGCTCGGCGGGCACCTGGTAGGCGTAGCGGGTGTCCCGCTCCCTGGACCGCGCCGGCAGGTTGTCCACCGTGACCACCAGGCCAGTGTACCCGGCGTCCTCGGCCCGCCGCACCAGGGTCTCCGTCACCTCTCGCTGCCGCAGGAAGTAGAGCTGGAACCAGATGGGGCCCGAGGACGCCTGGGCCACCTCTTCGATGCTGTAGGTGGACGCCGTGCTGAGGCACATAACTGTGCCCATGGACCCCGCGGCCCGCACCGACGCCAGCTCGCCGTCGGGGTGGGCCCGCTGGTGGAACCCAGACGGGGCCAGCATCACCGGGAGCGCGATCTCCTGGCCCAGGACCCGGGTCGACAGGTCCCTCTTCCCTATCCCGGCCAGCACCCGGGGCCTGAGCTTGGTCGCCTGGATCGCGTCCAGGTTGTTGGTGTTGGTAATCCAGTCGGGGGCCCCGTAGGCGCCGAACCACCTGTTGAACAGGGCGCTGGGGATGATCTCGCTGGCCCGGGCCTCGTAGTCGAGGACGCTCAGCAGGGGTATCGTTGACTCCATCCCGTCTCCTTTCCGGGCCTCGGCGGAGGGTGGGCTTCGGCGGGGCAATCATAAGTGCAGGGCCGGGGCGTGTCAACGAAGGCCCAAGAGCCCCGTTTGCCCGTTGACCGGGCCGCTCGCACGGCCTATCATGGGCGCCGGCATGTTACCCGCCCCCGACCGTCCGTCCATGCCCGAGAGCTACGGCCTGAGGGACCCGCGGCACGAGGCTGCGCCCCTGTCGTGGGACTGGGTCGTGGATAGGATGTCCAGGGCCCGCAGCTACTGGCTGGCGACCGGCCGACGCGACGGCGCGCCCCACGTGGTCCCCGTCTGGGGCCTCTGGTTCGAGGGGGGCTTCTGCTTCTTCACCGATGGCGCGTCCCTGAAGTCCCGCAACGCCCGACGGGACCCCAGGGCTGCCGTCCACCTGGAGAGCGGGGACGAGGTTGTGGTGCTGGAGGGAAGACTCGGCCCCGAGACGGACCCCGGCGCCCTGGACCGGGCGGCCCGCGCCTATGAGGGCAAGTACGGGGTGGACGTGGCTGCCGGCGGGGACCGGCCCGCGATGTACCGCCTGACCCATACCAAGGTCCTGGCATGGGACGAGGCAGACTTCCCTCGGACGGCGACCCGGTGGAGGTTCCCTCTCACCGGGGCGGGCTAGAGCAGGTCGTTGGCGACCATCACCTTGCGCAGGGCGCCGCTCAGCCCCAGCAGATCGGAGTAGTCCAGGTGGCTCCCGAAGCGCTGGAGGATGGCTTGGGCCTTCACCGGCCTGGCCTGGAGGTATAGGCGCTTGCCCTCCTCCGTCGCCAGCGCGTAGTAGCCGCGGCGGTCCGCCGGGAACGGCTCCCTTTGCACCAGGCCCGCAGTCTCCATGCGGTCGATGAGGCGGGTGAGCCCGCTACGGCTTAGCATCACCGCGTCGGCGAGCTGCTGCATGCGCACCCGCTCCCCCGGCGCGTTGCTCAGCTCCTCGAGGACGTCGAAGTAGCTCAGGGTCAGGCCGTGGGTGCGTTGGAGCTCTTCGTCCAGCGACTTCATGAGCGCCCCCACCGTCCTCGCCATGGCCTGCCAGGCGGCTATGACGTGGGGCTCCAAGTCCCTGTTCATGGAGGTACTATAGCACGGTGCGGTTGTGGGCACAATTACTTCCGGGACGACCGCCGCGGCCCCTGTGGCGGTGAGGGCGGCCAATGGCAGGCAAGCCGCGGGAGAGCTGCCGGGCAGGCATGGAGAAGGGGCGTGCTCGGCTGAGGCGCCTACTTGGGCAGCAGCGGCAACACCTCTTCCGAGATGAGCTGCAGGTACTCTATCCTGGCCGAGTGCTCCGCCGGCAGGTTCAGGAAGCCCAGGCCGATGTATCCCACTCCGTCCTCGTCGTGGGCCCGGGCTATCTGCTCGGCGCACTCCTGGGGGCTGCCCGCGATGGCCCAGTCGGCCAGGTCCCGCTCCCCCGACAGCCCCAGGTCCACCGAGTCCCGCTCCTGCATGTTCCATCCGCCGTACATGCCCGCCTTCTTCTCCGCCGCCTCCCTTGCCTCGCGGAAGGCCGTCTCCCTGTCCCTGGCGATGGCTATGGTCCGGTTGGCCCCCAGGAGCCCTGTCTTGCCCTCCTCCGCCAGCGCTTCCTTGTAGACCTGGGCCAGGTAGCTGATGTCCTGCCAGCCCTGCTGGGGTCCCAGGAGGCAGGCGTCGGCGATGATTGCGGCGCGCCGGGTGGCACGCCGGCTCTGGGCCGCGACCCAGATGGGAGGGTGGGGCTTCTGCACCGGCGTTATGGCAACCTTGGCGTCGTGCACCTGCCAGAAGTCACCCTCGAAGCTGATCCGTTCCCCCGACCAGAGCATCCTCATCAGCTTCAGGGACTCCTCGAACCGGGCCACGCGCTCCCGGCGGTTGGTGCCCGTGGCCTCCAGCTCCGTCTCCCGGTAGCCCAGGCCCACACCCAGCACGAACCTGCCGTTGCTTATGTGGTCGATGCTGATCACCTGCTCGGCCAGGTGCACCGGGTTGTGCATGGGCAGCAGGATTATCCCGGTGATGAGCTTCAGCCCCTCGGTGGCGGGGACCATGCGGGCCAGCAGGGGTATCGGCTCCAGCCAGATGTTGGGGTGGGCCACCCAGTGCTGGGGCGCGTACACCCCCATGAACCCCCACGACCTGGCCCGCCCCAGCAGGTCCGCCGCGTCTTCCACCTGCTGGTAGGTGCTCCGGTCCCTCGAGTCCACGAAGTCCTTCAGGTACAGTCCAACGTCCATGGGTGTCGCCTCCCCTGGTGTGCCGCCTCCAATGAAGTGCCGACGGGCGGCCTCTTGTCGGCGTTAGTTGCTAGGTAAACTTCGGCAGGACCTTCTCGCCGAAGAGCTTCATCGACGCTTCGACCTTGTCCTGGGGCATCTCGCCCACGTTCACGTTGAGCATCAGGTTGCGGACCCCCGCGTCCCGCAGCTCCGCGAGCTGCTCCGCGACCCTCTTCGGGGAGCCTGCCAGGAAGGCGTGCTCGTACTGGTCCCGGGCGCTGACCTTCCCGGCGTTGGGGTTCACCGGAGACTTGGGGTCCGGCGCGAGGATGGACCCGGGGTTGTACTTGACCCTGGCCTCCATGATGAAATCTCTATACCGCTTCAGGTGGACCCTGGCCGGCTCCTCGGCCTCCTCGTCCGTCTCCGTCACGTAGAGCCCCCGCTGGCACCAGGTCTCGTCCAGGGCCGCCTCCACCTCGCCCTCGCTGAAGCCCGCTCCCAGCATCGTCTCCCCGTACCTTTCCAGGCGGTCTTTCAGCGTATCCGCGGCCTCGATCCCTATGAGTATGGGGCGCCCGATGGAGGCCATCTCCATGGCGGAGCCGTCGGAGATGCATGCCCTTACGATGGGAGGGTGGGGCTTCTGGTAGGGCTGGGGACGGAGCATCGGGAACGCGCCCTTCCAGAAGCGTCCTTCGTGGCGTACGTCCTCCCCCGTCCACGCCTTGACCAGCAGCTCCTCGGCCTCGGGCAGCATGTCCCGGGCGTCCTCCATGGCCAGGCCGAATCCGATGTACTCGTACTCGTTGTAGGCGGAGCCCCTTCCGATGCCCACCGTCAGCCGGCCGTGGCTCAGGTGGTCCAGCAGGGCAGTCTGCGCGGCCAGCCGCACGGGATGGTGCATGGCCATCTCCACCACCGCGAACCCTATGCGCACCTTCCGGGTCCGGGCCGCCACCGCCGCGCCGAAGACCACGGGGTCCGCGTAGGCCACTCCGCCGTCGAAGTGGTGCTCCGTGAGCCATACCGCGTGCATGCCGATCTCCTCGGCCAGCAGCACCTCCCGCATGCTGTTGTCGATGACGTCGTGGTCCCGCTTGTGGTCGTGGCTGACCGAGAAAGTGAAGGTGCCGAATCTCATCTCCCGCTCCTTATGCCTGTCCCCGTCCGGGCGGGGCTCGATGCCGCCTAGCTCACCCGGACGTACTTGTCGACGCTCTTCTCGTCTTCGACGGCGGTGTAGATGTCGCCGTGTCCGTCCACCCAAAGGCCGTGGGCCTTGCGGGACTCCCAGGACGCCAGCACATTGCCGTCCCCGTCCAGGACGCTGATCTGCGGCGGTCCGTCGGGCCGCACGGTGCGCCGTCCCTGGTCGTCCTTGAGGGCGCTGCCGCTCCCCGTGGGCGGCGGGTAGCCCTCGTACCGGTGGCTGATGTTGAACCCGAACTGGCTGACGTAGAACGCCCCTTCGGAGTCCATGGCTATGTCCGTGGGGGGACGTAGGTCCGTCCACACGGAGACCACGTTCCCGTCGGCGTCGAACACCTGGACCCGGGAGTTCTCCCGGTCGCACACGTAGACCCGGCCGTCTCCGTCCACCAGGATCCCGTGGGGCAGGTGGAACTGGTTGGGCTCCATCTTGCCAGGGTCTCCCCAGGAGGAGATGAGACGCCCCCCGGCGGTGAACCGGTGCACCCGGCAGTTCTTCTCGCCGTCGGCGGCGTACAAGTCCCCCGAGGGCGCGGGCACCAGGCCGGTGGGGTGGTTGAAGGGCGGGGCGGCCCTGGGCACCAGGTCCCCGTAGACGTCGGTGCCCGAGTCCGAGTGCCGGCCCCGCTTCCCGATGATCTGCAGCATCCTGCCGTCCAGCGTGTACCGCATGGCCACCGAGTCGTCGGTGTCCGTCAGGTAGATGACGTCGTCCTGTATGTAGCAGCCGTGGGGCCGTATGAACGAGCCGTGCCCCCAGGTGCCGATATAGCTGCCGTCCCTTTCAAACACCCATACGGGCGGCTCTCCCCGCTGGAACACGTACACCCGGTCCTGGGAGTCCGTGGCCACGCTGCTGGTGGTGCTCAGCGAGAGGCCGGGAGGCAGCTTAGGCCAGTCCTGGACCAGCTCGTAGGTGTACTTGCCGCGGCCGACGGTGGTCATCTCTGGTCACCTCGTTGCATTGAAGTGGGGGCGGTGCGCTGCGGGCACCAGTGTGAGCCTATATTATCACAGTGACACGGGGGTGGTGACGGGAGGCGGGGGGAAGGTGCTAAACTTGGGTACATGGTCCTCTCACTGTTCCACCCACTGGTGCGAGAATGGTTCACGCGGAGGTTCGAGGCCCCCACCGACGCCCAGGAGGTGGGCTGGCCGGCCATATCCCAGGGCCGGCATACCCTCATCGCGGCGCCCACCGGCTCGGGCAAGACCCTGGCCGCCTTCCTGACCTGCATCGACTCCCTGGTGCGGCAGGCGTTGGACGGAGGCCTGCCCGACGCCACCCGGGTCGTTTACGTTTCACCCCTCAAGGCCCTTTCCAACGACATCCAGAAGAACCTGGCCGCGCCCCTGGAGGAGATAGGCGCCCTGGCCCAAGAGATGGGGCTGGACCTGCCCGAGATCAGGACCGCCGTCCGCACGGGCGATACCAAGGCCTCCCAGCGTCAGAAGATGGCCAGGACCCCTCCCCACATCCTGATCACCACCCCCGAGTCCCTGTACATCCTTCTGACGTCCAAGAGCGGGCGCGCCGGCCTCAGGGACGCTCGGACGCTGATCCTGGACGAGATCCACGCCGTGGCCGACGACAAGAGGGGCTCGCACCTGTCCCTCTCCGTAGAGAGGTTGTGCGAGCTGGCCGATGGGCCGGTCACCCGCATCGGGCTCTCGGCCACCCAGAGGCCGATAGACGAGGTCGCCCGCTTCCTGGTGGGCAATGAGAACCTGGCCGAGGATGGGACGCCGAGCTGCACCATCGTGGACACGGGCCACGCCAGGACCGTGGACCTGGGCGTCTGCATGCCCCAGCAGGAGCTGGGGCCCATCGCTACCCACGAGCTGTGGGCCGAGACCCTGGACTCGGTGGCGGAGCTGGTGAGGGGCCACGGCACGACCCTGGTCTTCGTCAACACCCGGCGTCTGGCCGAGCGGGTGGCCCACCAGCTCTCGGTGCGTCTGGGTGAAGAGGCGGTCGCCACCCACCACGGCAGCCTGTCCCGAGCCACCCGCCTGGCCGCCGAGGATAGGCTCAAGAAGGGCCAGGTGAAGGTGTGCGTAGCCACCGCCTCCCTGGAGCTGGGTATCGACGTGGGTGTCGTGGACCTGGTCTGCCAGATCGGCTCGCCCCGGTCCATCGGGTTGCTGCTCCAACGGATAGGACGCTCGGGGCACCACCTGGGAGCGGTGCCCAAGGGACGGGTGTTCCCGCTGACCCGGGACGAGCTCGTGGAGTGCGCCGCCCTGCTGCGGGCCGTGCGCCGCCGCAACCTGGACAGGCTACGAATCCCGGACTGGCCCTTGGACGTGCTGGCCCAACAGATGGTTGCCGCGTGCGCCTTGGAAGAGTGGAGCGAAGACGGGCTCTACGACATGTGCCGCCGGGCCTACCCCTACCGCCGGCTGACCAGGGAGTCCTTCGACGGCGTGGTCGAGGTGCTGTCCCAGGGGTACGCGCCGCGTCACGGGCGGGCCAGGGCCTGGCTCCACCGGGACGGCGTCGCGGGGCGCCTCAAGGGACGCCGGGGGGCCAGGATAGCGGCCCTGACCAGCGGCGGCGCCATTCCCGACAACGCCGACTACGAGGTGGTGGCCGACCCCGAGGGGGTCTTCGTGGGTACGGTGAACGAGGACTTCGCCATCGAGAGCATGGCTGGCGACGTGTTCCTCCTGGGGAACACGCCGTGGAGGATAACCAGGGTGGAGAGCGGCCGGGTCCGTGTCGTGGACGCACAGGGCCAGAGTCCCACGATACCCTTCTGGCTGGGAGAGGTGCCGGGCCGCACCGGGGAGCTCTCCCAGGAAGTGAGCGTGCTCCGAGAGGAGATCGACATGCGCCTCGGCGACCCGGGCACAGGAGAGGAGTGGCTGGTGACCGAGACCGGCGTGCCCCCGGACGCCGCCCGGCAGCTCATGGCCTACGTCGAGGAGGGGAAGCGCGTCCTGGGGCTGGTCCCCACCGGCCGCCGCATCGTCGCCGAGCGTTTCTTCGACGAGACCGGCGGCATGCAGCTCGTCATCCACTCACCCCTGGGGTCTCGCATCAACCGGGCCTGGGGGATGGCGCTCCGCAAGAGCATCTGCCGCCGCTTCGACTTCGAGCTCCAGGCGTCGGCCACCGACGACGGCATCAACTTCTCCCTGGGGCCTTCCCTATCCTTTCCCGTCTCGGAGGTGTTCTCCTACGTGGACTCCAAACGGGCCGAGGAGGTCCTCACCCAGGCGGTGCTGCAGGCGCCCATCTTCGGGACTAGGTGGCGGTGGGACGCCACCCGTGCCCTGGCGATCCTGCGGCACACCGGCGGCCGCAAGGTGCCCTCGCCACTGCAGAGGATGCGGTCCGACGACCTGCTGGCCGCCGTGTTCCCGGCCCAGGTGGCCTGCCAGGACAACGCCGTGGCCGAGGACATCGAGGTGCCCGACCACCCCCTGGTCTTCGAGACGGTGCGGGACTGCCTCACGGAGGCGATGGACCTGAAGGGCCTGGAGTCCGTGCTGGCGGAGGTCCAGGCTGGCACCATAGAGGTGCACGCCAGGGACACGCTCCAGCCGTCGGTCTTCGCCCACCAGGTCCTCAACGCGATGCCCTACGCCTTTCTGGACGACGCGCCCCTGGAGGAGCGCCGGGCACGGGCCGTCTCGTTGCGGAGGGCGCTCCCCGAGGATGCCCGGGACCTGGGCGCTCTCGACCAGGGGGCCATCGAGGACGAGTCCAGGAATGCCTGGCCCCCAGTCCGGGACGCCGACGAGCTGCACGATGCCCTCTCAGTGCTGGGAGTGATGCCCCTGGAGGACGCTGCCCGGGGCCATCCCCAGGGCGACCAGGACCAGGTGTGCCAGTGGTTCGAGGAGCTGTCCCGCGCGTGCCGGGCCTACCGCATCGAGATCGATAGGGAAGGAGAAGGCGAGGGCCCGTGGGTCGCGTGGGCGCCCGCGGAGTGGGCCCCTCAGGTGGCAGCCGTCTACCCTTCCGCCAGGTGGCGCCCCCCGCTGCCCGAGGCCGTCTCGTCCAGGGACGAGGACGCCGACGAGGCGTTGCTCGCCCTGGTCCGCGGGCGCGCCGAGTGCTGGGGACCCTTCACCGTCGGCGAGATGGCAGCCGCGCTGGGCCTGGGTCGCGGCGCCTTGGAGATAGCCCTGGCAAGCATGGAGGTCGAGGGCCTGGTGCTGAAGGGCCGGTTCCGTCCGGGCATGGATGTGGAGGAGTACTGCGACCGGCGCATCCTGGCCCGCATTCACAGGAGCACCATCGGACGCCTGCGCAAGCAGGTGGAGCCCGTGCCCCCCGCCGCCTTCCTCCGTTTCCTGCTGCGCTGGCATCACGTTTACCCAGGGTCCCAGCTCCAGGGTGAGGGAGGGCTGCTGGGGGCCGTCGAGACCCTTCAGGGCTTCGAGTCCGCCTGCGGGGCCTGGGAGCAGGACCTGCTTCCGGCGCGGGTGGGAGGGTATACGCCCGCCATGCTGAACCGCCTGTGCCTGGAGGGCGAGGTGGTGTGGGGCCGCCTGTCCCGTCACGAGGAGAACGGGAACGGCGGCGGCCGGGGTCCCCTGACCCGGAATACACCGGTCAGCATCGCCCTTCGCGATGCCCTGGGCTGGCTTCTCCGCGACCGCTCCGACGGCATCGACGGCTTCGACGGCGCCGCCGGGGAGGTGATGGCCTACCTGGACCGGAGAGGGGCGTCCTTCCTGTCGGAGATCGTGGCCGCTACCCGCCGGCTGCCGGCGGACGTGGAGGCGGCCATGTGGACCCTGGCCGCGGCTGGGAGGGTCACGTCGGACAGCATGGAGCCCCTGCGCCGCCGGATCGACGGGAAGCCGGTGCACGGCCGCCGCGGCTCCAGGGCCAGGCGATGGGTCGGGGTGCGCAACAGGGGGTACAGCCGGTGGTCGCTGCTGGAAGCGGCCGCTCCCCAGGAGGACGTCTCCGACGCCCTGGCCCGCCAGCTACTTCGAAGGTATGGGGTCTTGTGCCCCGAGCTGCTGGCCCGGGAGGCCAACGCGCCCCGTTGGAGGGACCTTGTGCGCATCTTGCGGCGGATGGAGGCCCGCGGCGAGATACGGGGCGGGCGCTTCGTGGCGGGCTACGTGGGGGAGCAGTTCGCGTTGCCCGAGGCCGTGGAGATGCTGAGGGCGGAGAGGAGCCCCGAGGAGGAGGGACAGTGGGTGGTGGTGTCCGCCTGCGACCCCCTGAACCTGGTCGGCGTCCTCACTCCGGGAGACCGGGTGGCCGCGACCCTGGGCAACCGCGTCGCCTTCAGGGACGGCGTTCCCATGTGCTCCCTCCAGGGCGGCGCCCCGGTGCCCCTGGCCTCCCTCGACGACGCGACCCTGGAGCAGGCCACGTCGCTGCTGCTTGCCAGGCCCGGCGGCCGAGGCGCCCGTGGCCGTGGTGAAACAGGCGCAAGGGCTCCGGCAGCGTCCCGCTAACCGCGGCGGCCGGGGATCAGGACCCCTCGTCCTTGGGCACCGCCTGGTAGATGACGCTGGGCTCCCTTGCCAGGACGCGCTGTTCTACCAGGCTGGTCACGCGGGCCTCCGGCATGCCCAGGATGTCCTGGCAAACGTGCCGCGTGTGCTCTCCGAAGAGGGGAGTCGGCGACCGGTTGTCCACGACGCTGCGGGAGAACTTCCAGGGACGCCCCGGGTACTCGAAGGTGCCCCCGTCTGGGTCGTCGACGGTGTCGTAGAACCCCCTTGCCCTCAGGTGCGGGTCCCCGTACAGGTCGCCGGCCTTCAGGACGGCTCCGGCAGGGATGCCCTGGTCCTGCAACTCCTCCATCGCGGCCTTGGGAGAGCGGAGGGAGGTCCAAGCCTCGATGATGGGTGTCAGGTCCTCCTGGTTCTGGTGCCGGGCCTCGGCGGTGGAGAACGTGGGGTCGCATCCCAGGTCCGGCCTGCCGATGACGGCGCATAGGCCCTTCCACTCGTCGTCGTCTCGAACGGCCAGCGCCACCCAGCGGTCCTCCCCAGCGCAGCGGAACACCCCGTGGGGAGCGTACCTGGAGTGGCGGTTGGCGACCGGCTCCTGGACCCGCCCGTTCATGCTGTAGTCCATTACCACGTCCCCGATGGCCGCGACGGCCAGCTCCCGTTGGGCCAGGTCGATCCACACCCCCTTTCCCGTCCGGCGCCTGTAGAGCAGGGCCGCCACCGTGAGCCCCACGGCGCTGTAGGGGGTCAGGAAGTCGGGCAGGTTTGGCCCGGAGAAGTCGGGCCAGTCTCCCGGGTAGCCCGTGATGCTCATCAGGCCGCTCATGTACTCCAGAGTCGCTCCGGCGGAGCCGAAGGCCGCTTCGGGCCCGAAGGCGCCCTGGCTGGTGAGAGACACCTGGATGATGGACGGGTTGGCCCGGCGCAGGCTTTCGTAGCCCAGGTCGTAGGAGTCCAACACTCCCGTTCGGAAGTTCTCCAGCACCACGTCGCTGATCCGCACCAGGTCCAGGAAGATGGCCCTGCCCTCTGGGAACTTCAGGTCCAGGGAGAGGCCGAGCTTCGACCGGTTGCGCTCGTTGATCATGCCCGAGCGGTTCCATGGGCGCTCTCCCGGGTCGCCGCCGGGGTAGATGTCCCTCGCCTGGAACCGCAGGGGGTCGGGCCGGCTCCCGGCCTCCACCTTTATCACCTCAGCGCCCATCTCGCCCAGGAACCGCCCGGCCAGCGGCCCGGCCATGAACATGCCCAGGTCCAGGACTCGTACGTCAGCGAGAGGGTAGGTCATGCGGTCTTGGCCATCCATCATCAGGGATCTGGTATCAAGAGGCGAGGCGGTCCATGGCTGGTCAGACCACCCCGCTCTCGCGCAGGCCCGCCAGCTCCGAAGGGGTGCGCCCCAGCTCCCGGCAGAAGACGTCGAAGTTGTGCTCCCCCAGGGTGGGGGCGGGCCCCAGCTCCGGAGAGAGGTCGTCGACCTTGTAGGGGGCGCCGGGATAGCGCTGGGCCCCGGCCGTGCGGTGGGGCACCTCCCGGAAGAAGCCCCGGTACTGGAGCTGGGGTGAGAGGAACAGGTCGGGAATCTTCGCCAGGTACCCGGCGGTGACCCGTTCCTTCTGGGCCGCCTGGTATATCTCCTCCTGGGTGTGCTCGATGGTCCACTGGATCACTATGGTGTCCAGCAGCTCCGCGTTCTCCCTGCGGGCGTGGAAGGTGGCGAACATCGGGTCCGCCGCCAGCTCTGGACGCCCTATCAGCCGGCAGATGCGTCCCCAGAAGGCGTCGAACATGAGCTGTATGGAGATGTAGCCGTCCTTGCACGGGTACACGAGCTGCTGGTAGCCCCGCTCCTGCATCTGTCCGGTGTAGGCGTAGCGGCAGAATAGCTCCACGTGAGAGAGGGCAAGGGCGTCCCGTATGGACACCTCGACCACCTGGCCTGTGCCGCTGAGCTCGGCCTCGTACACGCCGGCCATGGTCGCGCCGAAGGCGGCGTATCCCCCCAGGAACTGCCCCGGCTCGCCGCCGAACTTCACGGGTTCCCGGTCAGGCCTCCCCAACAGGTTCACGTGGCCGCTCATTGCCATGTCGGTGAGCTCCACGCCCTGGTGGTGCTCGTAGGGGCCTCCCCTGCCCAGGTGGGACACCATGGTCACGACGAGTCCCGGGGTGTCCCGTCCAAGGGATTCCAGGTCCAGCCCAAGGCGGCCCGCCTCCCCCGTCGACACGTCGGTGATAACCGCGTTGGCCCCCGAGCAAAGCTCCCGGAAGATGTGTCGTCCGGCGTCGGTGTCCAGGTCGAGGGTGACCGAGCGTTTGCCCAGGTTCAGGTAGAGGAAGGCGCCGCTGGCGTCCGGGTCGGGCATGTCGCCGGGAAAGGGGCCCGTCTGCCGGGATGGGATGCCGCTTGGCGGCTCCACCAGGACCACGTCGGCCCCCAGGTCGGCCATCTGCCGGGCGGCGAAGTTTCCCGCGATGCCCCGGGAGACGTCGAGGACCCGCACCCCCTCCAGCAGCTTTACGGCCGTTTGCATCTTCTTGCTCTACGGCACGGACGCCGGACTACCACCGGGGAGGGCGCTTCTCCAGGAAGGCCCGACCGCCCTCGTCCGCCTCGGCGGAGGAGGCTGCGCCCCGGACGTACGACACGTAATCCATGGAGGACTTCAGGTCCGAGATGAGGGCGTTCTGTATGGCCTTCTTGGTGAACTTGAGGGCCGAGGGAGGGCCCGCCGCCAGGCGCTCCGCCACCTCCATGGTCCGGTCCATGAGCCGGTCGTCGGGCACCACCTCGGAGACCAGGTTGTACCTCAGCGCCTCCGCTGAGTCGATGGTCTCGCCGAGGAGTATCTTGTGCACGGCGGGGCCAAGGTGCATCAGCCTGGGAAGGAACCACACCTCGCAGCTGCACACCAGCCCCCTGCGGGCGTAGATGCAGTGGAAGGCGGCGGACTCGGAGGCGATGCGGATGTCGGCCGCCAGGGCCAGCCCGAAGCCCGCGCCGGCGGCGGCGCCGTTGATCCCGGCGACCACCGGCTTCTCCACCATCTCGATCAGGTCCTGGGGAATGGCGCTGGCCCTTTGGGGCGTCGCCCCGGGCTTGGAGTACTCCTCCAGAATCTCCCGCAGCACTCCCACGTCCTCGCCGGTGCAGAAGCCGCGTCCGGCCCCGGTAATCACCAGGGACCGTGCGTCGGGGTCCCGGTTGAACTCGCGCCAGCACCGGCGTATCTCGTCCTCCATGGGCGGCCACAGGGCGTTCAGCTTGTTGGGCCGGTTCAGAGTCAGGACGCCGACCCTGCCCCTCTTTTCGTACGTGATGTCGGAGTAGTCGGCCATCGGTCCTCCTTGGAAGTTGGCTCCCCCGGGAGCTCGCCGCCCCCGGAAAGTCGGGCGTAGTGTACCAAATCGGAGTATGACCGTCCATGCCGAGGCACCTGCGCTCCGCCGCCGCTCTTCGTTGACACGCCCCTGGCCCCAAACTACACTTCCCCGTGTCCGGCCCCTCCCACGTCCACTCCCCTGCCGAGAGGAGCAGCCATGAAGCGGATAGCCCTCGACTTCAGCAAGCAGTGCAGCGGCGAACCCGGCAAGGGCCACAACCGGTGGCACCCCGACATCCCTCCCGCCCTTCGCGTCCAGCAGGGGGAGGAGGTCGTGATGGAGACCCGGGACGGGCTGGACCTCCAGGTCACGCGCGACATGGTCTCCTCGGACCTGGAGCACGTCGTCCTGAGCAGCAGCCACGCCCTGACCGGGCCCGTCTACGTGGAGGGCGCCGGGCCCGGGGACCTGCTGGAGGTGACGGTGCTGGGCATCGAGCCCGGCTCCTTCGGATTCACCACCATATTGCCCGGGTTCGGGCTGCTCCGCGGCGTGTTCGAGAGGCCCTACCTGGTGAAGTGGGACATTCGGGACGGCTACGCGACCTCCGCCGAGCTTCCCGGCGTCCGCGTCCCCGACGCGTCGTTCATGGGCGTGATGGGAGTCGCCCCCTCCCACGAGCTGATGAGGCGCATCGCGGCTAGGGAGAGTGACCTGCTGGGACGGGGCGGCTTCGTGATGCCCCCTGACCCGACCAACGCGGTGCCGCACTCGGAGCCCATCGCATCCCAGGGGTTGCGCACCATCCCTCCGAGAGAGAACGGGGGCAACATGGACACCAAGCAGATGACCGCCGGTGTACGGCTGCTCCTTCCGGTGTTCGTGGAGGGCGCCCTGTTCTCGGCGGGCGACGCCCACTTCGCCCAGGGAGACGGCGAGTCGTGCGGCACCGCCGTCGAGATGAGCGCCACCCTCCGCGCAAGCTTCCGGGTCCTTAAGGGGGAGGCCCGGGAGCGCAACGTGAGCGTCCCCATGTACGAGCGGGACGACTTCTTCACGACGCCCGAGATGGCGGCGCCCCGCCGGTTCCTGGCCACCACCGGCTACCCCTTTTCCGATGACGCCAACGAGTCCGAGGACGTGACTATGGCGGCCCGAAACGCGGTCCTGAACATGATCGACTTGCTGGTCCACAGGGGCTGGTCGCGGGAGCAGGCCTACTGCATATGCAGTGTGGCAGTGGACCTGAAGATCAGCGAGATCGTGGACCTGCCCAACGTCATGGTCTCGGCCTTCCTGCCCCTGGACATATTTACATAACGTCTGTTGATAAGCGCCCATCGTTCCGGTATCCTGACCCCGTATCCTGCCCGTATCCGGTCCGTATCTGGTAAAGGGGGGTGGAGAATGAAGTACGACGTCATCGTGGTCGGAGCCGGCACAGCGGGCTGCGTGGCCGCAGCCCGGCTCGCCGAGGACCCGGCGCGGTCGGTCCTCCTGCTGGAGGCGGGCCCCGACTACCCGGACCTGGACAGTCTGCCCGACGACGTGAAGATAGGCTACACCAGGGACGCCGAGGTGCAGGGCGCTCCCCACAACTGGGCCCTGGAGGCGGTGATGACCCCAGAGCGGGGGGTCATACACGTGGCCCAGGGCAAGGTCATCGGCGGATCGGGGTCCATCAATGGCCAGACGTACCTGAGAGGACTGCCCGAGGACTACGACCTCTGGGCGTCCTGGGGCAGTCCCGAGTGGTCATACGTCAACGTGCTGCCCTACTTCAGGAAGATTGAGACCGACGCGGACATCCACGACGACTTCCACGGCTCCGAGGGCCCCATTCCCATCCTTCGACGGCTGGACGTGGAGCGGCCGCCGATCCAGCAGGCCCTTTACGACGCGTCCAGGGCCCTGGGATTCCCCGACGACCTCGACATGAACGGTCCCAACACCGGGGGAGTCGGGGCGGTCCCCATGAACAACCCTGAAGGCATCCGCATGAGCACGGCGGTCACCCACCTGAACCCCGCCCGCCACCGTCTCAATCTCACCATCAGGGGCAACGCGTACACCAGGCGCGTGCTCTTCGAGGGCAAGCGGGCGGTCGGCGTGGAGGTGGAGAGCGGGGGCGAGATATTCACCCTGGGGGCCGACGAGGTGGTGCTCAGCGCCGGGGGAGTCAGGTCTCCCCACCTCCTGCTGCTCTCCGGCGTCGGCCCCGCGCCGCAGCTCCAGGACGTCGGCGTGCCCCTGGTCCACGACCTGCCCGGCGTGGGGCAGAACCTGAGGAACCACCCCAACGCCGCCGTGTCCTTGAAGCTCAGGGACGGGGTCCGCGTCGAGCCGGACAACCTCTTCCAACGCACGATCCTTCGGTACACCTCCGAGGGGTCCGACGACCCCAACGACATGAACCTGATGATCAGCGCCCAGTACCTGCCCATAAGCGGCGAGGAGATACCCGAGGGGACCATTCGACTCGCCTGCTCCCTGCAGCTTCCCGCCTCCTACGGCGAGGTGCGGCTGTCCACCGCCGACCCCGGCGTGCAGCCGTACTTCGAGTACAGGTACCTGTCGGACCCCTGGGACCGGCAGCGCATGAGGGACGGCATCCGCCTCTGCCTGCGTCTGGCCGAGACCCCCGCCTTCCGGGCCATCGTGACCGGGCGCGTCATTCCGACGGACGCCGACCTGGCCTCCGACGACGCCCTGGACGCCTGGCTGGTGAGGAACCTGGGCACGGCCAGGCACATATCGGGCACGTGCAAGATCGGGCCTTCGTCGGACCCCATGGCAGTCGTCGACCAGTACCTGCGAGTCCATGGCCTGGAGGGAATCCGGGTGGCCGACGCGTCTGTGATGCCCCAGGTGCCCCGGGCCAACACCAACGCCACGGCCGCCATGATAGGGGAGCGGGCCGGTGACTGGGCTGGCCGGTCCCAGGCCTAGCAGGGGCTTGGGACGTGGCGCAGTCTATCGGGGAGCGCAGGCCCGGATGATCTCCATGGCCTCGGCCTTGGCCTGGGGCCCCGAGGTGTTGGGGAAGATGATGGGCAGGTCGATGCCGGCGGCCCGGTAGGCGTCCAGTCTGGCGCGGCACTCCTCGGCGGTGCCCACCAGCGTTACGCTGTCGATCAGGGGCTTGGGCACCAGGGCCAGCGACCCGGGCACGTCTCCCTCCTCCCAGGCCTGCCGCACCTCCTCCAGATCGTCGGCGTAGCCCGCCTCCGCCATCAGCCGGCGGTACCTGGGGAACCGGCCCACGTAGCTGGCGATGGCCATCCTCATGGAGTCTCGGGCCCGGTCCTTGTCGTCGGAGACGGCGCAAGGGATCATGGTTGCCACGTCCACCTCCGCAGGGTCCCTACCGGCCCGCCTGGCCCCCTCCGCCACGTGGCCGGCGGCTGTCGTGCAATACTCCACGGTGGTCCAGACCAGAAGGGCCCCCTGGGCGATCTCTCCGCAGACCTCCAACATCCGTGGGAATACGGCGGCGGCGTAGACGGGCAGCTCTTTTCTATGGGGCTCGAACCACAGCTTGAAGTTGTCGATGTCGTATATCTCTCCCCGGTACGACACCTCTCCGTCCCTGAGCAGGGTCCGCACGATGTCTATGCACTCACGCATGCGCTGGACGGGGCGTCCGAAGGTCAGACCGTGCTCCGGCTCCACCTGCACCTTGTGGCTGGAGCCCAGACCCAGTATGAAACGCCCCTGGGAGTACAGGTCCACCGTGGCGGCCGCCATGGCGATGGTGGGCGCAGAACGCACGAAGACGCTGCTGATGCTGGTGCCCAGGAGAATGCGGTCGGTGGCCGCGGCGCAGGCGGTCAGGATGGAGAACTGGTCTCCGCCGTGCCCCTCGGCCATCCATGCCGACTCGTACCCCACCTCCTCCGCCAGCTTTACGCATTCCACGACCTCGCCGGGCTGCAGCCCCTCGGCGAAGGCCACTCCCATTCGCTCCATCTGTGCTACCTCCGTCCTTCCCTTGGGCCGGGAGCCCTTCTCAGTCAGTCCTTCAGCTCCCCGTCAGTCCTTTAGCTCGATGAGGATGTTCTTGTACTCGCTGTCGTTGTGGTTGAGGATCCGGTGGACCTGGTGGTCGGTGTGGTACTGCCACTGGCCGACCTCCGAGGAGCCGGGCAGGGTGGTCCCGTCCTCAAGCTCCAGGGTGGTGGGGTCTCCGGCCAGCCGGACCGTGATGTAGTCCCGTTCGTGCAGGTGCCACGGGCACGATCCGCCGGGTTCGATGACCAGGTTCCATATCTTCACTCGCTCGTTCTCGAACAGCACCGTGGACGCAATCGGTCCCAAAGGCTCGTTTCCCCTGGGCATATGGTCACCTCCTGCTGTGGACCGGGCGCGGTCCTCCTGGCCGCGTCCGTATGGCAGGACATATTATACCCATGGCCTGACGGAAGTGCCATCCGGCTGCGCGGCGACCGCGCAGCGGGCGCTCGTTGACAGCCGAGTTGGGGCGTCACTAGAATACCGGCACACGGCGGCTACGCTGGAGGGCGGCATGACCGGTCCCCGTCTGGACCCCGTTACCACCGAGGTGATCAGCAACGCCTTTGTCTCCACTGCCGACGAGATGTTGGCGGCGCTGATCAAGTCCGCGTACTCTACGAATATCAAGGAGCGGCAGGACTGCTCCAGTGTGGTCATGGACGCCAACGGCGACGTGGTGTGCATCGGGGACATCAGCCAGCCCATCCACATCTCATCCTTCATGTTCACCGGCGGCGCCATCCTGGACCGGCACCCTCCCCACACCCTCCGGGACGGCGACGTGTTCATGGTGAACGACCCGTACTCGGGAGGGCCGTCCCACCTGGCCGACGTCACCTTCGTCGGGCCCGTGTTCCACCAGGGCCGGTTCCTGGGGTTCGTGGGGAACACCGGACACTGGCCCGACGTGGGCGGCAAGGCCCCGGGGCAGTGCGCCCTGGGGGATTCCACCGAGATATTCCAGGAGGCCATCCGGCTCCCTCCCATACGCATCCACCGTGCCGGGGAGCTGAACCGGGAGGTCCTGGAGACGGTCCTGCTGAACGTCCGGGATCCGGGCAGCCGGGAGGGGGACATTCGCGCCCAGATAGGCTCGGTGCACCTGGGAGTCAGGCGCATGCAGGAGCTGGCAGAGCGCCACGGCGCCGACGTGCTGGGCATGGCGATGGAGGAGTCCCACCGGGTGTCCGAGGCCAAGATCCGGCACGGCATCCTCCGTCTCCGGGAGGGCACCTTCCAGGCCGTCGACTACATGGACGACGACATGGACAGCGACGAGCCCATCCCCATGAAGGCGAGCATCACGGTCCGCCACCGGCCGGAGCCAGTCATCTCCCTGGACTTCACGGGCACCGGCGGGCCAGCCCGCTGGGGGATCAACTGCCCCTACTCGGCCACCGCGGCCATGGTCGGCTGGGTGCTCAGGTCCGTGCTGGACCCCACCGCCCTGGCCAGCGCGGGGTTCTGGAGGGCCGTGGACCTGACTGTGCCAGAGGGCTGCCTGCTCCACGCCAGGCCGCCGTCGCCAGTGGGGGCCCGGTCCGAGGTGTGCGCCGTACTGCCGGACCTCCTGCTGGCCGCGCTGCAGCCCGCGATCGACCGGCAGGTGGTGGCAGGGTCCCACGGGGTCCACGGCATGGGGTTCAGCAGCCGCCGCGCCCCCAGCTTCATCTACTACGAGACGGTGGCGGGCGGCGGAGGGGCGAGGGAGACCAAGGACGGTATTGACGGCATCTGGGAGACATCCAACCTGCCCATCGAGGCGATGGAGTCCGAGTTCCCCATGATGGCCGACATGCTGGAGTACGTGCCCGACTCGGCGGGCCCGGGCCGGTTCAGGGGCGGGGTGGGAGTCCGAAAGAAGTACCGCCTTCTGGTGGACGCCTACGTGGCTACCCACTCCAACCGGCACACGGTGGCCGCGCAGGGGCTGACCGGGGGCGGCGAGGGCGCCACCACCAGCATCGTGCATAATCCGGCCTCCGATGGGCCTGGCTCGGAAGGGTCCGTGGAGCTGCCCCGCGAGGGCACCTTCATCCCCGTGGCCGGTCAGGACGTGGTAACTATCGTTTCGGGAGGGGGAGGGGGATTCGGCGACCCCCTGGACCGGTCCCTGGACCTGGTCTTCCGGGACGTCCTGAACGGCAAGGTTACTCGCGAGGGCGCCAGGGAAGGGTACGGCGTGGTCGTAGAGGCGGAGGGGGGAGTACCCCGGCTGGACCGGGAGGCGACGGAGCTGCTCCGCCGGGAGATGCGGGCCACCCGCAACTAGGCCGTTGTTGCCCGCGTAGTGCGCCGGCCCCGCCCGGAATGGCCGGGGCGTACACCGCGCCAATGGGATATACTAGTCCGGTCATGTCCCAGGACTTTCCCAAGCTGAGGCCCCTCAACGTCCGTTGGATCACGTGGCGGGGGCAGCCCGTCCTCTCCCTTAGTGACCCATTGCGGTTGGCTGGAGGCACGGCGCTGGTCCCCCAGGCCGTTGCCCCCCTGCTCGCCCTGTGCGACGGCACCCGCGACTCCGACGCGTTGCGGGCGGGGTTCACGTTGCGGACCGGCTCCGACATCATGCCCAGCCAGGTGGAGGAGCTGATACGCAGGTTGGACGAGGCGCTGCTCCTGGACAGCCCGCGGTTTCGTCGGGTACTCGCCGAGACCCGGGAGGCCTACCGGGCGGCCCCGTTCAGGAAGCCCGCCCTTGCCGGCGGCGGCTACCCGGAGGACCCCCGGGAGCTGCTGGACGTCATGGACGCCTACTGCAGGGAGTCGGAGGGCCTGGTCGACTCCGCAACAAGCGTCCAGGGCGTGGTCAGCCCGCATATCGACTACACCAGGGGGTGGCGGACCTACGCCCGCACCTGGATTCCCTTGAGGCAGGCCGTGGAGGACGCGGAGCTGGTGATCATACTGGGCACGGACCACTCGGGCTCTCCGGGGAGCCTGACCCTGACTCGCCAAAGCTATGCAACACCCTGGGGCGCCTTGCCCACCGACACCGAAATCGTAGACCGTGTGGCGGGCGTCCTGGGTGAGGAGACGGCGTTCTCCCAGGAAGTCCACCACGTCGGGGAGCACTCCATCGAGCTGGCCGCCGTCTGGCTGCACTACATGGCCCGCCGGGAGCTCAAGCGCGTGGTGCCTGTGCTATGCGGGGCCCATGAGTCTCTGCTGGGGACCCGGGATGGCGAGGCGTCCAGGGTATGGCAGGCCGTCGACCTGCTCGCCGAGGAGGCTCGGGGAGGCGCGACGCTGGTGGTGGCCGCCGGTGACCTGAGCCACGTAGGCCCCGCTTTCGGAGACCCGGATCCCCTGGACCCCGAGGCCAAGGCCGGGATACGCTCGTCGGACGAAAGATGGCTGGAGTCGGCCTGCGCTGGTGGGGACGCGGGGCTGGAAGACCACATCCGTACGGAGGGGGACCGGACGCGCATCTGTGGCGCGGCCCCGATCCATTTCATGGTCCGGATGCTGGGGGAGGCCAGGGGCATCGTGGTCCACTACGACCAGTGTCCCGCAGACGAGGATTTCGGCTCACTGGTATCCATAGCGGGCGTGCACTACGGCTAGCGCTGGCGCACCCTTACCGCCGTACTCGCGCGAACTTGCGTAGCGTCTTCACCTCCCGGGGCGGGTCCATGTACTGGCCCCGGACGGTGTAGCCGACGTCGCAGACGTACAGGTCACCCCGGGAGTCCACGTCGATCCCGTGGGGCGCGATGAACTGGTCCGGGCCCTCACCCTCCTCCGGGCGACCGAAACGGGTCAGCAGGTTTCCCCCCTTGTCGTACACCCCGACCCTGTGTCCCAGGCTCGGGCAGTCGTCCACGTTTTCGAAGCCGTTCAGCTCGCCGATGATGACGTGGTCCTCGGGGTCGATGCATATGCAGGTGGGTCGGTGGATGTTGTTCCACATGGTGACGAACTTGCCCTGGGAGTCGAAGATCTGGATGCGGTGGTTGTCCCGGTCGCAGACGTAGACCAGGTCGTCGCTGTCGACGTACAGGTTGTGGGGGGTTACGAAATCGCCCGCGTCGATACCCGGTGCGCCCCACGACAGGACGTGCTTGCCGTCAGGTGAATACCGGTGGACGCGGTAGTTGGCGTAGCCGTCGGAGATGTACAGGTCTCCGGTCACCGGGGAGACGGCGGCCTGGGTGGGCCGGTTGAAGGGCTGCCCTCCCCACTTGGGAGCCGGCTTGAAGGCCTCCCCTATGGTCATGAGCAGCTTGCCCTCGGGTGTGAATTTCTGGATGGTCCCCATCTTGTCGTCGACGCAGTAGACGGAGTCATCGGGACCTATGCGGATGCCGTGGGTACGGTCGGAGAACATGCCCTGGCCCCAGGTCCGTAGCACGTTCCCGTCCCGGTCGCAGACGATTACGGGGTGCTCGCCGCGGTTGAACAGGTACACCTGGTCGCGGGAGTCCACGGCCACCCCGGGGACCTCGATGAAGGACCATCCCTCGGGCAGCTTCTCCCAGTCCTCGACGGGTTGGTACAGCAGGTCCCCGGTGCCCAGAGTCATCGTCATGGGTGTGTCGCCTCCTGTCAGGCTAGGCCGTCGCTATGAGATGCCGGCAAGGGCGTCCACCAGCGCGCGGTCGGCTTCGGTGATGGGCAGCGTCACTCCGGCATCCCGGAACTCACCGGCCCTGGACACCACCTCCTCCACGTCTCCGTAGCAGCCTAGGCTCTCCACCAGCTCGTTGGATATGAGCCTGGCCCCCTCCATGACCTGGGCCCGGGTGGCGGGGAACGGGATGACCTGCTTGAGCCTGGAGGCCAGCTCGGGGTCGACCTCGGTGGGGCCCTCCACGTGGGGCTGCTGGGCGATGTACTGGGCGATGCGCGGCTTGTCGAAGTCCAGTGCGGCCTGCCTGTCCCGGCTGACCCGCAGGGGCAGCGGCTTCACCCTCTCGATGGAGTCCATGGACCTGCCCGCGGCCTTGGCTCCTTTCCGTATCTCCTCCACGGCCCTTCTCGTGGCGCCGACGGTGTGGTTGCTGTTCAGGATCACCCCGTCGGCGATGCGCCCCGCCAGGCGGAGCATCTGCGGGCCCACGGCGGCCACGAATATCTTGACGTCGTGGCCGCCAGCGCCGTCGTGGTCCAGGAACACGTCCTCCAGGTGGACGTACTCGCCCAGGTAAGTCACGGGGGCGTCCCTCTTCAGCAGCAGCCTGACGGACTCCACCACCTCGCGCATGGCCAGTATCGCCCTCTCGCGCTTCACTCCCACGTTCGTGGCAAGAGGCTCCCACCAGGCCCCGAGGCCCAGGATGATGCGTCCGGGGGCGTTGGCGTCCAGGGTGGCAAAGGTCTGGGCTATGAGGGCGGGGTTCCTGGTCCAGAGGGGAATCACCGCCGTGCCCATCTTCATCCGCTCGGTTACGGCGGAATAGGCGCCCAGCGGGGTCACCGCGTCGGCCGTGAGCCTCGTCTCTATGACCCAGGATGAGTCCACCCCCAGCCGGTCGGCGTGCCTGGCCAGCTCCAGGTTCTCCCGGACTCCCATGGGCGGGAGTCTCAATCCGTAACGAATGCCGGGGTCAGGCATGGTACCCTCCTAGTCCATTATCGAGGGGCCGCCATCGTGGCCCACGAAGCGGCGCCGATGTGACCAACACGTCGGCGGCCCCGAACACCACGGGCGCCCCGCGCATGTTGCGGATTGTATCGTGCAGGCGTTCCCAGGCGCAAGTTGACTGGAATGCGGTTACTGGCTAGTATGTATCAAGTTGCACCTATTTCACGTTGGCGGAAATGACAGTTGCAAGACCCTGAAGGCCGGCTGAGGGAAGCCGTGCGGCTCACGCGGGTGGTCAGGCTGCCCAGGCAGTACCTGGCCACGTTTGGGGTCACCCGGCTCCACTACTACGTGGTGACCAAGCCCCTCTACCAGGAGCTGGTGCCCGGTACGGATGAGACGGTGGTCCGGGAGGGCACCGTGGTGGCCGAGCGTCCTGCGATGATCACGCCCACGTACATGCTGAACCTGGAGGGGTTCGGCGACGACGCTCGGATGTACATGGAGGACCTGGTGCGGAGGCTGGGCCCCAACAGCCCAGGTCTGCTGTACCAGTACCGGAACGAGCCGGAGGGGATGGAGATCGTGGGCGACGAGGTGTCGGCCGTGGCCCAGCGGATTGCCGGAGACCTGGACAGCCGCAGCGTGGACCTGGCCTCGGTGATCCAGGGAGTGGACGAGCTGTGGGACGTGTCCCTGCTGAAGTTCATCTACGAGTATACCGCGGCCTCGCTTTCGTCCAACCTGGGAGAGATGAAGTCCATGGGCCTGCTGGAGCCCGACCCAGGCACGGACCTGCCTCGTGGAGCGGTGAAGAGGATCGAGGAGATGTTCCAGCAGGTGGCCCAGGGGCTCGACCCGGCCGTCCTCAAGACGGAGCTGGACCGCTGGGGCCTGTTCGAGCAATACCAGGACCGGTTCTTCGCGGCAGTTATGGGGCGGTAGACTGGGCGGCCGCATCGATTGGAAGGAGCTGACGATGTACGTGGTTAGAGACGGGGAAGTTGACTACCGGCGGATAAAGAGCGTCCAGGGGCTGGCCACCAAGGGCGACATCAAGGTCAAGCCGATGTACGGCGGAGAGAACATGGTGATGATCAAGATGCACCTCCCGCCCGGGGCGGGCTCGCCCCCCCATACCCACGAGCACGAGTCCCTTTGCTACGTGGTGCAGGGCAAGGTGCAGGTCGTAATAGAAGACGAGACCCACGTGCTCGAAGCCGGGGACGTCTGCCGGCACCCCGAGGGCGTGGTCCACGGTATCGAGGGGCTGGAGGACTCCATCGTGCTGGAGATCAAGTCGCCGGCCCAACCCCTGGAGCAGTTCCTGGGCACGGGCGAGTAGCCCGTGGAGAGACTTGCCGCGTTAGTCTGCCGTCGTTGACCCTCTGTTCGGGGCCATGCTAAACTCGCTGGTAGTATCGCCCCGGTCTGCGGGGACGCTGCGGCTTCCGGGCGTCGCGTGGGGTCCGGACGCCGGACGACGCCGCTGAGGAGGGTTTCATGGGTTCGAAGGCACGGGAGAACGCTTTCGTAGTGGTGCAGCTCACCGGGGGCAACGACGCGTTGAACACCGTCATTCCCCACGGAGACGGCCTCTACTACGATTTCCGGCCCAACATCTCCATCCCCCAGGAAGAGGTCCTTGCCGTAGACGGCAACGTGGGCTTCAACCCGGCGATGCGCTCCGTCAAGAGGCTGTGGGATGAGGGCAATGTGGCGGTCATCCAGGGCATCGGATACAACAACCCCAACCGTTCCCACTTCCGCTCCATGGACATCTGGCACACGGCCGAGCCCGACGCCATCGGCACCGAGGGCTGGCTGGGGCGCACCGTGCGGGACCTGGACCCCCAGGGCGACAACGTACTCACCGCCATCAACTTCGGCCGCGGCCTTCCCAGGGCCCTGGCCTGCCGCGACGTGGCCGTCACCTCCGTCGGCGACCTGGCAACCTACGGCCTGTACCCGGACCTGGAAGGCGATCCGTGGCAGAAGTACGCGCTGGACGCCTTCTCCAGGATGTATGGCCCCGAGGGCGACAGGGGTCTCGTCTTGGAGTTTCTGGCCCAGACGGGAGGGGGCGCCCTGAGAGGCGCCGAGGTCCTGAGGACGGCCTCCGAGGGGTACCAGTCGACGGTGGAGTACGGGTCCAGCCCCATAGCCCAGCGTCTGAGGGACATCTCCCGAGTCCTGTGCGCCGACGTGGGGACACGGGTCTACTACACGCAGCACGGCAACTTCGACACCCACTCGGGCCTGCTGGCCGACCACGGCCGGCTATGGAACGAGGTGGACGGCGCGGTGGGGGACTTCTGGGACGACGTGAAGGAGCATGGGCGAGAGGACCAGGCCGTCATGATGATCTTCACCGAGTTCGGACGCCGCATCTCGGACAACGGCACGGGATGTGACCACGGCGCCGGGGGCGTGGCCCTGGTGATCGGCGGCGCGGTCAAGGGAGGCCTGTACGGCGAGTTCCCGTCCCTGAAGCCGGGTGACCAGATCGAGGGCGACATGAAGCCCAACAACGACTTCCGCAGCACGTACTCGACGGTCCTGGAGCGGTGGCTGGGCGTCGAAGCGGCGCCCATCGTCAACGGCGGCTTCGAGCAGCTCGACTTTCTAGACAGATAGACATCCGAGTCCCATACATAGCAGGAGGCCAGGCATGGGTGACAGAGACTTGGAGCTGATGGCGCACCTTGCGAGGCGGGCGGGCTTCGGGGCGACCCGGGAAGAGCTGGAGAGGAACCTGGCCCAGGGCTACGAAGCGACCGTGGAGGAGCTTCTCAACCCGGGAGACCGCGGGAGCATGCCCGACGACCTGATACGCCGCTACCACGTGGACCAGTCCGAGGCCCGAATGCTGGCCTCCACGGGCGCGACCTGGATATACCGCATGGTCACCACCCGGTGTCCCCTCGAGGAGAAGATGGCCCTGTTCTGGCACGGGCTGTTCGCCACCGGCTACACCAAGCTGAACCAGGCCCGGACTCTCCTGAACCAGGTGGACATGTTCCGGCGCTGCGGCCTGGGCAGGTTCCCCGACCTG
Organism: Dehalococcoidia bacterium; assembly: GCA_034423015.1. GTDB lineage: Bacteria > Chloroflexota > Dehalococcoidia > Lucifugimonadales > JAGWBF01 > JAGWBJ01. The sequence continues at coordinate 119,270 of DAOUJG010000045.1, read as the reverse complement.
CTGGTGGAGCTGTCCAAGGACCCGGCCATGATCATCTGGCTGGACAATCAGGACAACCACAAGGACGCCATCAACGAGAACTACGGCCGGGAGCTCCTTGAGCTGTTCTCCATGGGCATAGGCAACTACACCGAGGAGGACATCAAGGAGTGCAGCCGGGCCTTCACCGGGTGGACGCTGAAGAACGCCGAGTTCATGGCCATGCGCGCCTCCAAGGACTCCATCTGGCCCTACGGCCGCATAGCATGGCACTTCGAGTACAGGGACCATGACCACGACCACGGCGAGAAGACCTTCCTGGGAGAGACGGGCAACTTCAACGGCGAGGACATAATTGACATAATCGTCCGGCAGGAGGCCACCGCCGAGTTCGTATGCCGGCGTCTGTTCCAGTACTTCGCCTCAGACGAGGTCGACGACCAGGGGCGGGAGACCATCGACCAGATGAAGGCCTCCTACTTCGACTCCGGCTACGAGATTAGGCCGGTGCTCCGGACCCTGTTCAACTCCGACTACTTCAAGTCCGACCGGGCTCGCTACTCCCGGGTGAAGGGCCCAGTCGAGCTCCTCGTTGGCGCCATCCGCATGGCGGGGAGCTACCAGAAGCCTACGTTCGGCGCACAGAAGCTCGCCGACCAGGCGCTCTACATGGGCCAGGGCCTCCTCCAGCCGCCGACGGTCGAGGGCTGGCACGAGGGTATGGAGTGGATCGACAGTGGGTCCTTGGTGGAGCGGGTCAATTTCGCCGCCAGGGAGCTGTCGGACGTCAGGAACCCGGGGGTGCGCTCCATCATCGACAGGCTGGCCGGCGACGGGGACGGCGTCCTGAGCCCGGAGAAGCTGGTGGACAGGTGTCTGGAACTGATGGGTCCCATCTCCGTGTCCGAGGGCACGGCATCGTCGCTGGTTGCCCTGGCGGAGCACGATGGAGAGCTGGACCTGAGGGAACACCAAGAGGGGGACGACTCGGAGCGGCGCGTGGGAAATATGCTGAGGCTGATCGCCTCCACCAAGGAGTACCAGCTCGCCTGATGCCCCTCGCTCAGGAGAACCGATCGTGACTACACAGGCTCCCGCATTCACGCTGGACTACGTCAAGACCATCGGCATCGTCACCGCGGCGTTCACTGGAAGGGGCTTCTGCAACCCTTACGATGCGGCCATCGGCGCCGATGGCCGCATCTTCGTCCTCAACCGGTGCGACCCCGACCGGGCGCCGGCTATCAGGGTAGGCATATGCAACCTGGACGAGGAGTACCTGGGTGAGTTCGGGGGCGGAGGCGGCTCCGGGGACGGCCAGTTCGTCTGGCCCGTGGGCATGGCGCTGGACAGCCGGGAGCGCGCCTACGTCACCGACGAGCACCTCCATCGGGTGACGGTCTTCGATGGCTCAGGGGCCTTCCTGGCCAAGTGGGGCGTCCACGGCTCGGGGGCAGGCCAGATGGACGGGCCCGCCGGCATCGCGGTGGATGCCGACGACAACCTCTACGTAGTCGACCAGAACAATGGCCGGGTGCAGAAGTTCTCACCGGATGGTGAGTACATCCTGGGGTGGGGGAAGAATGGCGCCGGCGAGGGGGAGCTCAGCCTTCCCTGGGGCATAGGAATCGGTTCCGAGGGCTACGTGTACGTGGCCGACTGGCGGAACGACCGGGTCCAGAAGTTCACCCCGGGGGGAGAGTTTGTGGCGTCCTACGGCGGCCCGGGGGACGGAGGCGGGCGGTTCAACCGGCCCTCCAGTGTGGCCGTCGACGCCCAGGGGTATATCTACGTCGCCGATTGGGGCAACGAGCAGGTGCAGGTGCTGGGTCCCGACGGCTCCTTCCAGCTAGGGCTCAGGGGCCAGGCGACGCTGTCCAAGTGGGCAGATGAGTACTACGCGGTGAACCCCGAGGAGAAGGCGGAACGGGACAGGGCGGAGCTGGTGCCCGACCTTCCCGAGCACCTCAGGGCGCCGTATCACGTGTCATCGCAGACGGAGCCGTACTTCTGGGGGCCGGTGTCGGTGAAGGTCGACGCTCAGCAACGCCTTTACGTCGTAGAGAGCAACCGCCACCGGGTCCAGGTATACCAGAAGAGGTAGCCTTCGTCCGGGCCTCGGGGCAGCCCCTAGCTGCCGACGATATCCCTCATGATTCCCCTAAAGCGGACCAGCTCCAGGGGCTTGCTGCAGTAGCGGCTGGGATGAATGCCCAGCTCCCGGATGAGGGGACGCTCGGCCCGGGTTACGGTTAGTATGATGACGGGAATGTCCTTCAGCGCGGGGTCCGCCCCCATCTCCGCCAGGACCTCCCGTCCGTCCTTCTTGGGCAGGCCAAGGTCCAGGATCACCAGGTCGGGCAGAGCCGCGGCGGCCTCGGGACCCGCCCCGCGCAGGTAGTCCATCGCCGCTTCCCCGTCTTCGAGGACGCTCACGTCGTAGTGGTACTCCGACTGGCCCATCGTCCTCTGAGTCAGCTCGGCGTCACCCGGATTGTCCTCCACTATCAGGACCTTGACAGGTCGCTCTGCCGTTCCCAATGTCATACAACAGTTCCTCCGCCCAATCTACCGCCGGCCGGGTGAGTGCCGCCGGCTCGTTGCCGTTCCCCAGGGATGCTCTGGACAACCCAGGCGCCTCCTGGGTTATCGAGCCCACCCTCCCATCCCGCGCTGCGCGGGAGCAAGGAATGTCCACCCACCGGTGGACGGTCAGCGTACTTGTTCAGACCATTCCTTAGGTCTGCGAGACGACGTCCGCGCGGGCCAGGTCGGTAGCCGAGTGAGCAATGATCTCCGCTAAGGTGTCGGCCCCGACGTGGGCCATGTTCAGCACGATGTTGTAGAGGGTCGGATCGTTGGGGTCCACTTTGAAGAACTTTCTGAAATAGGCGACCCTGGCCCTCTCCATGTTGTCGGCATGCTCCTCGGCCTCCTCAAGGCTGAGGTGCTCCCTCTCCTGGATGTTCCTTATCCGCACTTCCAACGGGGCGACCAGGCCGACGTGGAGCACTCCGGGGAAGTCCTTGAGGAACATGGTGGAACCTCGCCCGATGATGACCACGTTGCCTCCGGCTGCCAGGTCCCTTATGACCGAGCCGGTCGCCTCGATGAAATGCTCGTCGTTCAGCCGTTGGGCCGCGGTCAAGGGCTCCTGGGCCAGATCGGTGTAGTCCTCGCCGAGAACGTAGTCCACGTTGTAGAAGGCGTAGGGCTCCCCGGCGCCGCTGGACATTGCGGAGCGCTCCAGCATGGTCTGCAAGAACTGGGCAATACGGGCCCTCAGGGGGATCCGACCGTGCTTGATCTCCAGGACCTGCACGGTGGTGCCCATGGTCCTGGCGGCGTCGGCGAGTATGGCGCGGTCCACGTAGTCGGCGTCCAGCAGCTTGGACACGATGACGCCGACCTCGGGCGCCCCAGCCCCTATTGGGCCTTCCACGGTTACTACAGGCATTTCTTCCTCCTGATTACCCCCGGCTGATTACCCCCGGCTGATTACCCCCGGCTGACTACTCCCGGAAGCTGCGGACGTTCGAGGACCCTCTTCCTGGCCGGAACCGTACTTACCTCGCCGGAATTGCCCCTTCCGTAAGGAAGCCCGGCTCCGGCACAACTCGCACGGGGGACTTAGCTGGTGCGTATGACGCTCTCCAGGAAGGCCTTGATGCGAATCCGGTCTGGAGGCTTGCGGCAGTAGCGGCTGGGATGGATGCCCGACTCGGCGAGCTGGGTTGACTCCGCCTGAAGGGTCGTCAGCAACATGACGGGGATCCCCTTCAGGTTGGGGTCTTCGTTGATGTCCTTGAGCACTCCCCAGCCGTCCTTGTTGGGCATCTTGAGGTCCAGGAAGATGGCGTCGGGGCGGGGCACGTTGGCGTGCTCGCCCTCGTTTCGCAGCATCGCGATCGCCACCTCTCCGTCCTCGGCAACCGTCACGTTGTGGTCATAGGGAGCGTTCCCAAGGGCTCGCTGGGTCAGCTCGACGTCCGCCGGGTTGTCCTCCACTATGAGGACCTCGATTGGCCTCTCGGGCGTTCCTAACGTCATTTTGAAACCTCCCTCCACGATGCTGTGTCCCATTGGCTCCGTTGGCTCGGTCGGCTACATCCGGGGTCGATAGCGGACTTGGTCCGGCGTCCGGTCGCCTCTCATCTCATATTCGCCCCCTCCCCGGCCTCCAAAGCCGTTTCCGTCATGGCACCGGAATCGTGAATCGGAAAGCCGATCCGGCGCCGGGCTCCGACTCCACCCAGATCCTGCCCCCGTGACGCTGCACCACCTTGCTGCACAGGGCAAGGCCGATGCCCGTCCCGGGGTATTCGGACCTGTGGTGAAGGCGTTGGAACATCTGGAATATGCGCTCGTAGTGGCTCGGATCGATGCCGATGCCGTTGTCCCGGACCGAGAAGACCCAATCGCCTTCCATCCGCGTGGTGGACACGTGGACGTGGGGCAGGGCCTCTCCCCGAAACTTGATCCCGTTGCTGATCAGGTTCTGAAAGACCTGGGCCAGCTGGGTGCCGTCTCCCATCACCTGGGGGAGGGGGTCGTGGGTCACCCTGGCGCTGACGTCCTCGATGGCTCCCGCCAGGTCTCCGAGCACCAGCTCCAGCACCGCATTGCAGTCCACCGGCTCCAGTGGGACAGGCTCGTTTCCGATCCGCGAGTAGGCCAGGAGATCGTCTATGAGGGCCTTCATGCGGGTGGCGCCGTCTACGATGTAGCCGACGTACCGGTCTGCGTCCCCGTCCAGCCGGTCCCCGTAGTCCTCGGTCAGGATCTGTATGTAGCTCGTGATCATCCTCAGGGGCTCCTGAAGGTCGTGGGAGGCGGCGGAGGCGAACTGCTCCAGCTCCACGTTGGAGCGGGCCAGCTCCTCTTCGGCCCTTACTTGCTGGGCGTAGAGCTGGGTGTTCGCGATGGCCCCAGCGATCTGCTCCCCTATCCTGGTGCCCAGCCTCAGGTCCCTGTCGGAGTAGGCGCCGTCGGACATGGACGCCAGGTTCATCACCGCCACCACCTCGCCCTTGGCCATGAGTGGGACGGAGAGGAAGGAGCGAAACCCGGCCCTGACGCTGGGGGAGAGGCCGGGAAAGCGGGCCATCAGCTCCTCAGGCTCGATGCCCTGGACAATCAGGGCCTGCCGGCGCCTGGTAGCGGCCTCGGCCAGGGACCCGGGGAAGGTCAGCACGTCGCCCGTCTCCCGACCCGGCACGTCGGCGCCCCCCGACTTGTACTCGATGGGCGCCACGCCCTCTTCCTGGTCTACGACCACGATGATTATCCGGTCAAAGGCGATAACCTTCGCCGCCTCCACGGAGAAGCTCTCGTAGACATCCTGAATATCGAGGGTCGAGCTGATGAGCTGCCCTATGCGAGCCATCACCATGTTTTCCGCGGCCAGGTTCGATATCTGCTGCTGTATGCGGTGCCGCTCGATGGCGTAGTTGATCGAACGGCCAAGAAGGTGTTCGTCCACCTGGCCCTTCACCAGATAGTCCTGCCCGCCTTGGCGCACCAGCTCGGCGCCCACGGTCTCGTCGTCCAGGCCCGTGAGCACCAGTATGGGCACGTTGGGCACCCGTTCGTGGACCCGGTGGAAGGTGTCCGCCGCCGAGCTGTCCGGCAGGGACAGGTCCAGAAGCAGCACATCGAAGTCTTCGGCTTCCAGAAGCTCGAACCCCGAGGACAGCCGGTCGGCGTGGGCCACCCGGAACGAGCCGACCACGGCGTCCCGCAACGCCCGCCGCATGAACAGGGCGTCGTCGGGGTTGTCCTCTATCAGCAGGACCTTGACCACCATTTCAGCCGGCCTCCCCGGGGCAGGGCAGCTTGACGACGCTCAGCCAGAAGGTGTCGAAGCTCCGTATCACCCTGACGAACTCGTCGGGGTCCACGGGCTTGGGCACGTAGGCATTGGCATGGAGGTTGTAGCTCTTCAGTATGTCCTGCTCGGCCTCGGATGTGGTCAGCACGATGATGGGTATGGACTTGAGATGCTCGTCGGACTTGACCTCGGCTAGCACCTCCCTGCCGTCCTTCCTGGGCATGTTGAGGTCCAGCAGGACGATACCGGGACGAGGGGCGTCGGAGTACTGCCCCCTCTGGTACAGGAATTCCATGGCCTCGACGCCGTCCCGGACCACGTGCAGGTTGTTGAGCATCCTGCCTTCGTCCAGGGCCTTTCTGGTCAGGAGCACGTCGTCGGGGTCGTCCTCCACCAGCAGTATCTCGATGGGTATGCCGCCCGTGGACATGCCTACGCTATCTGCCTCTCTCTATCTTCGGGCGCCGCCGCCCCTTGGAGATGGTCCTCGTCCTGGGGGACCGTGAAGTAGAAGACCGAGCCCCGGCCGACATGGGACTCGACCCAGATGCGCCCCCCCAGCCGTTGGGCGGCCTTCTTGCAGATGGCCAGCCCGATGCCCGTCCCCGAGTACTCGTCCCTGGAGTGGAGCCTCTGGAACACGCCGAATATGCGTTCCGAGTACTGGGGGTCGATGCCGATGCCGTTGTCCCGGACGGAGAAGACCCACTCTGCGGGCTCCCTTTGGGCCGATACGTGGACCCTGGGCGACTCGTCGCCCCGGTACTTGATGGCGTTCCCCGTCAGGTTCCGGATGACCTGCCGGAACAGGGACGAGTCCATTCTCAGCCTGGGCAGGGGATCGTGGGTCACGACGCCGCCGGCTTCCTCGATGGTGAGCTGGAGGGTCTCCATCTCGTCGTCGAACACGGCCTGGGAGTCAGTCTCCTCCTCTGTCACATCCCTTCCAACACGGGAGTAGGCCAGCAGGTCGTCGATCAGGGTCTTCATCCTGCCGGCGGCGTTGGACAGCCTCCGGATGTAGTCGTGCCCCTCCTCGTCCAGCTTGTCCCCGTACTCTTTGGTCAGGAACCCGGAGAACCCCACGATGGAGCGCAGGGGAGTCTGCAGGTCGTGGGAGGCCACGTAGGCGAACTCGGCCAGGTCCGAATTGGACCGCTCCAGCTCCCTGGCGTTCCGTTCCAGGGCTTCGGATGTTTCCACCACCTGTCGATGGAGCTGGGCGTTGGCGACGACTCCCGATATCTGGACGGTGAGCCGCTGGGCCAGGTCCACCTCCCTGGCCGAGTAGGCCCCTGGAGTGGTGGACGAGAAGTTCAGGGTGCCTATCACGCGCCCGTCGAAGGTCAGGGGGGCGTTGAGGAAGGTGCGGATGCCCGATCGGAAGAGGTTCACGTTGCCTGGGAACCGTCGGGCGACCTCCTCCTCGGTCTCCGCCGTGAAGAGGGCAGGCGCGCCAGATCGTGTGGCGGCCTCTATCACGGACCCTGCCAGGGGGACGACCTCACCCTGGGGTCGGGACTCCTGGAGGCCGGTGGCGTAGACCCTGCGGTAGTAGCCCTCTTCCACGTCCGCAAGCTCGCCGGTGAGGGTAATGGCCAGCCTGTCGCAGGAGACCAGCTTGCGGACCTCCTGGGCGAACCCCTCGTACACCTCGTCGATGTCCAGGTTGGAGCCGAGGATGCGCCCGATCTCCGCCAACGCCTCGAGCTCCCGGTCCCTCTCCTCCAGCCTGGCGTAGAGCAGGGCGTTGGCGATGGCCCCGGTGATGTGGGCGGCCACGTTCTTCGCCATGCGGACGTGCTCCGCCACGTAGGCGTCGACGCTGGTGGAGGTGAAGTTGAGGCTGCCGATGACCTGGTCGTTGTGGATGAGGGGCACCACCAGCAGGGTCCTTATGCCGGCCCTGAACGCGGGCAGGTTGCCCGGGAAGAGGCGGGCCACCTCATCCTCGCACTCGGTGGAGAAGAGCTGGGTCGACCGGAAGTGGATGGCGGCGGAGACCACCGAGCCCTCCAAAGGGACCAGGTCGCCCGGCTGCCTGTGGGCCATGAGCCCCGCCGAATAGGCCACCTTATTGGCGTTTTCCGGGATGTCTATCAGGGCGTTGGTGAGCCCGATGGCCAGCCTGTCGAAGGGGATCAGCCGTCCCACCTCTTCGGCGAAACGCTGGTAGACTTGCTCTATGTGCAGGTCGGAGGCGACGATCCGGCCGATCTCCGCGATCACCCGGTTCTCTTCGGCCAGCCACCGCTCCGCCCGCAGGGCTTGCCTCGGGTCACTCCGAAGGACGCCGTCCGCGGCTTCCCGGCCGAGGGGCCGGTCCGTTGCCGGTACGCCGGCTGTCGGGCTAAGGCTATCCGTTTCGACACCCACGGGCTTTTCTGCGTCCACGTGAACCGACTCCCAGCTCCCGGGGCCCCGGATTATGCCTCGAGCTGGAGCCGGCGAGGGGATTCGAACCCTTGACCTGCGGTTTACGAAACCGCTGCTCTACCACTGAGCTACGCCGGCCACCATACTGGAATTGTATCTGAAACGGGTGCATCAGGAAACCCCCGAGCAGGAACCCAGAAGACGCTCGTTGACAGGCCCCTGCCTGCCGGGTACAGTGGGGCCACGTGACGCCGGGCGGCAGGGCCTGGCCGGAAAGGCAACGAGGTGCGAAGTGTACACGACGGACATGTACGAGGGTATGCTTGCCGAGACCGTCGGCGTCCAGGGCCATAACGGCGACGTGATCAACGCCTACCTGGCCCGCCCCCTGGGCACCGGCCCCTTCCCCGGGGTCGTGCTGACCCACCACGCGCCGGGCTGGGACGAGCTGTACCGGGAGTTCACTCGCAAGTTCGCCCATCACGGCTACGTCGCCATCTCTCCCAACCTCTACTACCGGGCGGGGCATGGAACGCCGGAGGACGTGACCGCCAAGGTCCGGGCCGACGGGGGCGTTGCCGACGACCAGGTATTGGGAGACCTGGAGGGCTCCATGAGGTTCCTGCGCTCGCTGCCCTACAGCAGCGGCAAGGTGGGCGTGTTCGGCACGTGCTCCGGGGGCAGGCAGACGTACCTGGCGGCGTGCCGGGTGGAGGGCTTCGACGCGGCGGTGGACTGCTGGGGCGGCAGGGTGGTCATGTCCAAGGACGAGCTGACGCCCAAGCAGCCCGTCGCCCCCATCGAGTACACCAAGGACCTGTCCTGCCCGCTATTGGGGCTCTTCGGGCAGGACGACACCAGCCCTCCGCCCGACCAGGTAGAGCAGCACGAGGAGGAGCTGAAGAAGCACAACAAGACCTATGAGTTCCACATGTACCCCAACGCCGGCCACGGGTTCTTCTACTACGACAGGGCCATGTACAGGCAGGAGCAGGCGGTGGACGGTTGGGAAAAGCTGTTCGCCTTCCTGCGGAAGCACCTGTCATAGCCCGTTGCCGGGCGGCGATGGGGCAGCATCGGAACAGGCCGATTGGAGAGGCGCTTCATGTGTACGATGATCGTTGAGAAAACGGAGATCCAGGGCTGCGGAAGGGGGGCCGACGGGTGGTTCCCCCTGCGCCAGGCGAACGTGTCCTACGACCATCCATACCGGATGCCCCTGGACCATGCCCTGAGCATCGACTTCGTCAATCCCGAGCAGGGCCTGGGCGCCAGGATAGCGGTGGAGCTGGACCCCGAGTCGGCGCGGCAGCTTGCCCAGGCGATACTGTCTGCCCTCCGGCAGGGGGAGACCAGCGCGGCTATCCAGGAGGCGGCGCCGCGGGCCGTCCCGGTCCAGGGATAGCGGTTGCCCATCGACGGGCACGCCCCATCTACGAGCCCGATCGAGCAGGGCTCTTCCGGGCGGACGGTAGGGGTGTGGTAGCGGCTCGCGGGGCGTCCGGGCCGTGATCGACGTCAATCCAGCCCGGCTTTCCGTTGGGCCGTGGCGGATACACTACTCGTGGGTCATGGTGATGCTGGCCGGGGTGATGTGGACGATCAGCTCCTCCATCCGCTTCGCCGCCACTCCCCTCATACCGCATCTCCAGGCGCCTGGCGGGTTCGGCTGGAGCTACGGCGCCATCGCCTTTGCCTTCACCCTGCAGTGGCTGGTGTCCGGGCTGCTGGGTCCCGTCATGGGCTGGGTCGGCGACAGGTCCGGGGTCCGGCGCACGATGGTCGTGGGGTCCCTCCTGTTCGTAGCGGGCATGCTGCTCACCGGCGTCATGACCCACCTCTGGCAGTTCTACCTCTCCTTCGGCCTCCTGCTGGGCGCGTCGATGGCCATCTTCCAGGTGCCCCTGGTGTCGGGCGTCACGGTCTGGTTCAGGACGCACCTGGGGCTGGCCATGGGCGGCCTGCAGGGGTTCCAGGTGATGGGGACGGCTCTGCTAATCCCCCTGATGGCCTTCCTCATCAGCGAGTTTGGCCTGAAGCAGACGTTCTGGCTGCCCGGCATAGTAGGCGGGGCGGTCTTGCTGCTGCTGATACGGCCCTTCTACAACGAGCCGGCCGAGATAGGCCTGAGGCCCTTTGGCGCGCCGGAAACGGAGCCCGTGAAGAGGCTGCAGACGGACGACACCGCCAAGATAAGGACACGCGTGTTCTTCGGGCAGGCCCGGCGCACCGGCGCCTTCTGGAACCTGATAGGGATCCACTTCTGGGGATGCATGGGCCACAACATCTTCATCGTGTTCATGATCGCCATGGCCGTGGACGCGGGCCTGCCCCGGGAGATGGCGGTGGGAGCTTACATAACCCTGACGGTCTTCAGCATGATCGCCCGGTTCCTGGTGCCGATAGTGGCGGACCGCTTCGGCACCAAGAGCGTGCTGACGGTCTGCTTCGTGCTGCAGGCGTTCCCGCCGCTGCTCCTGCTCTTCTACCAGGACCCGTGGGCGTTCTACGTCTTCGCGGGGCTCTTCGGGATAGGTTTGGGGGGCGAGGTGCCCGCGTTCCCCATCATCAACCGCCAGTACTTCGGCGGCGCCCCCATAGGGACGGTGTACGGCTGGCAGATGCTGGGGAACGGCGTCGGCATGGCCCTGGGGCCGCTGGCAGGGGGGTTCCTGTGGGACTTGACGGGCGACTTCGCCAGCGCGGTGGCCCTGTCCGCCGTGCTGAGCCTCGCGGGACTGGTCTCGGTCCTGCTTCTGCCGCCCACGTCCCGGGGGCTGACGCCCGACTGGGAGAGGCTTCTGCCGCCCGCGTTGCGGTCTTCCGGATAGCGAGCGGATAGCGGCCGTCTAGCGGACCTGGATGACCCCCACCTCGTCCCGGACGTCCAGGTCGGTGCCGAAGGGCAGCGAGAGCCTCCTGAAGAGGTCCAGCACCTCGTGGGCCACCTCGCCCTGCGCCAAGACGGGCCGGCCCCTCTGGGAGCGGGGACGCTTGAAGCCCAGGTCGATGGGGTAGAGCCTTATCTCCCGGAGCTGCCTGGCCTCGAAGGTGACCGTGGCCACGGCGTTGCGCCAGCGGAAGGGCTGTACGGCGAAGTCCCTCCACTCGTCCAGGTGCTCCCTGCCCGACCGGGCGTCGAAGAAGTCCGCGGGGGTCGCCTCCCAGCCCAGGGACACTCGCTGCATGTTCTCCCACGGCATCCAGGCCACGGTGTCGTTCTGCAGGGTCAGGTGGGCCAGGCTGTAGAATATGGGCTTGCCCTTGTAGACCTCTATGCCCCGGTCCACGTGGGGCCCGTGGCCGGAGACCACGTCGGCGCCGGCGTCGACGCAGGCGTGGGCGAAGTCGACGATGAGGTCCGACGGGTCGTCGCCCGTCTTGCCGTTCTCGTGGGTGTGGACGCTCACGATGACCCAGTCGGCCTGGCGACGGGCGTCGCGCACCCGCTGGAGGTTGCCTTCCAGGTCCTCCTGGTCGGCCACGTGACGGGTCTCGAAGGTCTCACCCACGACGAAGGTGCAGCCGTTGGGCTCCGGGTACTGGTACTCGTTGTTCAGGTTGGGCAGGAAGAACTGGGTGTTGGTGTCCTGGTCGAACTGCCCCTGCCACGGGTTGGACCCGCGATGGGCCTTCAGCTCCTCCAGGCCCAGCCCCTGGCTCATCCGGCGCAGGGCGTCGAAGACGGGACGGTCGACGGTGTACCGGGTGGTGTACCGGAGCAGGTTGGCCCCCGGACGGCCCGCGCCGTCCCGCCACTGCTCCCCCGCCCGCATCCCCTGGGGCCCCGAGGAGGTGACGGAGATCAGCGCCACCCGCCCCCTGGCTGTGTCCAGGTAGGCGGGGGAGCGGGCCTCGGACAGGTTCCGTCCCGTGCCGGCGTGGGGCATCTCGTACTGGTCCAGGTACCGGATGTTGGTGAGGATCCCGTTCTCGCCGAAGTCGTAGGCGTGGTTGTTGGCGCAGGCCACCATGTCGACGCCCAGGTACCTGAGATCCTTGATGAGCCTGGGGTCGGCGCGCATGTAGGTGCCGCCGGGCCTGGCCGTGGGCGGGTCCTCGTAGTTGTGGAACAGCATTTCGGCGTTGGTGACGGTGACGTCGCCCCCGTGGAGCAGGTCCACGACCTTCAGGAACCTGGGCTCCTGGAAGGCCGACATGCTCCGGGTGATGATCGAGTCGCCGGTGACCACTATCTGAAAGTCGCCGCTCTCGGCGTTATACAGCATGGCTCCCTCCTTTAGTCGCCAGCGGGTCGCCGCAGGGGCCGCCGTCCGGCGTTGGTCCAGGCGCGGCTCCCGGGAATCGTCGTCCGGCCGCGCGGTGGTGACGGCACGTGTGAACGGGGCCTAGTTGGGGACCCAGGCCAGGGCGTGGACGATGCCCCACTCCCTGGACACCTCGGACCACGAGCCCCCGGCGTCGGAGCTGACGAACACCTGGCCGTTGATGCTGCTGGCCGCCAGGAAGGCGGGGTCGGAGGGGTGGGTGGCGAAGTTGTGGACGGTGCCGTTGGGCTTCACCGTGAGGGGTATGGCCTCCCAGGTGCGGCCCATGTCGGTGGAGCGGTGAAGGGCCCCGGCGCCGCCGTAGGCGCCCTCCCCGCTGCCCATGTACACGACGTTGGGATCGTCCTCCTTGACCGCCACGACGCGGCAGTAGGGCAGGCTGACCTGGGGAGCGGCGCCTACGGCCTCCCAGGTGAGGCCGTCGTCCGTGCTGGAGAACACCTCCCCCGGGGTGATGGTCAGGAGGGTCTTGGGAGGGCCCGGGATGACGGCCATGTGGTGGATGTCGGGGTCGGTGATTCCGGCCTCCACCGTCTCCCACGTGTCGCCCCCGTCGGCGCTGTGCCTGACCCCGTCCACCTCGATCCCCGCCCAGACGCTGTCGTGGTCCTGGGGGTCGACCAGGAGGGCGGTGACCCTGGGCACCACGACATTGGGGCACTCGTCGACCAGCTCCACGTCGAGCTTGTCCCAGCTCCGGCCGGCGTCCCTGGTGCGAAAGAGGGCCGACGGCCGGGTCCCGGCGAAGATGGTGTCCGGGTCAACCGGGTCTACGGCCAGGGCCCAGATGGGCGCCTCGTTCATGGGGGACTCCAGCTTATCCCAGTTGTCGCCGCCGTCCCCGGTGCGGTAGAGGCCGGTGTCGGTGCCCGCGTAAATGATGGCGTGGTCCCGGGGGTGGACGGCGAAGGCCCGCACCTCGCTCTCTCCGCTGACGCCGAACCGGCCGGGCCGGACCTGAAGCCGCGACCTGTCCCAGTTATCCCCTCCGTCCCTGCTGCGCCATATGCCCTGCCCGATGGTCCCCACGAAGATGGTGACATCCTTGCCCATAGTCGCCTCCCCTTCCCAATGGCGGTGAGGTCCATTCTAGCAGGGCTGCCGCTCTCCGGCCATCCGCGGGCGGTGCGAAGGGACCCGCCGGCCCGGGGCTAGAGCATCCGGTCCACGGGCTTGTTCACCCAGGCGCTCATCTCGTGGGCCGCGGTGACCGCCTCCGCCACGCATACGTACTCCGGGGCAAGCCGGTCCACGGACGCGACCCCCAGCAGGGCCATGGCTATGACCAGCTCGTCCTCCAGGATTTCCAGGACCCTTACGACGCCCGCCCGACCGGCGGCCGCCAGGCCCCATGCCTGGAGGCGCCCGATGGCCACCACGTCGGCCCCCAGGGCCAGGGCCTTGGCCACGTCGCTGCCCCGCTGGATTCCGCCGTCCAGGACGATGCGGGCCCTTCCGCCGACGGCCTGCACGATGTCTCCCAGCATGTCCATCGTGCCGAGGCCGTGGTCAAGCTGACGTCCGCCGTGGTTGGAGACCCATATCACGTCCACGCCGTGCTCCACGGCCAGGAGGGCGTCCTCGCGGGTCGCCACGCCCTTGAGGATGAAGGGGATGCCGGCGTAGTCCTTGATCCGGGCCATCTTCTCCCAAGTGAGGGAGGCCGAGTGGGCCGGGTCCCAGGGTCGGCGCCTGGTGGGGGGAGTCCAGCGGCTGAGCATCTGGCGCTCCCTGCGGCTGTAACGGGCGGTGTCGACGGTGAGGCAGAGGCCGGCGTAGCCCGCCTGCCTGGCCCTATCGACTATGTCCTTGGTCCAGTCCCAGTCACCATGCACGTATAGCTGGAACACCTTGGGGCCGCCGGCGCTGGCGGCGATCTCCTCCAGGGAGGGCTCGGTGACGGAGCTGACCACCTGCACCGTCCCGAAATCGGCGGCGGCCTGGGCCGAGGCGCGCCCGCCCTCGGGAGTGAAGACCTGGAGCGAGCCGATGGGGGCGAGCATCACCGGGATGCGCATGGGGTGGTCCAGGAAGGTGGTGGAGGGGTCGGTATCGGAGACGTCCACCAGGACCCGGGGTCGGAAAGCCAGGCGGTCGAAAGCCAGGCGGTTGCGCCGCATGGTGGTCTCCGACTCCGACCCGCCCACGAGGTAGTCCCAGGGGCCCTGGTCGAGATTGCGCCGGGCCGCCTGGATGATCTCTTCGTTGGTCACGAAATCCGCGGTCACTCGCCTCTCCTGGCCTGCCGGGATGGGCCCCTCCCGGGTTGTTGAGCCCACCCTCCCACCCCGCGCTCCGCGCGGGCAAAGGAATCCCCACCCACCGGTGAACGGCCAGCGGGCTTATTCGGGGCATTCCTAGGGTAAGGATATGTTCTCCTCGGCCTTGGTCATCATCTCCAGCACCGCGGGCCGGCCCTCCCGGTTGGCGGACAGCCCTCGCTCTATGGCGGGGCCGATGTCATGGGGAGCGCGGACCTGCTCGGAGTAGGCCCCCAGGCCCTCGGCCACCTTGGCGTATTCTCCGCCCAGCCGGTTGCTGCCCCACTGCTCCGATGCGTAGGGCATGGTGGAGTCGTAGTGGGTCATCACGCCGTTGTTCAGGACGATGGTCAGGATGGGGATGCGGGACCGGGACGCGGTCTCGATGTCCATGCCGGCCATGCCGAAGGCCGCGTCGCCCATGAAGTTCACGACCTGCTTATCGGGGGCCGCCATCTTGGCCCCCATGGCGAGGCCAAGGCCGTAGCCAAGCTGGGTGGACTTGCCCCAGCCGATATATCCCCTGGGCTTGACGACGGGCCAGAAGGGGACGAGCTGCTCCCGCGGGTAACCCGAGTCGTGGGTGACGATGGTGTTGGCCACGTCTACGGCCAGGGCCAGCTCGTGGATCACGCGATAGGGGTTTATGGGCACCTCGTCGGAGGTCAGGCGGGGCCGCCACTCGGCCATCCAGGCCTCCTTGACCTTCGCTATCTCCGCGGCCACCCCGTTGACGTCTCCCCGGCCATGGGCCCCGATCTGACGCTTCACCTCGTCGATGATCTGCCGCAGCACGACCTTGGCGTCCCCCACTGCGCCCAGGTGGATGCGGTAGTCCTTGTTCAGGTCCTCGGGGCAGTTGGTGCACTGGGCCAGGGTCGCACCGTCGGGCATGGGGGTGGTGAAGTTGGACCTGGTGAAGCTGGTCCCCACGCCCAGCACGAAGTCGGCTTTCTTCAGGAAGTGGCCCACCATGAGGGTGCGGGTCCGGGCGCCGGTGCCCAGGGCAAAGCGGTGGTCCTCGG
Organism: Dehalococcoidia bacterium; assembly: GCA_034423015.1. Classification (GTDB taxonomy): domain Bacteria; phylum Chloroflexota; class Dehalococcoidia; order Lucifugimonadales; family JAGWBF01; genus JAGWBJ01. The sequence goes on along the minus strand of DAOUJG010000045.1, from coordinate 103,510 downwards.
GAAAGGCGCTCTTCCTCGCCAGGGTGGTCATCACGGGGACGCTGACCAGCTCGGAGAGCTCCACCAGCTCGTCGGAGGCCTCGGCGTAGAGGGCCCCCTGGCCGGCGTTGATGACGGGGCACGACGCCCCGAGGAGGGCGGTGACCAGGTCCCGCACGTCGTCGGGGTCGGCCCCGGACCTGAAGGGACGCACCGGCGTGTAGTGGAAGGCGCTCTCGTCCACCTCCTGGCCGGCTACGTCGGAGGGCAGCTCCAGCATCACCGGGCCGCGGCGGCCGTGCCGGAGCTGGGTGAAGGCCATGCCCATCAGCTCCGGGACCCGGTCCAGCCGGTTGATGTTGGCCCGCCACTTGGTGACGCCTCCGTAGTTCTTCACGGACTCGAAGTTGGGGTGCACCCAGGTCCTGTGGGTAGCGGGGCCGCCGGGCAGCAGCAGTATGGGGACCGAGTCGGCGTAGGCCTGGGCGACGCCGGCGAAGGCGTTCTCGGCGCCGGGGCCCTCCTGCATGGTGAACACGCCGATGGCGTTGCCGTTGCTGACGCGGCTGAAGCCGTCGGCCATGTTGACGCCGGCCCTCTCCTGGCGGGCAAGGATGGGCCTGATGCCCTCCCGCGTGCCCGCGTCTATCAGGGTCTGGGCCGGGAAGCAGGCCATCCAGTCCACGCCCTCGGCCTTCAGTATCCTGGCCACCATCTCGTCGCCTCTCATGGCACCTCCTTTCGCAGCGGCGTGGGTACAGGGTCCCGGACTTCCGCAGCGCTCTCTATGTTAGCCAAGAACCGGCGGCCTGAACAGACCCGGTAGTGTCGGCGGTCAGTACAGACGCCCGCCCGAGAAGCGAGGGTTGAGGGGAGTCAAGACACCCGGCGGGAAAGCGGGCCGCCGGGCTCAGGTCCTGTGGGCCTCGGGGGGCTGGCCTTCCAGGAAGGTGGTGCGGTCGAATGGGTCGGTGGAGGGGAAGAACCCCAGTACTCGCGCGGGCACCGAGCCCACGCTGGTGAAGCCGTGGGGCTGGCGGGGCGGGACGACGAGGGTGTGGTCCGCTCCCACCCTGTGCACCTGGTCCCCGAGGCGGACCTCCAGCGTCCCTTCCAGGACCACTATAGCCTCGTCCTCCTCGTGGTAGTGTAAGGGGGCGCCTGCCCCCTTGCCGATAATGGCGTAGCTCAGGCTGGTGCTGGTGGCGCCGTCGCCGGGACGGGTGATGTCCCATTTGCGGTAGTTGGGCCTCCACGGTGTCTCCGGCAGCTCGTTGTGGTTGACTATGGGCATGGTGCTCCCTTCGGACGGTTGTCGAGGCGGGGTCTCGGGCGATGGTACCATAACGGGGCTCCGGCGTGCGTCGGAGAGGCGCTATTGACACGGCGTGCCTCCTCGAATCACAATTCTGGCAGCCAGCGCGATCTGGCAGCCAATGGGGGCATGGAACGACGGTGGAGGTGACTCGTGACGCAGGATGATCACCGGACGTGGGTCTACGTGGGACTGGGTGGAGAGGGCGACTACGTCGGCCAGGGAGGCCTGTACCGGTTCGAGGACGGGGGCGGGTGGACGGAGGCGCAGAAAGGGCTGCCCGACGAACCCCAGGTCCGGGCGCTGCTGGTCCATCCGGACGACCCGCGCATAGTCTACGCCGGGACGCAGTCGGGGGTGTACCGAAGCGACGACCGGGGAGACCACTGGGAGGCGGCGGCGGAGGGGACGGACGTGTGGTCGCTGGCCTTCCACCCGGGCAACCCCGACGTGATGTACGCCGGGTACCACCCCTTCGCCATCCGGCGCTCGGAGGACGGCGGCGCGACGTGGCGAAGCACCTCGACGGAGGGGGTGGTATTCCCCCATATCACGACTCAGGTGCCGCCCTTCGACAAGCGGGTCATCGGCATCGCGGCCGACCCGTCGGACCCCAACGACGTGTACGCGGCCATCGAGGTCGGCGGACTGCTGGCCAGCCGGGACGGCGGGGATAGCTGGGAGTCGATAACCGACGGGCCTCACACGGACATCCATACGCTGGACCTGCACGGGGTGACATTGAGCCCGGCGGCCCCCGGGACGGTTTACATAATAACCCGCATAGCTACCTTCCGGAGCAGGGACAGGGGCGCCCACTGGGAGCACGTGGTCATGGACGAGCTGTTCCCAGGGGGCTGCTACTCCAGACAGCTACTGGTGGCGCCCGACGACGCCAGGACAATGTATCTGGCCACCGGCGCTGGAGGCGGCGCCTCACCCAAGGGGACCGTGGAAGAGGCGGCCCTGTACAGGACCAGGGACATCGGCGAGACGTGGGAGCGCGTCGACCTGGGAGCGGCTCCGCGCAGCCGGATGTACGGCGTCGCGGTGGACCGGGCCGGGCCGTCCCGGATGTACTGCTGCGCCGGCCTGGGTGAGCTCTTCTCCAGCCACGACCGGGGGGAGACCTGGAGCATGACGCGGCTCCCCGCCGAGCTGTCCAGAAGCCGGCACGTGTACGCGACGGCCTGCGGCTAGGAGCCATGGCGCCGCGCCGCCGGTGCGGCGCATGCGAGCGGGTTGTATAATGTATCCCGAGGCTAGGACATCCCGTTTCGTGTCCGGCCGTCAGCTTACTGAGAGGTGAGACAATGGCGCTCGAGGACAACGGCGGCGGCCTGACGTCGACCCTGGCGTCCTTCTACTCGGGCCTGGAGTATGAGGACCTGTCCCCGACGGAGGTGGACAGGGCCAAGTACTTCTGCCTGGACTACCTGGGCGTCGCCATCCGCGGGGCCCTCACCCCGTCGTCCAGGGTGGTCCAATCAGCCGTCAAGGCGCTGAGCCCCGACGGCGGTTCGGTGATCATGGGCTCCTCCTTGCGGGCGTCCCCGGAGTACGCCGCCCTCTGCAACGGAGCGGCGGCCCACAGCATCGAGATGGACGACGTGCAGAACGACTCGTCGCTGCACCCCGCGGTGGCCACGTTCCCCGCGGCCTTCGCGTGCGCCGACCTGCTGGGCGACCGGGGCGACCCTCCAGTCGACGGGCGTCGCTTCATCGCGGCCATAACCGCCGGATACGACGTCATGGTGCGCATCGGCAAGGGCCTGGACCCCAGGAGGCACTATGCCCGGGGGTTCCATCCCACCGGGACGTGCGGGACCTTCGGGGCGGCGGTGGTGGCGGCGCGGCTGCTGGGCCTGGACGCGCGGGAGACGGCGTGGGCCATGGGGGTGGCGGGCAGCCAGGCGGCGGGCTCCCTGGAGTTCCTGGCCGACGGCGCGTGGACCAAGCGGATGCACCCGGGATGGGCAGCTCACAGCGGGATAATCGCGGCCCTCCTGTCCAGCCGCGGGTTCGTTGCTCCGACAACTATCCTGGAGGGCAGGGACGGGTTCCTTCATGGATACACGGACGACGCCGACGAGACGAAGGTGCTGGAGGGGCTGGGAGAGACCTTCTACATAGACAAGGTGAGCATCAAGCCACACGCTTGTTGCAGATACAACCAGGGCCCCCTGGACTGCATCCTGGAGATAGTGCGGGAGAACGACCTCTCCCACGCGGACGTGGAGAAGGTGACCGTGGGGGTGCTGCAGGCGGGATACAACGTGGTGGCGGCCCCGGCGGAGCAGAAACGCAACCCCAAGAACGTGGTGGACGCCCAGTTCAGCATGCCCTTCGGGGCCGCTGTGGCCATCCTTAACGGAAGGGCAACGCTGGACGAGTACACGGAGGAGAGCCTGTCCGATCCCCTGGTAAAGGAGCTGATGGACAGGGTCGTGTGCGTGCAGGACCCGGCGTTGGAGGTCAACTATCCCAGCCGCTGGCCCGCCTGGGCCGAGGTGACCACCGGCGACGGGCGCACCCTGCGGGCGGAGATCGAGTTTCCCAAGGGGGACCCGGAGAACGCCCTGTCCTGGGAGGAGATCAAGGACAAGTTCCGCAACCTGACCGGGCCGGTGATCCCTGCAGACAGGCAGGAGTCGATCATCGCCTCGGTGGACTCGCTGGAGTCCCTGGAGGACGTGCGGGACCTGTCGGCCCTGACGGCGCTCTAGGGGCCGTCGAGGACTCTCGGCACCGATGTCTTCCATGTCCTGCATGTCCTCCGATGGCAGCAGACCCAGCCCGCCCTTGGCGGGGATACGGGCGCTGGACCTCTCCCAGGCGCTCGCGGGTCCCGTCTCGGGCCGCATCCTGGCCGACCTGGGCGCCGAGGTGATCAAGGTGGAGGTGCCGGAGGTGGGAGAGGTGGCCCGCCGTATGGGGACCTCCTACCTGAACGGCGAGAGCCTCTACTATATGACCTTCAACCGGAGCAAGAAGGGCGTCACCCTCAACCTGCGCACCACCGAGGGGCGCCGCGTGTTCGCCGACCTGGTCCGGGTATCCGACGTGGTGCTGGACAACTTCAGGCCGGGCGTCACGGCCCGCTTGGGAGTGGACTTCGATACGCTGAAGGAGATAAACCCCAGCATCGTCTGCTGCTCGGTGTCCGGGTTCGGCGCCGACGGCCCTTACAGCGCCCGCCCGGTGTTCGACTCGGTGGTCCAGGCGCTGTCCGGGGCCATGAGCGTCACTGGGGAGCCCGGCGGGACGCCCGCCGTGATGGGGTTCGCCGTTACGGACATCGGCGGCGGCTACGGGGCGACGGTGGGGCTGCTGGCCGCCCTCTTCGCGCGGGAGCGGACGGGGATGGGACAGAGGGTGGACCTGAGCCTGCTGGACGTGCAGCTCACCTTCCAGGGACACCTGACCGAGGCCTACCTGGGACGGGGGGTCATACCCGAGGCCGGGGGGTCGGTCCAGTCGGCCAACCTGCCCAACGGCGCCTTCAGGACGAGGGACGGTCGGTACGTGCAGATACACTGCGCCACCCAGAAGTTCTACGAGGAGCTGGCGGCCGCTCTCTCGGAGAGCGTCCCCGAGCTGGAGGGGCTCCCCGACGACGGGCGGTTCAACACCATGGAGGGCCGGCGGAAGAACTGGGCCGAGCTGAAGGCAGTGCTGGACGGGGCCTTCGCCACGAAGACGGCACATGAGTGGGTGGACGCGCTGGGGGAGAGGGTGCCGATAGCCCCGGTGAACAACGTGGCGCAGGCGCTGGAGGACCCGCAGATCGGCCACCGGAACATGGTGGTGGAGGTGGACCACCCGGTGGCCGGGAAATACCGGATGCCCGGAAACCCCATAAAGATGGGGCAGGACGAGGTGTTCCAGCCGGCCCCGGCCCTCGGGCAGCACAACGGCGAGGTGCTGGGCGGCCTGCTGGGCTACACCGGGGAGCAGATCGACGACATGAGACAGCGAGGGGTCGTGTAGTCCCTGGGGCCCGGAGCCCGGCTCCCCGGTGGGGCGCCAGCCCGTTCAGGACGCCAGGAGGTAAGGATGCCGACGTACGAGTACTACTGTGGTCTCTGCCAGCAACGCTACGAGATGCGACGGGCTATGGCCGAGCGTAACGAGCCCGCTCCGTGCCCCGTCTGCGGCGCGGCGGGGGAGCGGCAGCTGGAGTCCTTCGCCTTCAAGTACGAGGGCCACTACTACTCCGGCCACCGGGACGAGGTCCGCCGGACGGACCCCCACGACTAGCGTTGGGTTATTGGCCCGGGGTTGGCCCGGTATCCAGGAGAATGGCGGAACAGATATGCCAGTGTACGAGTACGCCTGTGAGAGCTGCGGTCACGGCTACGAGTCGGTGAGACCTTTGTCCCGGAGGGACGACCCCGCTCCGTGCCCGGAGTGCGGCTCCCAGGGGCGGCGTCAACTGTCGGCCTTCGCGTTCAAGGACGGCCGGTTCGGCGGCTTCTTCAAGGCGGGGTCGCCGGGGGCCAAGCCGCCCGCTCCCGGCACCGGCCGGGACGCGGTGGGCTAGCCCGCCTCGGCTTCCCTCCGCGCGGCGCACTCCATGCAGGAGCACAGGTCCCTGAGGACCTCGTACGTGTATATCCCCGTGTAGTGGGCGTCGCTCCAGAGAAACTCCACGGCGTAGTTGCCGACCATCATATAGTCCACGGCCCGCACCTCCTGGGGGACCGTGTCGGGGTCCAGGCGCGGCGCGTTGGTCCACTCGTCGATGCAGTGGGCGCAGGGACAGCGCAGGCGGAGGAAACGGTGGGGGTAGAGGCTGCGGTGCCCGTCCTTCCACAGAATGCGGATTCCGCGCTCCTCGAGGGTCACTGTCTCCGGCGCGATGCTGGTGCTCAACCCGGCGCCTCCCTAATATGCTTGCGGAGTAGGTCCACGTCCGCGTTTGGCCCTGGCCCTGGTGGGGACATTATATATCACGGCGGGTGATTCCTCGCCTGCAGCTCGGAATGACAGTGAGGTGCGGCTCGGAATGACGTGTGAGTGCGGCTCGGAATGACGTGTGAGTGCGGCTCGGAATGGCAAGTGGGTGTGGTTGACACGGGGGCGGATTGGTGTATAATCTCGTGGAACTGGTCATACCAACAGACCACCAGTCCAAACATATGGTAGATTTCGCGGCCATAAAGCAGAAGAGGGTCTACGAGGACATCGTGGGCCAGGTGCAGGCGTTGATCCAGGACGGGCTCCTGAGGCCGGGAGACCGTTTGCCCTCCGAAAGGGAGTTGGCGGAGCGTTTCCAGGTGAGCCGGAGTTCCCTGCGGGAGGCGATCCGGGCCCTGGAGCTGCAGGGCCTGGTGGTGAGCCGCCCGGGGGCCGGCACTTTCGTCAGCACCGAGAGCGTGGAGACGATACTCTCCATCATCGAGGGGTCCATCAACGGGTCCAGCGACTACCTTGCCGATGTCTTCGAGGTCCGGCACCTGCTGGAGCCTCAGATCGCGGCCCTGGCGGCGGAACGGGCGACCCGAGAGGACATCCAGAGCATGGCCCGCTCCCTGGAGGAGCAGGCGGAGCAGATAGACCGCGGCGAGACGGGGGTCGAGGGGGACATGGCCTTCCACTTCGCCATGGCGCGGGCCACCCACAACCAGACGCTGGTGCGGGTCATGTCCACCATCGCCGACATTGTCCACCAGTCGCGGGACCAGTCCCTCCAGAACCCGGGGCGCCCCCAGAGGTCCCTGGCCTCCCACCGGCGCATCCTGGAGATGATCACCAGGGGAGAGGCGGAGGCCGCCAGGCCCGCCATGGAGCACCACCTTTCGGACGTGGAGCCCCCGAGCGTTCAGCAGTCGGCAGGCGCGGGTTACCGGCAGGCCAGTGGCCCAACGCTGTGGCCGTAGTGGTTGCAGTAGACATAAAAGGAAAGAGACCAAGGAGGTGAGGGCATGACCAAGGTGGCTGTGGAGGTGGTCTACCGGGGGATCTTCCAGAAGACCCTGGCCACCAACATAACCAGGGGTATCGTGTTTGCCGCCCGAAGGGAGGGCAAGGTCGGCCTTGCGTTCGGGCGCTACGGCGACTCCCCGGAGCGAAACGGGATCCCAGCCAAGCGGTTCGCCGTGGTGGCGGACAACCAGGAGGAGCTGGAGGAGAACCTGGCCATGTACGAGGCCGGGGACGTCGACGTTACGGTCGTGGTGGACGACACCCTGTGCAAGGGGGTCGAGTCGTGGGGCTGGTACGGACTGCAGCCCATCAACGCCCTGACCAAGACCGACGGCACGGTCCTGGTCACCTCGATGCAGGGGCGCGACGACCTGGTCAGGGACACCCACCAGAAGGATGCCGCCTACAGGCTGGGAGTCGTCAAGGGCACCGTCAGCTTCTCGGGGCTGTGGGTGTACAAGGACGACCACACCGACGCCCGCATCCTGGGGGCCCTTCCCAAGGTGTGCCCCGAGCTGGTGAGCATCGACTCCATGGCCGAAGCCATCCTCGAGCAGTGGAAGGATGAGGTCAAGGTCGACTCGGCCCGCAAGGCCTACGACCGGACGGACACCAGGATCGTGGAGCCTGGCGAGGGCAACCCGGAGACCCCCTTCAGCTTCGATCTGCCCGGGTGGACCAACATGGAGGAGGGGATCGTCATCCGGGGCATCGAGCAGGGGACGGGCTTCCGGGAGGGGAGCGAGGGATACGAGCCCAAGAGGAACCCGTACTTCAAGAAGTACAGCACCCGGAGCATGAGGCCGGTCATCGACTTCGAGACCTGCATCAAGTGCACCCTCTGCTGGCTCCAGTGCCCCGACACCTGCTTCGACGTGACTCCCGACGGCCTCTACGACGCCAACATGGACTCCTGCTGCGGCTGCGGGGTCTGCGAGGCGGTGTGCCCAGTGCCGGACTGTGTCACCATGGTGGGCGAGAGGCACTTTACCGACAACTCCAGCCAGTGGGAGGCGTGGCAGAAGAACAAGGACGAGTATGATAAGTGGATGAAGGGCCTGATCGAGGAGCAGAAGCAGGAGAGCCGGTCCCACGGCTTCCACCACGTTGGCCAGTACAAGGAAGAGATCTCCCAGATGGAGGAGGTGTAAATGGCAACCGCACAGACCGTAGAGCGAGAGGAGCTGATAAGCGGTAGCGAGGCCATCGCCATCGCCTGTGCGATGGCGGACGTGGACGTCATCACCGCCTACCCCATCCGTCCCTACGACACGGTGATGCAGTACGTGTCCAAGCTGGTGGCCGACGGGGAACTGGACTGCGAGTTCATCGTCGCGGAGAGCGAGCACTCCCAGTTCGAGATCGTGAAACACGCCAGCTCCGTGGGGGCCCGGGTCTTCTGCGGCTCCAGCGGCGTGGGATGGTTCTACGCCTTCGAGGCGATAACGGTGACCGCCGGGCTGCGGCTGCCGGTGGTGGCCATGGTGGGCAACAGGGCCCTGGACGACCCGGGGGCCTTCGGCGTGGAGCACAACGACGCGCTGGCAGTCCGGGACCTGGGATGGATGCTCAACTGGGTGGCGACGGCACAAGAGGCCTTCGACACGGCCCTGATGGCCTGGAGGATTGCCGAGGACCGGCGGGTGTTCCTGCCCTGCGCCATCAGCACCGACGGCTCCTTCCTCACCCACTCTCAGGCATTGGTGCGGGTGCCCGAGCAGGCGCTGGTGGACAAGTTCCTGCCCCAGTACGACCGGGCCGAGCTCCAGCTTCACCCGGACAACCCGATCACCGTCGCCCCCCAGGTCAACGAGGACTGGCTGATGGAGCTCCGGAAGCAGACGGACGAGGCGATGCGCCGCTCCAAGGGGGTGATCGAGGAGGTCCACGAGGAGTTCAAGTCCATCTTCGGCAGGGGAGACCCCAGTCCCTTCTACGAGGAGTACATGACCGACGACGCCGAGGTGGTGTTCGTGGGTATGGGGACGCTGGCGATGCCCGTCCGCGTAGCCGTGCGGAGGATGCGTGAGCAGGGCGTCAAGGTCGGGTTCGTGCGCATCAAGTGGTTCCGGCCCTTCGCCACCGAGGAGATCAGGCAGTGCCTCTCCCGGTTCAAGGCCGTCGGGGTTATCGACAGGGACTACTCCCTGGGAGCCCCCTCCAATGGCGGCACCGTGTTCCAGGAGGTGAGGTCCGCGCTGTACCCGCTGGAGAAGCGCCCCCTGGTCCTCAGCTTCATCGCAGGCTTGGGCGGCCGGGAGGTCAGGGTAAACGACGTGACTCTGATGATGCAGATACTGAAGGACGGCCTGGAGACGGGCAAGGTCGACGTGGAGAATCACTGGATCGGCGTAAGGAGGTAGCGATGACTCAGATGGTGGACCTGCCACTGGTAAAGGGAGTCAAGAACATACCCATCGAGGAGATGTTCACGTCCGGCCACCGGACGTGCCAGGGGTGCGAGTCGGCGCTGGTGATGCGGCTCATGGTCAAAGCCTCGGGAGACAGGACCATCGTGGTGGGCAGCACCGGCTGCATGTACGTGGCCAACACCACGTACTACACGACGCCGTGGGTCGTGCCGTGGATGCACACCCAGCTCGGCTCCTCGGGCTCGGCGGCTACGGGAACCGCCGCCGGACTGAAGGCGCTGATGCGCAAGGGCAAGATGAAGGACGAGCCTATCAACGTCATCGCCTTCTGCGGCGACGGCGGCGGCATGGACATGGGTCTGTCGGCCATCTCCGCCTCCCTGACCCACCCGGAGTACAACCACCTGGTGCTCCTGTACGACAACGAGTCGTATGCCAACACGGACATCCAGGTGTCGGGCGGCTCCCCGTGGGGGGCGAACTCCACCTTCAGCCCTCCGGGCAAGGTGAAGCGCATCATGAACACTAGGTGGAAGAAGAACATGGTGCCCATGCTGGCGGCGGGGCACCCCGAGTGCCGCTACCTGGCGACGGCCTGCGGCTCCTACGGCCTGGACATGACCAACAAGGTGCGGCGGTCGCTGACCATCGGCGGCCCCACCTTCATCCACAGCATCGACCCGTGTCCCAAGGGCTGGGACTACGACCCCAAGTTCTCCCACGAGCTGGGGATGCTGTCCGTCGAGACGGGCCTGTGGGTGCTGTACGAGATCATCGACGGGGAGCTGATCCTCAACGGTCCCTCCAAGGCCATCGCCAAGGGCATGAGGCGGCGCAAGCCGGTGGAGGAGTACCTGGTACGCCAGGGCCGGTTCGCCCACTTCACCCCCGAGGACACCAAGTACGTCCAGGACAAGGTGGACGAGATGTGGGAGCGGTGGTGGGGCCCCGGGATCATTCCCATCAACATCAAGGAGGAGTGACACCCACTCCATAGGACAGAAGCTCACCGGCCTTCCTCTCTACCGGGGGAAGGTCGGGTTCATATTCGGCAGGGAGGCGGACGATGGTAGAGAGCAAGCTACGGGGCGACGAGATCGAGGAGCTTCAGGACCTGGCGTCGGCCCATTTCTGGCCCCACGCCCGGCAGGTCGGCGACATGTTCGGGGATATGGGCATCAGGCTGGTCGCCAGCGCCGAGGGCTCGTGGATAGTGGACGCGGAGGGGGAGCGCTGGTTCGACACCCTGGCCGGCATGTGGCTGAAGAACATCGGCCACGGACGCCGGGAGATCGCCGACGCCGTCTACCGGCAGATGCTGGACGTCAGCTATACCCCCGGGGGCACCGTCAGCCCCGCCACCGTGAACCTGGCGGCCAAGGTGGCCAGCCTGGCCCCGGACAAGGAGTCCCGGGTCTTCTTCGTGAGCGGGGGCTCCGAGGCGGTGGAGACCGCGTTGAAGATGGCCAAGCAGTACCATAGCAACCGGGGGGAGCCGGGGCGCTGGAAGGTGATCAGCAGGAGGGGCTCCTATCACGGGGCGACCCACGGCTGCATCAGCCTTGGAGGGGGCGGCGCTCCCCCGCCGGGGAACGCCTTCGGACCCCTGGTGCCTGGGAACATCCACGTGGCCCAGCCCAACGAGTACCGTTGCACCTTCTGTCGCGACAGGGGCGGCTGCAACCTGGAGTGCGCCCAGGACGTGGGCCGCGCCATAGAGCACGAGGGCCCGGCTTCCGTGGCGGCCTTCATCGGGGAGCCCATCTCGGCTGCGGCGGGCATTCACGTTCCCCATCCCGAGTACTGGCCGACCATCCGGGAGATATGCGACAAGCACGGCGTGCTGATGATATGCGACGAGGTGATCACCGGGTTCGGGCGCACCGGGAAGATGTTCGCCACCGAGCACTGGGACGTGACCCCCGACATATTCACCGTGGCCAAGGCGATGACCAGCGGGTACCTGCCCATCGGCGGGACCATCGCGACCAAGAAGGTGGCCGACGCCTTCGCCGGCGACGCCGACAGCACCTTCAGGCATCTCATCACCTTCGGAGGGAACCCGGCCTGCTGCGCTGCGGGCCTGGCCAACCTGGAGATCATGGAGAACGAGGGGATGGTGGAGAACTCGGCCCGGATGGGGGACTACCTGTTCGAGAGCCTCCAGACCCTGTACGAGTACCCCATCGTGGGGGACGTGCGCGGGGGCAAGGGCCTGATCTGCGGCGTGGAGCTGGTCAAGAACCGGGACACCAGGGAGAAGTTCGCCCCGGAGGACAAGCTGGCCGAGAAGCTGACTCCCATAGTGGCGAGGCGCGGGCTACTGGGCCGGTTCGGCGACATCGTTCCCATTTCACCTCCCCTGTGCGTGACCAAGGACGAGATCGACTTCCTGGTCAAGGCCATAGGGGACTCCATAGCGGAGCTGCAGAGCACGATGTAGCGGCGGAGGACGGCTCCCCCCGGGCGGGCGCTGCCAGGGCCACGTATCGCCGGCGGGTTGACATAAAGCGTCGGTATGAAGACAGGCGCATAGCACTCCCCGTCATTGCCACGAAAGCGGGAGTCCAGGACACCCCACCCCTGGGTTCCGGCCTGCGCCGGAACGACGGGTTGAGGGGGCCGACATTTTCGTCCCCATACGTGGCCTTCGCAAGGACCATAGTGGTTCCGAACGGAAATACATCCCCACGGAGAGGCAGGCAGTGGTGGGCCTGTGGAGGCCCTAGTCCAGGCTCCACACGAGACGACGGGTGACTTCCAAGAGCTATGACATCATCACCGTTGGAGGTGGGTTGGCCGGCTGCGCCGTCGCCGGTGCGATGGCCCGCAAGGGCGCCCGGGTGCTGGTGCTGGAGGCCGAGACGGCCTTCCGGGACCGTGTGAGGGGCGAGGCGCTGATGCCCTGGGGGGTCGTGGAGGCCCGACGGCTGGGCATCTACGACGCCATCATGGAGTCCGCCGGCCATCGCCTCCCCTGGTGGGACAACTACCACGGGCAGAAGCGGACCTCCCACGTGGACCTGCCCACCGTCACTCCCCAACGGGCCCCCGTGGTCACCTTCCACCACCCCCGGATGCAGGAGGCGATGGTGGCCTGGGCGGCGCTGGCCGGGGCAAGGGTGAGCCGCGGGGCCAGGGTGGTCGAGGTGAAACCGGGAGCGAGGCCCTCGGTGGTCGTCGACGCCGACGGCCGCAGGACCGAGGTCCGCGCCCGGCTGGTAATCGGCGCCGACGGGCGGGCCTCCAGGGTCAGGACATGGGGCGGTTTTCGGGCCCGACGGGACCCGGACCACAACCTGATCGCCGGGCTGCTGTACGAAGAGATGCCCGTGGACGACGGGGCGGCCCACTTCTTCCTGAACTCCAGAATTGGCCGTAGCGTCCTGCTGTTTCCCCAGGGAGGCGGACGGGTACGGGCGTACGTCTGCTACCCCAGCGCGTCGGCATACCGGCTGAGCGGAGACGGGGACCTGGAGCGGTTCGTAAGGGACTCGGTGGACACCGGAGCGCCCGCGGAGCGGTACGCGCAAGCACGGGCTGCGGGGCCCCTGGCGACCTTCGACGGCGCCCCGACCTGGGTGAAGCACCCCTTCGACGATGGCGTGGCCCTGGTAGGGGACGCCGCCGCCGCCAGCGACCCGACGTGGGGCCAGGGCCTCTCCATGGCCCTGCGAGACGCCCGGCTGCTGCGGGACAGGCTGCTGGCGGAGGACGACTGGGACGCGGCCGGGCACGCCTACGCATCGGACCACGACGCCTACTATGAAGTGCTCCACAAGATGGAGGACTGGAACAGCAGGATATTGCTGGGAACGGGGCCCGAGGCGGACGCGCTGAGGGCCAAGGCCCTGCCCCTCTGGAGGGAGGACCGCACCCGACGCCCGGACACCTTCATAAACGGCCCGGACCACCCGGCGGACGAGACCGTCCGAAGGCGGTTCTTCGGCGAAGAGTAAGGGGGACAGGATGGAAAGGCCTACTTTTCGGGACGTACTGGAAGCCCGGCACACCATCGCGCCGTACGTGGCGCGCACGCCGCTGCACCACTACGCCGCGCTGAGCGAGAGCGTTGGCGCGGAGGTCCGGCTGAAGCACGAGAACCACCACCCGCTGGGATCGTTCAAGGCGCGCGGCGGGATAAACCTCCTGGCGCACATGAGCCAGGAGGAGCGGGACCGGGGCCTGATAACCGCATCGTCGGGCAACCACGGCCAGTCCATCGCCTACGCCTGCCAAGTCTTCGGCGCCAGGGCCATCATCGGCCTGCCCGAGAACGCCAACCCCCTGAAGGTCCGGTCCATGAAGAACCTGGGCGCCGAAGTAGTCTTCCACGGAGCCCACTTCGATGAGGCCCGGGAGCACTGCGAGCGGCTGGCCAAGGAGGAAGGGTATCGGTACGTCCACCCCGTGAACGAGCCTCTGTTGGTGGCCGGGGTCGCCACGGAGACGCTAGAGATCATCGAGGAGTTCCCCGACGTGGAGTACATCTTCGTGCCCCTGGGCGGCGGCAGCGGGGCCGGCGGGGCGTGCATCGTCGCCAAGGCCGTCAACCCGGACATCAAGGTGATCGCCGTGCAGTCGGCCCAGGCCCCGGCGGGGTACCTGTCGTGGAAGGAGCGGCGCATCACCGAGGCGCCGATGAAGAGCATCGCCGAGGGGCTGGCCACGGCTAACGCCTACGAGCTGACCCAGGGGATCCTCTGGGACCTGCTGGACGACTTCCTGCTGGTGGATGACGAGGAGATCCGCCGGGCCATCGCTGTCCTGGTGGAGAAGGCGCACACCCTGGCCGAGGCTGCCGGAGCCGCCTCCGTGGCCGGGGTCATCAAGCACAAGGAGCACCTCCAGGGCAAGAAGGTGGCGGCCCTCGTCACCGGCGGGAACATCACGGTGGAGCAGCTACGGGAGGCGTTGGAGGGGTACCGGGGGATGGCCTAACCGGCGCTCTGACCGCGGCTGTCGAACCACCTGGCCAGCTCGTCACGCTCGAAGGACGGCAGGGGGACCAGCTCGTGGGCGGTGGTGCTTATCATGCTGACGCCCTCTTCGGGGCCGGTGACGTGGCCGATCTCGTAGGCGTCGATGCCCTCCCGCTCCAGGGCGGTGACCAGGGCCGGGACGTTCTCGGGGGCCAGGGTAATCAGCAGCGCCCCGGAGGACAGCAGGCCCAGGGGGTCCAGGCCCAGGGCCTCGCAGATATCCAAGGACTCGGGGAGGACCGGGACGCTGCCCTCCTCCACCGCCAACCCCACCCCGGCGGCCCGCGCCACCTCCGCCAACCCCGTGGCCAGCCCTCCCTCGGTGGGGTCGTGGAGGGAGTGGACCTCCACCGCGGCGCAGGCCATCAGCGCGTCCCGTACTACGCTTATGCCTGGGGAGAACAGCAGGTCCCGGGCCTTGGCGACGGTCTCCCCGGGGATCCCGGCCCGGGCCAGGTCATCCGGCGCATCCCTGGCCAGGAGGGCGGTCCCCTCTATGGCGATGCCCTTGGTGACCACGATGCTGTCGCCCTCCCTTGCCCCGCCGGTCGTTATCTGCTTGCCCTTTTCCACCTCCCCGAGCATGAAGCCGGCGACGACGGGCCGCTCCACGGTGGCGGTCACCTCGCTGTGGCCCCCCACGAGAGTGATCCCCAGGGCCTGGCAAGCCTCCAGTAGCTGGCCGAAAACGGCCTCGGCGTGGGCTTCTTCGAAGCCCTGGGGAGCCAGGAGGGTGGCCAGGAACCACCGGGGCTTGGCCCCGGAGCAGGCCACGTCGTTGGCGTTGACGTGGACCGCGTACCAGCCGATGAGGTCGGAGGCGAAGGTTATGGGGTCGGACTTGGCGACCAGTATTCGATCCCCCATGTCGATGAGGGCGGCGTCCTCCCCAATGCCCGGTCCCAGCAGCACCCGGTCGTCCGTGGATGGGACGGCGGCCAATAGCCGGCCGAGCAGCTCCGGTGGGAATTTGCCCTGCTTCATGGCGTGCGCTGTGCTTCTCCTGAAGTGACGTACAACGTCTTGGTGGTCTGCATCTTGGACTCGAAGGGATAAGACACCGGCTGCCGCTGGCGGGCTGAAAGCCCACGGCGAGATTACACGATGTGCGGACCCGTGTCCACCTGACAACCATGCGTTGCGTGGAGCGGGCCCGCGGAGTATATTACTTGGTGGTCTTTTTCATGGCCGGGCCGATAGACATAAGGTATGGAGTACATTTTTACTTTTCTGTGGAGCATGGCCCCGGTATGCGAGCTGCGATGCGCCATTCCCCTGGGAATGGAGAGCTACGACCTGCCCTTCGTGGGGCACAAGGGGTACGACCTGCCCTGGTACGGCGTGCTGCCGGTGGCCGTGGCGGGGAACCTGGTACCGGCGCTCTTCTGGCTGACGGCGTTGCCCGTTTTGGGGAGGCTGGTTACCGCCGTGCCCAACCCCATCGGCCGTCTGCTGCTGTGGCGCAGCGACCAGCTCAGGCGGCGCAACATGGAGCGGTATCACAGGCACGGGGCCGTGGTCCTGGTGGGACTCGTTGCCATACCGCTGCCGTTGACCGGGGTATGGACGGGCTGCCTGGCCGCCTGGGCGCTGGAGATACCCTTCGCCAAGGCCCTTCCGCCCATAGCCCTCGGGGCGGTGATCGCGGGGGCCGTGGTGACGGGGCTGACGGCCCTTGGAGTGGCTGCGGCAGGCTAGTACCGAGGCCCGCGGTACCCTGTTCTAATCCGGTTTGAGAAAAGTTTAAGAAGTTATTGACAAACGTTCAGGCCCTATGTTACCATGCCTCTTGAAGTCCAATCCGCTACCTAGAGGAGGCGCAAATGGCCAGGAAGACCAAGTTGATGCTCAGGGTGGAGGAGACCTATTCGAGGCCGTTGGAGAGGCTGCTGCCGGAGATGGTCAATGAGAAGGGACTATCGCTTACAGCGCAGGACTTGGGGGTTAGCAAGGCCACGCTGGGTTACTGGCTGCTGAAGCTGGGGATCAACGTCCGCCGGGTGGCGCTGGCGCCGGGGGAGACCCTGGAAGTGAAGCGCGCGAGCTGACAGATACGGGACCAGTCGTCAGGGTCTCCCGACCGTGACGATGCGATTTCGGGATGGTACGGTGGCCTCCTTGGCGGGGCCACCGACTTTTTTGTGGAGGCCCGCCGTGAAGGCCCCCGACGGCCGCTCCGGGCCTCCCTGGGCATCCCAGGGCCCCGTTGACGATAATCGAGGGATGCATCTATACTACAGCACACCTACAGAGGGGAGCGGGAAATGAGACTGTCGTGCCTACAGGAGAACCTGAGCAAGGGGCTGGCCGTGGTGGGGCGGGCCGTCCCCACGCGCACCACTCTGCCTATCACCCAGAACGTTCTCCTGGCGACCGACCGCTCGATGCTGAAGCTGTCCGCCACCAACCTGGAGCTGGCCATCACGACGTGGGTCGGGGCCATGGTCGAGGAAGAGGGCAGCGTCACGGTCCCCGCCAGGCTCCTGAGCGAGTTCGTGGGCTCCCTGCCCGCAGAGCGGATCGATGTATCCATGGAGCCGGGCCAGGCCACCCTCAGCCTGGCGTGCGCTCGCTCCGACGCCCGGGTCAACGGCGTCGACGCAGACGAGTTCCCGCCCATACCCACGGTGGACGAGGGCCTGGTAGCTAGGGTGGAAGCCCAGGCCCTCAGGACGGCCATCAACCAGGTGGTGTTTGCCGCGGCCACCGAGGAGTCGCGGCCCGTCCTCACCGGCGTGAAGCTGGAGATGGAGGAGAGCCAGTTCACCATGGCCGCGGCCGACGGGTTCCGGCTGGCGGTGCACCGGGGAGAGCTTCTGGAGCCCGTGGGCGAGCCGGTGAGCACCATCGTGCCCGCCAGGACCTTCAACGAGCTGAACAGGTTCCTAGGCGACCAGGAGGACCCCGTCGAGATGACGGTAACCCAGGCCAAGGGCCAGGTACTCTTCCGGCTGACCGACGTGGAGGTGGTGTCCCAGCTTATACAGGGGACGTTCCCAAACTACTCTCAGCTTATACCCCAGAGCTACCAGACGCGGACGGTGTTCGGCCTGCAGGGGCTGCTCAGGGCCGCCAGGAGCGCCTCCATCTTCGCCCGGGACGGCAGCGGCATCGTCCGTCTTCAGGTGGTGCCGGGGGCGGAAGAGGGGTCCGGTGAGGACGGTGCGGGGCGGCCGGGAAAAGTGGTCATATCCGCCCGGGCAGAGGAGATGGGCGACAACCAGGACGAGGTGGACACGCTGGTGGAGGGGGGCGAGTCCAAGATCGCCTTCAACAGCAAGTACCTGCTGGACGTCCTCCAGGTCATGAATCTGCCGGAGGTGGCGCTGGAGACCAGCTCTCCTTCGAGCCCCGGCGTCTTCAAGCCAACGGACTCGGACAAATACGTCCACGTGGTCATGCCCATGTTCGTTCAGTGGTGAGGCGCGTCCCCCGCCGCCTTGCTCATTAGCCGGCGCACCATCGGCTCGAAGGTCTCCAGCCCCAGCGTGTCGTAGTCCGGGTCGAAGGACGGCTGGTCCCACCGCTCGCAGAACCGTACCGCCGCGTCGAAGTAGGGGTGTCCCCTGAACCGGTCCCGGGCGTTGCGGTCGCCCCCCAGGTGGTGGGCGTAGTAGTAGGTCTGGAACAGGCCGTGGTGCCGCAGTACCCAGTGGGCCTCCTCGGAGACGTAGGGCTTCAGCATGGCGGCGGCCATCTCGCTGTGGTTGAGGGGCGCCAGCAAGTCCCCTACGTCGTGCAGCAGGGCCACCACCACCATCTCCTCGCTGGCGCCGTCCCGGTGGGCGCGGGTGGCGCACTGCAGCGAGTGCTGCAGCCGGTCGATGCGGTAGCCGCCCAGGGAGTGTTCCAGCTCCATCAGGTGCCGCAGCACCCGGTCGGCGGTACCGGCGGTGTGCTCCCTCTCCAGCCTTTCGAGGAGCAGGTAGTCCTCTCGGGTGCCGTCCTCCATTCTCGTGAAGCCAACGGTTTCCATGGGTACGTCCTCCGGGTCCATGCCGGGGCATGGGAGTTGACTGCTACCGGCAATTCTACCAGAATTGGGCTTGGCACCCCGGCAGACCCTGGGTTGGCGCCGGGCGGTACCACGCTTCGACTAGGGGAGGACGACGCCATGAGACTGCGAGACCGGGTGGCGTTGATCACCGGCGCTGGACGGGGCATCGGGCGGGAGATCGCGGTGGCCTATGCGCGAGAGGGCGCGCGGTTGGCCCTGGCGGCCCGAACCATCGAGGAGCTGGAGGAGACGGCGCGGCAGGTGCGCGGGCTGGGGGCCGCGGTACTCATCGTTCCCACCGACGTTACCGACCGCTCCCAGGTGGAGGAGATGGTGAGCGCAACGGTGGACCGTTTCTCCGCCCTGGACGTGCTGGTCAACAACGCCGGTCTGCCCGGGCCGGTGGGACCCCTGCAGGAAAACGACGTGGACTACTGGCGCCGGACCATCGAGGTGAACATAATCGGAGTCTTCCTCTGCTGCCGGGCGGCCATTCCGGTCATGCTGTCTCGTGGGAGAGGGAGGATCGTCAACGTGTACGGGGGGAGGGGCCGAAACCTCACAGCCTACGGCGCATCGAAGGTCGCCGTGGCGGATATCACGGAGACGCTGGCGACGGAGCTGGCCGGCACCAACATCCGTGTAAACGCCCTGAGCCCCGGCTCCATCCACACGCGCATGTGGGAGGAGACCAGGGACGCCGCCCGGGACGCCGGAGACACGGAGCTGTTCGAGCTGGGCCGGCGTGTGACCAGCGGGGGAGGCGCCTCGATCCAGCGGGCGGCGGAGCTGGCGGTAATCCTGGGCGGCGACGAGGCGGGGGAGCTGAACGGGCGGGTGCTCTCTTCGGTGACCGAGGACCTGTCCACCCTGGCCGAACGTGTGCCGGAGCTCATGGCGTCGGAGGCTGGGACCCTGAAGCTGCTGGGCTCCTAGGCCGGAGTCTCGCAGCGACCTATAACGCAAGGAGGCCTGAACCATGCCCCACGAGGAGCCCTACGACCTGGCGCCGCTGGACCCGCTGCGGGACTGGTACTCCAACACCATCTGGGGCAAGCGGGTGGACGATGACGACAGCCTGTTCGAGGTGATGAGCCTGCAGGTGTTCCAGGCGGGGCTCACGTGGCGCATGATACTCAACAAGCGGGACGCCTTCCGGTCGGCGTTCCGCAACTGGAGCATCGAGGCCGTGGCCCGGTTCG
Source organism: Dehalococcoidia bacterium (assembly GCA_034423015.1). Lineage (GTDB taxonomy): Bacteria > Chloroflexota > Dehalococcoidia > Lucifugimonadales > JAGWBF01 > JAGWBJ01. The sequence continues at coordinate 83,735 of DAOUJG010000045.1, read as the reverse complement.
GGCCCACGGAGGTGCAGTCCCTGGTAAACGACCCCGGGATAATCCGCAACCGGCGGAAGATACAGGCCGTCGTAGAGAACGCCCGCACCGTCTTGTCGCTGCGGGAGGAGCACGGAAGCTTCTGTAGGTGGTTCTACGACGTCCTGCCGGGCACGGAATACCCCGCCCTCCAGAAGGCGCTGCGGACTACCTTCAGCTTCATGGGCCCGGAGATATCACGCATGTGGCTGATGGCCTCGGGCCGCATCACCAGGGAGGAGGGCGACCGGTACCGGCCGCGGCCAGTTCCTAGCCGGCCGGTAGGTTAGTTGCTAGGGGCGGTACCTCAGAGCGGTACTAGCGGTACCAGAAGTACCGTCAGGCGGTAATAGACTGCACATGTACCGCTGGAGGACGCGGTTGGGGAACGGTTCCAGCGGCGGCTACACCGAAAGGAGGCGCCATGACCGAGAGTCACGAGCTCTTCATGAGGGTTGCCATAGAGGAGGCCCGGAGAGGGGAGTCCGAGGGGAACGTGCCGGTGGGCGGCGTCCTGGTCAGGGACGGGGAGATCGTGGCCAGGGGCCACAATACCGTCACCTCCAGCCTGGACCTGACGGCCCACGGCGAGGCTGCCACGCTGCGAGAGGCCGGCCTTGCCCTCGGCGACGTGGACCTGCGCGGGTGCACCCTCTACAGCACGATGGAGCCCTGTCCCATGTGCTGTGGCGCCATCCTGGTGTCCAGGGTCAGCACGCTGGTCCTGGGGGCCCGCATCACCGAGGCGTCGGGAAGCAAGGCGTTCGGCGAGTACAGCGTGGAGACGATGCTGGACATGGCCCTGTGGCGGGGGGACCTGGAGCTGGTGACTGGCGTGCTCCTGGAGGAGTGCCAGGAGGTCCGCAGCGCGTGGTGGAGACAGTACCCCCACAGGAGCGTGTTTGGCTGGAGGGACCAGGCGTAGGTGGATACCCTGCCGGACCACCTGAGGCATGGGCTGGACCTGGTGTTCGTGGGCCTGAACCCGTCGCCCCGCTCCGTTGCGGCGGGGCACTACTTCGGGAACCCGAGAAACCGCTTCTGGGCGGCGTTCAACCTGGCGGAGCTGGCGCCCGTGGAGGTGTCCGCTGAGGACGACGGCACGCTGCTGGAGCACGGCATCGGCTTCACCGACCTGGTGAAGAGGCCGACGCCGGGCGTTTCCCACCTGAAGGCCGCCGACTACCGTGAGGGCGCCCCGGTGCTCAGGGCCAAGCTGGAGCGGTACCGGCCCAGGGTAGCCTGCTTCCACGGCGTCACCGTCTACCGGCACTACCTCCGGTACGCCGAGGGCGCCGTCGAGGCCCCGCGCCCGGGCCCTCAGGAACGTCTGGTGGGTGAGACCAGGCTGTTCGTGACGCCCAACCCCAGCCCGGCCAACGCCCGGTTCTCTCTCGAGGACCTGGCCGGCTGGTACCGGGAGCTGAGGGCCTTCGTTCGAGAGGCCTAGGGAGGATAGGCATGGCGTTGCCCGATACCGCATACGTGGACCTGACCCCGGACATGAGGATATGCAGGCTGCTGACCGGGATGTGGCAGGTCTCCGGCGCCCACGGGCCCATCGACCCGGGAGCGGCGGTGGAGTCCATGGTCCGTTACCACGACGCGGGCTTCACCACCTGGGACATGGCGGACCACTATGGCCCTGCCGAGGAGTTCCTGGGCGAGTTTCGCCGGCGCTTGGCGGCATCCCAAGGGGATGGCGCGCTCAAGGACCTCCGGGCGTTCACCAAGTGGGTGCCCCGTCCCGGGCCCATGTCCCGCCCGGTGGTGGAAGGGGCCATCGGCCGGTCCCTGGGCAGGATGGGAGTCGAGACCCTGGACCTGCTGCAGTTCCACTGGTGGGAGTACGGGGACGAAAGGTACCTCGACGCCTTCGCCCACATGTCGGACCTGGTTGACGAGGGCAGGATCAAGCACCTGGCGCTGACCAACTTCGACACGGAGCACCTGGCCGTGGTGCTGGACGGAGGGTTCCGGGTGGTGTCGAACCAGGTCCAGTACTCGCTGATAGACCTGCGGCCGGAGGTTCGTATGGCCCCGTTCTGCAGCGAGCGGGGCGTGGGGCTGCTGGCCTACGGCACCCTGTGCGGCGGGCTGCTCTCGGAGCGGTTCTTGGGGCGGCCCGAGCCCGGCTGGGCGGAGCTGGACACGGCCAGTCTGAGGAAGTACAAGCAGATGGTAGACGCGTGGGGCGGCTGGGGCCTGTTCCAGGACCTGCTCTCGGTCCTCCTCGGCATCGCCGCCAAGCACGGCGCCAGCATCGGCAACGTGGCGGTGCGGTACGTGCTGGACCGACCGGCGGTGGCGGGAGTCATCGTGGGCGCCAGGCTCGGCGTCTCCGAGCACGTCGCCGACAACGCCCGCGTCTTCGACATGGCCCTGGACGGCGACGATCACGACCAAATCGAATCGGTCCTGGCCAGGTCGAGGGACCTGTTCGGCCTCATAGGGGACTGCGGGGACGAGTACCGGAGGTAGGCTCCTCTACTCGCTGCCGGCTTCGTCCGGCCGCAACTGTCCCTGGAGCGCCTCCAGGACGGCGCACGCCGATTGGCCGATCTGGATCTCGGCGGTCGTCAGCGCCGCCTCGTTGCGCTCCAGGATGTCCCGTACAAGCCCGGCCACGCCCCCCAGGGACTTGGCGATGGACGCCCTGCTTGACTTCATGTCGGGTGTCATTCGGAGCCTCCCTTCGTTGCCGGACAGTGGGACCGGCCCCCTACGTCGTCCGGAGAGCCCCTCCAGTCCTTTGAGCAGACCCGGGGGCCGCAAACTCGGCCTGGGCCCGTGTACGCGAAGTGGCAGGGGCTTCTACGTGGGATGACCGGCAGCGGGTGTGAGCGTGCCGGCGCCGTGGGGAGCGGACCCCTTGGGACAACCGAAACCGGACAAGCCTTTCGAGGAGCGGCTCCCCGAATGCAACGGCCAAGCCACCGGCGGTGGCACAAGTAACAGTTCCCGCCAGGAGACCCACTTCCAGCTACAAGCACCGGGGAGACGAGTACCGTGGCTGACGCTCCCGGCGTCTACGGGGCCTGCTTCTCCCAAAGGGCCTTCAGGACGGCGCCGGGAGACATGGGGAGGGCGTTCATCCGGACGCCCACCGCGTTGTGGATGGCGTTGGCGACGGCGGCCATGGGCGGGACGATGGGGCACTCTCCGACTCCCCGAACGCCGTAGGGATGACCGGGGTTGGCAACCTCGACTATGACCGTGTCGATCATGGGGAGGTCCAGGCTGGTGGGCATGCGGTAGTCCAGGAAGCTGGAGTTGGCCATCTCCCCTTTGTCGTTGTAGAAGTACTCCTCGTTGAGGGCCCAGCCAACTCCCTGGGAGACGCCGCCCTGGATCTGTCCCTCCACGTAGCTCGGATGGACCGCCTTGCCCACGTCCTGGACGGCCGTGTAGCGCAGGATGTCCACCTTGCCGGTGTCCGGGTCGACCTCCACGTCCACTATGTGGATGGCGAAGGCGGCCCCGACGCCGCCGGGCTCCACGTTGGCCCGGCCTGTGATGGGCCCACCGGTGCCGTTGAGCCTGCGCGCCAGGTCTTTGAAGGTGGTGCGGAGCTCCGAGTCGGACTTGTGGAAGATGGCGCCGTCGGCGTAGTCGACGTCCTCGGGGGCCACGTCCCAGATGGTGGCGGCGCGTTCTATCATCTGACGGCGCACGTCGTGGGCCGCCTCGTAGCAGGCCCACCCTGTCTTGAAGGCCACGCCGCTGCCGCCCGTGTTGGAGGTGTAGCCTATGGAGTCGGTGTCGCCGACCATGGGATGGACGTCCTCAGCGGGGATGCCCAGCACCTCGGCGCACTGCTGGGCGGCCACGGCCCGGCTGCCCCCGATGTCCGCCGAGCCCTCCACGAGGCTCACGGTGCCGTCGGCGTTGACGGCGGCCGTGGCGCTGGAGGCGCCGGTGTTGTTGCGCCAGAAGCCCCCGGCGACACCCCTTCCCCGGTTGGGACCTTCCAGGGGGGCCGAGTAGTGGTCGTGGTCCTTGGCGGCCTGGACGGTCTCCACGCACCCGATCCTGGGAAACCTGGGGCCGGTCACCTGGCGGGTGCCCTCCTTGGACGCGTTCAGGAGCCTGAACTCCAGCGGGTCCATATTCAACTTCTTGCAGATCTCGTCCAGGACCTGCTCGAACCCGAAGGTAGCTGCGGGGACTCCGGGCGCGCGGTAGGCGGCGACCTTCGGCCTGTTGGTGACGACGTCCAAGCCCTCCACGCGAGCGTTGGGGATGTCGTAGCAGCCGTACACGCAGGCGGCGCCGCCGCTGGCCGGGGACCCGGGGAAAGCGCCGGCGTCGTACAGGAGCTGGCTATCGGCGGCGGTCATGCGGCCGTCCTTGGTGACCCCCACCTTGACCCTGATGTACCCTCCCGAGGTCGGGCCCGTGCCCTCGAACACCTCGGTCCGGCTCATGGTCAGCTTCACGGGACGACCGGTCTTCCTGGAGAGTACGGCGGCCACGGGCTCCAGGTAGTAGGTCAGCTTGCCGCCGAACCCGCCCCCGATCTCCATGGGGATCACCCGAATACTGGACACGGGGATGGCCAGGACGCTGGCCACCGTGTCCCGGGCCCCGAAGTGGCCCTGGGAGCTGCACCAGATGGTGACCCTGTCGTCGGCGCCCCAGTGGGCCGTCGCGCTGTGGGGCTCGATGTATCCTTGGTGCACGGCCTCGGTCTTGAACTCCCTCTCCACCACGATGTCGGCGTCGTTGAAGCCCTGCTCCAGGTCTCCGATCTCGACGGTGAAGCGGTTGGCCAGATTGCTGGACTTGCCCTGGTCGTCCTCTTTGCGCAGGCCCCCGGCCCTGGTGGCGAAGCTGGCTATGGTGGCAAGGCGCTCGTGGAGGACGGGCGCGTTGTCCTTCAACGCTTCGACGGCGTCCATCACCGGCGGCAGGACCTCGTACTCCACGTCGATGAGGGAGAGGGCCTCCTCGGCGACGTGTGGGCTGGTGGCGGCCACGGCGGCTATGGCGTGGCCCTTGTACAGCGCCTTGTCCGTGGCCAGGGTGTTGTTGCTGGTGAACAGGGGGTTCTGCATCGCCCCCTCGGCCAGGTCCTCGGCGAGGCCCAGGGGTTGGGGAAAGTCGGCGGAGGTTACCACGGCACGGACCTCCGGGTGGGCCAACGCCCGGCTGGCGTCGATGGACTTGATGCGCGCGTGGGAGTAGGGGCTCCGCAGGACCTTCCCGTAGAGGAGCCCCGGCAGGCTTATGTCGTCGCCGTACTGGGCCCGCCCCGTGACCTTGTCCGTGCCATCGTGGCGTATGGGCCTGGTGCCCACGACGTTGTACTCCTTGGTAGCCAGAACGATGTTGGAGTCCATCTGCAGCTCACCTCCGAAGGGGGACGGAATCGGCCGACAGTGCACGGACCCTGCCTGAGTGAAGGCGGGGGCGGCTTCCGGCCACCGCCATTTTAGTTGCACCTTTCGGGCAGCGTCAAGGAGAGCCGGGCACGTGGGCTTTACATAAGCGGCCTCTAAGCAGTCTGCGGTCCGAGTTGACGGTGATACGGCCCCACCGTAGAATGGCCCCGCCCGGGGGGAACGGCTGTTCGGGCATAGCAGCAGCAGAGACGAGGTGGCGGACAATGAAGAGGTTCGAGGAGTACGCGAACAGATACGAGACGGTACGGATGGAGCGGCGGGACGGCATCCTCCAGGCCACCCTCCACACCGGCGGGCAGAGCATGGTGTGGGCCGAGGTGCCCCACCGGGAGGTGGGTTACGCCTTCGCCGACATCGGCAGCGACCCCGAGAACAAGGTCGTGATACTGACGGGGACGGGAGACGCCTTCATCGCCCGGGGGACGGGGCCGAAGCCGCCCTGGGCCATGGCGCCTGAGGACTCGGACCGGGAGTGGGACGTCCACGAGCTGTGGGACAAGACCTACTGGGAGGGCAAGAAGCTGCTGATGAACCTGCTGGACATCGAGGTGCCGGTGATCAGCGCGGTCAACGGCTCGGCGCGGGTGCACTCGGAGATTCCCCTGCTGTGCGACATAGTCCTGGCCGACGAGAGGACGGTGTTCCAGGACGGCGGCCACTTTCCCCGGGGCATACCGTCGGCCGACGGCGTGCACATCGTCTTTCCACTGCTCATGGGCTGGAACCGGGGTAGGTACTTCCTCCTCACCGGCCAGGAGATCGACGCCAGCCAGGCCCTGGACCTGGGCTTGGTGAACGAGGTGCTGCCGCCGGACAGGCTGCTGCCCCGGGCGTGGGAGCTGGCCGAGCAGCTCGCCAAGCAGCCCACGTTGAACCTGCGGTACACCCGCGTGGCCCTGACCATGCACCTGAAGAGGATGCTCCAGGACTACCTGGGCTACGGCCTGGCCGTGGAGGGCCTTGCCGCGGTGCAGCAGGAGCTGAGACGGGGAAGCTAGCGGCTGAAGCGCACGGCCTGGTCGACGATGTCCAGCCCCACGGACTCGCTCCAGGCGGCCAGTAGCTGCTTGGTGACGGGCCCGGGCCTGCCGTCGCCGATGGTGCGCCGGTCCACCATGGTGCACGGGAGCACGCAGAGGCTGGTGCTGGTGAAGAAGGCCTCGTCGGCGTTGTACAGGTCGTAGGGCTGGAGGTCCTCCTCGGACACGGGAATGTCCAGCTGCCGGGCCAGGTCGAACACCATTCCCTGGGAGACTCCCTGCAGTATGCTGCGCTGCCCCGGCCACCGGAGGACGCCGTCGGTGACCATGAACAGGTTGGAGGAGATGCCCTCGGTGATGTTGCCGTCGACGTCCAGGAGAATGGGCCAGGACTCGGGGTCGACGTCGCCAGCCTCGAGGTCGGCCATGTTGAAGTTCATGCGGCTGTAGTGCTTTATCTTCGGGTCGAGGGAGTCCACGGGGTAGCTGCGTGTCCTGGGTATGACGCCGTGGAGACCGCCGTCGTAGTACCTGGTGTACCTGGCGAAGTCGATGGCGGAGACCTTCACGCAGACCGTCGGGGGCCCCGCCGTTCGGGCCGATGACCCAGGTCCCCGGGTGACGAACTGGGTCACGGTGAAGTCCCCCACCTCTTCCCTCAGGTGGGCGTTCTTCCTGATGACCTCCTCGCTGATCTCGGTCATCCGCTCGGGGGGCATGCCCACGTCGATGCGCACGTACTTGAGGGAGCGGTACAGGCGGTCGATGTGGTCCTTCATGCGGAAGCTCTTGCCGTTGAAGGTGCGGGCCACGTCGTAGATGACGTCCCCCAGTCGAAACCCCCGGTCGTCGGGGCTTATCTTCACCTGGCTATAGGGCATCCACTCCCCGTTGAAATAGGCTGTGTAGTCGGCCATTGCCATCCTCCTTGACTAACGTGCTGTGCCGTCGGCGAACAGGCGGGCGATGTTGCCGCCCCAGATCAGGTCCATGTGGTGGGGCGGGATGAAGCTGCAGTACTTCATGTACTCCCGGCACTGCCGGTAGGTGCAGTACCGCTCCACGTTGGGCATGTCGCTGCCCCAAACCATGTGCTCCGGTCCCAGGCGCCGGTACATCTGCCTGATGATGGGCTGGAACTCCCTGAAGGGGTAGTCCCATTTCCATCCCTCGACGATGGGGAAGGTGACCTCCACCATCAGGTTCGGGGCCGACAGCGTGTCCCACAGCCCCTGGGGGAAACGAACCCCCCTGGGGCCCCGGAAGTAGTCGAAAGGGAAGCCGTTGGTGTAGACGCAGGGGATGTCCGGGTAACGCTTCAGCCAGCGGCCCAGGGCGGCCATGGACGACAGGTAGGAGGCGCGGCTGGGCTCGGGTTGGGGCGTGTTCCAGAAGACCGGTATCTTCCGGTCCCTGACGTGCTCCCAGAAGGGCTGGAACAGCTCGTGGTCCACGGTCTCGCTGCGCCCGTTCAGGGCGATGTTCTGGGTATCGAACCAGAGGGCGTGGAGCCCCAGGTCGTCCAGGGCGTGGTCCAGGGCGGCGACCTGGCTCTTGTGGTGGGCCCTCCACTCGTCCACGCTGGCGGTGCCCCAGAACCGGTCCGGGTACCGTTTCAGCGCCTTGGAGATGTACTGGTTGAGCTTGCCGTACAGGTGGCCGTTGTGGATGACCGCGCGGGACACGCCGGCGTGATTCATCTGGGCCACTCCCACCTCGGGCGAGGCTGACAGGTCCGTGAGCAGCGGCGGCAGGTACTGCTTGTAGTAGTCCACGCCGTCGGCGGTCCACATCAGCCGGCCGAACCCGCCCGAGCGGAAGTCCCTGTCGGAGAGCCCGTTCAGCGTGTAGTCCGGCTCGTCTATGAGGACCTGCTGCCGGACCACCGACGCGTCCTCCGCCTTCCTGACCGGCAGGTGGTGCAGGGCGAGACCCCGCTGCATGTAGCGGGCGTGGTGCCGGGCGCTGGGGTGTCCCGAGGCGCCGCCCATGGGAGGAAAGATGTGGAAGTGGGCGTCTACTATCATCTGCTGGCTCCTTGTGAATGCCCTACGTGAATGCCCCACCGGGCCGGCGTTCGCCCACTCTCCGATCCGGCGCGACGAGGGGAGAGACGTCAGCCCGCCAGGGAGAGGCCGGCCCCCTTGACGAGGTTGTGGAACTCGGCCCTGGTCTCCTCCCTGGTCTGGGGTCCCGGGTGCCTGACCAGCGGACAGGATATCAGGCCCCGCTGGTGAAGGGCGTACTTCCTGATGGCCACGCCGATGCCCTCCTGGAACTCGAACAGCAGCATGGGCAGGAACTTGTAGAAGACGGCTTCGGCCTTGGCCCGGTCCCCCTCGGCCATGTGGCGGTATATGTCCACCAGTACCTGGGGGAAGGCGAACCCGGTCATGGCGCCGGCCGACCCCCGGGCCAGCTCGTCCAGCAGGAACACGCCGCCCAGGCCGCCGAAGATGGCCATCTTGTCGCCGATGAGGTTCCTGATGGCGGTGATCTTGGTGGGGGTGGGAGGGTCTTCCAGCTTCAGGTACCGTGCGCTGGGTATTCCCTCGGCGAGACGGGCGATGAAGGCCGGCGCCATGTCCACTCCAGAGGTCTGGGGATAGTCCTGGACGACGATGGGGATGTCGATGGCCTCGCTTATCCGCTGGAAGTGGGTGAACAGGGAGTCGGGGTTGGGCTTGCCCAGGGGCGGGGCCGAGACCATGACCGCCGCGGCGCCCATGTCCTGGGCCTCGCGGCAGCGGGCGATGGCGGCGCTGGTGCTTGCGGCGGTGGCGCCCAGGGTCACCGGCATGCCCGCCGCGCTCTCTATGACCGCCCTGGCGACTATTCGGCGCTCCTCGTCGGTGAGCCGGGCGGCCTCGCCGGTTACGCCTAGGGCGACCACACCCTGGCAGCCGGTCTTGGCGGCCTCCTCCACCAGGGCGGGTATGGAGGCGGCGTCCACGTCCTCGTTCTCGTCGAAGGGAGTCGCCAGCATCCAGTGTACGCCCGAGAACCCGTTCTGCATGGCCGCCTCCGATTCCCGGTCCGGTGCTGGAGCCCGCCCGGTCCGGGGGTGTCTACCGTCGGGCGTATCTTACTTTATGGTGGGGGAGGTCGCAAGATGGAGGCGTGCGCCCCTCCCGTGCGTCGGACACGCGGCGGGCTGGGCATATGGCGCCCACGCCGGCGGTGTTGTATGATTGGGCCAACACTCAGCCAACGGAGGTGGAGCAATGGCCATTCGGACGCGCATAGGTGTCATGGTGCCCTCGACGAACACGTCGTGCGAGGCGGACTTCCAGATGGTGGCCCCCGAGGGCGTGACGGTCCACGGCCACCGCATGTGGACGACCAACGACGCCGAGGGCGGGGAGTCCATGGAGGTGATGAACGCCGACATAGAGACCGCCGCCAAGTACCTGGCGACGGCCAAGGTGGAAGCCATCGCCTACGGGTGCACCACCGGCAGCTTCTACAAGGGGCCCGGCTGGGACGAGGAGATGATCCGGCTCATCGAGAGCACTGCCGGCGTCCCGGCGGCCTCCACCAGCGCCGCCGTGACCCAGGCGCTGCATTTCTTCGGCGCGAAGAAGCTGTCCATAGCCACCCCCTACCCCGATTGGAACAACCAGAAGCTGAGGGCCTACATGACGGCCCAGGGCTTCGAGGTGCTGAACCTGGAGGGGGAGCCGTGGGCGTCCAAGGCGGGCAACCAGGGCATCAACGACCAGGACCCCGAGGTGATCGTGGAGTTCGCGTCGAGTATCTGCCATCCGGACGCCGACGTCCTGTTCTGCTCCTGCACCGCGTGGCGCTCGGTGGAGGCGGTGGACGAGCTGGAGAGGCGCACCGGCAAGCCGGTGGTGACCTCCAACCAGGCCACCATCTGGGCGACTTTCCGCAAGGTGGGCATCAAGACGCCCATCAAGGGCTATGGAAAGCTCCTCGAGAGCCTGGGAGCCGCGGTACCGGCGTAGTGACCAGGCCCCGGCCGCATTGGCCGGGCGTTGCCGGAGGTTGTTTCCGGAAACGTAGGCGCGGCCGCACAGGCGGCCGCGCCTACTGCTGAAGGCCCAGGGCGAAGCGCAACGCTGTGTCTACCGCTTGGAGCTTCCCGGGACCGAGATCTGTGATGCGTTCCCTGAGACGACCCTTGGACTCGGTGATAATGACGTCCAGGTTCGCGACGGAGGACCGGGCAAGTCCGTCTTCCGGACCAAGCTCCACCTCGGTGGGGATATGACGGACCCTGGTGGTCAGGGGAGACATGAGGACGAACTCGCGGATAGCGTAGGCCTCATCGCGCGATAGGAGCAGCACGGGACGCCGCCCCGCCGGAGCAGGGAGCTCGGCCCACCACACCTCTCCTCGCCTCACCCTCGGGAGTCCTCATTCCACGGGTGTGCGTCCATGACCTCCCGAGAAGTGGCGCTGAGCCAGCTCAACTCCCCATCCGTCTCCGGCTGATCCCGGTATCCGGCCACGTAGCTCTCGATGGCTTCCCTGTCTCGCTGGCGTTGCAGGAACGCCGTCACAGCGCGGCGGAAGAGCTCACTCCTGGTTATTCCATGTGTACGACGCTCGTTCTCAACGGCTCGCAATAATTCGTCGGGAAGGCTAATTGCGACCTTGGACATTGTCATACTCCGTTCATATCATTGTCATAATCCAGTATGGCACACCGTCGTCCAACTGGCAATAGAGGACTGGAGGCATCATCCCACCTTGACCAGCTTCTGCAGGGACCGCAGGCCTCCCGAGCTGTCCACCAGCCCGTCGTAGCGGTCTCCCTCGGTCTCGCTGCGGGAGGTCTCGGCCAGGTATATGTCCCCCCTGGAGTCCACGGCGATGGCGTGGGGGGCGTAGAAGCGCCCGGGCTCGCCCCCGAAGGTCTGGTCTCCCAGCCGGGCCAGCACCTTGCCATCCATGTCCAGCACGCTGATCCTGGGCCCGATGCGCATGCCGGCGACGTTGGTGGAGACCCCCGAGAATAGCTCGCCGACGTAGGCGAGACGCTCCCCGGTCCGGGAGGTGCACACGCAGTTGGCCCGGGCGAAGTTGACCCACTGGGCCTCGTACCGGCCGTTGGGGTCGAAGACCTGTATGCGCTTGTTCTGCCGGTCGGCCACGTATACCCAGCCGTCGCGGTCCGTGGCTATGTTGTGCACGACGTTGAACTGGCCTGGGTCGGTGCCCGACTCTCCCCACGAGAGGAGGGGCCTGCCGTTGGGGTCGTACTTGTGGACCCGTGCGTCGCTGTAGCCGTCGGATATGTAGATGTCCCCGTTCCTGGGATCTATGGCCGCGTGGCTCGGGTTGTTGAAGGGCAGGCCGCTCATGACGGGCGTCGGCCGTCCGGGTGTGCCGATGGTCAGGAGCTCCTTGCCCTCGGGGGTGAACTTGCGCAGCACGTACTGCCCCTTGTCGACGCAATACACCGAGTCGTCGGGCCCGATGGTGACGCCGTGGGGCGTGGTGAAGAGCCCCTCCCCCCAGGCACGTATAACGCTCCCCTCCCGGTCCATCACGATGACGGGGTGGTTGCCGCGGTTGAACACCAGCAGGTTGTCGTGGGAGTCCACCGCCACCGCGGTGGCCTCGTCGTTGTAGACCCATCCCCCGGGCAATCTGCCCCAGTCGTCTCCCGACACCTGATAGGTGAACGGCTCCTGGCCCAGTACTACCATCTTGCTCCCTCCGTCGCTGATTGCCCGGGTCCATACCAGGGTCTTTTGATTGTCACCCCGAACGGTGTGAGGGGTCTGAAATCCTCGCCGTTCGCGCCGCCCTGCTAGCAAGGACCTTAGATTCCTCGCTGCGCTCGGAATGACATTTTTGGGAAAACCGCAAGACCCTGGGGTCCACACAGGCTGAGGTCAACCTGAGTTTAACATAAGGCGAAGGGCCAAAGGTGACAACTCTCCGGACCTGTGATGTAATGAACCTTCGTGGCCCGACCGGCCCCTGCGCACCTACGTCCTAGGTAAATTGAGGTCCATGGTCGACACGCACAAAGGTGGAAAACAGGTCACCATCCCGGTGGAGGGGATGACCTGCGCCGCTTGTGTGATGCACGTGGAGAAGGCCCTGGGCGAGGTGCCCGGGGTAAACGGCGTCTCGGTCAACCTGGCCACGGACAGGGCCGCCGTGGAGGTGTCGGAGGGCGAGGTCCCCTGGGAGTCCCTCCGCGAGGCCGTGGCCGGCGCCGGCTACAGGGTACCAACCACCAGGACCATCCTCGACATAGAAGGCATGACCTGTGCCGCGTGCGTGAGCCACGTGGAACAGGCCCTGAGGGGAGTGCCGGGGGTGACCGGCGCCGCGGTGAACCTGGCCACGGAGAAGGCCACCGTGGACCACGTGACGGGAGCGGCCGGTCCGGCTGAGTTCAGCGATGCTGTCGGCAGGGCCGGGTACCGCGCGGCAGCCGCGATAGACGGTGCCGCCGGTGACGTACAGGACGTGGAGAGGCTCTCCAGGGTCAGGGAGGTCCGGGAGCTGCGTGGCAGGCTCGTCTTGGCGGGGACGGCGGCCGTCGCGCTGTTCCTGGGGACCTTCCACGGCCTGCCCTGGACCTCGACCCTGATGGACCTCACCTTCTATCCCTTCCTGCTATGGGCCGTCGCGACGCCGGTGCAGCTCTGGGCCGGGTGGGTCTTCTACGCCTCGGGGGTCCCCGCCCTCAGGCGGGGCGCCGCCAACATGCACACGCTCATCGCCCTGGGCACCAGCGTCGCCTACGGCTACAGCGTCGCCTTGGTGCTCATCGACGCTCTGTCCCCGGAGGTCCTGTCGAACGCCGGCATAGAACCGGCGGTCTACTTCGACACGGCGGCGATAATCATCGCGCTAATCCTGCTGGGGCGCTTCCTGGAGGCCCGGGCCAGGGGCCGGACCTCCGAGGCCATACGGCGCCTCATGGGGCTTCGACCCAACACCGCCCGGGTGGTCCGAGACGGCCGGGAGGTGGACGTGCCGGTGGAGGAGGTGGCGCTGGGGGACCTGGTCTCGGTGAGGCCCGGGGAGAAGGTCCCCGTGGACGGGGAGGTGACGGACGGCTCCTCCAGCGTCGACGAGTCGATGCTCACGGGAGAGAGCATGCCGGTGGACAAGCATCCCGGGCAGCCCGTGTACGGCGCCACGCTGAACCTGGACGGGGCCCTGCGGTTTACGGCCACCAAGGTGGGCAAGGACACGGTGCTTGCCCAGATCATTCGCCTGGTGGAGGAGGCCCAGGGCTCCAAGGCCCCCATCCAGCGGCTGGTGGACCGGGTGACGGCCTACTTCGTGCCGGCGGTGATGGCCGTCGCGCTGGCGGCGTTCCTGTTCTGGCTGCTGCTGGGACCAAGCCCGGCGCTGACGTTTGCCATACTGGTCTTCGTCGCGGTGCTGATAATCGCCTGCCCCTGCGCCCTCGGCCTGGCGACGCCGACGGCCATCATCGTGGGAACGGGCAAGGGGGCCGAGCACGGCGTGTTGGTGCGCGGCGCCGACGCGCTGGAGCGGGCCCGGCGGGTGGACACTGTGGTGTTGGACAAGACGGGCACCCTCACCACGGGGAAGCCCGTCGTCACCGACCTCGTGGCCGTAGGGATGGCCGAGGAGGAGCTGCTGAGGCTGGCGGCCTCGGTGGAGCGGGGCTCGGAGCACCCCATCGGCGAGGCCATCGTAGGGGAGGCGCGGTCCCGGGGCTTGGACTTGAAGGACGCGGCGGATCTGAGGGCCGTAGCCGGCCGAGGAATCGAGGCCGTGCTCGACGACCGGGTCGTCCGCATCGGCAACAGGGGGTTCATGGACTCCGTGGGGCTGGACCCCGGCCAGCTGCAAAACCAGGGCCAGGCCCTGGCAGAGCAGGGCAAGACGTCCATGTTCCTGGCCGTAGACGATAGGACGGTGGGCATCGTCGCCGTGTCCGACACCCCCAAGCCCACGGCCCGGGAGGCCGTGGACGAGCTGCGGCGCATGGGGCTGGAGGTGGTCATGCTGACCGGGGACAACGTCCGGGCAGCGGAGGCCGTAGCTGGGCAGGTTGGCGTGAAGCGGGTAGAGGCGGAGGTGCTGCCCCAGGACAAGGCCCAGGCGGTGCGGCGGCTGCAGGAGCAGGGGGCCGTGGTGGCCATGGTGGGCGACGGGATCAACGACGCCCCCGCCCTGGCCCAGGCCGACGTGGGGATAGCGATGGGCACGGGCACCGACGTGGCGATGGAGTCGGCTGACATAACCCTCATGCGGGGAGACCTGAGGGGAGTGACCACCGCCCTCGAGCTGAGCCGAAAGACCATCCGGACCATCCAGCAGAACCTCTTCTGGGCCTTCTTCTACAACGTCATGCTCATACCCATAGCCGCCGGCGCCCTCTACCCGGTGTTCGACGCGGCCGGAGGGGTCCCGGGCAGCATGGAGTTCTTCTTTGGCGAACGGGGGTTCCTCAACCCGGTGCTGGCCGCCCTGGCGATGGCCTTCAGCTCGGTGTCGGTGGTGAGCAACTCCCTTCGCCTTCGCCTGGCCAGGATGTAGCCGACAACAGGAGGGCAGACACCATGGCAACCGCGGTCGACCCTATCTGCAAGATGGACGTGGACACGGACTCGCCTCCGGGCGGCCGCAGCGACCACAACGGGACGGCCTACTACTTCTGCGCGCCCGGCTGCAAGGTGGCCTTCGACAAGGAGCCGGAGCGGTATCTGGACGGGCCGCCGGAGACTCCGGCCCCGGCGAAGGGCTCCTTCTTCAGCAGGCTCTTCCGTCGCGGGTCCTGAGCTGGGTCCGGATACTGGAGGCCGTTGGACCCAGCAGCCCAAGCTATTGGTGCCTTGACGTCCTCGTCTCCCAAGTTACAATTGCGAGGAGACCTGACCGTCTATCGGGACAAAAAGGAGGTGCTGCCATGCCGTTCTATACCAGGGGAGACGTCCGCATCCGCTACGAGGAGGTCGGTTCCGGTTTTCCCCTTCTCGTGACCCCCGGCGGGGGCTTGAACTCGGCAATAGAGAAGTGGCCTGAACAGGTGTTCAACGCGATGGAAGAGTTCAAGGACGACTTCCGCTGCATCACGATGGACCAGCGCAACGCCAGCGGCGGGGAGTCCACCGGGCCGGTGCAGCTCGACGACCCGTGGGGAGGACTCGCGGACGACCAGCTTGGGCTGATGGACCACCTGGGGATACGGGAGTTCCTGTTCATGGGCTACTGCATCGGGGGCCCTTTCGCCCTGAAGCTGATCGAGCGGGCGCCCGACCGCGTCTCGGCCGCGGTGCTCTGCCAGCCCGTTGGGCACGCTCCAAAGACGCCCGACGCCATGTACGATTCCGGCATGGACCTGTGGGGTCCCGAGCTGTGCGCCCGGCGGCCCGACGTGACCATGGAGACCGTGGAGCAGTACCTGCACAACCTCTACCGCATCCAGCCGGACTTCATGTACAGCGTGTCGCGGGAGTTCGCGCGCTCCTGCCAGACGCCCATGCTTGTGATGCCCGACGACACCCCGTCCCACTCCTACGAGGCCGCCATGGACCTGGTGGCGCTGGCCCCCAGGGCCCAGGCGACGGAGTATCCCTGGAAGGAGTCGCCGGACATAAAGGCGAGGACGATAGGCCAGGTGCGCGACTTTCTCAAGGCGCACCAGCCCGCGCAAATCGCCGGCTGAAGAGGAGCGGCAGGAGACGTTGGGAGGTGGCTGCCCGGCCAGGATTCGAACCTGGGTCAGGGGAGCCAAAGTCCCCTGTGCTACCACTACACCACCGGGCACCGGGCGGTCGTCGCCGACGAAAGCCCTGGGGACTCCATTATCGCATACGGCTGCCGGGGGCGAAAGATCGAGGGGCGGGCCGGGCCATCGCATATGACTAGCTACGGTCCATGCTGCGGGTAGCCCCCGCCTGGCTGGCGGGATACGCCGGGCTCATCCTGGCCGTGGCCGTAGTGGTCAACCTGATAACCCAGCTATCCCGGGTGGCCTACGGACTGGTGCTCCCCTCCATGGAAGACGGGCTCGGCCTGTCCCACTTCCAGGCCGGGGGGCTGATCACCGTTACCTCCCTGATGGCGATAGCCTCGGCCTTCGTGTTCGGGATGCTGGCGCCCCGGTACGGGAGCAGGATCATCATCGGGACGGCGGCCCTGGCCAACGCCATCGCCACGGCGTTGCTGGGCGCCTCCTTCGACTATTTCTTCGCCCTGGTCATGTGCGCCGTCATGGGCTTCACCATCCAGGGGTGCACGACACCGGTGATGGGCCTCCTCTCCGTCTGGTTCGACTCGCAGAACCGGGGCACCGCTGCGGGCATCGCCGCGGCGGGCGGCGGGGCCAGCTTCGTGGTCATAGGGACGTTGGTGCCGTGGCTCACGGGGCGCGACCCCGTGGACGGGTGGCGGCACACCTGGTACGCGCTGGCGGCCATCGTGGCCGTCGTGGGCGTGGTGTCCCTGCTGTTCCTGCGGGACCGACCGCGGGACTCCGGGGGCCCGAGGGCCACCCGGGGCGCCTGGCCGCTGGAGGCCTACAGGGCGCCCCTGGTGTGGCTCATTGCCCTGCTGGCCTTCTGCTCCGGCTGGACCACGGGGGTCTACACGACCTTCTTCGGACTCTACCTGGAGGAGCGGGAGGTGAGCCTGTCCACCATCGGCCTGCTGTTCACGCTGCTGGGGCCGCTGGGGATCGTCAGCGGGGTCTTCTGGGGGACCGTCTCGGATAGGCTGGGCCGGGGCGCCGGGTTCTTGCTCTCCTTTGCCACCCTGGGCGTTGGCAGCCTGCTGTTCTGGGTTGCGCCGCTGATGCCGGGCTTCGTGGCTTCGGCGGTGCTGGTGGGGCTGAGCTTCCGGGCGGCTTACATAATATGCGCCGCCTCGGCGGGGGACTACGTGCCGCCCCAGTTCTCCGCCGCCGCCTTCGGGCTCATGGGGATGGGAGCGGGGCTGGGGAACGCCCTGGGGCCCCTGCTGGCGGGCCACATAGCCGACGCCACGGAGGTCCGCTGGGTCTTCGTCCTCGCGACGGGGGCCGCGGCCTTCGCCGTGGCGTCGTCGACTTTCCTGAAGGACCCCCGGGGCCGAGGAGCCCCCGCTTCCGAGGGAGGCGCGGACCGGCTCCGGTCTACGGACCGGAGATCTCCCTGACCACGGGCTCCAGCCGCGCCACCATCTGGGAGAGCCGGCCCGAGACGACCATCAGCGCGTCCTCGTCCAGGTCCGAGAAGGGGATGGCCTGGTGCACCCTCGTCCAGGAGCGGACCCACTCCTCGGGCTGCACCCCCGGTCCCAGGGAAGCGACCGTCTGCGCGTACCGTCCCCTCAGCTCGGCCAGGTAGCGGCGGTTGAGGTCGGCTTCCCCCTCGAAGTGGAGGCCCACCTCTATGCTACCGTGCCTCCGGCGCACCCACACCTCGTAGTGGACCCTGGGGTTGCCGTAGTGGACCTTGATCAGGGAGCCCACCGGGCCCAGGACGTTCACCTCGCGCAGCGGGGCCGGAAGTTGCATGCGCAACAACTCCACAACTTCCACAAGGAACTCCTTGGTCTTCAGGCGTTTGCCCTGCATGCGACCGCCCTGCGCCGGCCGGATTGTCGCCCGCGCCTGCTAGGCTTGCCGGGAGACTACCAGATGGCGGAACAGCTCGCCCACGTCCCGCTTCTCTTCGATGCTCCAGAGCCACTCCAGGGCCCGGGACTGCTGGTCCTCGGTGATGAGGTGCGCCGTCATGTCCCGGAACTTGCTCTCGATGCCGTCCTCGTCTATGGGGTCCTGGGGGAACCCCGTGGTGTATCCGACCCTTGCGCTGTATTTGTTGCCCGACTTGTCGACGGCTTCGACGGCCGTCATGGACTCGGCGGGATAGGCTGCGCTGAACTCGGGGTCCTCCTGGACGCGCACCCGCTGCATGAACGCGTGGATGTCCGGGTCGTGGATCTTGGCCTCGGTGAACTGGTCCATGCCGACGCCGCCCTCTCTGAGCCCCACGGCGATGCAGTAGGGCAGGCTGAGGTTGGCGGTCTTATGCCCGTTGGGGCGCCACCGGTCCGGCCTGCCGCACACCTCGTTGGTGTAGGAGTTGGTGGTCACCAGCACCTCGGCGATCTCCGCGTCCTGCGGTAGCTGGCCGTGTATCCGGACGGCGGCCTCGGCGGCGGTCTGCGTATGGGAGCAGGTGGTGTAGCGCTTGACTATGGTGTTGTTGAGGCGGAATCCCCCGTCGCCATCGCCCAGGGCGGGCATCGGGAAGGGCCCCGAGATGGCCTCGAAGAAGCCGTAGGTGCCCTCGAAGGGGTCCAGGGGGCCATCCATGCCCTCCCTGGCCAGCAGTGCCGCGAAGACCCCCTGCCGGACGGCGTTGGGGTCGGCGCAGGCGTGCCACAGGGGGACCTGATCCCCCCTGGTGATGACTCCCAGGGATGCGTGGGAGGCCAGGGCGATGGAGATGGCGTGGCCCGTCTGCTCCTGGGAGAGGCCCAGCACCCTGGACACGGCGGCGGCGCTGGCTATGGGGCCCCAGGTGGCGTTGTACCACCGGGAATCGCCCCAGGAGATGTTGGCGACGTCGCAGAGGCCGCAGTAGACCTCGTAGGCCGCTACGGTGGCCGCTATGACGGTCTTGCCGTCGGCTCCGGCCATCTCCGCCGCTGCCAGCACCCCGGGAAGCTGGTCGCTGGGGTGCCCAGAGTCCAGGGAGTGGTAGGTGTCGTTGCAGTCCAGGAAGCGGACCATGGCGCTGTTGGCGAAGGCGGCAAGCTCGGGAGAGGAGCGGTGGTCCGTGCCTATGACGGTGCTGCCCGGGTTGCCGTTGGAGCCGGCCGCCACGGCCCGGACCATCCTGCCCACCGGGTAGTCGTAGGAGGCCAGGCCGCAGGCCAGCGAGTCGATGAGCCGTATCTTGGTCTGCCGCACCGTCTCGGGGTCGATGTCCTCGTAGTCCAGCGCCCGGGCGTACCGGCTGATTCCCTCGGTCATGGCGTCCATGGCGTTCCTCCCTTGTTGTCCAGGCTCACCCGTCCAGATTGCAGACGTCCAGGGCCGTCAGCGCCAGGACCATGGCCACCTGCTCCATGTCGCTTATGCTGGAGGACTCGTCGGGGATGGTGGCCGACTCCGAGCCGCCTCCCGGGCCGTAGAGGACGCAGGGAACCCCCGCCTTCCACAGGTGGCAGGTGTCGTCGCCGGTGTAGGAGTAGGGAAGCACCGTGCCCACCGCTTCGGGCTCTCGTCCGGTGATGGTGCGGTACTGGCGCAGCAGGCACTGGAGTATGTACTCGTCCCTGGGCAGATCGAAGGGCTCCATCACCATGCTGAACACCTTGTGCTCGGGCGGGGGCGGCATCTCGATCTCGTACCTGAAGTCCGGGTCCTCGTCCTTCAGCGCGTCCAGCGCCGCGGTGATGTCGGCCTTGACGGAGGCGGAGGTCATGCCGGGCAGGTAGCGCACGTCCACGATGACCGTGCAGAAGTCGGAGACGAAGTTGGGGCCTCGGAGGTCGTAGTCCCTGCCCCGGCCGCCGATGATGGTGCCGACGTTGACCCGGGGCAGGGCGGGGAGGTCGGCCCTGGGGGTGTGGGTGAACCGCACGCCCTTGATGGCGGGGATGGCCAGGAGCATCATCCCGATGGCGTCCACGGCCTCCTCCATACGGCTGATGTGCCTGGAGTTGCCGATGGTGTGCACGGCCAGCTCCACCACGCCGGCGCTGACTGTCACCACGTTGTCGGCCCCGAAGGGCTCGGGCACCACTGCCATGTCCGTCAACGGGCCGTGCTGGCACAGGTAGGTCGTGCCCACGCCTCCCTGAAGCTCCCCGACCACGAAGGCCAGCACCAGGTCGCCCTTGAGCCCCACACCCGAGCGGCGTACGCACTCCGCGGCCTCAATCAGGGAGGCGACGCCCGCCTTCATGTTCCGGATGCCGCCGCCGTACAGGCGGTCCCCCTCGATACTGGGGGTCCACGGGTCGCGCTTCCAGCCCATGGCCAGGGGGTCGATGTCGATGTGGCCGTTGAGCATCAGGGACTTCCCGCCGCCCGTGCCCCTGAGGATGGCAATGGTCTGGAACCTGCATGGCTCCACTTCCTGGAGCTGCACGTCGTAGCCGCGTTGCTCCAGAAGGCCGGCGATGTAGCGGGCGACTTCGGTCTCTTCGGTCTTGAAGCTGGGGATCCGGATGAGCTGCTGGGCGACCTCCAGCATGGCGTCCCGGTCGAAGGCGTCGAGCACCGCCCGGGGGTCGGCTGTCGCCATGGCTAACCTCCCTACAGGCCCGTCTGCCAGTAACGCTTGCCCTGGGAGCGGACAATCCGCCCGAATCCGGGCAGGGGAAAGTGACACGATACGACGGTGGCGTCCTCCGCCTCGACCTGGTCCAGCAGCTTGCGGCGGGTGGCGGTGGCCGTGTCCCAGTCGACGTCGAAACGGGAGTTCCAGCCCTCCTCGGTCACCTGTGCCGGATGTATGAGCACGTCTCCCTGGATGTTGGCGCGTTCGCCGCCGGAGGTGACCAGGACGCTCATGTGGCCGGGGGTGTGGCCCGGGGTGTGGACGGCCTTCACCTCGTCGGTAATGTCGAAGTCCCCGGAGACGGTGTCCAGGAGGCCCTGCTCGTCCAGCGGGTCCACGAACATGTACATGAAACGGTACGTTTGGGCCGCCTGGACCTCCTCCCTTCGGAAGTGCTCAAGGTCGGCCTCGTGGCATACGTAGCGGGCGTTGGGGAAGGTCGGGACCCAGCCGTCGCCACGCCGAATCGTGTTCCAGCCCACGTGGTCCAGGTGCAGGTGGGAGAGAAACACGACGTCGACGTCGTCGGCCGTGACCCTTCGCGTGGCCAGGTCCAGCATCAGCTCGCCGCGCCGGCCGCCGATGGCCTTGACGGGGCCGGCGCCGAACCCGGTGTCGATGAGGATCGTCTTCCCCTGGGACTGCACCAGGTAGCAAGCGACCTCCAGGCGCATGCGGTCTCCGTCGAAGGCCCCGGGGTACAGCTCCGAGTAGGCCTTCCAGGCGTCGGGGGGGACTTCGGGCCACAGCTCCTGCATGGGAGCGTCCATGCCGACGTTCATGTCCGAGAGGGCCAGTATCTCCGCGTTGCCGACCTGCATTCTGAAGCTTCCCACGGCTGGCCTCCTTACACCGAGTCCCCCGCGTCACCGGCAGTCTATATCGGCCCGTGAGGCCAGTCAAGCGAGGGGCCGGGCCGCCTCTTGGTGGTTGAACAGGGGCGCTTGAACGGTGGCGGATGCGGGCCTATACTGCCCGTGTCATACCCCCTGGAGGGACGTTGCCATGTGTAGAAGCATCAAGACCTTGAGGCGGGCCGGGGACCCCGCGACTGACGAGGAGGTCCGGGCCGCGGCCCTGCAATTCGTGAGGAAGATCAGCGGCTACCGGGCCCCCTCCCGGGCGAACGAGGAGGCCTTCGACGACGCCGTCGACGAGGTCTCCGACGCCTGCCGCCGCCTCCTGGAGTCGTTGAGGCCATACGCCCGGCCGGGACAGGGGAGGTGAGCGTGGTGGACGGCGACGGCAGGACCCTGCGGCTCATGTCGTGGAACGTCAACGGCCTGAGGGCGGTCCACAAGAAGGGCTTCCTGGAATGGATGGCCGGGGCCGCTCCCGACGTCCTGTGCCTACAGGAGACCAAGGTGTCCGACGGGCAGGTCCCCGAGGAGCTGCTGAACGTGGGCGGCTACTCGGCCTACTTCGCCTTCCCCGAGCGCAAGGGGTACAGTGGCGCCGCCCTCTACTCCAGGACCGAGCCGGGGAGCGTGGCCCGAGGCTTCGGCGTGGAGGAGTTCGACCGGGAGGGCCGGACCATAGTCGCGGACTACGGGGACTTCGTGCTGCTGAACAGCTACTTCCCCAACGGCCGTTCCTCCCGGGACCGTCTGAGATACAAGATGGAGTTCTACGACGCGTTCCTAGAGTACGTCTGCGGGCTGACGGCCCAGGGACGGCACGTGGTCATCTGCGGCGACGTAAACACGGCCCACAAGGAGATAGACCTGGCCCGCCCGAAGCAGAACTCACGCCTGTCGGGGTTCCTGCCCGAGGAGCGGATGTGGATCGACAGGCTTCTGCAAGAGGGCTTCGTCGACACCCTCAGGATGTTCAACGACCAGCCTGGGCAGTACACCTACTGGGACACGATGACCGCCGCCAGGGAGCGCAACGTGGGCTGGAGGATAGACTATTTCTTCGTGAGCGGGTCGCTGGCCCCCAGCGTTACCGGGGCGGGCATCCTTCCCGAGGTGATGGGCTCGGACCACTGCCCCATCGTGCTTGACATAACGTTACCGAAACCCGGGCCTGTTGGCTAGGGCGCCCTAGCCCATCCCCCTGGGCCGGTAGTTGAGGGCCTCGCCCACGTGATCGACGTTGATGGCAGCGGAGCCCGCCAGGTCGGCGATGGTGCGGGAGAGCTTCAGTATCCGGTGGAACCCCCGGGCCGACAGGTCGAGTTGCTTCATCGCCAGCTGGAGGAGGCCCGTGGCGTTCTCCTCTGCCTGGCAGAAGCTCCACACTTCCTCGGGCCCCATCTCCGAGTTGCTGGCCAGCTGAGTGCCCTGGAACCGGGAGCGCTGCAGGTCCCGGGCGTCCTCCACCCGGCGGCGCACCTGGGTGGAGCCGTCCTCAGCGCCCTCGGTTACCAGCTTCTCGTACTCCACCGGGGGGACCTCGATGAAGATGTCGATCCTGTCCAGGAGCGGCCCGCTGATGCGCTTCTGGTACCTGGCCACCGCCCCGGGCGAGCATACGCAGGCCCTGGTGGGGTGGTTGTTGTAGCCGCAAGGACAGGGGTTCATGGCCCCTATGAGGGAGAAGTTGGCCGGATAAGACATCGACCCCCCGACGCGGCTGATGGTGACCATCTTGTCCTCCATGGGCTGGCGCAGGGACTCCAACGCGGAGTGGCCGAACTCGGGCAGCTCGTCGAGGAAGAGGACGCCCCGGTGGCTGAGGGTGATCTCCCCGGGCCGGGGCAGCCTCCCCCCGCCGACCAGGCCGGCGTTGGAGATGGTGTAGTGGGGGGAGCGAAAGGGCCGCCGGGCCATCAGGGGCCTGTCGATGGGCAATAGGCCCCCCACGCTGTATATCTTCGTGACCTCCAGCGCCTCCTCGGCGGTCATCCGGGGCAGTATCGACGGCATGGCCCTCGCCAGGAGGGTCTTGCCGCTGCCGGGGGGCCCGCTCATCAGGAGGTTGTGCCCCCCCGCCGCCGCCACCTCCAGGGCGCGTTTGGCGTTATCCTGGCCGCGGATGTGGGAGAGGTCGGTGCCGGCGTGGTCCGGCTCCTCGTCGGTCAGCCGGAGGCCGGGCTTGTCCACGGGACTCATGGGCGCCTCGCCCCGGAAGTGGCCCAGCAGGTCCGACAGGTTGGCCGTCGGCATCACGTCGATGCCTTTCACCAACGCCGCCTCCCTGGAGTCTACGGCGGGGACGAAGACCGAGTCGAAGTCCCGGTCCCTGGCCACGGACACCATGGGCAGGATGCCGCCGGTGTGACGGAGCCCTCCGTCCAGGGAAAGCTCGCCCAGGAAGAGGGCCGAGTCGGGAGCGCCGGAGAGCTGGCCCGAAGAGAGCAGGATGCCCAGGGCGATGGGCAGGTCGTAGGAGGGGCCCGCCTTGCGGGTGTCCGCGGGCGCCAGGTTCACGGTGATGCGGCGCATGGGAAACTCGCAGCCCGAGTTCCGGATGGCCGCCCTGACCCGTTCCCTGGCCTCCTGGACGGCGGTGTCGGGCAGGCCCACTATGGAGAAGGAGGGGAGGCCCGGGGAGATGTCCACCTCCACCGAGACGATGTAGCCGTCGAGCCCTTCGACGGCGCAGGTACTGACCGTGGCCAGCATGGGGCCTCCCGCGTCCACCGGATTCCGTAACCAATATAGAAACCCCAGGCCGGGCAGTCAATAAGCGGATGGCGGGGCCGGGGGCGCCGGCCCCTTCTCAGGAGGCGCTGATGGTTACCTGCTGCCCCGAGGGCACCTGCTTGAACAAGGTGGGGTCGCCCAGGAGCTTGCCGACCACCGTGACGGCGCTGGCGGGGCGGATCTCGTCGCCCTGGCTGGCGGGGGTTGGGCCGAAGAATATGCAGAAGGCCTTGCCGGGAGGCCAGTAGCCCAGGTCGCCCAGATCCACGGTGTCCTGGCCCTTCTCCAGATCCTTCGCGACGGGTATGCCGAAGTATATCTCGTCCCCCCAGGTGTTGCCCCGCGCCCCGAAGGGGAGGGCGTCCCATATGGCCCGGGCGGTCTCGGTGTCGTTCAGCTCGGCCTCCATCGCCACGACACCGGCGTCGATGTGGACCCTGAGGGGTGCATTGCTGGACATCCGTAAGCCCTCCGTATCAGTCGAGTGCAGCCAGTGGACAAGGGCATGATATCCGAGGTATGGGCCAGCGTCCAGCGGGTGGCGCCAGGGCCGCCCTCACCCTGACCCTCTACCGCCGAGAGCGGGGACCATGGGGCCAGTCGCCGGCCGCTAGTCGCCGGGCGCCGTGCCGGGGGAGCGGGACCTCTGGGCCATGGGATTCTTGGAGAAGAGGAACATGAGGCCGCCCAGGACCGATACGGCGGCCACGGCGAGGAAGGGCGGGTTGTAGCTTCCCCACACGTCCCGGTATACGCCCACCAGGAGGGGCGCCATCAGGATGGTGATGTTCATGGGAATCTGGGACATGCCGAGGATGGTCGCATAGGCCTTCCGGCCGAAGTAGTCCCCCCTGATGGCCAGGGTCAACGGGTTGCGCCCGCCGTCCCCGATCCCAAAGACGACGGCGAACAGGAAGGCCATGGGCGCGGTGTGGGTTAACGTAATGGCAAACACCGACGCGGCCTGGATTACCGAGGAGACGAAGATGGCCCAGCTCTTGGGCATACGGTCCCCTATGTATCCGCCTATGGGGTGGCACACCATGGAGGTGGCGATGTAGGTGGTTATGACCCAGGCGGCGGTCTGCAGGGAGAGTCCGAACTCCTCGTCGGTGAGCATGAGGGCCAGGTGGGCGGACAGGGTCACCAGAAGGGCGACGGTGAAGGCGTGGCCGAAGCTGACCAGCCAGAAGGCGGGGGTCCTGAGGGCCTCCCTGGCCGTCAGGCCGGTGTCCTGGCCCTGGGATGGGGAGGACGGGGCTGCGGTGGAGCCGGCGGCGGTCGCCTCCGGGCCGGGGACGCCGTCGGGATGCTGGCCGTACTCCTCGGGCCGGTTCCGTATCACCAGGTAGAGGGGAAGTGCCAGGGCGAGGACGACGCCCCCCAGGATGGAGGCGGTCACCTGCCAGCCCAGCCGGTCGGCGTCGGGGTTTACAGCCCACGCGATGGCGGGGACCAGCACCAGGGCTCCCAGGCGGTTGCCCACGTTGGCCCACGCCACCGCCGTGGACCGCCTGCGCAGGAACCAGTTGTTCAGCGCGGTGACCATGGGAATCCAGCTGCCGAGCCCGTTGCCAAAGGACATGATGACGTAGGTGAGGTAGAACATCCACAGGGCGTGCGTCTGGCCGAAGAGGAAGTACCCCGGCCCCAGGATGGAGAGGCCTATGAGCACCATGCGCCGGGTGCCGAGCCGGTCGCTGAGGTACCCCTCCAGCGGCCCCAGGAACCCCGCCTCGGCCCGGCTGAGCACGAAGGCGAAGGATAGCTGGGTGCGGCTCCACTGGAACTGGCGCTCCAGCGCCACGCTCCAGACTCCCAGGGCGTGGAACAGGGGGACGCTGCTCAGGGACATGATCAGGCCGGTGAGGGCCACCAGCCACCACCCGTAGAAGACCCTCGGGCGTTTTCCCTGCCCCTGACTTGTCATCGGACCTCCACCGGGTTCCGCGACGCCGGACCGCAGGCCCAATGGTAACACACGGCCCGCCGCGGGTTGGCCGCGCCCCCTCTCCCTCCGAGGGCCTTGACCCATTCCAGGCGAGCTTATATAGTGGCTCCGGGCGGGCCAGACCTTGCTCGCCTACAGCCAACTGAATCCCGGAGGGACGCGCCATGACCGTAACCGTGGGAAGCGGCGACCTGACGTTTCAACCCCTGGAAGAGTGGGAGAAGCTGCCCGAGGGCTGGAGCCTTCACGAGTGCCCCGGCGTGGCCGTGGACTCCCAGGACAACGTGTACGTACTGACCCGGGGAGAGCACCCCATCATCGTGTTCGACCGGGATGGTAACTTCCTCCGCTCCTTTGGCGAGGGCCTGTTCAGCAACCGGACCCACGGCCTGTACATCGCCCACGACGACTCGGTGCTGGTGGCCGACGACGGGATACACACGATCCAGAAGTTCAGCGCCCAGGGCGAGAAGCTGATGGAGATCGGCGAGAGGAACAACCCCGCGCCCAAGTGGAGCGGGGAGCCCTTCAACCGACCCACGTCGGCGGCGATCATGCCCAGCAACGGGGACGTGTACGTCTCCGACGGCTACGGCAACTCCCGCATACACGTCTACTCGGCGACGGGGGAGTACAAGCTCTCCTGGGGCAGCCCCGGCATCGACGCCGGCCAGTTCATCCGTCCCCACAACATCGCCGTGGACGCCAAGGACCGGGTGCTGGTGGCGGACCGGGAGGCCCACAGGGTGCAGGTGTTCGACGCGCAGGGCAAGTTCATCACCATGTGGAGCAACATCCACCGTCCCGACGCCATGGTCCTCCGGGACGGCATGGTGTTCGTCGGCGAGCTGAACGGCATGGGGGGCGTCGACGACGCCCCCGGGCTGGGGCACAGGGTGGGAGTCTACGACCTGGAGGGGAAGCTGTTGGAGCGGTTCGGCGACGAGGAGGAGGGCGAGGGGCCCGGCCAGTTCATCGCTCCCCACGGCGTCGCCGTGGACTCCCGCGGCGACCTGTACGTGTCCGAGGTCGCCTACACCATCCGGGGACAGTACATGGACCCACCCAGGGAGCCCAAGAGCCTCAAGAAGCTGCTCAGGAAGCGCTAGGGGGCCCTCCAGAAAGGGGCCAGCGGGCGGAAAGGGGCCGGCGGCTCAGAAGAGGGCCAGGGGGTTGACCGGAGAGCCGGTGGCGTTCTTGAACCGCAGGGGCGCCACCGAGAACATGAACTCCCAGCGCCCCAGGCGGGTGCAGACCTCGTTCAGCTCCTCGAAGTTGCCCGCGTCTATCAGCCACAGCCCCATGGCCACCTGACCCACCTTGTGGACGGGCTGCCGGTTCCCCGGGTATACGCTGGGGACCACGTCCTCCGAGGCGTCCGCCGCGAGGATTGAGACCCCCCTCTCGTGCATCCAGGGCATGCTTGCGACGTGCAGGCCGGGGCGGTCGGGCGCCGGGGGTGGACCCATCTTCAGCCGTCTCCTGTACCATCCAAGCCTCAGGAGCAGCGCGTCCCCCTCCTCCACGCGCACTCCCTGGGCCTCCTCGGCCGCCTCCAGGTCCTCGGGGAACACGCCCTCGCCGGCCTCCAGCCACTCCACGCCCCGTACCCTGGTGATGTCGAGCATCACGCCGCGGGTGACGATGCCGTTCTGGGCGTTGTCCACCGCGCACACCGTCGCCCTGTCCCGGACGTTTATCAGGGACGCGGGCCGGCCGTTGTACATCTTGCCGTCCCAGAACTGGTGGCAGAGGCTGTCCAGGTGGGTCACGGTGAGGCCGTGGAAGGAGAGGCCCATGAAGTCCGAGGCGCTCTCTCTGGTGCCCTCGGGCGTCTCTCCCGTGTTCACCATGTAGTGCAGGGGCGGTATGCTGGTCACGTCGGGGGCCATCTCCGGGACTATCAGCCTGGAGCATGTAACGCTTATGCCCTCGCGGACCAGGGATGCCGCCTGGGCCCGCTTCTCCGCCGTGATAAGGTTCAGGGTGCCGAGCTGGTCGTCGGGCCCCCAACGCCCCCAGTTGCTTAGGGACGTCATGTATCCCAGCACCTCTTCCTCCGATGGTATTCGCCTGGTTGACATAACCACCTCCCCGTCGGGCCGCGTTGGATGATGCCGTCGCGGGGTAGTCTAGCACGGCCGGGCGCCTCGGGGTACCGGCCTTCGGGCGGCCTGTCGCGGCCCGTCGATTGACACTCCCAAGGGCGGCTGCTAGCATAGCCCTAGCCTGAAGCAGGCGGCGGGAGAGGCAATGACGGGAATCAGGACCTTCGGCTCGTACATACCGCGGTACCGTCTCGGCAAGGAGACGGCGGGCTGGTCGTCGCCGGGCGAGAAGGCCGTCGCCAACTTCGACGAAGACAGCGTGACCATGGCCGTGGCGGCGGGCCTGAACTGCCTGCGCGGCGTGGACCGGAGCAGCGTCGACGGAGTGCTCTTCGCCAGCACGACGCCGCCGTACTCGGAGAAGCAGTGCGCTTCGATAGTCGCCACCGCCCTGGACCTGCGCCGGGACATCTTCGCCGCCGACGTTACCGGCGTGCTGAAGTGCGGCACCACAGCCCTGAAGATGGCCATGGACTCCATCGGAGCAGGCTCCGCCCGCCAGGTGCTGGTGGTGGCGTCGGACACGCGCCTGGGCGCGCCGAGAAGCGACGTCGAGCGCAACCTGGGCGATGGGGCCGCGGCACTGCTGCTCTCCAACGACGGTACCGCCGCTACCGTAGAGGGGACCCACTCCATCACCGAGAACATGCTGGACGTGTGGCGCTCCCAGGGAGACCCCTTCGTCCGGTCCTGGGAGGACCGGTTCATGAACGAGGAGGGCCTGGAGCGCATCCTGCCCGAGTCCGTGGGCGAGTTCATGGCCAAGCAGGGCCTCACCCCCAGGGACTTCTCCAAGGTCGGCTTCCACTCCCCCGACGCCCGGCGCTACTCGCAACTGGGCCGTCGCATGGGGTTCGCCCCGGAGCAGCTCCAGGACCCGCTGTTCGGTAAGGTGGGCAACACGGGCGCGGCCCACCCGCTGATGCTGCTTATAGGGGCCCTGGAGGAGGCCAAGGAAGGGGACCTGGTCCTTACGGCCAGCTACGGGGACGGCAGCGACGCCTTCGCCTTCCGCGTGACCTCCGCGGCAGCCTCCAACGGGGGCCGGGGAGTCCAGGCCCAGGTGGAGTCCAAGGCGGTCGTTCCCAGCTACGAGACCTACGCCCGTTGGCGGGAGGTCTGGGCCTCGGACGCGGCCAGGAGGCCGCCCCCCGCGGTACCCTCGGTTACGGCCCTGTGGAGGGAGACGGAGCAGAACCTGCGCCTCTACGGGGCCAGGTGCAACCGGTGCGGGTTCACCCAGTACCCTCCCCAGAGGGTGTGCGCCGAGTGCCTGGCCAGGGACGATTCCGAGCCGGTCCGCCTGTCGGACAAGAAGGGCACGGTCTTCACCTACTCCATGGACTACCTGGCCGGCACCACGGACACGCCGCTGGTCATCACCGTGGTGAACTTCGAGGGCGGCGGCCGGATGCTCTGCATGATGACCGACCGTGAGCTGGACGAGGTGCAGGTGGGGATGCCGGTGGAGATGAGCTTCCGCAAGCTGCGGGTGGTCGGCGGCATACACAACTACTACTGGAAATCGGTACCGGTACGAGGGTAACGGCAAACACTGCCTTGACATAACAGGAGGGGCCATGCAGGGAATCAAGGACCGGGTGGCGATCATAGGGATGGGGTGCACCAAGTTCGGAGAGCGTTGGGAGTCGGGCCCGGCAGACCTGATGGTCGAGGCGGCTTACGAGGCCTACGAGGACGCCGGAATCGACCCCAAGGACGTGCAGGCCGCCTGGCTGGGCACGGTGCAGACCTTCCGAACGGGGCAACCCCTGGCCCAGGCACTGAAGCTGGACTACGTCCCCATAACGCGGGTGGAGAACGCCTGCGCCACGGCCACCGACGCCTTCAGGAACGCCAGCTATGCGGTGGCGGCGGGTGTCTACGACATCGTCCTGGCCCTGGGCGTAGAGAAGCTGAAGGACTCGGGCTTCTCGGGCCTGGCCGTCGGCGAGGGGGTCACCAGCGGCGTGGAGCCGCCGACTCCTCCGCCGTCCCAGTTCGCCATGGCGGCCACCCGGTACTTCCACCACTACGGCATCCCATACGAAGAGGGCAAGCGGGTGCTGGCCCAGATCGCCTCCAAGAACCACCACAACGGGACCCTGAACCCCAAGGCCCACTTCCAGCGTGAAGTGAGCGTGGAGCAGATAATGAGGGCCCCCATGATCGCCTGGCCCCTGGGGCTGTACGACTGCTGCGGGGTCAGCGACGGGGCCGCGGCGGCCATCATCACGACCCCCGAGATCGCCAAGAGCTTCCGGCGGGACTACGTGCTGGTGAAGGGCCTGGGCCTGGCGGTGGGCTCCTTCGGGATGCTCCGGGACGACTGGGACTTCGTGCACTTCCCGGAGAACGTGAGAGCGGCCCAGGCCGCGTACCAGGAGGCGGAGGTGACCTCCCCCCGGGAGGAGGTCGACCTGGCCATCGTCCACGATTGCTTCACCATCACCGAGCTGATAATAGCCGAGGACCTGGGCTTCAGCGCCAGAGGCAGGGGCAGGGACGACGTAGAGGCTGGCGCCTTCACCCTGGAGGGGGACCTGCCGATAAACACCGACGGCGGGCTCAAGTGCTTCGGGCACCCCATCGGGGCCAGCGGCATCCGGATGATCTACGAGGTGTACAAGCAGCTCCAGGGCCAGGCGGGCCAGCGGCAGCTCCAGAAGGCCGACCTGGGGCTCACCCACAACCTGGGCGGCCGGCCGGGGTCGTTCACCGCCTCCGTCTCGCTTTTCGGCCGGGCGGAGTAAAAACCGGGTCGCAACGTTATGTCAACGGGCCCCAGGGCTGGTATTCACATAACGTATGTTGTGCGAACCAACTAGTAAAACCGGCTAGGGGCCGCCCTCAGTCCGACGGGGTGCCAACGGTTGCCTGGATCAACCCCATGGCGCCCAGCCGGGTCTCGATCTCCTCCAGCAGCGCGTCCAGGTTCCAGCCCATCGCCGCCGACACCAGCACCGTCGCCTCCCGCGGGAGCGACCCGTCGACCGCGCCTTCGGGGTGAAGGCCGTCCCGGGGGGGCGAGGTCATAAGGTCCATCTTGTTGACCACCAGCAGCCGGGTCGTGTCTCCCAGGCCCATCTCATCCAGGACCTCGTCGACGACCTGGGACTGCTCGGGGGCCTTGGGGTGGGTTATGTCCACCACGTGCAGCAGCAGGTCCGCTTCCTGCAGCTCCTCCAGGGTCGCGCGGAAGGCCACCGATACCGCCGGGGGCATCTTGTGGATGAACCCCACCGTATCGGTGATGAGGGCCTGGCCCCCCTTGGGCAGCCAGATGCGCCGGGTCACGGGGTCCAGGGTGGAGAACAGCTGGTCCTGTACGGTCACCCCGGCCTTGCTCAGAGCGTTGAACAAGGTGCTCTTCCCGGCGTTGGTGTACCCCACCAGGGACACCACCGGCAGCCGGGCCTGCTTGCGCCGGGCCATGTAGGAGGACCGGCGGCGGCGAACCAGGTCCAGCTCCCGCTCCAGCCGCTGGATCCTGTTGCGTATCAGGCGGCGGTCCGTCTCCAGCTGGCTCTCGCCGGGGCCCCGGGTGCCGATGCCGCCGCCCAGCCGCTCCAGGTGGGACCACTGTCCGGCCAGGCGGGGAAAAATGTACCGGTGCTGGGCCAGCTCCACCTGCAGCTGGCCCTCGCGGGTCCTGGCATGGCGGGAGAAGATGTCCAGAATCAGGGCCGTACGGTCGATTATCTTGACCTGCAGCCGGGTCTCCAGGTTGCGCTGCTGGTTGGGGGTGAGCTCGTCGTCGCAGATCACCACCGTGGCCTGCTCCCGGGCGCGGAGCTCCTCCACCTCTTCCAGCTTGCCGGGGCCCACGTAGGTGCGGCTGCCCTTGTCCAGCCGCTGGCCTATGACGCCGGCCACCTCTGCGCCGGCGGTCTGGGTCAGCATGGCCAGCTCCTGGAGGGACTCGTCCAGGCTCCACAGTGCGTTCCGAGCCCTCGATGCGACGCCCACCAGGACGGCGCGCTCGGTTTCGGGGCCTGTGGATTTGGGCTTCCTGGCTATGCCGCTAGGCTCCCTGGGCGGGAGGTGGTATATTCCACGACGCCAAGCGCTCCACGCCCGTGTCGACCCGCTCGTCGGGGGTGGTCAGGGAAAACCGGATGTATCCCTCGCCGTATTCGCCATAGCTGGAGCCTGGGGTTACGACGATGGCCCTGTCCTCCAGGAGGCGTCCGGCGAACTCTGCGGAGGTGTAGCCCTCGGGCACCCGGGCCCACACGTACAGGCAGGCCTGGGGCGGGGTCACGCGGAGGCCGAGGTCTTTGAGCACGCCCACGAGCTTGTCCCGGCGCCTCTGGTATATCCGGTTGTTCTCGGCTATCGGCTCCTGGGACCCGGACAGGGCCTCCATGGCCATCTCCTGGATGGCCTGGGGAATGCCCGAGTCCAGGTTGGACTTGATCTGGAACAGGGCCTTGATCATGTCGGCGTTGCCCACGGCCATGGCGATGCGCCATCCAGTCATGTTGAAGCACTTGGACAGGGAGTGGAACTCCAGACCCACCTCCATTGAGCCCTCGACCTCCAGGAAGCTGGGGGCGACGTACCCGTCGTAGACCACCTCGCTGTAGGCCGCGTCGTGCATCACCGCGATCCCGTGCTTCCGGGCGAACCCGACGACCCGGCGGTAGTAGTCCTTGTCGGCCACGCCGGCGGTGGGGTTGTTGGGGTAGTTGAGCCACATGACCCTGGCGTCCTGGGCCACGTCCTCGGGTATGGCATCCAGGTCCGGAAGCCACCCGTTCTCCTCGAGGAGGGGCATCCGGTAGCTCTCTCCGCCGGCGAACATGGTGCCCACGGCATAGACGGGATAGGCGGGGTCGGGGACCAGCGCCACGTCGCCCGGGTCCAGGAAGCAGAAGGCGGCGTGGCCGATGCCCTCCTTGGCGCCGATCAGGGGCAGGACCTCGGTGTCCGGGTCCAGCTTGACGGAGAAGCGCTTCTCGTACCAGTCGGCGATGGCGCGCCGCATCTCCGGCATTCCGTCGGTCTCGGGATAGCGGTGGTTGGGGGGCTTGTGGGAGGCCTCCACCAGCCGGTCGATGATGTGGGACGGGGTCGGAATGTCCGGGTCGCCGATGCCGAATGTGACCACGTCCTCGCCTGCCGCCCGCTTCTCCGCCAGGATGCGGGATATCTCCACGAAGGGGTAGGGCGCCAGCTTGTCCAGCCGCTTGGAGAACCTCATGCTATCTCGCTCCACCTATTGAGTCCACTCTCCCCGGAACACCTCCACCGCATCCCCCTCCAGGTACACCTGCCCCCGGCCGTCCCAGCTAACGTTGAGGGTGCCGCCCGGGAGCGTTATGTCAACCACGTCCCCCGTGTGCCCCAGGATCCGGGAGGCCACCCCGATGGCGCAGGCGCCGGTGCCGCAGGCCATGGTCTCGCCCGACCCGCGCTCCCATACCCGGGCCGTGATGCGTCCGTCCCCGGCAAGGTTCACGATCTCGAAGTTGACGCGATTGGGGAACATGGGATGGTGCTCCACCTGCGGGCCCAGGACGTGTAGGGGGAAACGGTCGACGGGCTCTTCCAGGAAGGCCACCGCATGGGGGTTGCCCATGGAAACGAAGTTGAGCTTCAGGTGGGCTTCCCCAATCTCCAGCGGGTAGTTGACGACGGCCCCCGATACCCTCTCCCCTGCCCCGTCGGCGAGCTCCACGGGCACCTCTGCCGGGGCCAGGCGGGGCGCTCCCATGGCAACCCGAGCCCTGACGACGGCGTCGCCCTCCAGCACGGGCTCGATGTCCCTGACGCCTGAGAGGGTCTCGACTCGGACCGGGGATGAGCCGGCTGGGACCATGCCCCTGTCCACCGCGTGCTTGACGAAGCAGCGGATGCCGTTGCCGCACATCTCTCCCTCGGAGCCGTCGGCGTTGAACATACGCATCTTCAGGTCCGCCGTGTGGGAAGGGAGGAACAGGATTATGCCGTCCCCGCCGACGCCGAAATGACGGTCGCTCATCGACCGGGAGAGGGACGCCCAATCGGTGAGGACCAGGCTCTCGTCCCTCGCGTCGATGAAGATGTAGTCGTTCCCGGCTCCCTGCATCTTGGTGAACTTCATCTCATGCTCCCCTCCGGGAGATGCCCCGGGGTGACGCTATTCTATCATAGGGATGCGTGGGGGCCCCATGGCTGTCACGCAGCTCCGCCGCCAGCCCACGGACCCTCTGCGCCACCTTGGGCCCGGCCTCGGTCCAGCATATCCGCTGGTCCCCGGCGCGAAACCAGGTGAGCTGACGCCTGGCAAGGCCGTGGGTCGCGTACTTGATGCGCTGGACCGCGTCGGACAGGGGGAGGCCAGAGGTCAGGTGCAGTACCATCTCGCGGTATCCCACGCTGGACATGGAGGGCAGGTCGGGCGTGTACCCCATGGAAAGGAGGCGCCTGGTCTCGGCCAGCAGCCCGCGCTCCATCATGGAGTCGACGCGGGCGTCTATCCTATCGTAGAGTGTCCGGCGGTCCATGGTCAGTCCGACAACTTGGGACACGTATGGGGCCGGTCCTTTGCGCCTGATCTGGCCGGAGGGGGGCAGGCCGGTGGCCTCGTAGACCTCCAGGGCGCGTATCACCCGGCGGGGGTTGCGGCCGTCTACGGTGTCTCGGGCCTGCGGGTCCACCTCCAGCAGGCGGTGAAACAGGGCCTGCGGGCCGTGTCGCCCGGCCTCCTCCTCCAAGCTCTTGCGCAGGGCGTGGTTGGGGGGCACCCTGGGAGGCCGCCAGCCCTCCAGGAGGGACCAGACGTACTGGCCCGATCCCCCCACCAGGATGGGCAGCTTGCCTCGCCGGTGGACGTCGCCGATGGCCCGGGAGGACAGGCACATGAACTTATCCAGGCCGAAGGACTCGTCGGGGTCCAGGATGCTCACCAGGTGGTGGGGGACCAGGGCCCGCTGCTCAGCCGTAGCCTTGGCCGTGCCGATGTCCATGTGCCGGTATACCTGACGGCTGTCGGCGTTGACCACCTCACCGTCCAGCTCCAGGGCAAGGCGGATGGCCAGGTCGGTCTTTCCGACGGCCGTGGGGCCTACGATGGATAGGAGGGGTATCCTAGTTGCCTGGGGCTCGGGCAAGACAGTGATTCAGCTGCCGGCCTTGGCGGCGGCGACTGTCCGGGCTATCTCGATGAACTGGTCGGCCCTCAGGCTGGCCCCGCCCACCAGGGCCCCGTGAACGCTTTCCAGCCCGGCGAAGGCCTCCACGTTGCCGGGGCTGACGCTCCCGCCGTACAGCAGGCGGACCTGCGCCGCCGGGTCACTGGTGTACAGCTCCCGGAGGGTGGGCAGGACCACACCGCCCATGATCTCGGAGGCGGTGTCTGGGGTGGCGGCTACGCCGGTGCCGATGGCCCACACGGGCTCGTAGGCTATGGCCAGGTCCATGATGTTATGTAAACCATATAGGGCGCCCCGTACCTGCTCCGCCACCACATCCGCGGCCTTTCCGGACTCCCTTTGCTCCAGGGTCTCGCCGACGCAGACGATGGGCCGCAGGCCTGCCCTGAAGGCGGCCTTCACCTTCAGGTTCACGGCCTCGTCGGTCTCCCCGAAGTGCTGTCGGCGTTCCGAGTGTCCCAGGACCACGTAGTCGCAGAGTCCCGCCAGCATGCCCACGGACACCTCTCCGGTGTAGGCCCCCTGGTCCCGGTGGTGCATGTTCTGGGCCCCCAGCTTGATGGAGGTGCCCCGCAGGACCCGGGCCACGGGCTCCAGAGAGACGAAGGGCGGACAGATGACCTTCTCCACGCCGGAGACGCCGTCCAGGCCCTCCGCCAGCTCAAGGGCCAGCCTGAGGGCCTCGGTGACCGAGGTGTGCATCTTCCAGTTGCCCGCTACGATTGGCACCGGCATGGCTACGGCCCGAACTTGGTGATCTTGCCGGCGTGGGCCAGGCCCAGCAGCATCGCCTGGGTGGCGGGCATGCGGCCGAGGGAACCGGCTGCGAAGGCGCGCTCGGAGAAGCCGTGCACGCCCTCTCCCAGAGTCCAGCCGGAGTGAACGAGGAAGGGCACCGGGTGCCAGCTATGGCCGCCGTAGATGGCCGGCGTGGAGTGGTCCCCGGCGACCATCAGCGCGTCCGGGTCCAGCTCCAGCAGGCGGGGAAGCTGGGAGTCCAGCTCCTCCAGGGCCCTCACCTTGGCGTCGAAGTCGCCGTCCTCCCCCGCGGCGTCCGCCGGCTTGTAGTGGATGTAGAAGAAGTCGTGGTCGTCGTAGTGCTCCCTAAGGGTGTCGACCTCTTCGGCAAAGGTCCTTCCCGTGGGGATCACCTTCATTCCCGCGATGGTCGCCAGGCCCCGGTACATGGGATAGGCCGCTATGGCCGCGGGATTGAGCCGGTAGACTCCTCCCATGGACGGAAGGCGGGGGAGGCTGGAAAAGCCGCGTAGGAGGACCATGTTTGCCCGCTCCTCGTTTCTCAAGGCCTCAGCCGCTCTCGTCACGAACTCCCGCACCGCCGAGGCCGCCTTCTCGGCCTCGGGAGCCAGCGCCTCGGCCTGGAGGGCCGGAACGCCCGTAACCTGGGGGTCGGTCTCCGATACGCGGTCGCTCAGTCCCTCTCCCCTGACGTGAAGGACGAACCTGTATCCCTCTACCGGGTAGACGCGCAGGTCCACGCCGTCCACGTCGATACCGTCCAGCTCGCGGCACAGGGGGATGGATAACTCCGAGGCGATGCGGCCCGCGCGGCGGTCCACGAGGCGTCCGCCCGCGTCGACGGTGCAGAAGTTCCCCCTCGCCGCCACGTCCCCTTCCCGCAGGTCCACGTCGATCCCCAGGGCCTCCATGGCACCCCTGCCTATGTAGTAGCTCAACGGGTCGTATCCGAACAGGGCCAGGTGTCCGGGCCCGCTGCCGGGGGTTATGCCGGGCAGGACGGGGACGGTGAAGCCGCAGGCGCTCCGTTGCGCCAGCCGGTCCAGGTTGGGCACGGACGCCGTCTCGAGCTCGGACAGGCGCGTTTCAGGGTGAGGTACACCCCCCAGCCCGTCCACCACCAGCATGACCAGCTTGGATGGAGTGGAAACGTATGAGTCCCTTATGGCTTCTACGTCGATCATGCCTCGCGTGTCATCTCCGGGTTACTCGTCCGGCAGGGCGGCGATCCCCGGCAGCTCCTTTCCCCCCAGGAACTCCAGCGAAGCCCCGCCCCCTGTGGATACGTGGGTCATGCGCTCCGCCAGGCCCAGCTCTTCCACGGCCTCGGCGGTGGAGCCGCCCCCGACTATTGTGGTGGCCTCCAGGTCCGCGACGGCCTCTCCGACCCGCCGTGTTCCCTCCTTGAACGAAGGGAACTCGAAGACTCCCATTGGCCCGTTCCAGACCACCGTCCGGCAGTCGTCAAGCCCCTGGGCAAAGGCGGTGGAGCTCCTTTCACCGATGTCCATGACGTACCAGCCGTCGGGCACCTCGTCGGCCCGTACCGTGCGGACGTGGTCGGGGCTGCTGGTGAACCCGTCCGATACTACCACGTCCTCTGGCAGGTGGACGGCGATGCCGCCGTCCCTCGCCCTCTCCAGAATCCTGGAGGCGAACTCGACCCTCTCTTCCTCCACGGCCGAGGCGCCGGTCGGGTGTCCCTGGCTCTTGAGAAAGGTGACGGCCATGCCGCCCCCTATGAAGAGGCGGTCCAGGTTGGGCAGGAGGTTCTCCAGCACCAGTATCTTGTCGCTGACCTTTGCGCCTCCCATGACGGCGGCCAGGGGCTTTTGCGGGGCCGCCAGCGCCCTCCCCAGCATCTCCATCTCCCGTTGCATCAGGAGGCCGGCCGCGGAGGGCAGGTGGGTGGGCACGCCCGTCGTGGACGCATGGGCCCGGTGGGCCACGGCGAAGGCGTCCATGACGAACACGTCGGCTAGAGATGCCAGGGACCGGGTGAAGTCAGGCTCGTTCTTCTCCTCGCCGGGGTGGAACCTCAGGTTCTCCAGCATGATGGCGGTGCCCGGCTCCATGGCTTCCACCGCAGTTTGCACGGCGGGACCGACGCAATCCGGCAGGCTGAGCACGGGTCTCCCCAGGAGCGCCGACAGCCTGTCCGCCACCGGCGCCATGCGCAGGTCCTCCACGACCCTGCCCCTGGGCCTGCCCAGGTGGGAGCAGAGGACGACCTTGCAGCGGCGCTCCAGCAGGTGTCGTATGGTGGGAATGGTGGCCTTTAGGCGGTGGTCGTACTCTGCGAGCCGCTCCTTGCCCTGCTCGATGGGGACGTTGAAGTCCACGCGCACCAGGGCGCGCTTGCCCGCGACGTCCAGGTCATCCATCGTCCGCTTGGTCATGCCGGCTACGCCTCGTCCGTCATCTCTTGAAGCAGACGCTCCAGGGTCGCCCGTCCCGCGCTGGAGATGGGTGCTCCCGACAGGGCGTCGACGGCCCTGTCGCAGTGGGAGGCCAGGAGCTTCCTGCTGAACTCCATGGCGTGGGCCTCCTCCAGGATCTCCACCATGCGGTGTACGTCTTCCGGGTCCAGGATGCGCTTGAAGTACATGGCGCCGAGCTCTCGCTTGAGAGCGGGCTCGCCCGACTCCAGGGCATGCACGATGGGCAGGAGCTTCTTCTTGTTTAGAAGGCTGTCCGAGGGCCCGTCCTGCCCGGAGCTGCCGGCAAGGTCCCGTATGTCCTGGGCCATCTGCCAGGCGGTGCCTATCTGTCTGCCGCAGTTATGTAAAGCGGTCACCACCGGCTCGTCCCCGGTGGCCACCAGGGCGCCCAGGCCCATGGCGCAGCCCACCAGCGCGCCGGACTTGCGCTCGGCCATGCGTTCGTAGAAATCGACGCTGGGGTCCAGCCTCTCCTGGAAGTCCAGGTCCATGTGCTGGCCCTCGCAGAGGCTCAGTGAGGACTGGTCCAGGAGCTGCATCGCCTTCAGGACTGTGTCCACCCCGGTCCCCTGCTGGTGCAGCCGCATCAGGGTGATCCGCGCCATGGCGTGCATGCCGTCGCCGGCGTTGATCGCCTGGCCCGGGCCCCAGATCCACCACACCGTCGGCCTGTGGCCCCGGTTGGGGCTGCCGGCCTGGACGTCCTCGTGCATCAGCGCGTACTGGTGGACGAGGACCACTGCCGCGGCGGGTATCAGCGCCGGGGAGAACTCCCCCGACAGCGATTCGCAGGCCAGCAGGCACAGGTACGGGTGCAGGCCCTCCACGGACAGGGACGACATGGACGTGCCGTGCTCGTCGACGCCGCCGAGCTGGTAGAGCAGCATGTTGTGGAGCAGACCGTCCTGGCCCTCCAGGGAGCTTCGGACCTCTCGCTCCAGGGCGGGCCCGTAGGTGGCGGGAAATATCTCGGAGAGTCTCGGCATCCTAGCTGGACTCGCCCGGGCCCCGGGTGCCGCCACCATTCTCCAGCGCGGATATCTTCCCCAGTCTCCGGACGTGCCGCCCGCCCTCGAACTCGGTGGTCAGGTAGGCCACGGTTATCTCCCTGGCCAGCCACTCACCCACGACCCCTCCGCCCATGCACAATACGTTGGCGTCGTTGTGCTGGCGGGCCATCTTGGCGCTGATGGGCTCGGCGCAGAGGGCGGCCCTCACGCCGGGGACCTTGTTGGCGGTGATGCTCATGCCGATGCCCGTGCCGCAGATGAGGACTCCCCGGTCGGCCTGGCCGCCGGCGACGGCGCCGGCGACCAGGGACGCCACGTCGGGGTAGTCCACCTGCTCCCCGGCCCCGCACCCCATGTCCACGTGCTCGTGACCCAGCTCGGCGAACACCGGAGCAACGGCCTGCTTGAGGTGGAAGCCCCTGTGGTCGCTACCTACGGCTATGCGCAATCTCCTCCGCCTCCCTCCTCTGCGTCAGTCGATGGACGTGCCGCACGCCCGCTCCAGGGCCTCCCGTGGGACCGCGCCGGCGCGGAGAACGGCAGGCCGAGCACCCGAGAGGTCCAGTATCGTCGACGGGGCGCCCAGCGGGGACGGCCCGGCGTCTATGATATAGTCCACGTCCCCTCCCAGCGACTCCTTGACCTGTCCGGCGGTGACCGGGTCGGGCCCGTCCGTCCGGTTGGCGCTGGTGCCCGTGATGGGTCGTCCCACCGACCGCGCCAGGGCCCTGGGGACTGGATGGTCGGGGATCCGGACCGCCACGGTGTCGAGGCCGCCGGTGGCGATGGCTGGCACCCGGGATGACCTTCTAAGCACCAGGGTCAGGGGCCCCGGCCAGAACTCCTCGGCCAGGGCTAGGGCCAGGTCGGTTATGTCAACCGCGACCATGTCCAGGTCTGCCGTATCCGCGATGAGCAGGGGAAGACCGGAGCTGGAGGCCCGGCCCTTGATGTCGAAGACCCGTCTGATGGCGTCGGGAGAGAAGGCGTCGGCCCCCAGGCCGTACAGCGTGTCGGTGGGGAACACCACGACGCCTCCGCGCCTGAGACATCGGATGGGCTTTTCCAGTGCTGCGTCAGAAATCTGGCCGTTTTGCGTGGTCATTGGGCCCCGGGATCGGGGGGCGTGGAATGGGCGGGGATGCCTTGACTGAGTATAGCACAGGTGCTAATCTTGGGTCGAGTTCAGCCCGCCCCAAAGAGGAGCCAGTGGAGGAAAGCCCCCAGCCTTCCAGCAGGCGAATATCGACCAGTGACGACCTTGAGGTTTCCGCCTACCTGGAGATCGCCGGGGGCAAAGAGGGTGGCAGGGAGGCCCCGGAGAGGGACCCCAAGAGCACCGAGGGCGGCATACTCATCGTCGACTTCGGCTCCCAGTACTCCCGTCTGATCGCGCGCCGGGTCCGGGAGCATAATGTCTACTGCGAGATCGTTTCGCCGGAGGCATCCTGGGACGAGGCCGGCAGGATCAATCCCAGGGGCATCATACTCTCCGGAGGCCCCTCCAGCGTCCACGACCCGGGGGCGCCGTTGGCCCCCACGTGGGTCTACCAACACTCCCTGCCCGTCCTGGGCATATGCTACGGCATGCAGCTGCTTGCCCATCAGCTTGGGGGCAAGGTCTCAGCCAGCGAGAAGCGCGAGTACGGCCACTCGGTCCTCTACCAGAGCATGGAGGAGTCTCCCCTGCTGGCCGGCCTCCCGGCCTCGATGCCAATATGGATGAGCCACGGGGACAATATCGAAGAGATGCCCCCCGGCTTCAAGGCCCTTGGCCACACGGACAACTCCCCTGTGGCGGTGATGGGCGACGAGGGGGGAATGTTCGGACTCCAGTTCCACCCCGAGGTCGTCCATACGGTCCACGGCAAGACCATCCTGGAGAACTTCCTGTTCCGGGTCTGCGGGTGCACGGACAACTGGACCCCGGAGAACTTCGTGGCCCAGTCAGTCAACTCCATCCGGGAGCAGGTGGGAGACGGCCGGGTCATCTGCGCCCTCTCGGGAGGGGTGGACTCGGCGGTGGCCGCGGCCCTGATACACGCCGCCGTGGGCGACCAGATCACCTGCATATTCGTCAACAACGGCCTAATGCGGCTGGAGGAGCCCGAGCGGGTGCTCGAGACCTTCAGGCGGAACATGGGCCTCAACATGCTGTACATCGATGCCGCCGACCGCTTCGTGGACCGGCTGGAGGGCATAACCGACCCCGAGGAGAAGCGCAAGACCGTGGGGGAGGAGTTTATCCACGTCTTCGAGGAGGCGGCGGCTGAGCTGGAGAACACCGAGTACCTGGCCCAGGGGACCCTGTACCCCGACGTCATCGAGAGCCGGACGCCGGAGACCCAGGCGGCGGCCCGGATCAAGACTCACCACAACGTGGGGGGCCTCCCCAGCGACATGAAGCTGCAGCTCGTGGAGCCGCTGCGATACCTGTTCAAGGACGAGGTCCGGGACGTGGGAATAGCCCTGGGCCTCCCACCCGAGATCGTATACCGCCAGCCCTTCCCGGGACCTGGATTGGCCATCCGCATCATAGGCGAGGTGACCCCTGAGAAGCTGGATGTCCTGCGCCGGTGCGACTGGATCGTCATAGACGAGATAAAGGGCGCCAACCTGTACCGGGAGCTGTGGCAGACCTTCGCCGTGCTCACCGGCAGCAGGAGCGTGGGCGTGATGGGTGACGACCGCACCTATAGCCACGTGGTGGCTATCCGGGCCGTCAGCAGCCAGGACGCTATGACCGCCGACTGGGTGCGCCTGCCCTACGAGGTGCTGGCGCGCATCTCCAACCGTATCGTCAACGAGGTGCCGCAGGTCAACCGTGTGGTCTACGACATCACCAGCAAGCCGCCGGGGACGATAGAGTGGGAATAGACGTGATGGGTGGGTGTGTGGAGGTCCCGGGCCGGTTCACTTCTACGAGAGCGACGATTGACCACCGGCGGTAGGGAGGCGGATCTGGGCGGAGGCAGGCTCAAGGTCCTGGTGGTGGGGTCCGGCGCCAGGGAGCACGCCAT
This sequence comes from Dehalococcoidia bacterium, assembly GCA_034423015.1. Classification (GTDB taxonomy): domain Bacteria; phylum Chloroflexota; class Dehalococcoidia; order Lucifugimonadales; family JAGWBF01; genus JAGWBJ01. The sequence goes on along the minus strand of DAOUJG010000045.1, from coordinate 41,065 downwards.
AGCGTGGCGCCTGAGCCGGAGCCCCAGGGTAGGCGTAATGTACGCGGCGCCGGGCAACGGGGGCACCGCCGCCCTGTGCACGAACCTCGAGGGGTCCGCCGAGGACCCCCAGGGTCTGGCCCGTCTGGCCCAAGAGCACGCGGCGGATGTCACCATCGTCGGGCCGGAGCAACCCCTGGCCGCCGGCGTGGTGGACCTCTTCGAGAGCCGTGGCCTAAAGGCCTTTGGGCCCAACAGGGCTGCGGCGCAGATCGAGGCCAGCAAGTCCTTCGCCCGGGAGCTCATGGCCGGCAACGGGGTCCCCTCGCCCGACTTCCAGGTCTTCGACGACTACGGTCGGGCCCGGGAGTTCCTGTCCAGACACGGTGGACCTGTGGTGGTGAAGGCCGACGGGCTGGCGGCCGGCAAGGGCGTGACCGTCTGCAGGAGCACGGCCCAGGCGGTGGAGGCGCTGAGCGCGTGCATGGTGAGCCGGTCCTTCGGTCCCGCGGGCGACAGGGTCGTCGTCGAGGAATGCATGGAAGGCCGGGAGGTCAGCGTCTTCGCCTTCACCGACGGCACGCACCTGTCAACCATGGTCGCCGCCTGCGACTACAAGCGGCTGGGCGACGGGGACGACGGCCCCAACACCGGCGGCATGGGCAGCTACTCTCCCCCCGAACTCTGGTCGGAGGGCCTGGAGGAGCGGATACGCCGAGAGATCATGGAGCCGGTGCTGCGGGCCCTCCGGGAGTCCGGCGCTCCCTACAAGGGTGTGCTGTACGCGGGCCTGATGCTTACGGAGACCGGACCAAGGGTCTTGGAGTTCAACTGCCGCCTTGGAGACCCGGAAACCCAGGTCATCCTGCCCCTGATGAGGACCGATCTACTGGATGTGGCCCTGGCCTGCATCGATGGCGGGCTGGACCGGCTGCCCATCGAGTGGGACGGGGGCGCCTGCGCCGGCGTGGTCCTGGCCTCGGGCGGCTACCCTGGGGCCTACCGGAAGGGGCTCCCCATACGCGGCCTGGAGGACGTGGACGAGGACGTCCTCGTGTTCCACGCCGGAACGAAACGTACGGGTCCGGAGCGCGACGCCCCCGCCGTCACGGACGGGGGCCGCGTCATGACCGTGGTGGGGCTGGGCCCGGCTCTGGCGCAGGCGAGGGAAAGGGCATATGATAGTGTGTCCAAGATTCAGTTCGACGGGGCCCGCTACCGCAGGGACATAGGCCTGCTACAAGGGGCGGCCGTCGCCTAGGCCGCGATCACGGTTGGTCAATCACATCTGGATTAGACACATCTGGATTAGAAAGGAAGTCCCGAATGCCGCTGGTTGGTGTGATAATGGGCAGCTCGTCCGACGAGCCCACGGTCAACGAAACGGTCAAGGTCCTGGAGGAGCTTGGTGTGGACTACGAGGTCAGGGTCATGTCGGCCCACCGGGCGCCCGACCGGGTCCGGGAGTACGCCACCACCGCTCGTGACCGGGGCATCGAGGTGTTCATCGCCGCCGCCGGAGGGGCCGCGGCTCTGCCCGGCGTTCTCGCCTCGTGGTCGACCCTTCCCGTAATCGGCGTACCCCTGGCAAGCAGCGAGCTCAAGGGCCTGGACGCCCTTATGGCCGTGGCCCAGATGCCCCCGGGCATACCGGTGGCCTGCGTTGCGATAGGCTCGTGGGGAGCGCGCAACGCCGCCTACCTGGCCGCCGAAATACTTGGGATCAAGCACGACGATATCAGGGAATCGTATGAGCGCTACAGGGCAAGACTCCGCGAGCGCTAGCGCCGTCCGCTGGGCCGGGAAGCCCCCCGCTGTGCTCTGCGACTTCGACGACACCACCGCCGAAGAGAACGTCGCATCCCTACTGCTGTCCCGCTTCGGGGACCACGAGGGGTGGGAGCGGCTGAGGCAGGCCCACCGGGAGAAGCGGATCGGCCTCAGAGAGTACCAGGAGCGGGCTTTCCGAACGGTGACCGCCGGCAGGGACGCCATGCAGGCCCACGTCAAGGAGAAGGCGACCCTGAGGGCCCACTTCAAGGACCTCTGGAGCTACTGCCGCGCCAGGCGGGTGCCGGTGGCCATAGTGACCGTGGGGCTGGACTTCTACGTGGACGCGCTCCTGGAAAGGGAGGGGCTGCAGGAGATACCCAGGTACTCGGTGGAGACCGAGTTCACCCCCCAGGGCATCGCCTACCACTACCCTCATCCCTGGGAGAGCGCGGGCGGCTCCAGCGAGGAGCAATGCGGTCTCTTCGGCAACTGCAAGTGCCGGGCCCTGATGGAGCACCGCAGGCGAGGCTATAGCATCCTCTACGTCGGTGACGGCCGGTCAGACTTCTGCCCGGCATCCATCGCGGACCGGGTCTTCGCCCACGGGCCCCTGGCGGAGCTGATGGGCGAGCGGCAGATGCCCTACACGCCCTTCCGGGACTTCCGGGACATGCTGGAGGCTCTCCGGGCCATGGAGCGCCCCGCAGATGACGACAACGAAGCGCCGTTGGGAGGCTCCGGATGATCGACCGCTACTCCAGGCCAGAGATGAAGAGGGTCTGGTCCGACGAGAACAAGTACGGCAAGTGGCTGGAAGTGGAGCTCGCCGCCTGCGAGGCCTGGGCGGAGGAGGGTGTGATCCCATGGGAGGACATGGAGAGGCTTCGTAGGGCCCGGTACGACCACCAGCGCATGCAGGAGGTGTTCGAGCGCACCCGTCATGACGTGACGGCCTTCCTCGCCGCCGTGAGCGGCGGCCTGGGGGAGGAGGGCCGCTGGCTCCACCTGGGGCTGACCTCCAGCGACATGATGGACACGGCCCTCAGCCTGCAGCTCATGGAGGCCGGCGAGATACTGGCCCGTGAAGTGGACGACTTGCGTCAGGCCCTGGGGGAGGCCGCCGTCCAGTACAGGGACACGCCGATGATGGGCCGGACCCACGGAGTGCACGCCGAGCCCACGACCTTCGGGCTGAAGCTGGCCCTGTGGTGGGAGGAGTTGGGCCGCCAGCGCCGGCGCCTGGACCAGGCCCTGTCCAGCGTTCGGGTGGGGAAGATATCGGGCGCCGTGGGCACCCACGCCACGGTGCCGCCCGCCGTGGAGGAGAGGGTGTGCGCCAAGCTGGGGATCGAGGCGGAGCCCGTCTCCAACCAGGTCGTCCAGAGGGACCGCCACGCCCATTTCGTGCTGACTCTGGCGCTCATAGCCGCGTCCCTGGAGAAGTTCGCCACGGAGTTCAGGCACCTGCAGCGCAGCGAGGTGCGCGAGGTGGAGGAGCCCTTCGGCCAGGGGCAGACGGGCTCCTCTTCCATGCCCCACAAGCGCAACCCGGAGCTGTCCGAGCGGGTATGCGGCCTAGCGAGGCTGATACGCGGGCACAGCGTCACCGCGCTGGAGAACGTGGCCCTCTGGCACGAACGGGACATCAGCCACTCCTCGGCCGAGCGGCTGATCCTGCCCGACTCCTGCCTGGCCCTGGACTACATCCTCTCCATCTGCACCCGGGTGGTGCGGGGCATGAGGGTGTACCCCGATCGGATGCGACGGAACATGGAGAGTACTCGGGGCATCCTGTTCAGCCAACGGGTGCTGCTGGCGCTGGTCGAAAAGGGCCTCTCCCGGGAGGACGCCTACGAGCTGGTCCAGCGCAACGCCATGCGTAGCTGGGACGAGGAGTCCGACTTTAGGGCCCTCCTGGAATCCGACCCATCGGTGGCCTCGTATTTGTCCAACGAAGAGATGGCCGAGATCTTCGACTACGGGTACTACACCAGGTACGTCCGTGAGACCTTCGACCGGATCGGCCTGCAGGACGGTCACTCGATGCCGGTCCCGACTGCCGGCGCCGGGGCCGGCAGGATATGAGGGCTTTGGTGGTGCACACTATTGACGGAGGGTTGATTTCAGAATGATTGTAGAGACAACTATGCCGGGGCTTCTCTATCGTGGGAAGGTCCGGGACACCTACGACCTGGGAGACGGACTCCTGCTGATGGTCTCCACCGACCGTATATCCGCCTTCGACGTGGTGCTGCCGGGCGGGATACCGCACAAGGGCCTGGTGCTGGCCCACATCTCCAGGTTCTGGTTCGATCGGACCGCGGACCTCATAGACAACCACTTCGTCGCCATGGCCGAGGACGCCTCGGGCACTGCCATGCCCGAGGGGCTTTCCCACGAGATCGCCCGGCAGTCCATGGTGGTAAAGCAGGCCCAGCGCCTGGACGTGGAGTGCATCGTACGGGGCTACCTGGCCGGGTCGGCCTGGGCCGAGTACCGGCGCTCGGGCACCGTGTGGGGCCAGCAGATGCCCCAGGGCCTGGTGGAGGGTCAGGAGCTGCCCGAGCCCATGTTCACCCCGACCACCAAGGCGGACGTGGGCCACGACGAGAATATGACCCCGGACCAGGTCCTGGATATGTTTGGGGCGGATATGGCCCGGCAGCTCGAAGAGAAGAGCCTGGCCATCTACAGCTCCGCCAACGAATACGCCCGGAGCAAGGGAATCATCCTGGTGGACACCAAGATGGAGTTCGGCCTGCTGGACGGGCGTCTCATCCTGATAGACGAGCTTCTGACGCCGGACTCCAGCCGGTTCTGGGACGCGTCGGGCTACGAGCCGGGCCGGTCGCTGCCCAACTTCGATAAGCAGTACGTCCGGGACTGGTTGGACTCCCAGGGCTGGGACCACGAGCCTCCGGCGCCCGAGCTCCCGCCCGAGATCGTGGAGAGGACCTCAAAACGGTACCTGGAGGCCCACCGGCGCCTCACCGGGGAAGAGCTTTCCCTGGACTGAACCGCGCACGACTGTCATCGAAGGAGCCCTGAGTAGAGTTGCCCGAGTCACGGCACCGAAGAAGCAGTAGAAGGACATCCAGGCGGAGAAGAGGCCCCCCCAGCCAGGAACAGCAGCCAAGCAGGGGGCGATGGATGCGGGCCGCCACGCGCCGCAGGCTGCGGCGTTGGGCCCTGCTGGGGGCGTCGGCGACCATCGCCGTGCTGGTCATCGCGGGGCTGGCGCTGTCCTCGTACACGGGCGGCGCCCCGGCCCAGCCCGGCAGCGACGCGCTGGAATACACAGAGGGAGTGGGGACGCCCGTGGACCTCATGGCGTCGGTGGACCACCGGCCCGTGGGCGAGTTCATCAGCTACAGCACCACGCCGCCCACGTCGGGACCGCACTGGGGCACTCCCGAATGGGCCGAATGCGGCATTCACGAGGCACAGGTCCCCGACGAGCGAATCGTCCACAACATGGAGCACGGACAAGTGGTCATCAGCTACAACCTCCCCAACGAGGAGGACGTAGCCCGGCTGTTAGACGTGGCCGAAGGCCTGCCGGATATGGAGAGCTGGACCGTGGTGCGCCCCTACGACAAGATCGATGAGGGCACAGTGGCCGTCACGGCATGGGGCGTCATGGACGTCGTCCAGGGTGTGGACGAGGACCGGATAAGGCGGTTCTACACCGAGTACGCCCGCAACCGGTTCAGCGAGGAGACGAGACAGGCAGGGCCCCTTCGCTGCACCAGTGTGGTCAGCTAGGATGTTCCTAGCCAGGGTCTACATCGCCCTGAAGCCGACGGTCAACGATCCCCAGGGACAGACAGTCCTCGGCAGCCTCAGGACCCTTGGCTTCGAGTCCACGGAGAGCGTCAGGGTGGGGAAGTACATCGAGGTCAGGATTCGGGAGGAGGACCGCGCGGCCGCCGGCCGCACGGTGGAGGAGATGTGCCGGCGGCTGCTGGCCAACCCGGTCATCGAGCAGTACCGGTTTGACCTGGAGGAGCTGCCCTAGCCCTCTATCGTTCCCTTGGTGCTGGGCACCTGCCCCGGCGCCCGCGGGTCCATCTCACAGGCGTACCGCAACGCCTTGGCCAACGCCTTGAACATCGCCTCGGCCTTGTGGTGACCGTTGGTGCCGTTCTCGGTCCGGGCGTGGAGGTTGATGCGCGCCTCGATGGCGAAGCTCTCCAGGAAGTGGCGGACCAGGTCGCCGGGCAGCGTCTCCACCATGTCGCCCACCAGGGAGGCATCGATGCTGGCGTAGCCACGTCCGCTCAGGTCCACGGCCACCGTCGCCAGGGTCTCGTCCAGCGGGACGACGGCGTGTCCCATGCGGCGTATCCCGCTGCCGTCGCCCAGCGCCTCTCGGAAGGCCCTCCCCAGGGTTATGCCCGTGTCCTCGACCAGGTGGTGCCAGCCGGTGTCCACGTCTCCCCGGGCGTTGAGGGTTATGTCAATCAGGCCGTGCCGGGAGAGCTGGGCCACCAGGTGGTCCAGCATGCCGTTGCCCGTGGATACCTGGTACCTGCCCTCTCCGTCCAAGTCGATGGAGAGGGAGACGGACGTCTCTCCCGTGCTCCGCTCCAGGCTGGCTCGACGCGGCGCCATCGTCCGGCCCTAGGCCAGCTCCTTCATAGTGTCCGAGAGGGCGTCGACCAGTGCATCCGTCTCGTGGGGCAGCCCCACGCTGGCGCGGATGTGGTCGACCAGCCTCGGGGTGGAGAAGTGACGCACGAAGACGCCCCGGCGGCACAGGCCCTCGAAGACCGCCCGGCCCTTGCCCTCGGGTAGCTGGCACAGGATGAAGTTGGCCTGGGATGGCCACGGCTTGACGCCGGGGATGCCCTCTATGAGGGAGAACATCCTCTCCCGCTCGGCCACTATGGACTGGACCCGCTCGATGAGCACGGACTTGTCCTCCAGCGACGCCATCAGCGCGATCTCCGCGGCCACGTTGACGTTGTATGGGGGCTTTACGGCCATCATGGTCTGGGCCATCTCCGGGTCCATCACCCCCAGGCCAATGCGCAGGCCCGCCAGGCCCGCCCACTTGCTGAAGGTGCGCAGCACCATCAGGTTCGGGTATTCTTGGACCAGGGGCATGACGGTCCGGCCGCAGAACTCGTAGTATGTCTCGTCCACCACGACCAGCACCCCGGTCTCCAGCAGGCTGCGGACCTGCCACTCCTGGGCGATGTTGCCCGTGGGGTTGTTGGGGGAGGCGAACAGCACGGCCCGGGTCCTGGAGTCCAGGGCCAGCTTGGTGGCCTCCACGTCGATCTCGAAGGAGTCGTCCCTGGGCACGCTGACCACCTCCCCGCCGCAGATGTTGGCGCAGATGGCGTACATGCCGAAGGTGGGGGTCGGGTCCAGGATGCGGTCGCCGGGGGCCAGGACCATGCGCAGGGTCAGGTCGATGATCTCGTCGCTGCCGTTGCCGGCCACGATCCGCTCCGGCTCCACGTCCAGGTAGTCGGACAGGACGGCGCGGACCTGGTGCTGGTCGGGGTCGGGGTACCGGTTATACTGGTCGTAGCTGCCCAGCGTCTCGGTGACCCTGGGAGACGAACTGTAGGGGTTCTCGTTCCCGTTGAGCCGGACCACCTTGTCAGGAGGTATGCCGGCCCGCTCGGCCAGCACCTCGGAGGACTCCACAGCCTCGTACCGCTTCATGGCTCTGATGTGGTCCTGCACGAGGTCCATCACTTCTCCCAAGGCTTCGAACCCCCTTTTCATATCATCACCGCCGGGCCCAATTCATCACCGCCTGGCCCATGTCGTCGCCGGCGGGTCAGGCGCCGCCCTTTGCTCCGTTTCCCCGCTCGGGGCCCAGCCTTATCTCGACGGCGCGGGCGTGCCCGGTCATGCCCTCCGCCCGGGCGATGACCGCCGCCGCCCGCGCCAACTCCGGGTAGTCCGCGGGCTTGAGGGCCACCACAGGCATGGTCTTGAGGAAGTGGTGCACACTCAGGGCCGAGTTGAAACGGGCCGTGCCCCCGGTGGGCATGACGTGGCTGGGGCCCGCCATGTAGTCCCCCATCACCTCGGGGGAGAACTCGCCCAGGAACACGCCGCCCGCGTGGGTGACCTTGCCGGCCCAGTGCCAGGGCTCTTCCACCATCAGGCAGAGGTGCTCGGGAGCTATGGCGTTGGCCAGCTCGATGGCGTCGTCCATGGTGTCCAGGAGGACGGCCCGCCCACGGGCCTCCATCGAGGCCCTGGCCATGTCGGCCCGCTCCATGCCCTTGATCTGGCTCTCGAGTACGGACTCGACCTCCCCGAGCAGCGCGGGGGAGGTGGTGACCAGTATGGGGGCCGCCAGCGGGTCATGCTCGGCTTGGGCCAGGAGGTCCGCGGCGCAGAAGGCCGGGTTGGCCGTCTCGTCGGCCACGATGACAGTCTCGGTGGGGCCGTACAGGCCGTCGATGTCCACCGACCCGTATACCATCTGCTTGGCCAGGGTGACGAACACGTTGCCAGGCCCGCATATCTTGTCCACCTTGGGGACCGAGGCGGTGCCGAAGGCCATGGCGCCTATGGCCTGGACGCCCCCCACTCGGAACACACGGTCCACGCCGGCGATGTCCGCAGCCGCCAGCAGGGCGGGGTCCGGGTCGCCGTCCTTTCCCGAGGAGGGGCTGCTGAGGACCACCTCCTTGACTCCAGCGACCCTTGCGGGTATCGCCGTCATCAGGACGGTGGAGGGATACGTGGCCGACCCGCCGGGGGCGTAGATGCCCACCCGCTCCAGGGGCACTACCAGCTCTCCCAGACCGGACGCCAGGTCCACCCAGCTACGCCGGGCCGTAGCCCGGTGAAACTCCTCTACCCTGGCGGCCGACAACTCCAGGGCCGTCACCAGCTCGGCGGAGACTTGGTCCCTGGCCCGGGCGACGCGCTCGGCCGGGACCTCCACCTGCCACGCCGGGTCCTGCGGGGCCCCATCGAGGACGTGGGCGTAGTGTCGGACCGCTTCGTCCCCCCTGTGCCGGACATCGTCCAGGATACGCTGGACCACCTGCACCGGCGAGAGCCTCTCGCCGAACACCTCGACGGTCCTGGCTTCGACGCTCTGGGGGAGGGAGTCCACCTGCGAGGGGTCTACCCTCCAGGTCTCCTCTCCGGCCTTCGCCAGCCCCTTTATCACCCTAAGGAGCATCCAGGTACTCCCTGACGAGCCTCGTCGACTCATCCACCGCCGTCCGCCGGTAGTCGGCAATCTTCTCCCTGGGGACCAGGCGGTGGACTCGCTCCAGCCCCTCGGGGACGCAGCTCAGGAACTCTTCGACGAGATCTGCGGCCTCGGCGCTGTCCTTGTACATGCGCCGGGCGGCCCCCCTGAGACGGTCCCAGGTGTAATCCCAGGTGGTGAACGCCGACACCCATTCCCGCCAGCGGGCCAGGGTGTCGGGGTCGATGAACCCCACCGCGACGCGCTCTTCGGCGCCCTCCAGGGCGCGTCGGAGCCCTTCCATGTCTCCCATCTGCTCCCGGGCCGCCATGTCCATGTCCAGTTGCAGGGCCCGGTCCCAGATGTTGCCCACGATGCGGTCCCCGGGCTCACCGGGTCCGTCGAAGTAGGTGCGGTATATCTCCAGTATCCAGGCCTCGTCGGCCACCAGGTGAGTGATGTATCCCGCCAGGAACGCCCTGGTGGCGTCGCTCACTCCTCCCCCGTTGGAGGCGCCCAGGGCCGGGTGCTTCCGGAACATCCCCTGCACTCCGGCCCCGATCTCGGTGATGGAGAGTGGCGCGAAGTGGGTATCGTCCCGGGCCCATTTGGTCATGATCCTGATGTCGGGAGAGGTGGAGCCCAACAGGAAGGTCCCCATGGCCGAGTCGATGGCGGGATGGGACAGCCTGGACGCCGCCTCGCTGGCCAGGAGCATGTGTGTAGGCAGGTTGGGCAAAGCTAGCCTTCCTCCAGCCGGTCGAGAAGCCTCCGGTACGCCGGGGAGCTTCCCTCGAACAGGTAGCTTATCTGGGAGGCGAATATGTCGGTGCCCCCGGAGTCGCGCAGGTGGTCCACCGCCTCCAGGAGCTGCTCCCTGGGCACCACCAGGCTTACGGACCAAGCCTCCTCTTCGCGTACATTATACACGCTGGAGATGGTGGGCCCCTCCAGCCCCGCAAGGTCGGCCTTGGAGAGTATCCTGGCGCCCACCGCCTCGGCCGAGTCTCCCCGGACGTTGGCCGTCAGGTGGTAGAAGGAGCCGGCGCGCAGGTGTCCCTCCACCAGCTCCAGGATGTTTCTGGCAAGCTCCAGCGCCCTTGGCGACTCCTTCAACAGCTTGCGGTTCCCTATGAGGCAGGCCTGGGAGGCCAGGACGGAGCTCTCGGCCAGGGTCTTGAGTCGGTTCTCCCGAAGGGTGACGCCGCTGGCCGTCAGGTCGGCGATCAGGTCGGCGTACCCCGCCTCGGGCGCGGCCTCCAGGCTGCCGCTGGCCTGGACCAGGGAGAAGTAGTTGATGCCCCGGCTGTAGAGGAAAGTCCTCACCAGCCGCGGGTACTTGGTCGCGATGCGGAGCTGCCGGCCCGTCTGGCGAAACTCCACGGCCAGGTCGGCCAGGTCGTCCGTGGAGACCACGTCAAGCCACGACTCGGGCACCGCAATGACGAGGTCGCACTGGCCAAAGCTCAGGTCCTCGATGAGCTGCACGACGGGGCTTCCCTCCCGTCGGCTCTCCAGGAACCGGTCCAGGCCCGTGATGCCCAGCTCGGCGCTCCCTTCCTCCATCTTCTGCGTAATGTCGCCCGTGCGCTGGAACAGGACGGTGGCGCCGGGCAGCGCGTTGATGGTCGCCATGTAGCGACGGGCGCTTGGGCGGTCGACGGCCATTCCGCACGACTTGAGGAAGGCCAGGGTGGGCTCGTAGAGGTCGCCGTCGCTGGGAAGGGCGAGCCTTATGCCGGCGTCGCCGGGCCGGGCGGCGCCGCGGGTCATACGACCCTCCTTGGGGGGGCGGTCCGTCCGTACCATGCCGGCTTTCACGCGACTCCCTCGGCGCGGCGCCGGCCGGAGGCGTCCGACGCGCTGTGGCTGGTGGACTCTCCCGACGTGTCGACCTCCACCACCTCGGATATACCCCGGTCCCGGGCGTAGTCGAGGCCCTGCTCCAGGTCCATGCCGCGGACGTCCATCTCGACGCGCTTGCCCGAGCGCCGCAGGTCGTCTGCCAGGTGGACGGCGTGCCGGTAGCCCTGGACGGTCGCGGCCAAGACCAACACGTCGGGGGCGCTTCGCGCGACATCCGTCTCTCCAGAGGCCGTCACCTCGAGGAGCCTCTCGGCGGTGTAGGCGAAGCCCAGGGCCGGGAGGTTAGACCCCCCCCCCAGGGCCCGGGCGAGGCCGTCGTACCGTCCGCCGCCACCCAGGGAGCCGTCGTACCCGTCCAGGGTAATCTCGAAGACGGTGCCGGTGTAGTATGCCAGGCCCCGTGTCAGACCAAAGTCCAGGCTCACGGCGTCACCGGGCAGGCCCCGGGCCTCGGCGATGGGGATGACCTGTTTGATCCCGTCCAGGGCCGAGGCGTCCAGGCCCGCATCGCCGATGACCTCTTCGGCGCGGGCGATGGACGAAGCCGGCCCCCCCCGTATGGACCCAAGTCGGGACGCCAGCTCCAGTCCCCGGTGCAGCCTGTCGGGGTCGTCCGCCCCGGTGAATCGACGCAGGAGGCGGTCGACGATCTCGGCGGGGTCCCGCTGGGCGGGCGAGCCCAGCTCCTCCCGCCGCATCAACGACTCCAACAGGTCCCTGGCACCCTCCGCCGGCAAGCCGTCCGGGGAGCGGCCGTCCCGCATGGGCGTCCGCAGGATGTGGAGCGCCTCCGCCCGCTGTTGCACCCGGGTCATGCCCGTCGTGCCGTCCTTCAGGTCCGGGATGCTGGCCAGGATGAAACCCACGGCCCGGTCCGACAGCTCCAGGCTCTCTAGGAGCCGGTACAGCACCCCCTGGTCCGTCATCTCCATCCTGTGGCCCTCGATCCCCAGGTGGGTGAGGGCGCCGTGGCTGATGGAGAGTATCTCGGCGTCGGCCCTGACGTCCACCGAGCCCAGCAGCTCCGCCCCTACCTGGGTGAACTGTCGCGGAACTTCGGACCGGTCCCCGTAGCGGAACACGGGCCCAGAGTATTGGACGCGCACAGGAAGGCTGGGCGCGCCGGCCTCCAGGTAGTGCCGCACCACTGACGAGGTGTACTCGGGCCTGAGGCTGACCTGGTTGCCGCCGGGGTCGGTGAACGTGTACATGCGGGCGGCCAGCTCGCCGCCCGACTTGCGCAGGAACAGCTCGGTGGGCTCCAGGATAGGAGTCTCCAGGAGGGCGTAGCCGTGGGCGGAGAGGAACTCCCTGAAGCGTTCCTGCAGCCGGCGCAGCATTGCCAGGGACTCCTCACCCGTGTCGGGCATGCCGTGTAGGCGGTCTAGTCGGTCCATGGCTGAACCAGGGTATTGTACACCAGCCGCCGTCGGACATGGAATAGAGGCGAGGACGCCTAAGAATGGGTGGGGATTCCTTGCCCGCGCGGAGCGCGGGGTGGGAGGGTGGGGTCAATAACCCGGGAGGGGCCTAGTGGTTGTTCAGAGCATCCCTATGGGTGGGCCATCAGGCCGCCGTCCACGTATACCGGCTGGCCCGTGGTGTAGTCGCAGGAGTCGGAGGCCAGATACACCAGCAGCGGGCCTACGTCCCTGGGATGTCCCTTGCGGCGGAGGGGGATGTAGCGGACCAGGAGCTCCCTCGGCGTCTCCTCCGAAGGCTCCTCGGAGGTGAACCAGCCCGTGCCGATGGCGTTCACGCGGACACCGCTGCGGCCCCATTCCAGGGCCAGCGACCTGGTGAGCTGGAGCACCGCCCCCTGACTCGCGCAGTAGACCGCCGAGTTCCACATGCCCCTCTCAGCCAGGCCGGAGGTTATGTTAACGATGCGGCCCTTCCCGGCCTGGACCATCTCTCTCCCCACCTCCCGGCACATGAGAAAGACCGACCTGACGTTGCGGTCCATGACCGTCCGAAACTCGGAGAGGTCGACCTGCGTCGAGGGCTTCGCGAACAGGGTCTGGAAGTTGTTGACCAGTATGTCGATCCGCCCCCACTCCGTGATTGCATCGGAAACGGCGGCCTGGACGGCGGCTTCCTCCGCCGCGTCGCATACAACGCCCGAGGCGTCCCGCCGTCCCGACGTCGCCCTGAACAGCTCTGCGTAGGAGGAGGCCAGCACCCTGACCGTCGCCCCGGCCTCCTCCAGTGCCTCCACCAGGAAGGGGGTCAGGGCGGCGTTTCCGGCGGACTCCCGGGTAGCCAGGACCGCGGTCTTTCCCTCGAGGCTGAACTCTTCCAGTACGGTCACCGTTCCTCCACGTCCGCGCCCGTGGGTAACGTGCCCGGGCGGGAGCCCTATTCCAGGTCCAGCGGTATGATGGGGGCGTGTCCCGTGGGGGCCAGGCCCCCGGCAAGGCCGCCGCCGTCCAGGGTGATGGTCTCGCCGTTCATGTAGTCCGAGGCGTCCGAGGCCAGGAACACCGCGATGGGGCCCATGTCCTCGGGCGTGCCCAGCTTGCCCGTGGGTATGAACTCTCCCGACTTGGGCAGGGCGTCTCGCATGGAGTCCGTGCCCCGGGTGGGTATGAACCCCGGTACGATGGTGTTGGCCGTGACGCCATACCGTCCCAGGCTCATCGCCAGGGTGCGGGTGAGCTGGATGACCCCCCCCTTGCTGCAGGTGTAGGCGTACATGTCGCGTCCGCCCCGGAGGCCGTATCCCGACGCCACGTTGATGATCTTGCCGCGGCCCTGGTCCACCATCTGCCTGGCGACGGCCCGGGCGCAGTAGAAGGCGCCGGTCAGGTTGGTGTCGATGCCGGCCCGCCACTCTTCGTCGGTGATGTCCCATATGGGCGCGTGGACGTTCTCGGCCGTCCGTCCGGCGTTGTTGACGAGCACGTCCACCCTGCCCAGCACGTCCCGGGCGACTGCCACCATGCGCTCCACTTGGGCCGAGTCGCTGACGTCGGTGGAGACGGCCACCGCCCGGCGGCCCAGGCTCTCCACCTCGGCGGCAGCCTCGTCGATGGGGGCCTGTCTCCTGCCCGCGATGACCAGGTCCGCCCCTGCCCTGGCCAGGGCGCGGACCATCGCCCGGCCGAGGCCCGTGCCTCCTCCGGTCACCACTATGGACCTTCCGTCCAGGCTCAGCTTGTCAAGCATCTTCGATATGAGGCACCTGGGCAATCCAGCCGATGGTATCCATGTCGGCGCGCCAGCCTACGACACCCACTGGCGGCGGCTTGCAGGCGGGGCCGGTGAGCACCTTCAGCGGTGTGCGTCACGCTCATGCAATGCGATTCGCGAAAGGTTGTCGGCGGAGCGTAGACCGCCGCCACGGGCCCGGATGGCCTCCAGCGTCTCGTCTTGAAGTCTCTGCAGGCGATCGAATCGCGTCTCCGAAGTCCGGCCCTGAGCAAGTTCGACCAAGTAGGAGCGAACCAGGGCCGAGACCGAAGTTCCAGCTTCCGCGGCCTTGATGTGGACGAGCCGATAGGTCTCTTCATCTACGGATACGGTGAGATTCTTCATCGTTACAGCCTCACGGGCCCTGTGGTCCACATCATAGGAGGCATTCCGGGATTGCGCAATGTTGGTCTTGCAGGGACCAGATTGGCGGTAACGGCTGATACGGGTGCCATTCGCGCCGTCAGGGGCATCAGTCCAGGTGGGAGGTGACCTCTCCGGCAGGGAGGGTGACCATCCGGCCGTCGTCGCGGCGCAGCAACAGGGCTCCCAGCGGGTCCACGTCCTCCGCGGCGCCCACGTGTATCTCGTCGCCCCAGCGGACCTCCACCCTCCGGCCCAGGGTCTCCAGCAGGCCCTTCCACTCGGCGACCACGTCCACGGCGCCCTCGGCCTCCGAAGGCTGGCCCGCCGCTACGTAAAGGGTGTCCAGCTCGTGCAGCAGCTGCCTCAGGACATGCTCCCTGTCTACGGGCTTGCCGGCTTCGATGTTCAGGGTGGTGGCGATGTCCGCCAGCCCCTCGACCGAGTGGACGTCCAGGGCGATGTTGACGCCTATTCCGACCACGGCATACTCAACCTGGTTTCCCCGCATGGTGTTTTCCACCAGGATTCCGCTGACCTTCTTGCCCCCCAGCCGGACGTCGTTGGGCCACTTGATGCTGGGGGTGAGCCCGGTGGTCTTCCGGATGGCCCGCACCACGGCGACTCCGGACATTATGCTCAGCAGCGGCAGCGCCCGGGCCGAGGGGCGGAACAGGATGGACATGTGTATGTTCCCGTGGCCCGAGACCCACTGCCTCTGGAACCGTCCCCGGCCCGCGGTCTGGGTCTCGGTCAGGACGGCCGTGCCGTCGTCGGCGCCCTGTTCGGCCAGCCGGGCCACCTCGTCCTGGGTGGAGGAGAGGCTCTTGAAGTAGGATATCCTCCGGCCTACGACGCGGGTGTGGAGTCCGTCCCGGAGCATGCCGCGCACCGGGTTCCTCGCCGGCGGGGGTGTCACCCTAAGGCGACTCCTCCTCGGCCGCATCCTCGTCGACCTCGTCTTTTACCTCGTCTTCTTCCTCGTCCTCGTCCTCGTCGTCGTCGAAGTCTTCGTCCAGGTCATCGTCGTCGTCGAACTCGTCGTCGTCTTCCTCGGGCTCCGGTGTGGCGACGGCGTCGGAGAGGGAAGCCAGGCCGATGATGGCCTTGCCGCCCACCAGGCGTCCGTTCTCTTCGGTGGAGAGGTAAACGTCGCACTCGGCGAGGTACTCGTCGTTCTCCTCCCGCTTGTCCGTCACTATCGCGGTGATGGCGACAAGGTCGTGGGGGACGGGCTGGCGGAATATTACGTCAAGGTGCTTGAGGGCCGCTCCCTCCCATGCCGTGAAGATCTGGGACATGATCGCCATGCTCATGATGCCGGGCACGATGGGCCAGGACAGGTTGACCCGGGCGGCCGACCCCTCGTCGGTGAACCTGTTGGGAAGGGGTGCTCCCCATAGCCGGCAGAAGGCCTCGACTTCCTCGTCGGTGATGTACTTTTCCACGGGACCGATTTCGTCGCCGATCTCGATCTCCTCGTAGTAGCGGGTCTCGCGTCTCTGCATTCCTCTCTACTCCCTCGCCGCGTAGGACTCCTGGACCGCCGCCACCTTGTCTCCCCTCTGGTTGGTGAAGGTGGTCTCCCAGACGATGAAGACCATCGACCCCGAGCGGCCCGTCTTGGGGTACACGTCCTTCAGATAGGAGCAGGCCATGAGGGAGTCACCCGCCTGTATGGGCGCCAGCGGCTGCACCATCTGCCCCGCGTGGAATCGCATGGTGCCGAACTTCAGGTCGATGTCGGGAATCACCACGCCGCGAATGAACAGAGTGCACATGGTCGGAGGGGCCAGCACGTCCTCGTAGCCCGCCTGAACGGCCGCTTCCACGTCCACGTAGATGGGGTTGGTCTCGCCGGTGGCGTTGCAGAACTCTCGGATCAGCTCCGCGCTCACGCCGAAGGGCCCGGCCACGTGCTCCTTGCCCAGTAGCGACCTGTCGTAATCCAGCTCTAGCACCAATCCTGCCTCCTCCTAGCGTCCTACAGGTTGTGTACCTTCCACGGTCTCATGAAAAGGGGGTTCCATCGACGGGGTCTCATGGGAGGGAGGGCAACGCTGCCGTGTCCTCCAGCCTCACGGGAAAGAAGTCCCCCGCCACCAGGCCCTCCACCAGCTCTTCCTCCCGCCTGATCTCCAGGGGGAAGGAGGTCAGGCACGTAGCGATGCCGCTGACCAGGTGAGCGTCGCTTCCTCCGATACCCTTGTATCCTCGCTGGTCGGCCAGCATCTGGGCCCGTTCGTTCTCGCCCTTGCGCGCCCCACCGTTCAGGGTCTCCACGATGCTGACCGATGGAAACTCCACTCCCCTGTCGATGTACTCGCACAGACCGATGCCGCTTCTTCCAGGATGGGCGGGCAACGCCACGGCGCCGTGGGCCTGGGCCTCGCTCATCAGCTCGAGGGAGTCCATGGACACGTTGGAAAAGTCCAGGGCCTCCTCCAGCCCCCGGGTCACGCCGTAGACGAGGAAGTGGCCGTGCCTGGTGTCCAGCTCCGAGCCCTTGAGCACCACCACGCCGTGCTCCCGGGCGAGGGCTGAGTAGTCCGCGTCGCGGTCGAACTTGCGGTGTTCGGTCAGTACGATGGCGTCGACCCTGTGTCCCCTCTTGCGGAGCATCTGTATCCACTTCAGGTACTGCTCCACGGTTGCCCGCGAGTCGTCGGAGGAGACCGAGTGGCTGTGCATGTCTATGAGCGTTCTTGCTGTCAGCGTTGTCTCCCGGAGGCGGCCGCCCTAAAGCGGCGGGGCCGCGACGCGTCCCTGCAGCCACGAAGTGAAGGTGTGTCCCAGGGTCACCGGGTCCTCCACCAGGAGCGGCACGTCGGCGTTCCCCTTGGATATCTTGGCGTACACGAAGCCCGGTCCGTCGACCTCCAGCGCGGCCGCCAAGGCGGCCCTGAGGCCCTCGCCGTCGTCGGCCCTCCAGGTCTTCAGCCCGCAGGAGCCGGCAACCGCGGCCAGGTCCAGCCGCTCGGTGAAGGTGGGCTGCCCGCCCGTCGAGGCGTAGGACTCGTTGTCCAGGACCACCAGGATCAGCTTCCTTGGCTGCAGGTACCCGATGCTGGTGAGGGCGTTCATGTTCATGAGCATCCCGCCGTCTCCCTCGACGCCCACGCAGCGGGCGATTGGCGCGTCTTCCAGGGAGAGGCTCAGCCCCAGCACGATGGAGCTCACCAAGCCCATGGAGTCCACCACGTACAGGTGGTTTGGGCGCCTGGCAGCGTGGGCCATCTCGCGGGAGGTGGCCCCACAGGTCAGGACCACGGGGTCGTCGGGGAACTCCCCGGCGATCATCTCCAGGGCGTCCATTCGCTGGGGCCGCCCCGGTCTATTGAGTGAACCGGCCATCTCGCCGCCGTTGCCCATTCAGTCCTTCAGGTTGAGAAACACCACCACCGGGCGGTGCGTCAGCCGCGTGTACTCGTCGGCCCGTTGGATCGCCAGGGGCCACTCCTCGGTGGGCACCCTGTAGTCCAGCACGAACGCCTTCAGGCCCATGGCCTCGACCATGTCGATGGCGTGCTCGGAGAAGGTGTGCACCGCCGAGTTGAACTCCCCGAACCCACCCCTTCTGATGGCGAACACCAGCATGGGCATGTGGTAAGCCATGGCGAATGTGGTGAGGGCCACCATGGAGTTGCCAAGGCCCACGTCCTGGTAGAAGAGGACGCCGCTCTTGCCCCCCATGGCGAGGCCCGCGGCTATGCCGATGCCCTCCTCCTCGCGGGCCACGGAGAAGCAACGGACGGCGGGGTCGTCCTGGAAGTGCCGGACCACCGGGGCCCCGTAGCTGTCCGGCACGTGGATGAAGTAGTCCGGCCCCACCCGATGGAGGCCATCGATAACTGCGGCGCAGCCCGCTTCTTTCATTCTCATGGGCCAGACAGACCTGTAAGCCGGGTCCTGTATCCCCGCGGCGTGTGTGAAGGTCGCCAGAGTCCTTCCCTCGCCGGCCGGGACGGTGACCATCTATCTAGGTCCGGCGTTGCCGCCGGACTCGAGCAGCCTACCCGGGGACAGGCCGGGTGCCTTTAGTCCCCCTATTCGGCCTTGCTCCAGGTGGGGTTTAGCCGCCGTCGTGTCGCCACGAACGGCCGGGACGCTCTTACCGCCCGTTTTCACCCTTACCCGCACCTCGGATGTCCGAGGCCGCTGGCGGTGTGGTCTC
The DNA here is from genome assembly GCA_034423015.1 of Dehalococcoidia bacterium. Taxonomy (GTDB): domain Bacteria; phylum Chloroflexota; class Dehalococcoidia; order Lucifugimonadales; family JAGWBF01; genus JAGWBJ01. Next base: position 22,541 of record DAOUJG010000045.1, on the reverse strand, counting down.
TGCGCTACTTTCCGTACCCGCGACGCTGGCGCTCCTCGCCGAGGGTCCTGGGAGTTACCCAGCACCTTACCCGGTGGAGCCCGGACTTTCCTCTCCCCCGGTACCCCTTACGGGGCTGGCGGGGCAGCGGTCACCCGGTCTCCCTGGCCCGTGGGAAATGTAACACACCGCCTGTCGGGGGTCAAGGTACGAATTCCGTCGCTGGGCTAGCTCATGAACAGGATGCGGCCGCAGCTGTTGCACAGCACCGGCTCCCGCCCGGTCCTTGCCCTTTGAAGCTGGTGGGTGGGCAGGGCCATGCCGCAGGCCCGGCACATCCCTCCCTGTACCTTGGCCACGGCCCATCCCTTCTTGGATACACGCAACCGCTCGTAGAGCCGGATGTCCTGCCCGCTCACCTGGGCCGCCAGGGAGTCCCGCCGTCCCTCCAGGTCCGACAGGTCAGCCCGGCGGTCCTTCAGCTCCCGGCCCAGCTCAACCTGCTCCACCTGCCATCGCTCTTCCGACTCTACGGACCTGGCCTCCAAATCCTCTATGCCCCGTTGGGCTTCGTCCAGGGCGACCATCGACTCCAGGACGCGCTCGTCCAGCGCCTGGAGCTGCTCCCTGAGGAAGGATGCCTCCTTCTGAAAGCCCTCCATCTCCCGCACGCTCTTGATGGTCCCGCTGTAGAGCCGGGCTTCCACCTCGTCGACCTTGACCCTCAACGACTCGGCCTCCCGGGACTCCGATCGCTGGCGCACCGTCAGACGGTCGAGGGACGCCTTCAACGCCTCCCTCCGCCTGGCCAGCTCCTGGATCTCGCTGCGGTCCCCCAGACGCCGCTCGATGGCCGTAATGCGGTCCCGGCATTCGGCCGTCGCCTGGTCCAGCTCCTGGAGGTCGTAAAGCTGCTTCAGAGTAGTCATGAGCGTTGCCCCATTGGCAAGGGCAGCTAGGCCCCAACCGCAAGGATGCTTAGGCCCCGATCACAAGGATGGTTAGGCCCCGATGGTTAGGATTGTATGTAGCCGGTGTGGCGATGTCAACGACGCCCTCCGCAGGTGCAAAGGGTGCCCACAAGTGATAGAATCTTGGCAGGACAAGCCCAACCAGGGGTTGCCGCGTGATCCGTATCTACAACACCCTCACCAACCGGGTCGAGGAGCTCGTTACGCTGGAGCCGGGCGTTGCCCGAATGTACTCCTGCGGCCCCACCGTGTACCGTTACGCCCACGTGGGAAACCTGCGGACCTACCTGATGGCCGACTGCATCCGCCGCCTGCTTACCGGGCGAGGGTACCGGGTCACCCATGTGAAAAACATCACCGACGTGGGCCACATGCGCCAGGAGGCCCTGGAGACCGGGGGCGACAAGGTGATCGTCGCCGCGCTGGCCGAGGGGAAGACGCCCCAGGAGATTGCCAGCTTCTACGCCGACGCCTTCCACAAAGACGAGAGGAAGCTGAACATCCTGCCGGCCGACCACTTTCCCTGGGCGACGGACCACGTGCCCGAGATGATCACAGTCATCCGTGACCTGTTCAGGAACGGCTACGCCTACCAGGCGGGCGACAACGTGTACTTCGACGTGGGCAGGTTCTCCGCCTACGGGAAGCTGTCGGGCAACGTCGGCGCGGCCCTGATGGAGGGGGTCCGCGTCGAGGTGGACCCCCTCAAGAGGGACCCGAGGGACTTCACCCTCTGGAAGGCCGCCGAGCCCGGCCGCGACATGAAGTGGGACAGCCCCTGGGGAGAGGGCTTCCCGGGCTGGCACATCGAGTGTTCCGCCATGTCCACCAAGTACCTGGGCACCCAGCTAGACCTCCACACGGGCGGTGTGGACAATGTGTTTCCCCACCACGAGGACGAGATCGCGCAGAGCGAGGGCGCCTTCGGCGTACCCTTCGTCCGCCACTGGGTCCACGGGCAGCACCTGCTGGCCGATGGGGTGAAGATGGCCAAGTCGGCGGGGAATGAGTTCGTCCTGGCAGACCTGGAGGAGCGGGGATTCGACCCGCTGGCCTTCCGGTACCTCTGCTTCACCGTCCGCTACAGGCACCGTATGAATTTCACCTTCTCCGCCCTCCGGGCCGGGGAGAGGGCCTTGACCGGCCTACGAGACAGGGTCTGGGAGTGGCGCGGCGAGCCGGCGCCCGACCGGGAGCCCCCCGAGGCTGCCGAATGGCGCGGACGCTTCAACGATGCCCTGGACAACGACCTCGACATGCCCCGGGCCCTGGGAATCACCTGGGAGATGGCCCGCTCGGACCTGCCCGGCGGCTCCAAGCTGGCGCTCCTGCTGGAGTTCGACCGGGTGTTCGGCCTTGGCTTGGACGCGGTCCCGGAGCGCTACGCGCTGCCCGCATCCCTGGAAGACACCATCGCCCGGCGTGACACCGTCCGGTCCCAGCGGGAGTACGGCCAGGCCGACCGGATGCGCTCGGACCTGGCGGCCTCGGGATACCGCCTGGGAGACGCCCGCGGGGAGACTCGCGTGCGTCCCAAGACGGAGTTGGAGAAGCGTGAGGAGAGGTGGAACGCCGTCTCCTCATCCAGGGAAGTAAAGTCTCTTCTGGACCTGCCTCCAGCCCTGGAGCAGACAGTAGTTGTTGTAGCAAGTAACTACATGGAAGACGTCAAGCGTTGCACCGAGGCCATTCTCCGGTGGCTTGAGGACGGGTCGTCGGAGCTGATCGTCGTGGACAACGGCTCCACCGACGGGACATCCGAGTGGCTGGAGGAGCTCGGCGGCAGGGACCCGCGAGTACGGGTCGTCTATTGCGACCACGTGCTCGGCGACGGAGCGGCCAAGAACATCGGACTGAAGCACGCCCGGGGGCGGTTCATCGCTGTCGTCGACACCTCGGTGGAGATGGTGGGGGACGTGCTCGGCCCCATGGCCCGGCGGCTGGAGGACGAGTCCATCGGCATCGTCGGCAGGTGGGGGCTGCTCACCGACGACCTGCATCACTTCCACGACGAGTCGGAGAGCGGGGACGTGGACGCGATGCAAGCCTACTGCATCGGGCTCCGGAGGGACGCGCTGGCGCAATCGGGCCTGATGAGGGAGACCTTCCGCTTCTACCGCAACCTGGACATAGACTTCAGCTTCCAGGTGAAGTCCCACGGCTACCGCATCGTGGCCGACGGGACGCTGCCGATGGTGCGCCATGAGCACCGCCAGTGGGCCTCCCTTGGAGAGGCCGAGCGAGACCAGCTCAGCTTCAAGAACTTCAAGCGCTTCCTGAAGAAGTGGGGCGATCGAAAAGACCTGTTGGTCTCAAACAAGTAGCGTTCAGCCATCGACGGACAAGCCTCCAGGGGTGGCCAACTCCAAGACGTTGAACGCATACCACTCGTAACGGGGGGCTGACCTCTATGGGAGATGGTGGACCGTACCATCGCGGAATGGTGGTCGTGGCGCATCCCGACGACGCCGAGTACGGCTGCGCGGGGACCATGGTCAAGTGGTGCAGGGACGGGATGGAGGTGGTGCTGGTCATCTGCACAGATGGGAGCAAGGGGACCAGCGACCGGGAGATCACCGGCCCGCAGCTTGCCGACATCCGCCGCAGAGAGCAGATAGCCTCGGGCGAGGTGATCGGCCTGAAGAAGGTCGTGTTCCTGGGCTACGAGGACTCCACGCTGCAGCCGACCCTGGAGCTCCGGCGGGACATCGCCCGGGAGATACGGCGCTACAGGCCCGACGTGCTCATCTCCCCCAGCCCCGTGAGAAACCTGTTCGTGACGGGCTACCTGGGACACCCCGACCACATGGCGGCCGGAGAGGCGACTCTTTCCGCCGTCTTCCCCGCCGCTAGGGACCACCTGACCTTCCCCGACCTGCTGCACGAAGGGTTCGAGCCTCACAAGGTGCGCGAAGTGTTGATCACAGAGCATCGCGACCCGGACATGTGGGTGGACGTCTCCGACACCATCGAAGACGCCATCACCGCGCTCAAGGAGCACGTCTCCCAGGTTGGCGATGGGGTCGAGGACGACAGGTGGATGCGCAACTGGAGAAAGCAGGCGGGAGAGCACCACGGGATGAAGTACGCGGAGACATTCCGGCACTACCATCTCCACTGACCGCGCCTGCCAGACCTGAATACGCCCAGACCTGAATACGCCCAGACCTGAATACGGAGGACGCTTCGATGGCCACAACTACTACATCCGCTCCGGAACCCCACGTCTTCGCGGGGGCAGGCAAGGGCGGGCTGTTCAGGAAGGCCCCGGGCAGCGACTCCTGGGAGGAGCTGACCAACGGGCTGCCGAGCTCGACGGAGGTCCGCGCCCTGGCTGTCCATCCCCTTCAACCGGACGTGATCTTCGCCGGGACCCAGGAAGGGCTGTTCAGGAGCGGTAGCAAAGGGGACCACTGGAGGCCCATGAGCCTGCCCATTATGGGCTCCGTGATATGGTCCATCCTGTTCCGGCCCCACAACGTCACCACGATGTACGTGGGTACGGCACCGGCCCAGATATTCCGGACCCGCGACGCGGGCGACACGTGGGAGCCCCTGCCCGTGGACCTGGGGTCCGACGTGGTGGCCATGCCCTTCGAGACGCGTGTCATCGCCATGGCCGCGGACCCGACCCACCCCGACGAAATATACGCCGCCCTGGAGGTGGGGGGAGTGATTCGCTCCCAGGACGGCGGCGATAGCTGGGAGCCCATCAATCAGGGTCTGGCGCAAGGGGGCGAGGACCGTCTGGACCTCCACGGCGTGCAGGTGAGCCCCCTCGAGCCTCGCACCGTCTACATCAGCACGAGGGAGGGGATGTTCCGGGGCCCCGACAGGGGTTCCCGGTGGGACCCCATCGACATCTCCAGCTACTCGCCCATTCCGTACACCCGCTACCTGCTGTTGGGACCCACCCAGCCCAGCACCCTATACGTGTCCATGGGACGGTCCGCCAGGGGAGACGTGGGCTCGCTGCTGCGGAGCCGGGACCTTGGGGAGACCTGGGAGCGGATAGACCATGGCGTGAGCCCCAACAGCACGATGATGGTGGTGGGGGTCAACGCCCGGAGGCCCTCCCAGGTGTTCTGCGCTACCCGCCACGGCCAGGTGTTTGGCTCCCTAGACGACGGCGCCTCGTGGAAGGAGTACCCCCTTCCAGACCACGTGGACGACGTATACGCCCTCGCCGTGGCGTGAGCCCCACGTTAGGATGCGGTGGACCGCAGGGTCGGCCAACGACCGATTCCCCACTTCAATTCCCGGGCCGGTAGACGGCGCAGCTGGGCTTCGGTCCGCCGTTGAAACCCACGTGCTAGGCACGCAGAGGCGGCTATGAACAGGGCCCTTCGCGGCGTTACGGTCATCGACCTCACCGAAGTCTGGGCCGGTCCCATGGGGACGTCCCTGCTGGGAGACCTGGGCGCGACGGTCATCAAGGTCGAGTCCTTCCCCCGGGTGCCCACTACGCGGATCGTCGGGGGGCCGGCGGCCAGGGGGTTTACCAACGACGATGCGGCGGGCCCCAGGCCCTGGGACAGGGCGGCCATCCACAACATGGCCAACAGGAACAAGTACGGTGTGACCCTGAACCTGGCCCACCCTCGGGGCCTGGATGTGTTCGAGAGGCTGGCCGCGATCACCGACGTGGTGTGCGAAGCCTACGCGGCGGGCGCCATGGAACGGCTGGGTGTCAGCTACCAGAAGTTGAAGGACGTGAAGCCCGACATCATCATGGTGTCCATGCCGGGGTGGGGCGTCCAGGGGCCGTACAAGGGGTACGTGAGCCTTGGCAGCGGCATCGACAGCTTCACCGGGCACCACGCCCTCAGGGGCTACCCGGGGACCGACCCCACGGTGACCCCCGTTGCCCAGCACGCCGACGCCGTCGGCGCGGTCACCCTGGCCTTCGCCGTGCTGGCCGCCCTGTACCACCGCAACCGCACCGGGGAGGGCCAGTGGGTGGACGTGTCCCAGGTCGAGGCGTTACTGCCGCACCTGAGCAGGCCCTTCATGGACCACGTGATGAACGGCCGTCCGCTCACGCCGGCAGGCAACCGGGACGGCCACATGGCCCCCCATGGGTGCTACCCGTGCTCCGGCGACGACAGCTGGGTCGTCATCACCGTGTCGTCGGACTCCCAGTGGACGGCCCTGGTCCGGGCCATGGGCGACCCGGACTGGGCCCGGAAGCCGGCGTTCGCGGACGCACTCTCGAGACACCGGAACCAGGACCTGCTGGACCGGCACATCCGGGAGTGGACCGGCGCCCGGGATAAGAAGGCGGTGGCGGCCGCGCTGCAGGAGGCGGGCGTCCCGGCCCAGGTCGTGGTCGACGACGTGGACCTCTACGCCGACCCTCACCTGGAGGCCCGGGGCTTCTTCCAGCGCATCCGGCACCCGGTCATAGGGGGGCACCGTTATCCGGGTTACCTGTGGACCCTCGGCGGGCCATCATTGCCCGTGGACATCCCTCCTGCGACCTATGGAGAGCACAACCGTTACGTCTACGGAACCCTCCTCGGCATGAGTGACGAGGAGGTGGACGACCTGGAGAGTCAGGGTATCATCGGCGACGAAGTCGTCGAGATCCTGTGACGGGCCGGCTCCCCTACCAGGCGACGGCGTAGGTAGGGCGGCGCGGGTCGGCACCGGCACACATGACGCCGGTATCCGGGTCCCGTTGGGAGACTATCGCCCCTATGCCCGACTCGCTGGCGATGGGCACCACCTTGTGGCCCATCTCCCTCAGGCGGCTCCGGGTACCCTCGGGGACCCCCGGCTCCACGTTAAGCTGCCCCGGCAGATATATGCGTGGATAGAAGGAGTTGGTGACGCTCTGGGACGAGAATCTGGGGGCCTCCACGGCCTGCTGGGCGTCCATGCCGAACACCACCACGTTCAGCAGGAGCTGCAGGTTGGCCTGGGCCTGGTTGTCGCCGCCCGGGCATCCGAGGGTCATGACCGGCTGCCCGTTCTTGCAGACGATGTAGTTGACCAGGGTGGTGCGGGGCCGCTTGCCGGGCTCCACGCCGTTGGGATGGTCCGGGTCGACGAAGAACATTTCGCTACGGGTGCTCAGGGCGCATCCCAGTTCCGGGAAGAACACCGACTTCACGAAGGCGCCGCCGCTGGGAGTGGCGCACACCATGTTGCCGTCCCGGTCGATGACGGTGAAGTGGGTCGTCCCGGCCTCGCCCCCGCCGCCGTCCCCGGTGGCGGGCACAGCGGCCACCTCCTTGCCCCGGGCCGAGGGGGCGGTCGCGCTGTATTTCCAGGGGTCCCCCGAGGGCGGCAGGCCGGGATGGGCCCCGTCCGGAGCGATGAGGGGCCGGCGGGAGGCGGCGTACTCCTTCGAGAGCAGGCCGTCGATGGGGACCTGGGCGAAGTCGGGGTCTCCGTAGAACCGCTCCCGGTCGGCGAAAGCCAGCTTTATCGCCTCGGTCACGGTGTGGATGTATTGCGGCGAGTTATGCCCCATGGCCCTCAGGTCGAAGGGCTCCAGCAGGTTGAGAGCCTGGAGGAGCACCGGCCCCTGGGTCCACGTGGACTGGGCGCACACCTCGAGCCCCCTGAACGACGTCTTCACGGGCTCCTCGAAGGCGGCGCGGTACCCGGCCAGATCGTCCAGGGACAGGACGCCGCCCACCCGCCGGGAGCAGTCGACGATGTTGCGGGCTATCTCGCCCCGGTAGAAGGCGTCGCGGGCCGCTTGGAGGCCCGACAGGCGGTGGCCGGGCGCCGACGACTCGGCTTCCACCATCTTGCCGAGGGTGGCGGCCAAGCCCTTCTGAAGCACGACCTGCCCCACCTTGATGGCCGACTCGTCCTCGTCGTAGAAGATGCCCATACCGCCCGGAGGATAACGCCGGAACTGCTCCAGCGTTTCGATGGACTGGAGCGCCCCACGCATGTATTGGTACATGGGGAACCCGTGTTGGGCGTAATCGATTGCGGGTGCAATTACATCGCCCGCCGTCTTGGTCCCGTAGGTCTCCAGGAGCGCGATGGACGCGTCCACCACACCGGGGACGGTGAAGGACAGCTCGCCGCGGGCGTCGGGACCCGTGGGAATCTTGGACAGCCCCAGCCCCTTGAACAGGTCCACGGTCTGGCCTGCGGGAGCGGTGCCCTGCCCGCTGAGCACCCGCACCCGGCCGGTGCCGGCGTGATGCATCAGGAACACACACTCGGCCGCCAGGGAGTAGGATGCCGTGGGCTCTACGACGGCCGCCGTAAACGCCGCTGCGGCCGCCGCATCGAAGGCGTTGCCCCCCGCCAGCAGAATCCTCATGGCGGACATCGACGTAAGGTAGTGCCCCGCCGATACGACGCCCCGCCTGCCGTGGACCACTGGCCTGCCGGTGTCGTATCGAAACTCTTCTTGCGTAGCCAACGTGGGCCCCTCCGAACTCAGGATCCAGCCCGCCGCTTCATGCGGGTCTGGGCAATTCTATGCCCGGCGGGTGCGGGCGTCAAACCCGGGTGGGCTAGTACCCGATCTCCACGTCCTTGTCAAGCAGCAGGCAGGCCTCCCCCCACTGGTGCGGGCTGTCCAGGCTCCACTCCTCCTCGAGGTCGGAGGGCTTGAGGCGGATACCCTCGTCGCCGCCGTATACGAGGCGAGCGATGCCCTCCCCCGAGTCATCCACCAGGGCGGTGTAGGCGGGACAGGGACCGGTCTTGCTCGACCAGCCCGTCACGTCGCACATGCGCTCGACGTCCATCAGGTCCCACGTCCTCACCCTGACAACCTGGTAAACCACGTCGGCGGTCTCGAACATCCTGGTCAGGGCCAGGGGGCAGTTCTCGCTCTCGATGACTTCTACCTGGAGGAACATTTCGGGAAGCCCCTTGGCCGAGGTCCGTCAGGATATCGCCGTCGGCGCCGGGCTGAGGACAGCCTCAGCTCCTTCGCTGTTGTCCAGGGGGGCGGCCTTCATGCTGAAGCCCATCTCCCGGCCCAGGTGATAGGTGAGGCTGTAGGCGACCAGCTCCGGGTCGGCCGCCCCTGACAGCTCCTGCATCGAGGTGGTCCCGCAGTCGACGATGCCGCAGGGGACGATGTGCTGGTAGGGCCCCAGGTCGGTGGTTATGTTAAGCGCCAGGCCATGATAGCAGACCCCGCGGCTTATCTTCACCCCGATGGAGGCGATCTTGCTCCTGGGCTGGTCGGGCGCAGGGCCGATGGCGGCCCAGACCCCCGTGAGGCCCTCGACCAGGACTCCTTCGATGCCGAAGTCCCCAAGGGTCGCGATGATGATCCGCTCCAGCGTCCGCACATACTGCAGCGGTCCTCCCCACTGTCTCAGGTCCAGGATGGGGTAGGCGACGAGCTGGCCCGGACCGTGATACGTGACCTGCCCGCCCCGGTCCACGTCGTGCACCGGTATGTCGAGCCCTCCCGGCCCGTCGCGGTCCAGCAGGACCTGGTCCCGGCTGCCCGTCCGGCCGATGGTGTAGACGGGCGGGTGCTCCAGCAGCAGCAGCGTGTTTGGGCGAGCCCCGGAGCGGACTTCGTCGGCCAGGGCCTTCTGCAGGTCCCAGGCGCGCACGAACTCCACGGCGCCCAGGTGGTGGACGGTGCATAGGGGCTTGGACATCTAGTACACGGCCGTGTCCGGGCCCATGGCCTCGAGACGGTCCTTCACGGACTGGAGGAAGGCGCTTGCCTGTGCCCCGTCGACTATGCGGTGGTCGAAGGTGAGGCACACGTTCATCATGGAGCGGATGGCGATGGCGTCATGGCGGACGACCGGGCGCTTCTGAATGGCCTCCGTGGTCAGGATGGCCGCCTGGGGATGGTTGATGATGGGCTGGGAGATCACGGAGCCCAGGGCCCCGGTGTTGTTCACCGTGAAGGTCCCTCCCTGGACGTCCGCCAGGGACAGCTTCCCCTTCCGCGCCCTGTTCGTCAGGTCTCTTCCGGCCTTGGCCAGGTCGGCGACGCTCATGGCAATGGCGTCGTGAATGACCGGGACCACCAGTCCGTCGGCTCCGGCCACGGCGACCCCTATGTTGATACGCTTCTTCAGGACTATCTTGTCGCCCCCCCAGGTGGAGTTCAGGTAAGGGTGCTCGCGGAGGGACTCGACCACGGCCTTGATGACGAAGGGAAGGTAGGTGAGCTCGGCCCCTTCCTTCGCCCGGAAGTCATCCTTCATGCCTTGCCTGAGGGCCACGAGGTCGTTCACGTCGACCTCGACGACGCTCCAGGCCGCGGGGATCTCGCTGGCGCTCCGCGTCATGTGCTCCGCGATGATGCGCCGGACCGGGGAGAGGGCCACGTTCTCGTCGTCGGTGTCCGGCAGGGCCGGTGCGGCAGCGGCTTGCTCTGTGCCTCGCCCTTCGGCGAATCTGGTCACGTCGTCTCGGGTTATGCGGCCGGCTACGCCGGTGCCGGTTATCCGGGCGAGGTCCACCTTCAGCTCGGCGGCGAGGCGGCGCACCGCGGGCGAATACCTGGCCCGCTCCTCTCTCGGGGCGGTCCTGGCCGGGGCGGGGGGCGCGGGCGGCGGGTCGCGTCTGCCAGCGGGAGCGGACGTGGCCGCGGGGTCGTTCATGCCGCCGCCCGTCGGTCCCACGGGGGTAACGTCGGTTACCAGGTATCCGATGGTGTCGACGTTTTGCTGGGGACTGGACGAGGCCTGTGGGGAGGACGGGCTGGCATCCGGTAGCTCCTCGTCGGTCTCCATCTCGGCGATGGGCGCCCCCATGGGGACGGTCGCTCCCTCCTCGGCGATGATGCGCGTCAGGACGCCGTTGACCGGGGAGGGCACCTCCATGGTCACCTTGTCGGTGACCACCTCTACCAGCGGGTCGTACTTCTCTACCCTGTCCCCGGGGCTCTTGAGCCACTGGCCGATGATACCCTCGACCACCGACTCGCCCACCTGGGGAAGGTCTATGGTTATCGTCATGTCACCGCTCCGCGCAGACGAGCATCAGCGATAAGCTAATATGCGGCCAGGTCCCGCAGCGCCTGGGCGATGCCGTCGGTGTTGGGCATGTAGGCGTCTTCCAGGGTGGGGGCGTAGGGCATTGTCGGTATGTCGGGGCCGCAGAGGCGCGTTACGGGCCCGTCCAGGTAGTCGAAGGCCTCCTGGGCCGCCACCGCCGCCACCTCGGCGCCGACGCCGCCGGTCATGTTGTCCTCGTGGACGATGAGCATCTTGCCCGTGCGCTTCACCGACTCGACGATGGTCTCGGTGTCCAGTGGCTTCAGGGACCGTAGGTCGACCACCTCCACGCTGGTGCCTTCGCTGGCCAGTCTGTTGGCAGCCTCCAGGCAGTAGTGAAGCATGAGCCCGTAGGTGACCAAAGTTACGTCGCCGCCGCTCCGCTTCACCTCGGCCTTGCCGATGGGAAGCACGTATTCCTCCTCCGGGACTTCTCCGCGGACCAGCCGGTAGGTCTTCTTGTGCTCCAGGAATACCACCGGGTTGTCGTCCCTGATGGAAGCCTTGAGGAGGCCCTTGGCGTCGTATGGTGTGGCGGGGGTGACCACCTTAAGGCCCGGAGTGTGGAAGAAGGGGACCTCGACGTTCTGGGAGTGGTAGAGCCCGCCGTGTATTCCGCCGCCGTAGGGTATCCTCACCACCATCGGCACGGAGAGGGCCCCGTCGCTACCGTACCGTGCGCGGGCCGCCTCGCCTATGAGCTGGTTCGCGGCGGGCCAGACGAAGTCGGAGAACTGGATCTCGGCGATGGGGCGCATGCCCTTCATCGCCGCGCCCAGGGCGATGCCTACGATGGAGGCTTCGGCAAGGGGGGTCTCGATGACCCGGTCCGGCCCGAACTCTTCGTAGAAGCCCTGGCTGGCCAGGAAGACGCCGCCCCTCTTGCCAACGTCTTCACCCATGAGGAACACGTCGGAGTCGCGATGCATCTCCTCGAACATCGCGTCGCGGACAGCCTCTATGACGGACTTGACGGCCACTCAGCCTCCCCCACCTGCTCCGGGGCTATCCCCGGTAGACATGATCGTAGACCGTGGACGGGTCCGGGAATGGAGCGGCCTCGGCGTCGTCGGTGGCGGTGTCGACCTCTCGCCGGGCCTGGTCGCGTATCTCGCCATCCTGCTCCGCCGTCAGCAGCTCGAACTCCTGGAGGTAGGCCTGAAGGGAGTCGATGGGGTCCCTTCTACGCCCCTCCTCCACCTCTTCGGGGCTCCGGTAGCGCCGGTCGTCGTCGTCGGTGGTATGGGGCATGTACCGCTCCACCTTCATCTCCAACAGCACCGGGCCGGTGCTTCGAGCGTGGGAGATGGCGTCCAGGGTGGCCTCGTAGACGTCGAAGGGGTCCATTCCGTCGACGACCCGCCCCGGGAAGCCGTAGGATGCGGCACGGTCGGCCACGTCGTCCACGGCCATCTGCAGCGTGAGGGGGACGGATATAGCGTACCGGTTGTTCTCACAAATGAACACGACCGGGAGCCGGTGTACTCCCGCGAAGTTCATCGCCTCGTGGCACTCGCCCTGGCTGGAAGCGCCGTCGCCGAAGTACGAGAGGACCACCGTTTCCTCTCCCCGCAGCCTGCAGGCCAGGGCGTATCCCACCGACTGGGTGAGGCCCGCTCCCACTACGTTGGAGAGCTGGATCAGCCCGTTGGGGATGTTCGCTCCCTGCAGGGGGAACTGCCTGCCGCCGCTGTAGGGGTCTCCCTCTTTGCCCATGAAAGAGAGCATGGCCTGCAGGGGAGTGAGGCCCGCGGAGACCTTGAGGGCCAGGCTCCTGTAGTAGGGGAAGAGGAAGCAGCCTCCGTCCTTCACCGCGGCCAGCAGGCTCCCCAGCTCCGCGGCCTCGTGGCCCTGGCTGGAGGCGGCGATGGGGACCTTGCCCTGGCGGTTCAGTGTCCAGATGCGCTCGTCGAGGGTCCGGGCCAGCACCATCTGCCTGTAGAGGCCCACCACGTCCTGGCCCGAGAGCGCGAGAGCCTCGTGTCTCGCCGGCGCTCCCTCGCTGGCCGGCGCCGATCCACCGGTCCTAGCCATCTGTCCCCTTCCCGCAACCTCCGAGAGTGCCCGTAGGCCGCCATGCGGCCTGCAGGCCCCGGTCCGGTTGCGCGTTGGCTGTATTATAAACCAGCAGACGAAATCCGTAAACGGCTGCCGGGCCTTGGCCCACCGTTTCGACGCCTGCGGGATATGCGGTCCTACTGGGCGTGGGGGGCGCGCATGAGGTGCCACTCCGTCGCCGACTCGTAGGCCTGGGCCGCCCGCAGGACCGTCTCTTCGGCGAAGGATGCGGCCCCGAGCTGCAGGCCAATGGGCATCCTCTCCTGGGACGTGAACCCACCCGGAATGGAGATGGCGGGCATGCCCGTGAGCGCGTAGCAGCCAGGGTAGGAACGCCTGAAGAAGAACCGGGCCCGGACGGCGTCGGGGCTCTCGAAGGAGGCCGTTAGGGTGGTATGCTTCGGCGCCGGGAAGGGGGCCGTGGTCGATACCAGCACGTCCACGTCCTTGAGAGCATCCACGAACTGGCGCCGGAGCAACACCCTGGCCTTGGTTGCCCGGTTGAACACCTTGCTGGGCACCAGGGCGGCCGACTGAAGCCGTGTCCTGGTGGCGTGGTCCAGGTCCATGGGCCGGGTCCGCAGGATCTCGTCCCTGGCGCCGGCCCCCTCGGTGTCGGCTATGCCGACGAAGATGGGCCCGCCCAGCGCCGTCAGGGGTATGGATATCTCCTTCACCTGGGCGCCCTGCTCTCGGAACACCTCCAGCGACGCCTCTATGGCCGATTTGACGTCGGGATGCATGTCCGGGTTCTCGTGCAGCTCCTTGATCAGGCCGAAGCGAAGCCCCCTGACGCCGTCCCTCAGCCGTGCGGCGTAGTCCGGCACGGGCCGCCTGCTGGTGAATGGGTCCCTGGGGTCGTGCCCGGCTATGGCTCCCAGCACCAGTGCGCAGTCCTCCACCCGCTTGGTCATGGGGGCCGCCGCGTCCATGTACCAGCACATGGCCGTCATGCCATACCTGCTGACCCGGGTGTAGGTGGGCCGCAGGCCCGTAACGCCGCAGTATGCCGCCGGGCCGCGGCCCGAGCCGCCAGTGTCCTCGCCCACCGAGGCGGCGCACAGGTGGGCCGCCAGGGCCACGCCGGACCCGCTGCTGGAGTCCCCGGGCGTACGCTCCAGGTCCCACGGGTTGCGCGGGGTGCCGTAGGGAGGGTTCTGGGTGCCGCCCATGGCCAGCTCGGCCATGTTCAGCTTGCCGATGAGGACTGCGCCCGCGCCCTTGATCCTCTCGATAACGGTGCTGTCCTCCTCGGTGACGAAGCCCTCGTACACGCGGGAGCCGTTGGTGGTGGGGATGCCCTTGGTCCAGAACTGGTCCTTGACCGCGATGGGGACCCCAAGAAGCGCGCCGGATGTCTCACCGCGATCGATGGACGATTCCAGCGCCCGGGCCGCCGCCAGGGCCTCTTCGCCGGACACCGTGATGTAGGCGTTGAGCTTGGAGTCCAGCCGGTCTATCCGGTCCAGGTACGCCTGGACCACCTCCACCGGCGACACCTGTTTCGACCTCACCGCCGCGGCCGTCTCCGCCGCGGACCAGAATACTATGTCCTGATCAGCCATCCCTACTCTCCCTCGTCCGGAAAGACCACCGGAGCCTGGATGTCCCTCAGGTCCAGCTCCTTCAGGCGCTCCAGCTCCAGCATGAGGCTCTCGAACCGGGTGCCCACCTCCTCGACCTCGTCCGGCGCGATGGTGATGCCTGCGAGCCTGGCCAGCTCCAGGACTTGGTCTTCTCGAGACAGAGTCATACCCGTTTCCTCCTAATCACTGCCCCGGCCACTCCGCGTAGAAAGGCCGGGACCCCTTGCTGAGCCCTGACGGTGTGAGCTCTGGAGAGGTGATGAGGCTGCCGCTTGTCAACCGCCGGGGTGCCCCTGACAGACCCCAGGAGCGGTCCGCTCCCGTGTGGGCAGTATAACGCACATAGTAGCCCCACGGGCGCGGCGAGGCCATTGTAGATTCGGGCCCACCCGGTGTCAAATCGAGGCGCCCTTGAGAGGGGGAGCGCTGAAATCAACCGTGCCGTCGCTGGCCTCGACCTTCGGGCGGTGATATCATGTATGGGACCAGGCGACGAAATCCGGTACCGACGCTAGAGGGGTAGATGAGCAAGTTTTTGGACAGACTGGACAGGTTGAGCCGCGGACCAACCACCACCATGGGCTTTGGCGCCGGGGGCAGGACCGAGAAGCTCCCCGGCATGCTTCTTGTGGGAGACCTGTCCTCGGGCAAGAGGTCCGCCCAGGCGGCGGCGACCCTCTCCAAGATAGGCGCGGATGGGGCCCTGGTCCCGGGAGAGGACCCGGACGGCGTCCCCAAGAACGTGGCCGAAGCGCTGAAGGACGTGCCCTGGGGAGTCCGAGCGTCGGCGTTGACGGGAGATGCTGTCACCGGTCTCCGGGAGAAGGGCTGCGACTTCCTGGCCTTCGGGCCCGACGGGGCCCAGGTCGGCGCCCTCAGCGACGAGGACGCTGCGTACATTCTCTGCGTGTCCCAGGACATGGACGAGCAGGCGCTCAGGGCAATCGAGGACCTGCCAGTGGACGCGGTCCTCCTGGCTCTGGATTCGGTGGGGCCTCCCATGACCATCCGGCACCTGCTGGCCATCGGGGCCGTAAGGGGTTCCTTCAGCAAGTACTTCCTGCTGGAGGCGCCGGTAGACCTGAGCAGCGGCGAGCTGGAGGGGTTGAAAGAGATGGGCGTGGACGGGCTGGTGGTGGACGCCACCGCGGCGTCCACCAAGGAGATGAGGGGTCTCAAGGACAGGCTGATGTCCCTCTCTCGCCGCCAGCGAAACCGGGGCAGGAAGGCGGGCGCAATACAGCCCCGGGACTCCTACGCGGCTCCGGCGAGCTCCCATGGAGAAGATGACGACGAGGACTTCTAGTAGGGCCAGCGCCACCCCGGCCGTAACCTGGGGCCGTCCTCATCGGACTTAGCCCGGGGGCGTCCTCAGTGGACTTAGGAGGGAGACCGTGATCAAGGTAGGCATAATCGGGCTCGGTTTCATCGGCACCTCCCTGGGGATGGCGTTGAAGCAGGCCGGGATATCCGGCCTGGAGGTCGTCGGGACCGACAAGGAGAGGGACCGCCCGCCGAAGGCCCAGAAGGCCGGGGCCATCGACCGCACCGTGGGGCGGCTCGCCGGTGCCGCCGAGGACGCGGACCTGGTGATCATTACCACTCCCTCCAGCGCCGTGCGGGACGTCATGGAGACCATATCCTACCGCTTGAAAGACGGGTGCGTGGTCACCGATACGGGCGACTCCAAGAGGCCTGTGCTGGCATGGGCCGAGGAGCTGCTTCCCAAGCGCGTCAGCTTCATCGGCGGACATCCGATGCTGGGAGGTAACGCCGACCGTGCCGGGGGACCGCGCGCCAAGCTCTTCCAGGACCGCCCCTACGCGATCCTGCCAGCCAAGTCCGCGGACGAGAAGGACGTCAAGGACCTGACCGACATGATACGCCTGATCGGCGCCAAGCCCTACTACATGGACGTGGCGGAGCACGACAGCTTCGTGGCGGCCGTCAACCACCTGCCCGTGCTGCTCTCAGCCGCCCTGCTCAGGTGCACGTCTACCAGTCCGTCCTGGGACGACATAGCCAAGATGGCCTCGGACCGCTACAGGAGCGTTACGGACCCGTCGGGCTCCGAGGTCAGGGCCGAGGAGGTACTTGGCGCCAACGACGGCGCCATAGTCCACTGGATCGACGCCTTCATCCAGGAGCTCTACGCGATACGCGGTCTGGTATCCGACGACGGCGACGACTCCCGAGCGGAGTTGGACCGGCTCTTGGGAGACGCCTGGGACAAGAGGATAAGCTGGCTCAACGATCTGGTCACGCCCGAGTCGGTGGCCAAGGCCAACGCCCACCGGGAGCGTCTTCCCACCGCCACCGAGGGTATGATGTCCCTCTTCGTCGGGGAGCGCCAGGCCCGCCGGCTGAGGGACTTGGGCAAAGGCAAAAGGTCCAGGGACTAGGCGGAGAACGGGTAAGGTGCGCCGGGTAATCAGTAGCCCTCCGGTCCTCGAGGGCGTCGTCACCCCCCCGGGAGACAAGTCGGTCTCCCACCGCGCGCTCCTGCTCAACTCCGTCGCCCGCGGCCGCGCCGAGGTCTCCGGACTGTCCAGCGGGGCCGACGTGGTGTCCACCATGGCTTGCCTCAGGTCCCTGGGCGTGGAGATCACGGCCGGCCAGAGCGACGGCTCGTGGGTTGTCCAGGGCCCTTCCGGGACTCTCGCGGAGCCGAAGGCCGTCCTCGACGCCGGGAACAGCGGCACGTCCATGCGTCTCCTGTCCGGCCTTCTGTCCGGGCAGCCCCTCTTCTCCGTGTTGACCGGAGACGGGTCCCTTCGCTCCCGTCCCATGGGGAGAGTCGTAGAGCCCCTGAAGCTCATGGGCGCCCGTATCCTGGGGCGCGCAAACGACACGCTGGCTCCCCTGGCCATCCGGGGCGGTTCCCTTCGGGGCATCGAGTACACGATGCCGGTGGCCAGCGCGCAGGTGAAGTCTGCCATAATGCTCGCGGGCCTGGCGGCCGAGGGAAAGACGGTGCTCCACCAGCCCGCCCGCTCCCGGGACCACACGGAGCGCATGGTCGACGCCATGGGCGGCCATATACGCCTTGACGGCCTGACGCTGGAGATGGAGCCGGCATTGCTGGAGGCCGTCGATGTCCACGTGCCTGGCGACATCAGCAGCGCCGCCTTCTGGATTGTGGCGGCCCTCTGTCACCCCAACGCCCGCTTGACCGTGTCCGGAGTGGGAGTCAACCCGACCCGCACGGGCATACTCACGGCCCTGGAGGCCATGGGGGCCCGGATCACTCAGCGTAACCCCCGCACGGAGGGAGGGGAGCCGGTGGCCGATCTCGTGGTCGAGTCCAGCGAGCTCAGCTCCCTCGACGTGGATGGCGACATGGTCCCGCTGATCATCGACGAGCTCCCGGTCCTGGCCGTGGCCGCCTGCTTCGCCCGCGGGACCACCAATATCAGGGACGCCCAGGAGCTGAGAGTCAAGGAGTCCGACCGCATCGCCACCACGGTGCGGGAGCTCTCGGCGCTGGGCGCCAGCATCGAGGAGCGGCCCGACGGCATGGTGGTGCACGGCACCGGCCGGCTCACCGGGAACGCTGGCCGGAGCCACGGAGACCACCGCCTGGCCATGGCCCTGGCCGTCGCGGGGCTGGTCTCCCAGGGAGACACTGTCGTGGAGGGAGCCGAGGCCGCCGACGTCTCATACCCCCAGTTCTGGGAGCACCTGAGGGGGCTGAGCGGCGAAGCCGAGGTCTCCGCGCCCGCAATGGAGACGGCGACGTGAGCGGTCCCCAGCCTCCATGCCTGGATCCGCCCCAGCATCCACTGTTGATAGTCCTCTCCGGTCCGTCGGGTGTCGGGAAGGACGCTACCCTCAACGAGGTCCGCCGCCTCGACCACCCGTGGAGCGTCCTGGTGACCGCCACCACCCGCGCGAAGCGCCCCGGCGAAACGGACGGGGTTGACTACCTGTTCGTCGACGTGGAGACGTTCGAGGGGATGGTAGCGGACGGAGAGTTCCTGGAGCACGCGGAGGTCTACGGCAACCGGTACGGTTCTCCCAAGAGCCAGGTGCGCGAGGCGATGGCCGCCGGCAGGGACGTCATCCTGAAGGTGGACGTGCAGGGGGCGGCATCCATCAAGGCCCTGGCGCCCGAGGCCGTTTTCATCTTTCTGGTCCCAGGTTCGATGGCCGAGCTGGAGCAGCGGCTGCAGGCAAGGGCCACGGAAACGGGGCGAGACCTCAGGCTTCGCACCGACATCGCCATCCAGGAGATGGCGAGCCTGCCGGCCTTCGACTACCGGGTGGTGAACCGCGACGGCTGCCTGGAGGAGACAGTGGCGGCGATAGAGGCCATCATACGTGCCGAGAAGTGCCGCATACCGCCGCGGCGGGTGTCGATGTGAACGACCGTGCGGGCACTGAGAGTCCCGTGAATGAACGGGGGACGAAGTTGGAACGGGTGCAAGGACCGAACGCGGCGCGCCGGCTGCCAGACTGGATGAAGGTCCGCATGCCGGGTGGACCCAACTACATCGACCTGAAGCGCCTGCTCAGGGACTCCAGCCTCCACACGGTGTGCGAGGAGGCCCGCTGTCCCAACATCGGCGAGTGCTGGGAGCGCCGGGCCGCCACGTTCATGGTCCTCGGCGACGTCTGCACGCGGCGATGCCGCTACTGCGCGGTAACCACCGGCACTCCCATGGGCATCGACGTGATGGAGCCGGAACGCCTGGCCCGGACCGTGCAGAAGCTGGGACTCCGCTACTGCGTCATCACGTCGGTGAACCGGGACGACCTTGCCGACGGCGGGGCGCTGATCTTCTCCCGTTGCATACGGCGCGTCAACGACCTGGTGCCCGGCTGCAGGGTCGAGGTGCTGGTGCCCGACTTCGACGGCTCGATGCCCGCGCTGGAGACCGTGGTCCGCGCCCGTCCCAGCGTGTTGAACCACAACATCGAGTCCGTCCGGCGGGTGTTTCCCAGGGTCCGGCCCAGGGGCGACTACCGCCGCTCCCTGGACCTGCTGGCGGCGGTCAAGGAGATGGACCCCGAGATGCCCACCAAGTCGGGGATCATCGTTGGAATGGGGGAGGAGTGGGACGAGCTGGTAGAGACCATGGAGGACCTGCGGGGCGTAGGCTGCGACCTGCTCACGGTGGGCCAGTATCTGCGACCGTCGCAGAAGCACCTCCCCGTAGACCGGTTCTACAGCCCCGAGGAGTTCGACCGTATCAGGGCCATCGGCGAAGGGCTGGGGTTCAAGCACGTGGCCTCGGGACCCCTGGTCCGCTCCTCCTACCACGCCGACGAGCAGCACGATGCGGCGACCGCGACTCCGGCGGCTGGACTGTAGGGGCGTGGGGGCACTTTCCGGGGTACATTGCCCCGCTCTTATGTAAACCCGTTACAGAGAGAGCTCCGGGCCGGTAGGAGGACCGTAGCCATGCCCAAGGGGACCTTCCAGATCGAGTCGTCGGCCGACCACAGGTCCTGGGCCGAGGTCGAGAACGGCCAGGTCCTCATCCACAGGACGTCCGTACCCGACGGCGCCGAGCAAGTCGTGGCCCTTGACCCGGAGACGCTACGCAATCTTCTTACGTGGGCCGTGCGGGAAGACGCGGTGGTCGCCCACTTCACCGGGCCCATGGCCAAGCTGGTCCAGGAACACTCCGCGGACCTGGGGATGACCCCCGAGATGTTCGTCTGGCACGCGGTCAAGGTGTTCATAGAGGTTGGGACCGAAGGGTAGATGACGTTTAGGATAGGGGCCGACCATGAATTGGCAAGACTACATATCCAGCAATCCAGAGATATGCCACGGCGCCGCTTGCATCGCAGGCACTCGGGTCATGGTCGTCACCATTCTCGATAACCTGGCAGCGGGGCTGGATGCTGAGGAGATCGTGAAGAGCTATCCAACCGTCTCTCGCGAGGCTGTCCAGGCGGCCCTGCTCTACGCTGCCGAATTGGCCAAAGAGAGGGTATTGCCTCTCGGCGAGTAGAAGGCGCGGTGCGGTTCAAGTTTGACGAGAACCTGCCCGGCGAAATGGCAAGGCTCTTTGCTGAGGCAGGGCACGATGCAACCACGGTGCTAGGCGAGGGGATGGCCGGTGCGAATGACGATGCGATAGTGGCCATTTGCCTCAGCGAAGACCGCATCCTCGTGACGCTGGACGCGGACTTTGCCGATATCAGGGCCTATCGCCGCAGCGCTATCCAGGGATAGTTGTCTTCCGCGTTAGCACCCACGCACGGAGGCATCTGTTGGAGATCAGCGCAAGCCTTCTGGGTTCACTGGGTGGAGCATCACTACAAGGGCAACTGTGGATTGTGGAAGATGCGCGCATACGGATTGGGGAGTGACAAGGCCGACCTCCTCCTGACGAACGCCCGGGTGCTGTCCATGGGGAATGCGCGGCCCCCGGAGAGCTGGGTCGCGGTGGCAGGCGGGCGCATCCTGGCCCTGGGCGGCGGTGATGGGTGGAAGGACCTGCGGGGTCCGGACACCACGACAGTCGACTGCGCGGGAATGACCCTTAT
This sequence comes from Dehalococcoidia bacterium, assembly GCA_034423015.1. Taxonomy (GTDB): domain Bacteria; phylum Chloroflexota; class Dehalococcoidia; order Lucifugimonadales; family JAGWBF01; genus JAGWBJ01. The sequence goes on along the minus strand of DAOUJG010000045.1, from coordinate 1,490 downwards.
GCCCGGCTTCGTCGACGCCCACTGCCATCTGCTGGCGTTGGCCTCCAGCCTACGCGCCGTGGACTGCCGGGCCGAGGCCGCAGGGTCCGTCTCCCGGATCGTGGACCTGCTGAAGGTCCGGGCCGGGGCCACCCCGCCGGGGGAGTGGGTCAGGGGGTCCGGATACGACGAGTTCTACCTCGCCGAGGGGAGGCATCCGACACGGCTGGACCTGGACCGGGCGACGACCGGTCATCCCGTGCGCCTGGACCACCGCACCGGGCACGCATCGGTGCTGAACAGCCGAGGGCTCGACGCGGTGGGCATCGGGCGTAACACGCCCGACCCGCCCCACGGAGTGATCGAGCGGGACGACGCGGGAGAGCCCACGGGAGTCCTGTTCGAGATGGCCGACCGCCTGCGCCGGGCCTCCCCTGGTCCGGCCGGCGGTGTTTCCCGGAATGAAGCCCTGCTGGACGGCGTCAGGGAGGCCGACCGGCTGCTCCGGTCCAGAGGCGTGACTACCGTTCACGACGCCAGCCCCGCCAACAACCTGGACCGGTGGCGGGCCGTCGGGGACCTGAGGGACGGCGGGCGCCTGGCCCCCCGCGTCGTGATGATGGCCGGCGCTGCTCACTGGGAGTCGTTCCAGGAAGCGGGGATGGTGACGGGGTGTGGGGACGACGGACTGCGGACGGGGGCCGTGAAGGTGGTGCTGAGCATGGCCACCGGGGCCCTGCTACCCGCTGCCGAGGAGCTGCGCGACCTGACGTCGGGCCCCCACCGGGCGGGATACCAGCTTGCGTTCCATGCCGTCGAGCGTGAGGCGGTGGAGGCCGCGGCGGACACGATCACGTACCTGCAGGAGCGGTGGCCCCGGCACGATGCCCGTCATCGTATCGAGCACTGCTCCGAGTGCCCCCCCGCGGTCCTGGCCAAGGTGCGGCGGAGCGGCGCCGTGGTGGTGACCCAGCCCCTGTTCACCCACCTGTACGGCGACCGGTATCTGTCCCTGACGGAGTCGGGGCTGCGACCGCACCTGTACCCGTTGGACTCCCTTTGGCGAGCCTCGGTACCCCTGGCCGCCGGCTCCGACGCGCCGGTTGCGGCTCCCGACCCCCTGCTGAGCATATACGCCGCCGTGTCCCGTGTCATCCGGTGCGGAGCGCCCTTCGACGCGGGTGGACCCCAGGGCATGACCGTCGCCGCCGCGCTGGCCATGCACACCTGGGGCGGCGCGTATGCCGGATTTCAGGAGAGCGTGGTCGGGTCCATTGCTCCAGGGAAGCTGGCGGACCTGGTGCTGCTCGACCGGGACCCGACCCGCGTGGAGACCGATGCGTTGAAGGATGTCCGGGTGGCGATGACGCTGGTGGGGGGAAGGACCGTGTGGCAGGCCTAGGGCGTGTTCACACTACGTAGTGCGTCATAGATGAGTGCCAGCAGGATGAACCCCGTGAACAGAGCATCCAGTTTGTCGAAGCGGGAGAAGACGCGGCGATACCCCTTCA
>DAOUJG010000044.1:0-23281 GCA_034423015.1 Dehalococcoidia bacterium | reverse complement strand
CAACTGTTCGGGCTCCAAGAGTATGAAGGCGGGGCGACCACGCTGGGTCGCGGTCTCTCGAGACCAAGGGGCGGACCGGTCTACCCCGCCACCTTCATCAAGATACAAGGGGTGGAGCGGGGGACCCTTCCAAATGAACAGGGCACAGACCGGTCTTGCCGCCAGAACGTGGGGTGGAAGGGGCGTGGGCTTCGCAACCCGATAAACAAGGTGCAGCGCCCGGTGCCGTTTGCTTCGGGGTGTGCCGTCGATTAACATGCACAGAGGGCGCAATAGAGTGGCAGATAAGAAAATCATGGAAACGCCAGACTTCGTTAAGGGTCTGCTGGAATCAGCGGATGCGATCGACAAGTTGTTGGACCGTAACAAAATTTCGCCCCGGTATCTACTGGACAAACTGACCTATGCGGAGCTGGAAGAGATGTCGCCCGCAGAACGCCGAGAATTGGGCATATATCAGGCGCGGGTTGTGTTGGTGGTGTTGGCGGCGGAACTAGCACTCAAGTTTCTTTGGGAACTAGAGAAGGGCAAGCCAGCGGGGAACCAGCACGACCTCGATGCGTTGTTCAAAGGATTATCATGTCCCCTTCGGGTTCAGCTACAGGATGAATACTGGAAACAAGCGAACTCGCCTCCTTGCGGGTGGGAAACCCTCCGACAGGTGTTCGAGCGTTGCAAAGATGCTTCTATCCAGTGGAGGTATTTGGTAGAGAAGCCGAACTTTCCTAGATACGACATGCATGCAACTTACCTGAAATACGCTGCCTTGACTGTCCTTCAGGTGAGTAAGCAATTTGCCCTCGAGTAGGTCCTACTCATCCGTCTCCTGAGAGGCAGTTGGCTGAGAGTTACTGGGCGTACGAGCATAACGGAGAATAGGCCAGCGTAATGCCTGTAACATCAGGCTTAGGCATTCGGGTGTTATGGTAAAATCCGGACCATGCGGATGCTCATGGCCTTGCCCCTCATGGTCTATTTGCCCATGGCCTGCACAGGCGCAAGCCCGTCGCCCGCGCCCACCATCCCGGACGTTGGGTCCACCGTCCAAGCGGCCATAGCTGCGGCCCTGCCGACGGGAACGCCGACGCCAACGCCAGACATAGACGCTACCGTCGAGGCCGGCATGGCTGCCACAATCGCCGCCATGCCTACTCCCACCGTGACGTCGACGCCCACCTTGGCGATTACGGGGTTCAGTCTCGCCCTAGCAGACTACCCAGACATCTATCCGGCGCTCAGTGCCGGCATCATACCTCAGGATATCCTAGACGAGTTCGCCGCCAACAACATCCAACTGCCCGACGACGCCCAACTCGTCGCTGTGTTCCCTGGATTCGAGTGGACCATCGAAAACACGCCCTTCAAGGAGCTCCGCATCCAGGCCGCCGCGGGTGAGGTGCACGTGGAGATCTGGGGCCCGGTCTCCCCGACATTGGCCCCCACTCCAACGCCGGCACCCACCAACGGGCCGTCTCCGATGGGCGTCCCGCTCCATGCCGAAGACCTCGCCCCCCTTGTGCAACGTGTCAGGCCGGCGGTGGTCAGGGTGCGGCAAGGGGGAAGCGTTGGGTCAGGCGTCATCTTCAAGACCCAAGGACAAGAGGCCTACGTCTTGACCAACGATCATGTCATCGACAGCCCTCGCGTCCGCACGACCGTAATCGTCAATGACCGGACGTCATACGTAGCAACCATTTTGGGCCAGGACGAGCTCCGCGACCTGGCTGTGCTGCGGATATGCTGCGGGAGCTTCACTGCGTTGCCCCTGGGCGCTGTGGCGGACATCTCGGCTGGCCGGCAGGTGCTGGCGATGGGGTATCCTCTGGGCTTGGAGGGGGAAGCTACGATCACCATTGGGATCATCTCGGCTGTCCGCTTCAACCGGATGACTGACACCTGGGACATACAGACCGACGCGGCCCTCAACCCGGGGAACAGTGGTGGCCCCCTGCTTTCGATGGGTGGAGAGATACTCGGCATCAATACTCGCAGCATCGACCGAAGCAACGCCGGCCGGCCTGTTGAGGGCCTGGGCTTCGCCGTCTCGGTGCAAACCATCTATCAGCATATCGAGCGACTATCCAGGCGAGCTGCGGTCGTCCCCATCCCAACAGCCGTCCCCACACGGGTTCCGACGCCCACGGCCGTCCCGACACCCACGGCTATCCCCATACCCACGTCCGTCCCTACTCCCACGGCTGTCCCCACGCCCACGCGGGTGCCAGTACTGGGCGAGGACTACTTTACTCGAGGGTCATCCCAAGATGATGTCTTGCACGTCCAGGGGACGCCAACCCAAATCGATTTCTTTCTCGACGAAGAGCGGTGGTATTACGGTGATGATTTGACCAGGGTGGTCTTTTCGCGGGAGGGGCTGGTCACGGTCTGGGACAACTACAACGGCACGTTGAAGGTTCGCCTAGTACCGACGACCAGTGGGCCAACAACCGCCGGGTACTTCACCCGAGGGTCGTCCCAGGACGACGTTTTACACGTCCAAGGGACGCCAACCCAAATCGATTTCTTTCTCGACGAAGAGCGGTGGTATTACGGTGATGAATTGACCAGGGTGGTCTTTTCGCGGGAGGGGCTGGTCACAGCGTGGAACAACCGCAACGGTACGTTGAAGGTTCGATAGAAACTAGGCCCCAGCACGGGGCGAGGTGGCCCAAGGCGAACAGGGAGGGGCCCAGGGTTGTTCAGAGCATCCCTAGGAAGGTCCCACCGTGCCGGTTGCCTAGTGGTCCAACACCCGGTGCGCTTTCTGCATCGCCGCCAACTCCGCTATGCTGGCCTCCAGGCGGGTCAGGTTCTCCTCTGTCCTTTGTTGCTTCTCTGCCAAGACTTTCTGCAAATCAGCGACCTCGACAAGAATATTAGCTGCCCGTGTCAGGGCCGCGTTGATCTCCGCGTGGCTCTCCTCGTGCGTCTCTGTCCGTCCGCTCATGCCTTTCTTCCCCGTTCCCTCATGCGTGAAGCGTGTAATCACCGTTATTCTAGCCCATGTACCAGTTTTCGCAAGCGACTCGTCGACTCCCTACTGACACTCCCCCCTTCCCAACCCAGGAAGTGCTGCGCTACCATAATGCCTGTCCAATACGTCCGCCTATCTCCATCCACCCCACGCCCCCAATGCGTCGTAAATGGAGAGAATGAGAGGCCGTCGTGCCCAACAACAGAGTTGCCGTCGGCAACGTGGAGATCGTGTCCCTGTCCGACGGGCGGGTGGAGTCCCCGGCCGAGGTGTTCTTCCCGACCGTCGACCCGACCGCGCTGAAGCCCTACGCCGGCCTGTTCACCGCCCAGGGGACCGTGGCGGCGAACCTGGCCTCCTTCCTGGTGCGAGGCGAGGGCCCCACCGTGATGGTGGACACGGGCCTGGGCCCCGACAAGCAGGAGCCCCGGGACAAGATATTCGGACTGCTCATGGAGGACATGAAGGCCAACGGCGTCACCGTCGACGAGGTCGACCTGGTGGTGCTCACCCACGTCCACCGGGACCACGTGGGCTGGAACCTGGTCCACGAGGGCGGGCCGGTCCGCCCCACCTTCCCCCGCGCCCGCTACCGGGCGCCCAGGGCCGACTGGGAGGCGCTCCAGACCCCTGAGGGCGCCCGCATGTTCCCCCACGTCGCCGAGCAGGTGTACGAGCTGGACAGGCTGGGCCTCCTGGACCTCATGGAGGGGGAGGAGGCCCTCACCCCGGTGATGACGTCCCTTCCCACGCCGGGCCACACGCCGGGGCACACCAGCCTGCTGATAGCGTCGGCCGGAGAGAGGGCCATCATCCTGGGCGACGCTGCCCACCACCCCGTCCAGGTGCAGGAGCCCGACTGGAGCCCCTTCGTCGACGTGGACCCCGACCACGCCCGCCGGACCCGCCGGCCGCTGATGGACCGCTTGGAGCGGGAGGGGCTGCTGGTCGCCGTGCCCCACTTCCCCGCCCCAGGCTTCGGCAGGGTCGTCAGGGTGGAGGGGAGACGGGTGTGGCAGGCCCTCTGACGGAGGGGTCTTGTATCGGGGGAAGACCAGGGCTCATGGCCTCCCGGTCCCGTTCGTGTGTGGTGTCGGCCTAGGGACGGTTGGCGGCTGCGCTTACGTAGTTGAGGTTGGGGATTGGAGCAGATACGTCCGCACCGGTCAGCAACGCTAAGTGCTCCATGACCGCTTCATGTATCAGGGTCTTCGTTTCTTCCTCCGTGTCCCCCGTGGCTATACAACCAGGTAGTTCGGGCAAGTACGCGGCATAGCCGTTGTTGCTCTCTTCGATGATGACTGTATATGCTGCTGCCGCACCCAACCGTCCTCCTCCACTAACCTAATCGCGTCGGATACCTTGGGCACACTCTCTTGTCGGGCCCTGTGCTATGTAGATGGTAGGTTCCATGTCTCTCATGTGTCAAGAGAGCTCCCGATCAGCCCACACCCACTCTGTTGCGTGCCTTTCGGCCCGGTGGTAGACTCACCGCACCACGCGGCCCCTCCCGCCGGGCCGCACCACGCCACATAGCCAGACCAAAGGGAGGCGCACATGGACCCGGCCAGCACAATGGTCCCCGGCATCTCCAGGGACGACCTGGACACCCCGGCTTTCCTCATCGACCTGGACGTCATGGAGGCCAACATTCAGCGCATGGCCGACTACTTCGCCTCCCGGCCCGCCGGCGTGCGCCCTCACATGAAGCACCACAAGACCCCCGCCATCGCCCACAAGCAGATCGCCGCCGGGGCCATCGGCGTCTGCTGCCAGAAGCTGGGCGAGGCCGAGGTGATGGCCGCCGGCGGCATCCGGAACATCCTCATGACCTACGAGATCGTCGGCCCCTCCAAGATCAGCCGCCTCATGGCCCTCTGCCGGCACGCCGACATGATGGTCACCGTCGACGACGCCGGCAACGTGGGCGACCTGTCCGAGGCCGCCCAGGCCTCCGGCGCATCCCTGGGCGTCCTGGTGGACGTGGACTGCGGCCAGCACCGCTGCGGCGTGGAGCCGGGCCAGCCCGCCGCCCGCCTGGCCCAGGCGGTGGCATCGGCCCCCGGCCTCCGCTTCCGGGGCATCTGCGGCTACGCCGGCAACATCCAGGGCGTGGAGGACGACGACCGGCGGGCCACGATGGACCTGGAGGCCATGCAGAAGGTGGCCTCCAGCGTCGAGGCCATCCGCAACGCGGGACTGGATGTGGAGATAGTCAGCGCCGGCGGCACCGGCACCTACCAGCTCACGGGCAACTACCCGGGCGTCACCGAGGTCCAGCCCGGCTCCTACGTGCTCATGGACGCCCAGTACCGGCGGGTGCTCACCGACTTCGACGTGGCGGGGACCGTCCTGGCGTCGGTCATCAGCCGCCCGGCCCCGGACCGAGCCGTGCTGGACAGCGGCATGAAGGCCGTCTCCACCGACCAGTGGCCCCCCGTGTGCAAGTCCGTGGAGGGCGTCGAGTTCGCCTCGGCCTCCGACGAGCACCTGGTGGCCACCCTCACCTCCAGCGACGCCCGCCAGCTCCGCCCCGGCGACAAGATAGAGATCATCCCCGGGCACAACGACACCACGGTGAACCTCCACTCCCACTTCCACGCCCTCCGCGAGGGGAAGCTGGAGACAGTGTGGGAGGTCGGGGCGCGGGGACGCATCCGATGACGGAGGCGGCCCACCCGGACTGGTCCAGCATCAGGACCGGGTACCCCACCCTGGCGCGGAAGACCTACCTCTCCTCCTGCTCCCTGTGCCTGCTGTCCGACCGGGTGCGCGGCGCCCTACACCGGTACATCGACTCGTGGTCCGAGCACGGGGCCGCGGCATGGGTCCCCGGATGGATCGAGGAGATCCAGGCGGTGCGACGGGAGTTCGCCGCCGTCATCAACGCCGGCGAGGACGAGGTCGCCGTCATGCCCAGCATCTCCGCGTGCCTCGCCGCCATCTCCTCCAGCCTGGACCTCTCCGAGGGCGACCAGGTGGTCACCACCGAGCTGGACTTTCCCACCGTGGCCCAGTCCTTCCTGGCCCGCGCCCGCACCGGCGTGGAGACGCGCATCCTCCGGTCCGGCGACCGGGTGAGCATCGACCTGGACCAGTTCGAGGCGGCCATAGGGGAGCGGACGGCCATCGTGGCCACCAGCCGGGTTTACTTCACCAGCGGCTACATCCAGGACGTGGCGGCCGTCGCCTCCATAGTCCATGGGAAGGGGGCCCACCGCAAGGGAAGGCTGCTCCTGGTCGACGACTACCAGGCCACGGGCCAGGTGCCCATCGACGTGAAGGCCGCGGGCGTCGACATCCTCCTCAGCGGCGGCCTCAAGTGGCTGCTGGGAGGGCCCGGCATAGCCTATATGTACGTCCGCCGAGAGCTTATCCCCCAGCTGTCCCCCACCGTGGCGGGCTGGTTCGGCAACCGCCACCAGTTCAGCTTCAACCCCCACGAGATGGTCTTCCGTGACGACGCGGCCCGCTTCGAGACGGGCACCCCGTCGGTGGCCGCCGTCTACTCCGGGGCCGAGGGGCTGCGCACCGTCAACGAGCTCACCCCCGAGGCCATCCGCGGGCGGACCTCCGAGGTCGCGTCGCACCTGGTGAGCAGGCTCCGGGAGGAGGGGTTCCGCCTGCGGACCCCCGACGACCCGGCCCGCCACGCCAGCATCACCATGGTGGAGGTGGAGGACCCCCAGGCCGTGGTGGCTGCCCTGGCCCGCCGCGACGTTGTAGTGGACGCTCGCCCCGGCGCCGTGCGCATCTCGCCCTACTTCTACAACAACCTGGAGGACATCGAGACGGCCGTCTCGGCCCTCGTGGAGATCCGGGAGGAGCTGGGGGGCTAGGGCCCGTCCCACGGAGGGTCTGCACCAGTCCCGCAAGACTGCCTTGGAGTAGTGGTAGTTTGGATAAGAGGTTGCTGATTCTGGGCTGTGCCGATCGCAAGCGAGAGTCGGACGGTCTGCTCCCTGCGCTAGATCGGTACGACGGTCCAGCCTATCGCGTGGTCAGAAAATTCCTGCGAGATTACCAATGGCCTGGGGACATGTCCATAGCAGTGCTGTCTGCACAGTACGGACTGTTCGGCGTCCTGATGGGAATTGCGCACTACAACAAGCGGATGGACCCGGCAATGGCGAGGGCAAGCGCCCCACAATGTTCGACAGTCCTAGGCAAATGGGCAACCTCCCATCGATCTGTTCACTTGTCACTGGGCAAGGACTACATGCCAGCAGTCCAGCCCGGACTAGATACACTTGGCCTTGAGCAAGAGGTGTTCGCCGGAGGCATTGGGCAGAAACTAAACCAGATCAAGTCCTTCCTAATGAATACCTCACCGTCCCGCAGAATCAAGGCTGAGGTCGAAGGCGGTACTGGTTGTTACTCTTACTTTCTACCGGACTGGGACGACCTACTGGATCCTCAATTTGATTTCGAGGGAGATTCCTTTTCGGGGGCATCCCGCGGACAGAGAGAGGACAAGCACTGTTGTGTGTTGATGCGACCCAACCGGATGTCCGATGGCATACTCCTCAGCCTCGCTCAGCAAGGAATCCAAAAGGGGCCCTTGCGACGGCTGGAGGTAGCGGGGACTGATGCTCTGTCTCCTCCGCCACTTCGTACTCACTTTGGGCTATCGGACGATCAATATCTTTTCGGAGATTGTGGGGCGTTCAGCTATGTGAACGAGACGCATCCGACGATTTCTGTGGATCAGGCGGTTGCCCTTTATGAATCATATGGATTCGACTTTGGCGCGTCGGTGGATCATATTCCAGTTCCTGCAGTCACCAGGAACGGTGAGCGAATAGAACTCTCTGATGAGGAACGAATGGAGAGAGTCGATGTCACTCGCGAGAATGCTCGCCTGTTTATTGAGGCGGCCAAACAACGCAAAGTCGGATTCAACCCAGTTGGCATAATCCAAGCTCTAGCTCCAGAGGGCTATGCTCAATCCGTCCGCGACTACTATGAACTCGGATATCGGCACATGGCAATTGGAGGACTTGTTCCGCAGGGTGACAAAGAAGTAGAAAAGATAGTACGAGCTGTGATCCAGACCGCTGACGAACTCGGTGAGCGCCCGTGGGTTCACTTGTTCGGAATTTTTCGCCCGAAGTTGCAGGAGCTATTTAGGCATCTCAAGGTCGACAGCTTCGACAGCGCCTCGTATTTTCGGAAAGCGTGGCTACGATCAGACCAGAACTACTTGGGTACCAACGGCCAGTGGTATGCGGCGCTCCGAGTGCCGATGACCAGCGATGGTCGCACGCGAAGTCGACTGAAAAAGATGAATGCGGACATTGAAAGACTAGAACAACAGGAACGAGAGGTACTTGAGCTTCTGTCCCAATATGACAAAGAGCAACGTAATGTCGGAGAGGTTCTTGACGCGGTTCTCGACTATGATGCCCACTTGGCTAGATCAAGCGAAACGGAGTCGATGCGGGCGAAGTACAAACGAACCCTCATGGACCGGCCATGGCAGAGTTGCGATTGTAACTTCTGCGAAGACCTGGGAATCCACATGCTGATCTTCCGGGGAGCCAATAGGAATAAACGGCGGGGAGCCCACAATACGCTGATGCTATACGGAAAGGTCAGCAAGGATAGACTCCATGATTAGCAACGATTGCTTTCTCGATCTAGTTGATGCGCACCTAGGTCGCAACCTTCGTGAATCTGCCAACCAATCACAGCTCAGGGCAGTCATGTATGACGAGGATCCTATTCTCCAGATAGTTGCAGGACCTGGATCCGGGAAGACATCCGTTCTAGTGCTTCGGGCTCTTAGGTACGTATTCGTGCAGGACGTTCTGCCAGAACATGTCCTTATCACTACATTCACACGTAAGGCAGCGCGGGAGCTACGTACCCGTTGGCTGGACTGGGGATACCAACTTGTGACTCGCCTTGGGAACAGTCATAGTCTCGACCATATTGACCTTAATCGGTGCCAGATCGACACTTTGGATAGCACAATTCATGACGTGCTGACAGAGTTTCGGCCTGCGGGTGAGCTTTCTCCTGAGGTGGCTGACACCTCCGCCAGTCTACTGATTCTCAAACGGCAAGTCTTTCAGACCGTGTATTACAGCAACAGAGACGTCATTGATTCACTCTTGTCCAACTACACCCTGGGGCGACAGCCTCCTCGCAATCAGGGAGAAGCTCTGAGAACAACGAAACGGCTGCTCGAACGGTTGGTACAGGACCGGGTTGATTTAGGTCAATACCGCCAAGCTGGACCTGCTGAGAATATGGTCGTTGAAATGCTACTTGCCTATCGACAGATTTGCGTTGACACGAATGTTTTCGATTTTGCGATGCTAGAGGAGCATTTCCAAGACCGACTGTCAAATGGACACTTGAATGAGTGGACCAAAGACTTACGTGTATTGCTGATCGATGAGTATCAGGATACAAACCCATTGCAGGAAGCAATCTATTTCTCTTTGATTGGATCCACTGAGCTTGCGCCAACTATCGTGGGTGACGACGACCAATCGATGTACCGATTCCGGGGTGGTTCAGTAGAGCTGTTCACTGATTTCGCTGATCGTTGTCGGCAATCTACAGGACGCCTGACCAATCGTGTGGATATGGTCAGAAACTTCCGATCTCACCCTGAGATCATCGGCTTCTTCAACGACCACATCGCAACTGATCCAGAGTTCCAGCCTGCACGGATCAACCCTTCGAAGCCTTTGGTGACGCCTGCGCGATCCAGCGCTGGTATCCCTGTATTGGGCATGTTTCGACCAAGCGAAGCTGCTCTTGCAAGCGACCTTGCCAACTTCCTCCAACGTTTCGCGGATAGGCACCGCATTCCTGTAGGTGACTCCGGTCAGGAAATCTATCTGTCTGCAGATGGTGCTTTAGGAGATGCTGTTTGCTTTCCCATTCGGTGGAAGAGGTCACCTATGACCGCTACAAAGGTGCACCACGCGTTCGATTTCCAGGAATGCTAAGGAGGGCGATGGAGGCTTCTGGCCTTCAAGTATTCAACCCGAATGGTCAAGCTCTCCGATCAATACCTGATGTCCAAAAGCTTCTTGGCCTTGTTCTGCTGTCAATTGATCCAGATGACGTGCTTATCAGAGATCTGAACCTCACAAATGAATCCAGATTCTTTCTCAATGGCTGGCGGCAGAACGCGCAACAGTTCTTGGCGTCGGACCCCTTTCCAAGTGATGGAGGAGGGTTGGGTGGCTTCATAGGAGACTGGCAGAGTGTTGCGTCCGGTCAGGTCAAAGGGGCGATCCCGCAAGATTGGCCTGTGCTTGAGCTTCTGTTTAAGCTGATGTCATGGATACTTGAATTTCAGTGCCAACCCGAACACCAAGTGTGGTTGGAAGCCATCATGCGCATTATTGCAAGCGCAAGTATGGCGTCTCCATATGGTATGCAACTTTTCCAGAACGTGACAGGCAAGAGTTTGGACCCCCATGTGGTACGTAGTAGACAGAGTCTGGTGCGCGATGCACTTGTGCCGATTGCTGAAGACGAAGTCCAGATTGATGAAGACATAATGCCAAGTGTACCCAGAGACCGGATGCAATTCATGACAATCCACCAGGCCAAGGGACTGGAGTTTCCGTTGGTGATCGTTGATGTGGGAAGTCGGTTTACGAGAAACCACCCGAAACAACGATTCTTGAGGTTTCCAGAATCTATCTCCAATGTCGTACAAGCGGAAGACGATGTAGAGCCCTACTTAGCGACTGCGACTCGAGGGCACCGCAGTGGACCTGACCGTACATTTGACGATCTGGTTCGTCTGTATTACGTCGCATATAGCCGAGCGCAATCGGTACTCATGCTAGTAGGCAATGAAAAGGGTCTGCGCTACCGGTCGCAAGGAGAGATTCCCAATATCGCCTTGGGGTGGAACCGGGACAGAACCTGGCCATGGAGACAGGAATTCAGCGGTAGCAAGCCGCCAGTCAAGATAGAGCCGCCTTTTTGGGAGTTATGACATGGAACTTGAAGTCAAGCGTCCTGAGCATATTGTTCCCTCTTACTCTCTAACTGGGGACCTGCTATCGTACCTGCGTTGCCGACTTCAATATCGGTACCACAATGGAAGCTCACTTCCCCCGTCAAGACCTGTGCAGCTATGGTTCGGAGAATTCCTACACGGTACTCTTGAAATGGTCTACCGTTTCTGGACTGAGTCACGTCAGGGCGGCAAACTGCCACCGGACTTCCCGTGGCCATGCACGGCACGTGAGTGGGGAGGAGACAAGCCACTCTGGGAACAGCATGACATCGGTAGGTTCGCTGACACGGTGGAGGTGGCTCTTCGTCGGCAGGGTAAGCAAGCCCGGAGTACCGTCGCTCGCGACTCGGCGTACCAACGTGTCGAAGTAGCCGTGAACGAGTTAGGTCCCCATCTGTTTCCGCTCATAGCCTCAGCCGAACGCCGAGTCATTGGCACTCGCCCTGTGCCCACTGGCAACGTTCCGCTAAGGTGCGAACACTACGAAGTGCATGGGATTGTTGACGTACTAACCCATATGACCTTGACACAAGGAGCAGATGACAATCTGATCCGTGAGCATGTTCACCGCGCTTGTCCAGATCTAGGTGGCACTTTTGAAGTGATTGTCGACTACAAGGGTACACGGCGTCCGCTAATCTCCGAACCGTATTGGGAACAGGGAGACTGGCAGATACAAACGTATGCTTGGCTAAGAGGCAGACAACCAGATGCCCTTCCGGTCGCCGCAGGGATTCTGATCTACATTAACGAGTTAACACCAAGCACAGAGGAGATGACAGCACTACGGAAGGGCTTGAAGGAGGGTACCACGGACGAAGAGCCAGAGGCTAAATCACATGACGAACAGATTGTCAGAATGTGGCAACCGGGCATGGACGCGAGTCAGTTGTCCTTGCACTTCCGCTTGCGTCGAGCCATCCGAGTCATTCCGATCTCTTGCGTGAGCATCGAGTCTGCTTTGAGTGAGTTCGATCAGGTTGTTCGCAGAGCCGAGGAAGACATTATCAGTGAAGCTACTGGTGGAGACATTCTCGAAGCATGGTCCCCGAATTGCCAGGATCAAGCAACGTGTGTGGCATGTGATTTCAGGCACTTCTGTCCGAAACCGGCGGATGCGCCAGCCAACTACGAGATCAAGGCGCCGACTGCACCATGATACCGCTGGCCTATCAAGACTTGCCTTGACAATAGAAGTGCGCCCCCGCTCACGGCGCCAGGCGTCGAACGGTCCACACCGCGCCATCCCTCCGGTACTCCAGCCGGTCGTGCATCCTGTGGGGCCTCTGCTGCCACAGCTCCACCACCTCGGGGACCAGCCGGTAGCCGCCCCACCAGTCGGGCCGGAGCGGCGACTCGCCCAGCTCGGCCTCGAACCTCCGCCACCGGGCCTCCAGCCACGGCCTGCCGTCGATGGCCCGGCTCTGGGGCGACGCCCAGGTCTCCAATCGGCTCTCCCGCGGCCGCGTGCCGAAGTACGCGTCCGACTCCTCCGGCGATATCCGCTGGATGGCCCCCTCCACCCGCACCTGCCGCTCCGACACGGGCCAGTGCAGGGCGAAGCTGCCCCGGGGGTTCTCCTCCAGTTCCCGGGCCTTCCGGCTGGTGTAGTTGGTGTAGAAGACGAACCCCCGCTCGTCCACGCTGCGCAGGATGACGAAGCGCACCGACGGGCGCCCGTCTTTGGTCGCCGTGGCCAGGGCGATGTGGCCCGTCTGGGGCTCTCCGGCCTCCCGTGCCTCGTCCCGCCACCGCACGAACTGCTCGATGGGGTCCCGCAGGACCCCCGTCTCCAGAAGCTCCCCCTTTTTCGGATGACCGCATTCTCGGCAGGAGTACATAGCAGGCTGATTCTAACCCCCACGGGAATCGGGGGCAACCGCGCCACCCAACGCCGCGGGATGTGTTACCCTGCTGGGGAGGTTCGACTTAGACGACACGGGGGGATGAGCATGGATACAGTGGGATTCGTGGGACTGGGCAAGATGGGCACGCCCATGGCGGTCAACATACAGAAGGCAGGCTATCCCATGGTCGCCTACGACCTGCGGGAGGAGGCCGCCCGGCCCCTCCTGGACGGCGGCGCCCGCCTGGCCGGCTCTCCGGCCGAGGCCGCGCGCCTCAGTGACGTCCTCATCACCTCCCTCCCCAGGCCCCAGGCGGTGGATGCGGTGGTCAACGGCCCCGAGGGCGTGCTGCAGGGCATCCGCCGGGGCAGCGTCTACATGGACATGTCCACCTGCAACCCGGAGATCATTCGCGGGCTGGAGCCGGCCTTCCGGCAGCGGGGCGTGCACGTGGTCGACGCGCCGGTGCTGGCCAGCCCGCCCGAGGCCGTGTACAGGGAGGTCACGGTGATGGTCGGAGGAGAGAGGGCCGTCTTCGACCGGCTGCGCCCCATGCTCGACGCCTTCGCCGACCAGGTGATATACGCCGGCGGCCTGGGGTGCGCCAGCGCCTGCAAGCTGGTGCACAACATGGCCAGCATCGCGGCCCAGCAGGTGGTGGCCGAGGCCCTGACCCTGGGGATGAAAGCGGGGGTCGACCTGGACGTGCTGCTGGACGCCGGCCACCGGAGCGTCGTCGGCGCCATGCGCAGCCGGCTGGCCCGCACCGTCTTCAAGGGGGAGTTCGAGCCGCCCATCTTCACTCTGGACCTGGCGCGCAAGGACATAGGCCTGGCCACGGACATGGCCCGCCGCAACGACGTCCCCATGCCCGTGGCCAACGTGGTGGAGCAGGTGATGATGCAGGCCATGAACCGGGGCTGGAGCGAAAAGGACCGCACCGTCGCAGTCCTGCTGCAGGAGGAGATCTCCGGAGTGGAGATGCGCACCGCCCGGGAGTGGTAGGGCGCCCTTCTCAGAGGGGGTTGCGCCGGCCCGGGACCATCAACCGGCGCCCGGCGCGCCGAAGGACTCGGCCTCGAGCTCGTCGTTAAGCTGGTTGAGCTTGAGCGGGTCGACCCCCCGGACGAAGGCGCTCCGAATGGGAACGACCCGGTACCGGGGCGCCGGCGCCTCCCTCGCTTCGGGAGACAACCCCCGCCGGATGGCGTCGTTCACGACCTGCTTGAACGGCACGTTGAGCAGCCGCGCCCGTTCTCTCAGCGCGTCGGCTAGGTCGTCGTCCAGTGTCAGCGTGGTCCTCATGGCGGCATCATGCATGTAATTCGAGTGTGCCTGAAATGTTATCATGTCTGTTGGAGAGATCAAGCTGACTTGTGTGTCGAACGGCACAGGAGTGAAAGATGTCACTAACGAGGGTAAGACTCGAAAAGTTTACCGCCTTCGAACACCTGGACCTTGACCTCTCTTCCGGCATCAATGTGTTGGTCGGCGCCAACGGCACGGGCAAGACGCATCTGATGAAGGTCTGTTACGCAGCGTGCGAGGCATCCAAGACCGGCGAGTCGTTTACCGAGAAGCTGGTGCATGTCTTTCTGCCATCCCGAGGGAGCCATCGGCGTCTGGTCAAGCGCCGGCGAGGGGGGTCTCAGGCAAGTGTAGAGGTCTTCCGGGGAGAGCAGTGCCTGGGGACCTCCTTCTCCAGCCGCACTACGTTCCCAAGGTACAAGGACGCACGGCAGGACGGAAGCTGGGGGGACTCACGCATAGAGAGCGTGTACATACCGGTCAAAGAGATGCTGGCCAACGCACCCGGCTTCAGGTCCCTGTACGCGAACCGGGAAATCCATTTCGAGGCGGTGTACGCGGACATCCTCGACCGGGCTTTTCTTCCACCGCTGCGTCATAGGCCATCCACGTTCAGACCCTTGCTGCGGGAGCTTCAAGACGCCCTTGGGGGCAGGGTCAGCGTTAGGAACGAGGAGTTCTTCCTGGGTACTCGACAGGGCACCTTCGAGTTTTCCCTTCTGGCGGAGGGAATGCGGAAGCTGGGCCTGCTGTGGTTGCTGATACAGAACGGGACTCTGATGGGTGGGTCGGTGCTGTTCTGGGATGAACCCGAGACCAACCTCAACCCAAAGCTGTACCGCTTGTTGATCCGGGTCTTGTTGGAGTTACAGCGTAACGGCGTACAGATTTTCCTGGCCACGCACGATTACGTTATTCTCAAGGAGCTGGACCTTCAAATTGCTGCCAACGATGAAGTGGCATTCCATGCCCTGCACCACGACAAAGCCGGCGGCGACCTGGTCTGCCACACGTCTAGCGACTATGCCGGTATCCATCCCAATGCCATAGCGGATGCGTTCTCGGATATCTACGACCGTGTGGTCGCGCGGAGCCTGGATGGTCTGGCGACATGAGAGTGTTGCAAGAGGGTAATCTGCAGGTCACCATCGACGATGAGGTCGATGCGTGGAAATTCGATGACGAATCGTCTCATGGTCTGTCCCACTGCATGAAGGCCGTCGACTTCATCGTTGAGTTCCCTGACCGCTACTTCTTCCTCGAGTTCAAGGACCCCCGACATCCGGATGCCCCGAAGCAGAACCGGGACAGGTTCATTCGAGACTTCAGTACAGGTGCCTTGGACGAAGACCTGAAGTACAAGTACCGGGACTCCTTCCTCTACGAATGGGCGTCAGGAAGAGCGGACAAGCCCATTCACTACTTCGTTGTGGTGGCCGATGAAGCATTGGATGAGGCGGAGCTGACGGTCCGGACGGACGCGTTGGAAAGAGCATTGCCATCGAAGGGCTGGAGGGCGGGGTTGTGGACCAGGCGGATTGTCGAGAGTTGCGTTGTCTTCAACATAGAGTCCTGGAACCGGTCGTTGCCCCAATACCCGCTAGATCGCGTCGATACTTAGCCCGGTCAGCACCCGCACCTGACCCCGGTCCCCGCGCGCGCTCCCTCGCCGTGGGTGGCGTAGCCGTCGCGCTTCCACCAGTCGAGCCCGCCGATGAGCTCCCGGACCTGGAACCCCAGCGTCAGCAGCTTCAGCGCCGTCTTGGTGGACGCGTTGCACCCGATGCCGTCGCAGTAGCAGACGTACAGCTTCGACCTGTCCAGGGACGCGGTGCTGGCGGGGCTGATCTCCCTGTACAGCGGCCTGTGGGGCGTCGCCCGCCACTTCAACTACATGGGCGAGGGGTTCCTCTCCCTGTCCGTCGCCCTGGCCTTCGGCCACTTCGCCGACCCCTGGGCCTGGACCTACTTCGTCTTCATCGTCACCCTGTTCACCTTCCGCCAGCGCGACGACGACAGTCACTGCGCGGAGAAGTACGGCGCCGAGAAGTGGGCGGAGTACAAGGCGCGGGTCAAGTACCGCATCTTCCCCGGAGTCTACTGATGGGGAGCTGACCGGCATGCCCGCGCCTGGAGCTGCGCAGAGGTCTCCTACGCGGGCTCCGCGACGAACACCGGGATCGTGCGCTTGGTCCGCTCCTGGTACTCCTGGTAGGGCGGGAACGCCGCCACCGCCAGCTCCCACAGCCGCGCCCGCTCCCCCGGGTCCACGACCTCGCGGACTCGCATCGACTGCACTTGGGTCTCGTCCCGGACCTCCACGTTGCCGTCCGCACGCAGGTTGTACACCCACACCGGGTTCTTGGGCGCGCCGCCCTTGGACCCCACCAGCACGTAGCTGCTCCCGTCCTTCACCCGCATCAGCGGTGTCTTGCGGATCGCCCCGGTGCGGTTTCCCCGGTTCGTCACGATGATGACCGGCAGCCCCGTGTCCCGCAGCGTCGTCCCCTCCGTGCCCCCGCTGCCCTCGTAGACCTCCACCTGCTCCCGCACCCAGTCCGTGGTCGACGGTATGTACTCGGCCATGTCTCTTATGCCTCCTGCTCGTCGGTTGCCTGGTGCCCTATTGTGTTCCGATTGGTGACGATCCGCTACTGGCGCCGGGGCGGCGTCATCGATACGGACCGCCCTCCTATGCCTTACACTGGCACACCGAACTCTCCTATCCATCGCACGTTGTCAATGCTTGGGCTTGCCGCCCGGTAGAACCTCTCGTCCGCGGTCCAAAGCTCGCAGCCGACACTCTCCGCCAGTGCCAGATAGTGGGCGTCGTAAGCGGCACCCTGCCTGAGCTGGGTAGCAAGCTGCAGTGCTCTAACATGGAGGCCCGGTGGCTGATGGAGTTCGATGCGGGACTCAAGCAGCCGTCCGATCATGCGGGTACTGTCACCGACGTTCAGCTCGCCGCGCAATTCCCGCCGGTAGAGGGCGTTGGCCACCTCGAAGGGCATGAGGTACGGTGCTATGCGGGTTATGTTCCGGGCAACCCACCATTGGAGGATGGCCTGGGCTTTGTCGGAGTGGTCCTCCTCCACTAACCATTTTATCGCCAGGCTTGCCTCGACTACGACGGACGGGTTCATGCCCTCCCCTCGATTTCGGCATCCCGGATATCACGGGCCTCCCGGATCAAATCGACGGAGCTCCCGGTAAGGGGGTTGCCTCCGAATATCTCCTGCCGGAGCTCCGCAAACAGCTCATGGTCCGGCTTGTCGGACAACAGTCCGCCCATGCCGTTAGCTTCGTCTCTCGTCAGCTCCCGCGTAATGGCGTCTTGGCAGTACCTTCGCATGCTGACGCCCTTGAGTGCGGCGATGGCCTTTAGCCGACGCTGGAGAATGGGGTCCAGGTCCAAGGTGAGTCGCTTCCTCTTGGTTTCCATCGCCTAAGCCTCGCTGAATCAATGTCGTGTGGTAAGAATATGGCCAACACAGAAAGAAGACAAGACGCCAGCCCATGAACCCAAGCTGTACACCGGCTCCCGCGCCCGATAGAATGTTCCCACCCCGGTCCCGGGAGCAACGCCGCCCACGGAGGTAATGAAGCATGACCAGCGTCCAAGCGCCGGCAGGGCATCTCAAGGTGGTGGGCACCACCCCCATACGTCACGACGGGGCCGACAAGGTCACCGGTCGCGCCTGCTACGGCGCCGACATCCAGCTCCCCGGCCTCCTCCACGGCAAGGTCCTCAGGAGCCCCCACGCCCACGCACGCATCAGGTCCATCGACCCCTCCCGCGCCCTGGCCCTCCCCGGCGTCAAGGCCGTGGTCACCGGCGCCGAGCTGCCCCAGCCCTCGGGCAAGGTCATCGACATGGGCGAGGGCGACCTGGTCAACCCCAAGTTCCTGAGCAACAACTGCCTGGCCGTGGACAAGGCCCTGTACAAGGGACACCCCGTGGCGGCCGTGGCGGCCATAGACCCCCACGCGGCCGAGGAGGCCCTATCCCTCATCGACGTCGACTACGAGGTCCTCCCGCCCGTCATGAACGTGCTGGACGCCATGAAGGACGACGCGCCCCTGCTCCACGACCGCCTGCTGACCATGGCCGAGACCAGCCGCCGGGCCGGCGGCCTCCGGGCCGACGACGACCCAGGCGAGGCCAGCAACATCGCCAACCACTTCGTCTTCGAGATCGGCGACCCGGACAAGGGCTTCCGGGAGGCCGACATCGTGGTCGAGCGCGAGTTCGACACCTCCACCGTCCACCAGGGATACATAGAGCCCCACAGCGCCACCGCCATGTGGCACGGCGACGGCAGCCTCACCATCTGGTGCAGCACCCAGGGGCACTTCAACATGAGGGACCAGACCGCCCAGGTCATCGGCGTCCCCGTCTCCAAAATCAGGGTCGTCCCCATGGAGATCGGCGGCGGCTTCGGCGGCAAGAACACCCCCTACATGGAGTCCATCAGCGCCCTCCTGGCCCGGAAGGCCAAGCTGCCCGTCAAGCTGACCATGACCCGGTCCGAGGTGTTCGAGGCCACCGGGCCCACCTCCGGCTCCCACGTCAGGGTCAAGATGGGCGCGACCAGGGACGGCCGGATCACCGCCGCCGAGGCCACCCTGGCCTACGAGGCCGGCGCCTTTCCCGGCTCTCCCGTGAACCCGGGGACCCAGTGCATATTCGGCCCCTACGACATCCCCAATGCCCGGGCCGAGGGGTACGACGTGGTCGTCAACAAGCCCAAGGTCGCCCCCTACCGGGCGCCCGGGGTCCCCGCCGCGGCCTTCGCCGCCGAGTCGGTCGTGGACGAGATCTGCCGCGCCCTGGACATGGACCCCCTGGAGTTCCGCCTGCGCAACGCGGCCAGGGAGGGCAGCCGCCGCGTCACGGGGCCCCTCTACCCCCGCATCGGCTGCGTGGAGACCCTGCAGGCCGCCCAGGAGCACCCCCACTACCGCCGGCCCCTGGAGGGCCCCAACCGGGGGCGGGGCATCGCCTGCGGCTTCTGGTTCAACGGCACCGGCCCCTCCAGCGCCTTGGCCAGCGTCAACGCCGACGGCACCGTCAACCTGGTCGAGGGCTCCCCCGACATCGGCGGCACCCGCACCACCTCCGCCATGCAGCTTGCCGAGGTGCTGGGCATTGCCGCCGAGGACGTCAACCCCTCGGTGGGAGACACCGACTCCGTGGGCTGGACCTCCAACACCGTCGGCAGCGGCGTGGCCTTCAAGACCGGCTGGGCCTGCTACGAGGCCGCCTGGGACATCCGCCGCCAGCTCCTCCGGCGGGCCGCCCTCATCTGGGACGTCTCCCCCGACGACGTGGAGTACGCGGACGGCGTCATCTCCCACAGGTCCGACCCCGCGCTGCGCCTCACCTTCCGGGAGATCGCCGGGATGCTCAACTCCACCGGCGGGCCCGTCTCCGGGCGGGGCAGCGTCGACCCCAAGGGCGTCGGCAACTCCTTCGCCGTCAACATCGTCGACGTGGAGGTGGACCCGGACACGGGCAAGGTGGACGTACTGCGCTACACCGCCCTCCAGGACGTGGGAAAGGCCGTGCACCCCGACTACGTGGAGGGCCAGATACAGGGCGGCGTCGCCCAGGGAGTGGGCTGGGCGCTCAACGAAGAGTACGTGTTCGACGGGGACGGCGGGATGGTCAACTCATCCTTCCTCGACTATCGCATGCCCACCAGCCTCGACCTGCCCATGATCGACGTCGTGCAGGTCGAGGTCCCCAATCCGGGCCACCCCTTCGGCGTCCGCGGCGTCGGCGAGGCCCCCATCGTCGCCCCCGTGGCCGCCATAGCCAACGCCATCCACGACGCCCTGGGCATCCGCCTGCGGACGGCCCCCATGAGCCCCGCCACCGTGCTGGAGGCCCTCTGGGAAAAGGGCCGGGCCAAGGGTTAGCCCCGCCCCCGGTCTCCGCCGCCCCAGCTCCTCCCCGCCTTCCCAGGGATCCGACGGGTCCCCCAAGGCCGCGCCTCCCATCGCCTCTCCATCCGCCTTTGGCCCCCGGCCTTAACATCCCTTTATGGGAACGTTAACCGATGGATAAAGCCCGCTTAATGATGGGGCCCTACCCTGGGGACCATGAAAGGGACCCGTAGGGCCTCCACTCTCATCGACGAGTCCCCCTGGACCGCCGTACATCCATGGTACCTCAGCCGTGGAGACCTGCACGTCCACTCCAACCGCTCCGACGGCGTTTTCTGTCCCGGCGAGCTCCAGTCGCTGGCCATGGGTCTGGGCCTGGACTTCATGGCCATGACCGACCACAACACCTGGGGCCCCATAGACCTTCCCGAGGACGGGGTCCGCCTGCTGCCCGGCATGGAGCTGACCACCACCCAGGGCCACATGAACATCATCGCCCCCCGGTCCCTCTGGAGGGACACCACGGCCTGGGCCTGCACCGACGCCCCCGTCGAGGCCTGCCTCAGCCCCCTCCTGGACAGCCTCGCCTCGCTCGACAGCTTCCGGTGGGTCGTCCACCCCTTCCTGTATCCGTGGCACTGGCAGGTGGGGGAGATCCCCCTGTGCTTCCTGGACGGCATCGAGATCATGAACCAGCCGGACCGCCCCAAGGCCGCCGGCGCGACCGAGCGCGCCCTGGAGTACTGGGACCTCCTCACCGCGTCGGGGTGGCGCCTCACCGGGGTCGGCGGCTCCGACGCCTATCACGACGGCTCCGACCAGAGGACCGAGGACCTGGGCAGCCCGACCACGTGGGTCATGACCCGGCACCCCTACCCCGGTCCCCGCTCCATCGTCCAGGCCCTCAAGCGGAGCAGGGTCGTCGTCGGGAAGGGCTGGCTCCTCCGGATGTTCCTGGCGCCCGAGGGGGGCCGTCCCCGGGGCCTGGCCCCCGGCGACTGCATACCGGCGTTAATGGAGCAGCCCGGGGAGCAGTCCGCCGTCATCACCGTCGAGCGGGACCTTGCCTACGACCTGACGGGGACCCAGCCGCTGCTGCCCCCCAGGTCGAGCCCGTCGCCCTCGGCATCGTCGCCCTCGGCATCGTCCGAAGACGGCGCCGGCCGCCTGCCCGGCGTATGCGGCCCCCGGGAAGACCTGGACGGCGGGACGCGGGTGGACGTGGTGACGGCCGGCAGGCGGTCCCGCCACTCCATCCACTGGCAGTCGTCGGACACGGGACACGTCCAGGTCGGACTGGACGAGCTGTTTCAGGGCGCACCTTGGGTCAGGATCGAGATGCGCCGGGGCCGAGAGCTGCTGGCGTTCACCAACCCCTTCTTCACCGGCCCCGACGGCCCCAACGGCCCCGACGCTAAGACCCCGCCTGTCACCTGGTCCAACGTCTGGGGCTGCTGACCGATGAAGAGCCATATTCAGAATCTCAGCCGGATTCTCATATAAGGAGGCGCGTGTCCATGACGACGGATCTGGTACGGTCTACCCGCATGATGCCCCGCAGCGAGTTCAAGGCGGTCCTCTTCGACAAGGACGGCACCCTGCTGGACTACTTCTCCCATTGGATTCCCCGGGTCAGCCGGGCCCTGGCCGACGTACGGCGCCAGTTTCCCGGTCTTCCCGGGACGCTGGAGCGCTCCATGGGCATAAGGGAGGACGGCTCCCCGCTGCCCGACGGCGTTGCCGCCTCATACGCCGTCCGGGGCATCGTCGGCGCCTTCAGGTCCACGCTGCTCGAGGAGGGCATCCCCGCGGGCCAGGCCGAGGACGCCGCCAGCTGGTTCGAGGCATCCATAGCCCCGGCCCCCGCGGGGTCCCTCCCGGCCTTCACAGACCTGGCCCGTCTCTTCGACCGCGTCCACTCCGCCGGGATGTACGTGGGCGTCGTCACCAACGACTACACCGAGGCCGCCCGCGGCCACTTCCGGGACCAGGGCGTCCTCGACCGCATCGACTACCTGTGGGGTATGGACGAGGGCGCCCCGGGCAAGCCCGACCCCCACGGCATCCTCCGCTTCTGCCGCCAGTTCCGGGTACCCGCCGGCCAGGTGATATTCGTCGGCGACACGTCCGCGGACATGGAGGCCGCCCGCAGGGCCGGGGCGGGCATGCGCGTCGGAGTCCTGACGGGGGCCGGCGACGCCCCCACCCTCAGGCCCATGTGCGACGTGCTCTTGGACTCCGTCCAGGACCTGCCCTTCCTGCTGCGCCGCGTCAGGGAGCGGACCGGCAAGCGCCGCTACTACCACGCCAACCGAGAGAGGATCCTGGCCAGGCAGCACGCCTACCGCGAGGCGCACCACGAGGAGTACCTCAAGTACCAGCGGGGCTATTACCGCCGGGTGTTGAAGCCCCGCCGGGCCCTTCTTAAACAACGCGCCCGGCGCATGGCCGTCGCATCCAGCTAGACGGCGGCCCATGGGCGCCCGGGGTCCGGCGGGTCCCGTTAACCTGGCCTTAGTCTGACCTTAACAGACCGTTGAACCTCCATTAAGAGGGCCTTAATAGAACATCGCTAGCGTAGTCTGTGGCAAGAATCTGAACCAAAACGGACTGAAAAGGAGAAGGAATGACACCGCTTAGGAAGGCACTTCCAACGTTGAGAGCACTGGTAACCTTGATCGTGCCGGTCCTGCTGCTGGTAGGGGCGGCCTGCGGGGGCGACGACCCCACGCAGGCGCCGCCTCCCGTGCAGGCCGGCGTGACCGCCGCCGAGGTGCAGGCAGCGGTGGAGGCCGCCGTGGCGGGCATCCAGCCCGCCGAGGGAGTCTCCGCCGCGGAGATCAGCTCCCTGGTCGAGGCCGCCGTGACCGCCCAGGCCCGGGAGGGGGCCACCCCCGAGGAGGTCGACGCCATGGTCATGAAGGCCGTGGCCCAGGCTATGGAAGCCGCCGCGGAGCCCGGCGTATCCAGCGAGGACCTGGCCGCCGCCATCGACCAGGCGGTGGCATCCGCGGCCGCCGAGTCCGAGGCCTCCAGGGCGGAGCTGGCCGCCGCCATCGAGAAGGTCGGCGAGGCAGTCGCCGGGGCGGGCAAGCTGAGCGGCAACATAGCCGTGGCCGGCTCCAGCACCGTGTTCCCCATCAGCGAGGCGGTGGCCGAGGAGTTCAAGAAGGTGCACCCCGACGTCCGGGTGAACGTGGCCTCCACGGGCACGGGGTCCGGCTTCAAGGCCGTCTGCGCCGGCGAGACCCAGGTGTCCGACGCTTC
>DAOUJG010000043.1:0-4860 GCA_034423015.1 Dehalococcoidia bacterium | reverse complement strand
TTTTGGGGGGGGGGGGGGGGTAACAGGGCGCCGAGGCGCGTGGTCATGGGTCTAATCCTCAAACCGGACATCGCCTTCGGCATCCTGAATCCCATTGAGCGTCTCCCCCTTGAGTTCATTTGTCGGGCTGTATGGCTACATGCGCCTGATGTTTCCGCTCCGTGTCATCGCCGGAAGACGGACAAACAAATACCGCCCACCGTCGATGAGCCGAAAAACCCCATACATTTTACCGGACGGGTATGATATTGCCGTGAGAATATCGGCATATTTGCGTGATATCGGTATGAGTTTTGGGCCGGAACTGCTATAATTGGCCCCGCAGCGCCCAATCCGGCTCCCGTTTGGACCGCCTGCCGTGCACCGGAGTACCGGGCCTTCCGCAGCCCACATAGAGAGGTGGAGATGAACCGCGACGACGCCCAGGGCCGGGAGATAAAGGCCCTCAGAGACCGGCTGGCCCGGTTGAGCGAGGTCAGCCTGCGCATCAACGAGAGCCTGGAGCTGGACGCCGTGCTGCAAGGGGTCCTGGACAGCGCCCGGTCGCTCACCGGCGCCAGCTACGGGGCCTTCGTCCTGCTGGACGACTCCGGGCAGATAGAGGACTTCCTGGCCTCCGGGCTGACGGCGGAGGAGTCCCAGGCGATGTGGGACCTGGCGGACGGGATACGGTTCTTCGAACTGCTAAGCAGGCCCGAGGGACCCCTGAGACTGCCCGACCTGCTGGGCCACGTCACGTCCCAGGGCCTTCCCGACCTCCAGCCGCCCGTGGAGGTGGGACCCTCGCTGCCGTTGCTGGCGGCGCCGGTCCTCCACATGGGGAAGCGGGTGGGCCACGTCTTCCTCGCGGAGAGAGAGGCGGGCGGGGAGTTCAGCCCCGATGACGAGGAGACCCTGGTGATGTTCGCCTCGCAGGCGGCGCTGGTCATCGCCAACGCCCGGCGGCTCCGGGAGGAGCTGCGGGCCAGGGCAGACCTGGAGACGCTCATAGACACCTCTCCCGTGGGCGTCGTGGTCTTCGACGCCAGGACGGGAGCGCCCGTCTCCGTCAACCGGGAGATGAGAAGGATAGTCGACGGGCTGCGAGACCCGGACCAGCCGCCCGAGCAGCTTCTGGAGGTGCTGACCGTCCGCCGGGACGACGGCAGGGAGATCGCCCTGGATGAGCTGCCGCTGTCCCAGGCGCTGAGCGTCCCCGAGACGGTGCGGGCCGAGGAGATAGTCCTGACGGTGCCCGACGGCCGGAGCGTCAGGGCGCTGCTCAACGCCACCCCCATCCTCTCCGAGGAGGGCCATGTGGAGTCCTTCGTCGTGACCGTGCAGGACATGACGTCCCTGGAGGAGCAGGAGCGGCTGCGGGCCGAGTTCCTGGCCACGGTGAGCCACGAGCTGCGCACCCCCGTCGCCACGGTCAAGGGCTCGGTGGCCACCCTGCTGGACCCGCCCTCTCCCCTGAACCCCTCCGAGATGCGCCAGTTCTTCACCATCATCGAAGGCCAGATGGACCGGATGCACGTGCTGATCAGCGACCTGTTGGACGTGGCCCGCATCGAGACGGGGGCTCTGGCGGTCTCCCTCGAAGCGACCGACGTTGCCGCCCTGGTGGACGAGGCCAGGGACAGCTTCCGAAGCGGCGGAGGCGGACACCACATCGAGATCGACCTCGCGGAAGACCTTCCCTGGGTGATGGCGGACCGGGCGCGCATGGCGCAGGTGCTGGGCAACCTGCTCTCCAACGCCTCTGGGAACTCTCCCGAGTCGTCCCCCATCCGGGTGAGCGCCGTCAGGGACGGGGTGCACGTGGCGGTGTCGGTCACCGACCGGGGCCGGGGCATCCCGGCGGAGAGCCTTCCCCACCTGTTCCGCAAGTTCTCCCGGCTAGAGTCCGGTGAACAGGTGGGCGGCACCGGTCTGGGGCTGGCCATCTGCCAGGGGATAGTGGAGGCCCACGGGGGCCGCATCTGGGCCGAGAGCGACGGGCCGGGCCTGGGAGCGCGGCTCACCTTCACCATACCGGCGGTGGAGATGGCGGGCCACGCCTCTCAGGCCGCGTCAACTCGGGCCCGCTCCTCCCGGCGGCGGGCGGGGGAGCAGCTGCGGGTGCTGGCGGTGGACGACGATCCCCAGGCCCTCCGGCACATCAGGGACGCCCTGGTGAAGTCGGACTACACGCCCATCGTGACGGCCGACCCGGAGGAGGCGCTTCGCTTGGTGGAGGACGAGAGGCCCCACCTGGTCCTGCTCGACCTGGTGCTGCCGGGGGCCGACGGCATGGAGCTGATGAAGGACATTGCGGCGGCGGCGGACGTGCCGGTCATCTTCCTGTCGGCCCACGGTCGGGAGCAGCTCGTGGCCCGGGCGCTGGACGAGGGGGCGGCCGACTACCTGGTCAAGCCCTTCTCGGCGGTGGAGCTGGCGGCCCGCATCAGGGCGGCCCTGCGCCGGCGGGAGACGCCCGAGCCGTCAGCGCCCTACGTGCTGGGCGACCTGACCATCGACTACGCCGAGCATCAGGTGAGTGTGGCCGGTCGTCCGGTGCAGCTCACCGCCATCGAGTACCGGACCCTGGTCGAGCTTGCGTCCAACGCCGGGCGTGTGCTGACCTATGAGCACCTGCTGCGACGGGTCTGGAGGCTTGAGGCCGACGCCGACCTCCGTCCCATGCGAACGGTGATAAGGAGCCTGCGCCGCAAGCTCGGAGACGACTTCAAGGACCCCACCTACATCTTCACCCAGCTTCGCGTCGGCTACCGGATGCCCAGGGGGAGGAATAGCGACGATGGCTATGTCTGAAGTGGCAACATTCTTTGCAGATGTATATCAGGCAGTACTGGACCTGCTTTCTGTATCCTCAGCATGGCTCAAATGGCTGGTTTCACCGCAGGCCCTACTCTGGTATGCGTTGGGATTGCTGACGCTGCCCATTCTCCAACACGTTCGAATGCGATTTGCCTTCTGGAGAATGAAGCGTCGATTGATCCGCGAGGTCCAAAGTCCTAATCACCTGATTCCTGCCGCAATGACTATACTGTCCAGGGCTTACCCGAAGGCTCCAATTGAGATTCGCAAGGAGGAAATCGAGAACATTCTCGGCGTTCTGAGAAGACTTGTTGAGATTGGTGGCAGGAATCCAGCGGCTAATCGGAAACGGTCGTGGTCTGAAGTTGAGTCTAGCTGGCTAGAGCACTTTGTTTCGAAGTGTCGCATGATACAAGAACCTCCTCTTCAGGAGGCTATGGCTAAGGCCTTTCTACGTGAGGCGACCAATCCAGGCCACCTCAGTCATCGAGATATCGATGCCCTCGCGACTCTTAGTATTCGGGATTGGAGGACATTCACAGCGATTTGCAGCTGTGCTTGTCAAATGAGTGGACGTATAACCCCAGTCGTTCTTAACTTTGAGGACGGGGTTTACAACAACCTAGGATTGCAGCATCAGGCATTGGATAGTCTCATCGCGGCCGGATTGGTGACGTCAGGAGGTACAGGCGATACCTACACACTCAGAATGCCTAACGAGGGTATTCGCGTGAAATATTTTGACGAAGAGGAATTTGTCGTAAGCCCCCTCTCCGGACCGATCGAAAGAAATCATCTGGGAAGAAGGAATGTTCAGCCAGACCCTCTTGACAAGAGCCTGAATGTAGGCGTGGTCGATTTTACTGAACTAGGTCGAATACTTGGATTCCTGACACCGTGCTCCAAGATTGATGGGTTCACCGAGTACCTTAGGCGTCAATGGCAGGAATACCTTGGCGACGAGAAGAGCTCTTGCTGAATTGAGCTGTATGAATGTGTAACGAGGGTTGAGGTCTCTATGTCTTAGCCCGAATTAGGACGCGTCCGCCACTCTCGACGTCGATGTTCAGGTTGTGCCTGTCGAGCAACAGCATACCCACCAGCGGGGTGGTGTCCGCTTCGTCGACCAGCACAACTCTCGGGTCGCCTTCCCAGAGCACCGTAGCGTCATAGGCGTCAAACGACACTCCGCTTCCGTCGGCCAGAGTCGCCTCGCTGGTGCCCCTGAAGACCAACCCCAACTCCGCCACGAGCGAAGGTGGCAGCGTCAGGAATCCGGTGAAGCCGGTATCTATCACGGCCTCGACCTGCTGCGTCCGACCCGCTGGGCCTTGCAGAGACAGGGGTATGATGGCTTCGTAGGCGGAGTTCACCTCTCCCTCAATCACTCTGCTCTCCGCCAGGGCCTGCCCCCGAAGTGATGCAACGCCCGGTGCCCGACCCGAAGCAGATAGACGTCTACTGCGTCGGGACGCTGCGCCCGCAGATTCTCCGCTGCGGCGAGAACGTCATCGGACATGGCCCATCCCCTGGTCTCGATGTCGATAGCGACGTACTCTCCATGATGGTCGGCTTCCACCTGCGCCTTGATGTCCCGCTCGTATATCTCCCTGCCGAGCCGGGTAGTTTCCTCCTTGGGCCTGCGCTCGCGCGCTGGGGTCTCTGCGTTCGCCATTCGCGCTCCTTCTGAAGTGGCACTTCTACACTTATCATTTTACGACAACCGGCGATTTCAGGACAATTGCGAAGGCCCCGCACGCGGGGCCTCGAACAGGAAGAACATCGAGAGGGCCGCAGGCCGGGGCTTCGCGTTGGTGCGTCGGCTAGCCAAGTTCCCCGGCTTGCGTTCCCCCATGCCCAGGCTTCACACTACGGGAATCGCGAGTCCTCGGTGCGCCGACAGGCTGCCGAGCGACATCTCGAAGATGGCGGTATCTACCGTAAGCGGTGGTGGGCCTATTTTGACGATAGACAGAACTGTCTTTGAACTGTGGCTGGGAAGGTTGTAAATCTGTGGTGGACGGTAGGCAGCACCACTGAAGTCGCTACCTTGTCGGAATT
>DAOUJG010000042.1:0-51462 GCA_034423015.1 Dehalococcoidia bacterium | reverse complement strand
GTGTGGGGGGTGGCGTGGCATGGTGTCGGGGGTGGCTTGGTATGGTGTCGGGGGCGGCGTGGCACGACACGTGCCGAACCAGTAGGCAACCGGGGTAACCAGTAGGCACCGGGGTAAGGAGAGACGGCCATGGCAGAGCCCGGACAGCTAAACGGCATCGACCTGCAGGACCTGGAGGAGGGCCTCAGGGAGATCGGGGAACAGGAGGGGGCGCGCCACGCCAGGAAGCGGTCCCGCATCCAGTGGCTGGGCGGGTTCCGATTCAACAGCTTCGTCCGAAACAACACCTTCATCGTCGAGGAGCCGGCCAGCTCCACGGCCCAGGAGCAGGCCCCCAACTCCATGGAGTACGTGCTGGGCGCCCTGGGGGCGTGCCTAGCCACGGGGTTCGTGCTCAACGCCACCCGCCGGGGGATATCGGTGCACAACCTGGAGGTGGCCCTGGACTCCAGCCAGGACAACGTCTTCGCCTTCTTCGGCCTCAGCGACGAGGGGCACCCGGGGTTCCAACAGGTGCGGGCCAAGCTCTACGTACAGGCCGACTCCGACGAGGATACCCTCAGGGAGGTCTGGGAGCAGGCCGTCAGGACATCGCCCGTGGGCAACTCCCTGGCCCGCGTCGTAAGCATCACCCCGGAGCTGTCGGTGGTGTAGCGGGCCGCGCCTAGTCCGGGCCGCCAAGCATCTCCCGCACCCTTCCCACCACGTCATCCATTTCCACCAGCTCCGCATCCGAGTCACCGCGGCCCTTCACCTCCACCGATCCCTGGCGCAGGTTGCGGGGGCTCACCACCAGCCTCACCGGCAGGCCCAGCAGGTCCGCGTCGTTGAACTTCACGCCGGCGGCCTCCTCGGCGCGGTCGTCGTAGAGGGTCTCGATTCCCCGTGCCCACAGACGGTCGTACAGGCCGTCCGCGGCCTCCCTTACGGCGCCGTCCGCCAGGTTCAGGCCCACCAGGTGGACGCTGAAGGGAGCTATGGGCACGGGGAAGACGATGCCCCGGTCGTCGTGGTTCTGCTCGATGGCGGCGGCCAGGAGGCGGCCCACGCCTATGCCGTAGCAGCCCATGGTGATGGGCCTCTGCCGGCCCTCGCTGTCCAGGTAGTGGGCGCCCAGGGTCTCGCTGAAGAAGGTGCCAAGCTTGAAGATGTGGCCCACCTCGACCCCGCGGGTCGTCTCCAGGGGAGTCCCACAGCGGGGACAGCCCTGCCCTTCCCGGGCCTGGGCGATGTCCGTGAGCAGGTCCACCTGGAAGTCCCGGGGGTAGTTGGCGTTGACGATGTGGGTGTCGGGCTCGTTGGCGCCAACGGTGAAGTTGGCCCCGTTGCCGATGGACTCGTCGGCGATCTTCCTGATCCCCTCCAGGCCGACAGGGGAGGCAGAGCCCGCCACCAGCCCCGCGGCGGCCACCTCCTCGTCCACCGCCAGGCGAAGGTCGTGGATGCCCAGGGCGTTCTTGAGCTTCACCTCGTTCACGTCCAGATCGCCCCGGATGGTCACGAATACCACCTCGCCGTCGGCGTAGTAGAAGACGGCCTTCAGGGTCTTGCGCTCGGGAACGCCCAGGTACTCCGAGATCCCGGCTATGGTCTTGATGCCGGGCGTGGGGACCCGCTCCATGGGCAGGGGCTCCTCGTGGGGAGAAGGAGGCAGCCGCGAGGCGGCCTTCTCGGCGTTGGCGGCGTACCCGCAGTTGGGGCAGGTGATGACGGTGTCCTCTCCGCTGGGTGTCGGGAGGATGAACTCGTGGGAGTCCTTCCCGCCGATGGCGCCGCTGTCGGCCTCGACCATGAGGGCGGGCAGCCCGCAGCGCCGGTATATGTTCCTATAGGCCCGCGCCATCGCCTGGTAGCTGCCGTCCAGGCTGTCGTCGTCGGCGTCGAAGCTGTAGGCGTCCTTCATGTCGAACTCGCGCACGCGGATCAGCCCGGCCCGGGGACGCGGCTCGTCGCGGAACTTCGTCTGTATCTGGTACAGGATTACCGGCAGGTCCCGGTAGCTCTGGACGTTGGAGCGGACGATGTTGGTGATCACCTCTTCGTGGGTGGGGGCCAGCACCATCGGCCTGCCCCGGCGGTCGGTCAGGGTGAACAGGTTTTCGCCGAAGGCGGCCCGCCGGTCGGTCTCCTCCCACAACTCCCGGGGGTGCAGCACGGGCAGGCGGACCTCCTGGCCCCCGGCCGCGTTCATCTCGTCACGGATGATGTTCTCGATCTTCCGGAGGGACCTCCAGGCCAGGGGCAGGTAGCTGTACACGCCCGCGGCCACCTGGGAGATCATGCCGGCCCTCAGCATGAGGCTGTGGCTGGCGGTCTCGGCCTCGGCGGGCTCGCTGCGGAGGGTCTTGGAGACCAGCTTGGTGAACCGCATCGTTGGAAGGGGCGCCTCAGCTCGCCTCGGCGGCCACCGCCTCGACCTCCTCCATCAGGGCGGTGAGCATGTCCGCCTCGGCGACGACCCGGCTCTTGACCCCCTTCCGGAAGATGACGGCGCGGCCCGCGCCCGCGGCTATGCCCACGTCGGCGTCCTTGGCCTCGCCCGGACCGTTGACCTCGCAGCCCATCACCGCCACCGTGACCTCGGAATCCACCTTCTTGAGCATCCGGTCCACGGTGTTGGCCAGGCTGATCACGTCCACGTCGGCCCTGCCGCAGCTCGGGCAGGCCACCAGAGTGGCCCCCTTCTGGCGGAGGTTCAGGGACCTGAGAATGTCATACCCCGCCTGGACCTCCTCCACCGGGTCTCCGCTCAGGGATACCCGGATGGTGTCGCCGATGCCCTCGTACAGAAGCAGGCCCAGGCCCGCCGCGCTGCGGATGGAGCCGGACTTGACAGTGCCCGCCTCGGTGATGCCCAGGTGCAGCGGGTACGGGACCATGGGGGCGATGCGCTGGTACGCCTCCACCGTGGTCGGTACGTCGAAGGCCTTGAGGGATATCTTGATCATGTCGAAGTCCAGGGACTCCAAGATGCCTATCTCCCACAGGGCCGTGGCCACCATGTGGTCGACGATGCTGTACTCTCCGGTGGCTCCCTCGCCGGCCTTGGGGAGCTGGTTGACCATGTCCAGGTGCCGGGAGAAGCGGCCCGTCTTCCCTATGCCCCCCACCGGGGGAAGGCTGCCGAAGTTGACGCCTATGCGGATGGGCACGTCCCTCTCCTTGGCCGCCTGCACCACCTCGGTGACCTTCTCCTCGTCCCGGATGTTGCCGGGGTTCAGCCGCAGCATGTCGACGCCGCCCTCCAAAGCCTTGAGGGCCAGCCTGTAGTGGAAGTGGATGTCGGCCACCAGGGGTATGTTGATCTGCCTCTTGATCTCCCCCAGGGCCTCCGCCGCCTCCATGTCCGGGACCGCCGAGCGGATGATGTCGCAGCCCGCCTCCTCCAGCTCCCTGATCTGGCGGACCGTGGCGTCCACGTCCCGGGTGTCCGTCTTGGTCATGGACTGCACGGCTATCGGGGCGTCGCCGCCTACCTGGACGCTTCCCACGTGGACGGGCTTGGTTACTCGACGTTTGGCCATCTCTGGTTCTCCCGGCAGATATTCCCTCAGACCGGTATCTCTACGTGCAGCTGACGCGTTCCCGCTAGCGCAGCAGGCTGCCCCCCTCGACGATGCGCGCGATGTCGTTGTAGCTCACGGCGACGATGAAGATGATGAGGACCAGGAAGCCCATGATGTGGACGAAGCCCTCTTTCTCCGGCGGGATGCGCTTGCCGCGCCGCAGCCACTCCAGGATAACGAACACCAGCCTGCCGCCGTCAAGGGCGGGGACCGGCAGGATGTTCAGGATTGCCAGGCTGATGCTCAGTATGGCCGCCAGGGGCACCAGCGCTATCAGTCCGAACTCCCTGGCCCACTCGCCGGTGCCCTGGGCGATCCCGACGGGGCCCGCGAAGGGCACCTCCCCGTCGGCGGAGACCCAGTCCGTGACGGCGTCCTTCAGCGCCACGGGCACCATCCAGGTGCGCTGCACCCCCAGCTTCAGGGCCTCCCAGGGCGAGGCGGCCAGCCACTCGCCCCGTATGCCCTGGGGAGGGTCCTCCCGGGGGACCAGGCGCACGGCCTTCCTGGAGCCCTCCCTCTCCAGCACCCACTCCACCTCGGCGCCCAGGTTGGCGTTTATGCCCTCGACCAGGTCGTCCAGGCCCTCCAGCGGGCTGCCGTCCATCTCCAGGATCAGGTCCCCCGCCCTCAGTCCCGCCGCGTCGGCTGGGGAGCCCGGAGCAACGCTGCGGACCTCCAGCGGCGTCCCGTCCCGCAGGGTGATCCCCGTGGGGCCCTGGTTCTCGGTGACGGTGAACATGAAGAAGCCCGCCAGGAGGACCACTCCCAGCAGCACGTTCATGACCACCCCGGCGACCAGCACGACGACCCTGGCGCCCACGCTCTTGCTCGCGAAGCTCCGGGGCTGGGTGGGGTCGTTCTCCCCCTCCAGCCGGACGAAGCCACCCAGGGGCAGGGCGTTTATGGTGTAGACGGTCTCGCCCTTTCGGATTCCGAGCAGCCTGGGGGGAAACCCGAAGCCGAACTCGTTGACCTTGATTCCGAAGGCCTTGGCGGCGGCGAAGTGCCCGAACTCGTGGACGACGACCACCACTCCCAGCACGGCAAGGAACTCTACGATGGTTACGAGGACTTCCAAGGAGCCGTTACCCCTTCTTCAGACGGCGGATGTGATGCCGGGGCGCCCCGGCATCTGTCCCGCCACCTCTCCCGCGCGCGCTCTGGCCCACTGGTCCGCCTCCAGGACCGCGTCCAGGGAGTCGATGGATGTGGGCCGGTGGTCCTCCAGCACCCGGCCGATGGTCCGCTGGATGTCGGTGAACCCTATTCTGCCCTCCAGGAACAGCCCCACCGCCACCTCGTCCGCCGCGCTCAGCACCGCGGGGTAGGTGCCCCCGTCCTTGCCGGCCTGAAGGGCCAGGCCGAAGCAGGGATACCGGTCCGGCTCCAGGGGCCCGAATGTCAGGGAGTGCCCCACACCGGTGTCCAGGGTGGGTATCTGGGGATTGGGGAGGCGTTGTGGATAGAACATGGCGTACTGGATGGGAAGGCGCATGTCCGGCGGGCCAAGCTGGGCCTTCATCGACCCGTCGGCCATCTCTACCATGGAGTGGATTACGCTCTGGGGATGGACCACTACCTCGATCTTATCCCACGTCACGTCGAAAAGACAACGCGCCTCTATGACCTCGAACCCCTTGTTCATGAGCGTGGCCGAGTCCACCGTGATCTTCTTGCCCATCTTCCACGTCGGGTGCTTCAGCGCCTGCTCGGGCGTTACCGTCTCCAACTCCTCCAGGGGCGTGTCCCGGAAGGCGCCCCCCGATGCGGTGATGACGATGCGCCTCACGGCCTTCGACTCTCCCTGGAGGCACTGCCAGATGGCGCTGGGCTCGCTGTCCACCGGCAGCACGGCCCCGCCGTGGGCCTGGGACAGTGCCATGATCATGTCCCCGGCCATTATGATCACCTCTTTGTTGGCCAGGGCGACGTCCTTTCCCTTTTCCAGGGCCCGTACCGTGGGCACCAGGCCCGCCCCGCCTATGGTGGCGGCCATCACCAGGTCCACGTCGGACTGGCGGACCATCTCCTCCATGGGCACGAACTCCACCCCGTCGGGAAGCAGGCCCCGGTGCTCCTCCAGGGCGCAGTAGGCCATCCGGGGCTTGAACTCTTCTATCTGGGAGGCCAGCAGGTCCAGGTTTCGCCCGGCGGCCAGCCCCACCACCTGAAACTCCTCGGGGAAGGCTCGGACCACGTCCAGGGTCTGGCGTCCGATGGAGCCAGTCGAGCCCAGTATTACAAGTCCCTTCATAGCCTCAGCACCTCGGCCCCATCTGGGTTGGGGGCCCGGTCTACGTTGGGGGGACCGGTCTGCGCCGGGGCCCCGTTCCGGATGGGGGCCTGGTCTACTCTGGGGAATAGAATCACGCCGACGGCTTGAGCACGAGCGCAACAAGATAATACACCACGGGTAGGGTGAAGACAATCGAGTCCAGCCTGTCCAGCAGACCGCCATGGCCAGGCAGGAGGGCGCCGGTGTCCTTGACCCCCGAGGCCCGCTTGATCCGGGACTCGGCCAGGTCCCCCAGCTGGGCCATCGCTCCCACGGCAATGCCGACCAGGGCCGCCTGCCATACCGGTACCCCAAGCTGCAGCAGCGCTCCCAGCCCCGCGGCGGCGCCTGAGCTCCACACGAACCCCCCGGCGGCCCCTTCCCACGTCTTGCCGGGGCTTACCTCCGGGGCCATGTGGTGCCGGCCCACGGCCCTGCCCGTGAGGAAGGCCCCGGTGTCCGACGCAAAGGTGACCAGCAGCGCGAACAGGAGCCAGTCCCGAGCGTAGTCGGCCCCGCCGTCCAGCTCCCTCAGGGCGAGCCCGTGGGAGAGGAGAAACCCGACGTAGACCGGTCCGGCGACCAGGAAGGGCACCATCGCCACCCTGCCGTTCCTTCCCCTCCTGGCCATGAGCCACGGACCGGCGATAAAGACCAGTGCGGCGAAGGCGATGCCCGGGGAGTACTGGTGCCACGGGTCCGCGAACTGTCCTCCCAGCAGGAAGAGGAAGGTGTACAGGATGCCGATGAAAGTAAGCCCCCGGTACGCCGCAAGCCCCGGCGCCAGGCCGTAGAACTCCCGGAGGGCGAGCACCGCCACAACGCCCACGAGGATGGCGAGGTACGGGAATCCCAGCCACACCGCGCCCAACAGTACGGGCAGACCCACGAGGGCTGTGAGGACTCTAAGGGCCAATCGCGGGGCTTCCGGGTCAGATCGGCGCGCCCGGGGGGTGAAGCGAGCCGAACCGCCTCTGTCTCATCCGGAATGCCTCTATGGCGGCGGCTACGTCGGCCTCCCCCAGATCTGGCCACGGCGTGGATGTGGAGTAGTACTCGCTATAGGCCGACTGCCAGAGCAGGAAGTTGCTCACGCGGATCTCGCCGCCGGTGCGGATGATCAGGTCCGGGTCGGGCAGGCCTGCCGTGTACAGGTAGCCGGCGAACATGTCCTCGGTTAGCTGCTCCGAGGGGACGCCCTCCCGGAGGATGCGCCTCACCGCCTCCAGGATCTCGGCGCGTCCGCCGTAGTCGAAGGCGACGCTGAGGGTGATGGACCGGTTCTGCCTGGTCAGGTCCTGGGCGTAGGCGACGGACTGCTGCAGGGCGGGGGAGAGGCGGTCCGTCCGGCCCAGGTGGAGGATGCGCACACCCCTTTGGTGCAGCGCGGCGGTCTCCTGCTCGATGGCTGCCTGGAGTATGGACATCAGCCCCTCCACCTCTTCGTGGGGACGGTTCCAGTTCTCGGTGGAGAAGGCGTAGATGGTCACGTACTGGATCCCGCGGGCTCCCAGGGCTTCCAGCACGGCGTGGATATTGTCGACGCCCGCACGGTGCCCCTCGAGGCGGGGGAGGCCGCGCTGTGTCGCCCACCGGCCGTTTCCGTCCATGATGATGGCCACGTGTCGTGGAACGGGTTGGGCCCCGTTGGTCGCGGTGCTGGATTCGTCCTTAAGCTGCATCGAGGTTGCCGGTGGTTGGTTCGCGGGCCGGACCGGGGAGCGCTCCACCAGCGTGCCGGGAGCGCGAGCGACTCAGACCTCCATTATCTCCGCTTCCTTGGTTTCCAGGACCCTGTCCATCTGGCGGACGTGGGCGTCGGTGGCCTTCTGGAGCTGGTCCTGCGCCCTGCGGTTCTCATCCTGGGAGATGACCTTGCTCCGCTCCATGCTGCGCTGCCGCTCCATGGCGTCCCGCCGCACGTTCCGCACGGCGACCTTCCCGTCCTCCACCTTCTTCTTCAGGACGCGCACCAGGTCCCTTCGGCGCTCCTGGCTGAGGGGCGGCACCGGGACTCGGATGATCGTACCATCGTTGGAGGGGTTGAATCCCAGGTCCGATTTGAGGAGGCTCTTCTCGATCTCCCTCAGGGACTGCTTGTCCCAGGGCTGGATGGTTATCAGCCTGGCCTCGGGCACGGAGATGGTGGCCAGCTGGCTGAGGGGAGTGGGCACGCCGTAGTAGTCCACCGACACGTTCTCCAGGAGGGCGGGCGTCGCGCGGCCGGTCCTCAGGGAGGCCAGGTCTCTTTGCAGCGCCTCGACGGCCTTGGTCATGCGTGTGCCGGCGTCCTCCAGCACCTCTTCGAGGCTGGGGAACTCCTGCCCCTTTCCGGATGCCATCGCTACACCTTCTCCGACAGAAGTGATCCCACGTCCTCCGATATCATCGTCCCCATGCGGTTGCCCGTGAGGATCCGCCTGATGCTGCGGGGCTGGAACAGGTCGAACACGATGATGGGCAGCTGGTTGTCCATGCACAGCGAGATGGCGGTGGTGTCCATGACTTCCAGGCGCAGGTTCAGGGCGTCCAGGTAGCCCAGATGGTCGAAGGGACGGGCTGACGCGTTCTTGTTGGGGTCGGAGTCGTAGACGGCGTCCGCCCGGTTCTTTCCCATCAGCAGGACTTCGGCGCCGATCTCGACGGCCCGCAGGGCCGCCGCCGTGTCGGTGGTCATGTAGGGGTTGCCCGTGCCCGCCGCGAAGAGGACGACCCTGCCCTTTTCCAGGTGGCGTATCGCCCGTCGCCGGATATAGGGCTCGGCGACTGCCTGGACGTCGATGGCCGTCAGGGTCCGCGTGTCCAGGCCCAGCTTCTCCAGGGCATCCTGGAGGGCCAGGGCATTGATCATGGTCGCCAGCATTCCCGCATAGTCCGCGGTGGCCCTGTCCATTCCCCGGGCCTCGGCCTCCTGGCCCCGCCAGATATTGCCGCCGCCGACCACGACGCCCATCTCGACGCCCAGGTCGGCTCCCTCCTTGATCTGCTCGGCGGCGTACCGCACCGCCTGGGCGCCCAATCCGTAGGCCACCTGCCCCTTCAGGGACTCTCCGCTGAGCTTCAGGAGGGCCCTCTTGTAGACGGGCCTGCCGCCGAACCCCTCGGCCATCACTCCCCCAGGGCGAATCTGGCGAAGCGCCTCACGCGGACGTTCTCACCCACCTTGGCCATCACCTCCTGGATCACGTCCGCCACCGTGCGCGACGGGTCCCGGATGTAGGACTGGTCCACAAGGCAGATCTCCTCCGGGAGCCTGCTCTCATCCTCAGGCATCTCGCTGCGGTCGACGTAGCTGGTGGAGGGCATCGCGGCCACCTGCATCGCCAGGGCATGGGCCAACTCTTTCATCTCGTCGGTGCGGGCCACGAAGTCCGTCTCGCAGTCCACCTCGACCAGGGCCCCCAGCCTGCCGCCCGCGTGTATGTAGGCCTCGATCAGGCCCTCGCGGGTCTCACGGCCCGCGCGTTTTGCCGCGTCTGCCAGGCCCTTCTCCCTGAGGATAGTCTCGGCGCCCTCCAGGTCGCCGCCGGCCTCCTCCAGGGCCCGCTTGCAGTCCATCACGCCGGCCCCCGTCTTCTCGCGGAGGGCCCTTATAGTGTCTACCGTTACCACCTGGTTCCTCCTGTCGGACCTGGCCTCCGGGCCTAGTCTCCCGGCCTTGTGACCGGTCCGTCATCCGAAGAGTCCGGCGAAGAGTCGGGCGAAGAGTCCGGCGCGGCCTCGGCGGCAGGCACATCCTGTGCGGGCGCCTCGGCGGCAGGCGGCTCCGCCGCCGAGACATCGGCCATCGGCTCCTGCGCCGCCGGCTCGGCCGCCGCCGGCTCCTCCTCGTCGCCCTCTCGCGGATATTCGCCGATGTAGGTGGCCTCGAACTCCTCGTTGAACTCGCTGAGCTCCATGGCGACTACCTGTTCCTCGGCCTCCTGCCGTGCCTGCTCCTCCATCTGGGCCTTGAGCATCTCCTCCCGCTGCTGAAGACCTTCCAGGACCGCGTCGGCCATGCGTCCGCACATGAGCCTGATGGACCGTATGGCGTCGTCGTTGCCGGGGATGGGTATGGTGACCAGGTTGGGGTCACAGTTGCTGTCTACTATGGCGGCGACCTCGAGGCCCATGCGGCGCGCCTCGGCGACGCAGATGTCCTCCTTCTCCAGGTCCACCACGAACATGGCGCCGGGCATCTTCTTCAGATCGCGGATTCCGCCGAAGTACTTCTGCAGACGTGCAAGCTGGTCCTCCAGCCTGACGGCCTCCTTCTTGGAGAGGACCTGGAAGAAGCCGCGCTCCTTCTTGTCCTCCAGCTCCTTCATGTAGCCTATGCGCGAGGAGATGGTCTGGAAGTTGGTCAGGGTGCCGCCCAGCCACCGCTGGTTCACGTAGGGCATGCCGCAGCGGGTGGCCTCGGTGACGATGGCCTCTTGCGCCTGCTTCTTGGTGCCCACAAAGAGAACGTCGCCTCCTTCGGCGACGATTTTGGTAATGGACTTGCGGGCCTCCTCCAGCAGCACCAGGGTCTGTTGAAGGTCGATGATGTGGATGCCGTTGCGGTGGGTGAAGATGTACCGCTTCATGTGGGGGTTCCATCGCCGGGTCTGGTGCCCGAAATGGACCCCCGCTTCGAGCAGCGACTTCATGGTTACGGGTTCCCGCCGCGGTACCGTGGTTTCCTCGGTCTGTACCATTGAATCCTGCTTTCTTACGCCTTCAATAAAGGGGCGGGGCGCCTCTAACGCAAGGTCGGGGCGACTGCCGCCGGATGGCGCGCAAGCCCCCCGGAAATCTGGGGAGAGTATAGCACAGCACGCCTACGCAGGCAACATATTCGGGTACGTTCCGAGGCTTGTCGAAGCGGGGATTCGACCGCCCATCTATGCTAGAATTCTCTGGTCTTGGAAGAGATAGTCCAACACGGGGTCCTGGATGCGCGGAGCATCCTCCAGCTGATCGAATCACCCGAGCCCCTGCTGGAGGGGTACCTGGACCTGGACCTCCAGCTTCAGCCCAACGGCGTGGACCTGACGGTGTCCGAGGTCCGGCAGCTCACCTCCGCCGGGGAGGTGGCGGCGGGAGAGGAGCCGGCCAGCGTCTCCGAGTCCCGGTTGCTGAGTTTCGACGACAGCGGCGTCATTCACCTGCCCCGGGGTGCGTTCCTGGTGCAGCTGAACGAGGTCGTGAGGCTTCCCCAGCACATCACGGCCCTGGCCAGGCCCCGGTCCAGCCTGCTGCGCTCGGGGGCGTCGGTCCACACCGGGGTCTGGGACGCTGGGTACACGGGCAGGTCTCAGATACTCCTCACGGTCCACAACCCCCTGGGCTACAGGGTGGCCCGGGGGGCCCGGGTGGTGCAGATGGTGTTCCTGGGCCTGTCCCAGTCCACCGACGGCTACTCGGGCAGATACCAGGGGGAGAACCTCCCGTGACCGGCAGCTTCTCCTCACAACTCTGGGTCGAGGCCGGCGGCATCTGGAGGAGCATAGCGGCCAACCCGTTCCTGGCCGAGCTTCGCAATGGCACGCTGCCCCTGGAGAAGTTCCGGTACTACCTGGCGCAGGACTACCTGTACCTGGAGGGGTTCGCCCGCACCGTGGCCCTGGCCCTGGCCAAGGCTCCAGACTCGCGGAACGTGGACCTGCTGAGCCGCCGGGTCGCCACGCCCGTGGAGCGTCCCATGCACCAGCAGCTCATGCCCCTGGTGGGCATGTCCGCCCAGGACCTGGAGTCCAGGACTCCCTCTCCCACCAACCTGGCCTACATCAACCACATGCTGTCCAGCGCGTCGCTGGGCGGCCTGGGAGTCACGGCCGCTGCGCTGCTGCCGTGCCCGTGGACCTACCACGAGATCGGTCCCACCCTAGGACCCGTGGACCACCCGGTCTACTCCAGGTGGGCCGAGCCCTACAAGGACGGCTTCCTGGCGGAGAGCACCGCCGCCTGGCGGACGTTCCTGGACGAGGAGGCCGGCGAGGCCGGGCCCAGGGAGAGGGAGGCCATGCGCCGGGCCTTCATGACCAGCATGCGCTACGAGTACCTGTTCTGGGACATGGCCTACAGGCAGGAGGAGTGGCCGCTGTAGCCCCTCTCGGGGGGTCCAGGCTTCCTTGACATCCCCATTGGGCTGACCTAGCATGTGTTGGCCGGTATGGGATGGAGGCCGAGTCT
The DNA here is from genome assembly GCA_034423015.1 of Dehalococcoidia bacterium. Classification (GTDB taxonomy): domain Bacteria; phylum Chloroflexota; class Dehalococcoidia; order Lucifugimonadales; family JAGWBF01; genus JAGWBJ01. The sequence goes on along the minus strand of DAOUJG010000042.1, from coordinate 39,459 downwards.
TTCCGGCGGGGAGAGCCGATGCCCGAGGTCAAGGAGCTGAACCTCATCTGCATGTCCGGGCAGGGGTCCGTGCAGGCAGGGGAGGTGCTGGCCAAGGTGTACTCCCAGGTGGGGAAGCACGTGTCGGTGAACGTATACCCCGGCACACGGGCCCGCAGCTCTCCCGTCATTAACTACGTGAAGGTGTCCGACTCCCCCGGCCTGGCAAGCTGCGCCAACTACCACCCCTCGGAGGTGATCGTCTTTCAGGAGGAGCTGCTGAACACGGCCAAGCACAACAGCCACGAGCTGGTCGTGGACGCGGTCAGCCGGATGAAGGAGGGGACCTTCCTGGTGAACACCCCCAAGGCCCCGGAGGACGTGGAGCTTCCCTTCGCGTTCAAGGGGGCGGTGGCCACCGTGGACGCCACGGAGATATGCACCCGTCTCCTTCGCCGGGACCCTCCCCCCGTGGGCCTGTGCCTGCTGGGGGCGTACGCCAAGGTCACCGAGATGGACATGGCCGAGCTCCGCCGGGAGATCCGGGAGGCCTTTCCGGGGAGGGTCGGAGAGGCCAACGCCCGGGCCGCCGTCGAAGCGTACGAATCGGTGAGGGCCATCGGCGGCGTCAAGGTCGACCCGGGCAACTCGCCTTCCGGGTTCCGGCACGCCAGGGTAGAGGACCTTACCCAGCACTACCGGTTCGACCGCTACGACCTGCTGCCCGGGTATCGCAAGGGCAGCCCCTTCGTCTGGCGAGACAAGATACCCGTATGCGAAGACGGCAAGTGCATATGCCCCAACGTCTGCATCAGCGAGGTGATGTGCCCCGACGGCACCGGGTTCATCGTTCGAGAGGGCCTGCCACAGCAGGGGTACCGCATCGACGTGGACTTTTGCCGTGGGTGCGGCATCTGCGCCGCCGTCTGCGTGGGCTCGGCCCTCACCATGGTGGACGAGGACCAGGTGCTGAAGGAGCGGCCCTCCTACGAAGAGGTCACCATGGGCCCCCACCTGGACGAGATATACGGCAAGGACCGGTACACCATGGACGGGTCCCAGGCCGACCTGGAGTAGGCGGGCGGCCTAGACGATACAGGAGGAGATGTCCGATGCCACGCTATCTCGTAAGGGCGTCGTACTCGAACCGGGGAATAGCGGACCTCATGAAGAACCCCGAGGACCGGGCCGCAGCCGTCCGACCCGTCATCGAGGGGTTGGGCGGCAGGCTGGAGTCCTTCGACTTCGTCCTGGGCGAGGACGACGTGGTGTTCATCGCCGACTTCCCCGACAACGTGAGCGCGGCCGCATTCTCGATGGCGGCCACCGCGACGGGGGCCATAAGCGCTTTCAAGACCTCGCCCCTGCTGTCTCCGGATGAGGCCATGGAGGCCATGAAGCGGGCCGGCCGCGCAGGCTACAGGGCGCCGGGCTGATAGGGTATGATTGTAGAGTGACGAGCCCCTCATCTATAGAAGAGCGCATGGCCCGCCTGGAGGGCGCCTACGACCAGATCAACCGGAGACTGGGAAATCTGGAAGAGGAAGTGCGTGCCCTGCGCACCGAGCTAAACGCCCGGATGGACCGGCTGGAGGCTCGAATGGACCGGGTCGAAGCCCGGATAGACCGGTTGTCATTCCTCCTTCTGGCCCTCTTCGGAGGTGTGGCTGCTTCCATCATCGCAACTATCGTGGCACGCGTGGTCTAGGGCGCGAGGCCGTCGGAGAATAGAGTGAGCTCTCCGCCCACAGCCAGACGCACGGCCCTCACGGGCAACAAGGCGGCTGCCGAGGCCTTGAAGATGGCCCGGGTCCAGGTGCTGTGCTTCTTCCCCATCGGCCCCTCGGACGAGGTGGGCGAGGAGTGCTCCCGCATGATCGCCCGGGGAGACCTGGACGCCCGTGTCATCGAGCTCCAGAACGAGCGCAGCGTCATGAACGCCCAGTGCGTGGCCACCCAGTCGGGGGTGCGCTGCTCCTTCGCCACCAACTCCGAGGGGCTGCTCTACGCAGCCCAGCAGCTCATCTTCGCCTCCTACGCCCGCATACCCATCGTCATCACCGTGGCCCACCGGGCCCTGGAGCCGCCGGCCGTCGTCCGCACCGACGACCAGGACACCATCATGTACCGGGACATACACTGGCTGCACTACCACTGCGAGAACGCCCAGGACGTGTTCGACACGATACTCCAGGCCTACAAGGTGAGCGAGGACCCTTCGGTGCTGATACCGTCGTTCGTCACCTACGACGGCTGGGAGGTGTCCCACAACAGCTACCCGGTGGTCCTGCCGGCCCGGGAGCAGGTGGACAGGTTCCTGCCCCCCTTCCAGCTGCCTCCCGAGCTGGACTTCCTCAAGAACATGGACTTCTCCGGCTACTACTCCAGCGCCCGGATGAGCGGCTACGGCTACGTGGACGTGGACCGGGAGTACATGGAGAGGCGCTTTCAGCTCGACCAGGCGCTGAACCGGACCGCCAAGGAGAAGATCGTAGCGGTCCACAAGGAGTACCAGGAGATTTTCGGCCGCGGCTACGGCGGCCTCATAGAGACCTACCGGACCGAGGACGCCGACGTGGTCATCGTGGCCATGGGGTCCTTCGTAGCCACGTCGCGGGTTGCCGTAGACCAGCTGCGGGACCGGGGCCGAAGGGTCGGCCTGATCAAGGTGCGCACCTACCGCCCCTTCCCGGGGGAGGAGCTGATGCGGGAGCTGGCCAACGCCCGGGTGGCGGTCGTACTGGACAGGAACACCGTGGCCGCCGTCTACCATGACCTGCGCAGCGCCCTCTTCGGGCATCGCGACCCGCCCCTGGTAATGGGCCGTACCGTGGGCCTGGGGGGCAGGGACGTTACATATCACGACGTGGCCTACATGGTGGAGGAGGCCTACCGCGGCCTAGACAAGGGGCGCATCGACGAGACCCAGGCCTGGCATTTCGACGTCATAGAGGACGAAGAGATGTTGGCCAGGAGACTGGCCGATCTTGGCAGATAGCGCCCGCGACGCGTTCTGAGCACAAGCGCGCTCTGAGCAAAATCAGGGAAGGACCGCAGCCGGTCCGGGACCGCCGGCCGGTGGAGAACGGGAGGGCCCCATGCCCAAAATGATGATGGAGACCGAGGAGAAGCGGGTCTGGATGAACGTTACCGCCAACCAGTGCCCCGGTTGCCCATCCAACCTCGCCACCCGCCTGGTCATGCAGGTCATCTTCGAGACCCTGGCGGACCAGGACCCCATCGTCTTCGGCCAGGGCTGCGGCATCGGGCGCGACTTCCTGCAGCGCAGCGGGCTGGGGACCCACGACAGCGCCTGTGCGGCCATGCGCACCGCCATGGAGATAAGGGGCATCGACCGGCCCATCGTCGTCATCGACGGCGACGGCCAGATCGACATGGGCCTCGCCGACATGGCCACGGCCTTCCAGCAGGGGTACAGGTACCTCCACGTCGTGTGCGACAACCAGGCCCACGCCGCCAGCGGCAGCCACTCCACGGGCAGCACGGACCTCCTGGCCCGCACCGGAGTCCGGCCGGCAGGCAAGGCCCGGGGCCGGAAGCAGTTCCCCCTGATGCTCATGTTCAGCGGGGCCGAGTACGTGGCCACCGCCTCCACCTCTCATCACGCCGACCTGGAGCGGAAGATCAAGGCCGCGGTCACCAGGCTGCCCGCCTTCATCCAGATACTCACCCCCTGCAACCCCTCCTGGGGGTACGACGACGATAAGGGGATCGACGTCTCCCGGCTGGCGGTGGAGTGCGGAGTCTGGCCCCTGTACGAGTGGAAGGACGGCGTGTTCTCCCGGGCGAGGATCCCCCGTAAGGCGACGATCCGCGACTACGCCGCCCTGCAGCGGCGCTACGCCCACCTGAAGGACGAGCAGGTCCTGGAGATGGAGGAGTACGTCCGGCAGCAGGACGAGACGATGGCCCGGCTGGAACGGGGCTTCGCGCCCCCGAGCTCGCCATGAAGCTCGTCCGCCCCGTCTAGGGCGCCAGGGGCCCAGCCAGTTGCGCGACGACTCCGACTCCCCGGCCTCCCAGCCCTCCGGCGCCCCGTCCCGTGAAGGGGCTGGGAAGAGGCCCTGGCTGTCCCTGTACCCTCCCGAGATGCGGGATGGGCTGCTCTACCCGACCCACCCGTTGCATACATACCTGGAGGACGCCGCGGCCCGGCACCCCGACCGGGACGCGGTCGTCTACTACGACGGGGAGGGCCTCCGGGAGCTGTCCAGGACCGGGTACCGGGCCCTGTGGGAGATGTCCGGTCGCTTCGCCTCCTCCCTGGCGGAGATGGGCATCGCCAGGGGGGACCGGGTGGCCCACTTCCTACATAACTCGCCCGAGCTCGTTGCGTCCTTCTATGGCATCCTCAGGGCCGGCGCGGTGGTTGTCCCCTGCAACCCCATGTACCGCGGCCGGGAGCTGGCGGGCCAGCTTGAGGACTCGGGGGCGCGTCTCGTCGTCTGCGATGCCGAGCTGCTGCCCATCGTCGAGGAGGTCCGACACCACACCGCCGTCGAGGGGGTCGTGGTCGTGGGCGACGACGGCCCCGACGGATTCCACCGGCTGGTCGCCGGCGGACGGGCCGGGGCACGCCTCCCCGACGTCGACTCGGAGACCGACCTGGCCATGCTCTGTTACACCGGCGGCACCACCGGCGTGCCCAAGGGGGCTATGCTGACCCACCGGAACCTGGTGGTCAACGCCGCCCAGTTCGCCCGCTGGTACCGCTACGAGGCTGGGGCCGAGGTGTTCATCTCGTGCCTTCCCCTGTTCCACATCGGGGGGATCGCGGGCGCCATGAGCGTGCCCGTCTCGGTGGCGGGCACCATGGTCCTGTTCAGGCGGTTCCGGGCCCGGGGCGTCCTCCAGGCCATCCAGGACTATAGGGCCACCCGGTTCCCGGGAGTCCCCACCATGTACATCGCCGTCATGGACGTGGAGGACGCAGCGGCCTACGACCTGACCTCCCTCACCCACAGCCGGACCAGCGCGGCGTCCCTTCCCCCATCCGTGAAGCGCTCCTTCGACGAGCTGGTCGGGCGGAACGTCCTGGTCGAGGGGTACGGGCTGACCGAGACCGCTCCGCTGACCCACGCCAACCCGCCGGACATGGCCCGGGAGGGGTCCATGGGCGTGCCCCTGCCCGACACCGACGCCATGATCGTGGACCCCGACGACGGGGCTACGCCCCTGGCCATCGGCCAGGTGGGGGCGCTGGTGCTCCGGGGGCCCCAGGTCATGCGCGGGTACTGGCGCCGGCCACGAGAGACGGAGGAGGCCATGGCCGGAGGGTGGTTCCATACGGGCGACCTGGCCCGCACGGACGGAGAGGGCTATTTCTACATAGTCGACCGGAAGAAGGACGTGATCAACGCGGCGGGCTTCAAGGTGTGGCCGCGGGAGGTGGAGGAGGTCTTGTACAGGCACCCCGCCGTGAAGCTGGCTGCCGTCGTGGGCGCCCCGGACGAGTACCGCGGCGAAACGGTGAAGGCCGTCGTGGTCCTCAGGGAGGAGTACCTGTCCGGCCGGCGGGAACTGGAAAGAGAGCTGCTGGACTGGTGTGGCGGGCATCTGGCCGCCTACAAGCGGCCGCGGGTCCTGGAGTTCCGCGACTCGCTGCCCATGAGCGCCGCCGGCAAGGTGCTCAAGAGGGACCTCCGCTAGCCGCTCAGACCGAGCGCTGGCCCCTCCGCCGCCATAGGTACCGGGGCCATGAGGGCGACGGCGGCCGCCACCGCCGCCAGAGCGAGCCATCCCTCGGTCCCGGGCCTGCGCCGTGCCACCAGCCCCACCTCCGTAGAAGGTAAAGCGTCGCGCGGCCCGCTGCCCGGTAGCCGCGCGACTTATCTCAACTGTACGAGGTGGACCGCACGCCCGGCAAGACCGGACACGTCGGCATCCGGGCCTTGCTTAACGAACAAACGGTCTATTAACATTCTCGTATGGCCGCAGTTTCCCCTTGGTTTCGCGGGGGTTATTATTCCTTAACTAATTATTAATATTTCAATGTTAGGGTGCTCTCGTGGGCCAGGGGCCCCACCGAGAGCCCAACATCACACAGGAAAAGGGAATGCTATGTTCTGGCTGAAGGGATGCGACAAATGCGGCGGAGACCTGTTCATGGAAGAGGAGGACTGGCAGTGCCTGCAGTGCGGGACCTACCAGTACGGGGCCCTGCCATGGAGCCAACTTCTCCAGCAAGAGGGCGCCGGGGCCGGCGCCCCCTCGGTTAGGACGCGGAACAGGGAAAAGGACGGCCCGAAAAAGAAGTCCTTCAATAGAGTTGTCCGCGTATAGTGTATAGAGGAGGACTGGTGTCAACGCCGAGAGACCCGTCCAATAGAGGGTTCCATGGCCGTCATAATATCCATCGACCCCACCACCACCGTCACGGGATGGGCCGTCTTCTCCCACGAGCCCCTGGAGCCCTCCGTGGAGCCCGAAGAGGTCCCGGGGGATGGACCGCCATCCCTGGCCCTCTCCACGTCGCCCATCGAGTCGTGGCTGCTGGTGGAGACCGGGATCATCATCGCCCACAACCGGCCCAAGCGCGTGGAGGTGTCCGAGCGGGTCCAGGCGATCAAGGCCGAGCTCACCCGCATGGTGGGAGAGTGGCGGCCCATAGAGGTGGTGTGCGGCAAGCCGATGGCGCTGCAGCTTCCCTACCAGCAGCAGGGGCTGGAGATGCTGAACGTCACCCTGGAGAACTGGGCGGCGGAGCTGGGCCTTAGCTACCACGTCTACCAGATCCGGGAGGTCAGAGAGGCCATCCTGGGCAGGGCCAACGCCACCAAGGAGGAGCTTTCCTACGAGGTGATGAACCGGTGGGGCCTCCTGGGCATCGGCAAGAGCTCCCACGAGTGGACCGCCATCGCCGTGGGCGACTACCACCTGGCCAGGCGCGGGTCCGAGTCCGCCCTCAGCGCATGATGGAGGCCCGCCCGGTCGGGCCCTAGAGTCCTCTACCTCCACGCCCCCATCCGCCCACTTCCTGTCGCCTGCGTCACTGGTGTACAATGAGGTGCCCGCAAACGCGGGCCGGAGGTGCCATGGCGACCGAACACCCTCCCCTTCAGCCCCAGGGCGAATACTCGCCCGAGGAGTACTACGACCAGTCCCACCAACCGGCCAGCTTCTACGCCGACTCCCTTCACATCTTCAGCGGCCTATACGGCAGCGTCCTCTTCTTCGGCGAGCTGCAGGAGGACAGGGAGCCCATCCTCAGGGCCAAGGTGAAGGTCAGCCCCCAGCTCCTGAAGGCCATCTCGTTGCTCGCCCGCAAGCACGTTCGGGAGTACGAGAGCGCCATCGGCCCCATCTCCCTGCCCCGGCAGGTGCTGGAGGCCTGGGAGATCGAGGAAGAGACGGGATGAGCGACGCCGGCGACGGCTTCTCCCTCAGCTCGGCGGCGCTGCCCTCGGGCTTGGAATGGACCGCCCACGACGCCAGCAGGCCCCGCAGGGCCTACGACCACCTGAGCCAGACGGAGGTGGGCCCGGTCCTGGTGGAACGCCTGCGTCCATCGGACACGCCTCCGGACTCGCCCTGGAGGCTGACAAGGGAGATACCGGTCATCGTATCGGACACCTTCGACGCCTACTGGGTGTTCGAGCGGATCCTGGACAAGCTCCACGGGTTCGGGCGGAGCCCTGAGGAGGCCAAGGGCCAGCTTGTGTCCAAGCTCGGCGGGCACCTCAAGCTCCTGACCAGGCTGGAGTCGCCGGCGATGGCGCCTATGCTGCAGCTCGAGCTGCAGTTCCTGCGGGCCGTCCTCGCTCCCGCCGAAGGGCCAGACGGCGCCGGGGCCTAGGGCACGGTGCCCCCGGAAGCCTGCGGTCCGCCCGAAGCCCGGTTGCCTTCCCCCGCCGGAATGCCCTGAGCCTCGACCGAGGAGCGCGCTTTGGACACACGAGACGACCTGCGAGAATGGACCGAGCTTTCCTGCGGAAGGCTCTACTCCCAAGGGCTCCGGGAGAGGGGCCCCTTCGCCCTCCCCGGAGACCAGGCCCACTGGCCCCGGGACCGGGAGTTCGACCTGAAGCACCTCCGCCTGGAGATCACCCTGGACCCCGAGGGACAGTCCCTCGGCGGCACCGCGTCCCACACCTTCGCCGCCATCAACGACGGCCTGAAGGTCGTGGAGCTGGACGCCGTGGAACTGCGGATAGCCGGCGTGACCTCGGCCGGGGGCGCCGCCCTGGAGCACACCCACGAGGACGGCAAGCTCCGCGTGGCGCTGGGCGCGGCGCTGGGCTCCGGCCAGGAGTCGACCATCCACATCGCCTACTCCTGCACTCCCCGCAGGGGGCTGTACTTCAACGCCCCCGACGACGGCTATCCCGAGCGGCCTCGGCAGGTCTGGACCCAGGGGGAGGACGAGGACTCCCGCTTCTGGTTCCCCTGCTACGATTCCCCCAACCAGCGGTTCACCAGCGAGGTCATAGTCACGGTCCCCAGGGAGTGGAACACCGTGTCCAACGGCAGGCTGGCCGGGGTCACCGAGGAGGGCTCCACCAGGACCTACCACTGGGCCCAGGAGACCGAGCACCCCACGTACCTGATGTCCCTCGTGGCGGGGGAATACACCGAGATACGGGAGGAGTGGAACGGCACGCCCATCGTCTACTACTCGCCTCCAGGCCGGGAGGAGGACACCCGCCGAGCCTTCGACAAGACCCCCAAGATGATGCGGTTCTTCGCCGAGAAGATCGGCACACCCTACCCGTGGGCCAAGTACTCCCAGGTGACGGTGGCCGACTTCATCTTCGGCGGCATGGAGAACACCTCAGCCACCACCATGACCGACTCCCTCCTCCACGACGAGCGGGCCCACCTGGACTTCTCCACCGACAGCATCGTGGCCCACGAGCTGGCCCACCAGTGGTGGGGCGACCTGCTCACCTGCCGGGACTGGGCCCACGGCTGGCTCAACGAGGGGTTCGCCACCTACTTCGACCTCCTGTTCAAGGAGCACGACCTGGGCGTCGACGAGTTCCGCTACGGCGTATACCAGGACGCCCAGACCTACCTGCAAGAGGACTCGGGCAGCTACCGCAGGCCCATCGTCAGCCGCGTCTACAACCAGCCGGTGGACCTGTTCGACCGGCACCTGTACGAGAAGGGTGGCCTGGTCCTTCACATGCTGCGCTCCGTCCTGGGAGACGCGCTGTTCTGGAAGGCGATGGCCCACTACTGCCAGGCCTGCCGGGGCAAGAGCGTCACCACCGAGGACCTCCAGCGGTGCATCGACGAGGCGACGGGGAGAAACCTCGACTGGTTCTTCCGCCAGTGGGTCTACATGGGCGGACACCCCGACCTGAAGGTGGCCTACACCTGGGACGATGAGTCCTCCTCTGCCCAGGTATCCGTCTCCCAGACCCAGACGGTCGACGACCTCACGCCCCTGTTCCGCGCTCCGGTGGACCTGGTCTTCGTGACGTCGACGGGAAGGCACTCACGTCGCATCACCATCTCCGAGGCCCAGCAGACCTTCCACTTCTCCCTGGAGGAGAAGCCGGTCATGGTGAGCTTCGACCCAGGCTACCGCTGCCTCAAGACCCTGGATTTCAACCGGCCCAAGGAGATGATGCTCCACCAGCTCCGGCACGACGAGGACGTGATCGGCCGGGTGCAGGCGGCCCAGGACCTGGGCAAGACCGGTTCGCCCGACTGCATCGAGGCCCTGAAGAGGGCCGTCCTGGAAGACGGTTTCTGGGGCGTGCAGGCCCAGGCGGCCCGGGCCTTGGCAAGGGTAAGGTCCTCGGCCGCGATGGATGCCCTCATCGAGTGCCTGGGCGTGCCACATCCCAAGGCCCGGCGGGCCGTCGTCGCCGCCCTGGGAGAGTTCAAGGAGCAAGCCGCCATGGATGCCCTGGCGCCCCTGCTGGAGTCCGACGCCAGCTACTTCGTGGAGGCCGAGGCGGCCCGGGCCGTCGCCAGGACCGAGCGGCCCGGCGCCTTCGACCTGGTGACGGCGGCCCTGGGCAGGCCGTCAGTGAACGACGTCATGACGGTCCAGGCCTTCGCCGGTCTGGGCGCCCTCAGGGACGAGCGGGCCATCCCCCTGGCCAGGGAGTGGGCCGCCTACGGGCGCCCCAGCCGGGCCCGGGAGGCGGCCCTGGCCTGCCTGGGGAAGCTGGGAGAGGGCAAGAGGGACGTGGTGGAGTTCCTGCAGGACTTCGTCGACGACCCGTGGCTGCGGGCCAGGATCAGGGCCATAGACGCGCTGCAGGAGCTGAAGGACGACAGGGCGGTGCCGGCCCTGTCGCGCCGCATCGACGGGGAGCTGGACGGCCGGGTGGTCCGCAGGTGCAGGGAGGCCATCGCCGCCATAAGAAGGGGCCGGGACCGGGGTGACGACGCCAGGAAGCTCCGGGAGGACCTGGAGAAGCTTCAGGAGGAGAACCGGAAGCTGAAGGACCGCCTGGACAAGCTGGAGGCGAGGGCCGAGTCCTAGCTTCCAGGGCAGACCCGCCCTATCCGGCCGGCGTCCCCTTCGGCGTGGGGAATCCGCCCCTGCTTCACGGCCCTGAGCGCACTTGAGGGACGCCCCCGCCCTCCCTGTCATTCCGAGCCGCAGGCGAGGAATCCGAGGGCCCCTGCCGCGAGCACTCCACGCCATAGAGCCACGGGCCCTGTCTTCGCCGGCCCGGATAGATTCCTCACTACGCTTCGCTCCGTTCGGAATGACAGGAGGGGGACCGTTTATGGGAAGACGGGAGAGGGACCGTGTGGGGCCATGACGGGAGGGGGACCGCGTAGCGGCGGTCCCGCATCCTCATTTTGTTTACCGTCGTATATGGGGTTGGTAGAATAGTCCCGTCCATTGCGAGTACATCCAGAGGTGTGAATGCACTGGCCTAGGCTTCAGGAGCGTCTGTCGGGGATGTCTCCCGTGCTCCTGTTGCCCGTCATACTCCTGGTCGCCCTGGGCCTGCGCGTCCACGGGATGGGATGGGACCAGGGCTACGGCTTCCATCCCGACGAGCGATCCATATACATGCAGTCGGACTGCATGTACCGGGTGCTGACCCAGGCCCCGGGCCACCTGGACTGCCTCAGGGACCGTCCGGAGACCGAGCCCGGGTTTCCCTCGGTCCTGACCTTCTTCGACGCCGACGAGAGCCCCCTGAACCCCCAGTGGTTCCCCCTGGGCAGCATCCTCATCTATCTCATCGTGGCCGTGAGGTTCGTGGTGGAGCCGTTCACGGACATGGGCTCCCTGCTGGCCATGGGGTACGCCGGGCGCAGCATCATGGTCCTGGCCGACGTGGGCACGGTGTTCATGGCCTACGTCCTGGGCCGGCGGATATGGGGCCGTGGAGTCGGCCTGCTGGCGTCGGCGCTGGTTGCCCTGGCCGTGGTACACATCCAGCACGCCCACTTCTACCGGCCCGAGCCCCTGTCGGTCTTCTTCCTGACCACGGTCTTCTGGGCCATGCTCAGGATGATGGAGCGCCGCAGGCTGCGGGACTCGCTGCTCCTGGGGGTCTTCGTAGGCCTGGCGGTGGCCCCCAAGGTGAGCGTCCTGCCCCTGGTGCTGCCCCTGGCGGTGGCCTACGGGTACCGGCTGCTCCAGGACTCCGGCGGCGGGTGGGCCCGGCCCTCCTCGGCGCAGGTGGTCCAGGTAGCCGGACATGCCGCCGTGGCGGGCGCCGTTGCCCTGGGCGTCTTCACCGTCACCATGCCCTACGCGCTGATGGACTTCACCGACTTCATCGGCGAGACCTCGTGGCAGGCGAACATGGCCCGGACGGCGGGGACGGTGCCGTTCACGGTCCAGTACATAGACTCGACGCCCTTCCTGTACGAGCTGAAGCAGACCACGGTGTGGGGCCTGGGGCTGCCGCTGGGCATCGTGGGTTGGGCGGGACTCCTCTTCACCGCGTGGCATGCCATCCGGGGAGGGCCGTCCCGGCCGGGCCAGCTCCTGCTCCTGGCGTGGGTCGTGCCCAACTTCCTGATGCTGGCCAGCTTCGAGGTCAAGTTCCTCCGGTACACCTTCCCCCTGATGCCCTTCCTCATCCTCATGGGCGCGTCGATGCTGATGTGGTCCATCGACGGTTCCAGAGGTCTGGCGGCGCGGGTGGCGGCCGAGGGCCGCCGGCTCCCTGCCGTCGCCGGGCTGGCGTGCAGGCACCTGCCCAAGGGGGCAATCGTGCTGACCGTCATCGTCGTCCTGGGCACGGGGCTGTACGCCCTGGCCTTCGAGCGCGTCTACCGGGACCCGCATCCGGCCATCAAGGCGTCCCGGTGGATCAACGAGAACGTGCCCCGGGGCTCCACCATCGTCACCGACAACCACTGGGACGAGGGCATTCCCGACATCTACGAGTACGCCGTCCGGCAGGTACCCATCTACGACCCCGACGACCATGGAAAGATGGCCCTCATCGCCGAGCACCTGGACCGGGGAGACTACCTGGTCTTCTACAGCAACCGCACCTACGGCAGCGTCTCCAGGGTGCCCGAGCGGTACCCCATGAGCTCCCGGTACTACCGTCTCCTCTTCGCCGGGGAGCTGGGATACGTGCCCGAGGCGGTCTTCACCACCTACCCCCGCCTGTTCGGGGTGTCCCTGGTGGACGACACTTTCGGGCGGGCGGGCATCCCGGAGCCGGAGTCGATAGCGGCGATGGCCCCCGGGGGGGTCACGCTGGACCTTGGCTACGCCGACGAGAACGTGGTGGGATACGACCACCCCAAGGTGATCCTGTTCAGAAACGACGGGAGGTTCTCCCGCGACCGGCTGTTCCTGCTCCTGACCGAGGGCCTGCCCGACGGCGGCCGGGAGCTGGGCCTGATGATGGGCCCGGAGCTCGAGCGTCAGCAGAGGGAGGGCGGCACCTGGTCGGAGATCGTGGGCCGGGATAGCTGGACCAACGCGGTCCCGGTGCTGGCCTGGCTCCTCCTGCTGGAGCTGATCTACCTGGCCGCGCTGCCCCTGGCCCTCTTCCTGTTCCGCCCGCTGCCGGACCGGGGCATGGTCCTGGCCAGGATACTGGGCATCCTGGGCGTGGCCTACGTAGCGTGGCTGCTGGCCAGCCTCGGGTGGATGAGCTTCTCCAGGGTCTCGGTGCTGGTGGGAGTGCTGGCCGTGGCCTCCCTCTCCCTCGCCGTGCTGGCGACCCGGTGGCAGGAGGTCCGGGACTTCCTGCGCCGGAGCTGGAGGCTGCTGGCGGTGGGCGAGGCCCTCTTCCTGGCGGCGTTCCTCGCCTTCGTGGCGGTGAGGGCCGCCAACCCGGACCTGTGGCACCCGTACCTGGGCGGCGAGAAACCAATGGACTTCGCCTACCTGAACGCCGTGCTCCGGTCCGCCTACATGCCCCCCTACGACCCGTGGTTTGCCGGGGGGTACCTGAACTACTACTACTGGGGGCAGTTCGTCGTGGCAACCTTCGTCAAGGCCACGGGCATCGTGCCCTCGGTGGCCTACAACCTTGCGGTGCCCATGCTGTTCGCCCTCACCGTCACCGCCGCCTACTCGCTGGTGTACAACATTACTGCCGGGCTCGGGGCCGCCGGGCCCAGGGACGGGGGAGACGGGGATGCGCCCGCCGCATCCTCCCCGCTGGAGGAGGGTAGCGGGGCCCCGTCGAGGGCGGCGTCCTCCGAGGCCCCTTCGGTCGTTGAGCCCTGGTGGCGGCCCGCCGGCGCCTGGCTGGGCATGGCCTGGAGGTCCTGGCGGACGGGTGTGGCCTGGGGGCCCGTCGCCGCCGGGGTCATGGGAGGCCTGCTGGTGGCCGTGGCCGGCAACCTGGACCAGGTCGTCCAGGTGGTCCGGGGCGGGTTCGACACCGTGTTCCGCGGCCAGGACTTCCCTTCCCTGGCCCACATCTCGGACTTCTGGCGCAGCAGCCGCATGCTCCCCGTGTCCGACGAGGTGACCCCCTCGGCCCTCACCTTCTGGCTCCCCGGCGACCGGGGTCCCGAGATCGGCCACCACATCACCGAGTTCCCCTTCTTCACCTTCCTCTTCGCCGACCTCCACGCGCACCTCATCGTCATACCCTTCACCCTCCTGGCCCTGGGTCTGGGGTTCAGCCTGCTGGTGGGACTGAAAGACGGAGGACGCCGGTGGGTCGCGGCCGCTGTGACGGCCCTGGGCGTGGCAGTGGGCGCCCTGTGGGCCATCAATAGCTGGGACTACCCGGCCTACGTGCTCCTGTCGCTGGCCCTCCTGGCCGCGGCCGTGTACCTGAAGGCGGGCACGCCGCCGGCCATGGCCCTGAGGTTCGCCGCCCTGGCCGCCGCCACCGTCGTGATCGGGGTCCTCGCCTTCCTCCCCTTCCACGACAGTTACCAGCCCTATCCTACGGGCATCGACGTGGCAAGGTGGCAGACCCCGCTGCACAACTTCCTGGGCATCCACGGCCTCTTCCTGTTCCTCATCGTCAGCTTCCTGGCGTACCTGTCCCGCGGCCGCATCCTCGGCGCGGCGCGAACCGCCGCCGCGCGCGTCTCGGCGGGGGCCGCCTCCCTCCGCTCCCGGGACGCCGCGACGCCTCCCGCCGGGCGAAGGGGCATCCTGCCGGACCTGGGGAGCGTCTCGTGGGCCGCCGTCGTGGCCGTGGCAGGCGTCCTCGCCGCCGCCTACCTGGGGGCCGCCGGATACTGGACCGCGGCCCTCATGTGCCTCATCCTAGTGCTGGCCCTGTGGGCCGCGGGAGACGCCCTCCTCCAGGGCCGGGGGCAGGGCCGGGGGCAAGGCCGGGGGCAAGGCCGGGGCCAGCGCCGGGAGCCCGTCCCCTACACCCTGCTCCCCCTGGCGCTGATAATCATGGGCGCCCTCATCGCCATCGGCGTCGAGTTCGTCCGAGTCCAGGACGACATCGGCCGCATGAACACCCTCTTCAAGTACTACCTGGAAGTGTGGGTCCTCTTCGCCCTGGCCTCGGCCTACGCCCTGTACTACTTGGCCCGCGTGGGCGCTTTCTCCCTCCGCCGCCTCTCCCCCGCCCGGGTTGCCTGGGTGGCCGTGCTCCTCATAACCCTGGCGGCCAGCTTCACCTACCCAGTCCTGGGGACCAAGTCCCGGCTGGCCAACAGGTTCGACACATCCACCGTAACCCTGGACGGGGCCGACTTCATGCAACGCGCCGTCTACTCCCGGGAGGGACCCCCCATCGAGCTCAGGTGGGACTACGAAGCCATCCGCTGGCTCCAGGACAACGTCCAGGGCTCCCCCGTCGTCCTGGAGGCCCACGGCGAGCAGTACAACTGGAGCAGCCGCATCGCCAACCACACCGGCCTCCCCACCGTCCTGGGATGGCCCTGGCACCAGGTCCAGCAGCGCATGAAGTACCAGGACACCGTCCGCCGCCGCACGGCCGTCGTCACCGAGATGTACGCCACCACCAACCTGGACCGCACCCTGGAGCTCCTCGCCGCCTACCAGGTCCGCTACGTCGTCCTCGGCGACCTGGAGCGCACGTACTACCCCCCCGAGGCCCTGGCCAAGTTCGACCGCATGGTGCAAGACGGCCTCGCCCGCGTCGCCTACCGGAACCCCGGCACCACCATCTACGAGGGCCCATGGCACAGGTAGCGTGGTATAATTAGCGCCGCACCTCAACCGCCCGCGGAGTCAAGCCCATGATCGACAAGTTCTCCGTCCTCTACGTCGGCCAGATCGAGCTCGAAAACATCGGCAGGGACGGCACCCCCGCCAACGACCGCAGGTTCCCCAACGAGCGCCTCATCCAGGCCCTCGGCCACGCCACCGACCTCGCCAAGCTCATGGACGACCGCGGCTTCTACTGCATGTGGACCGCCGAGCACCACTTCCAGCGCGAAGGCTACGAGTGCCTCCCCAACCTCATACTCCTCGGCACATACCTCGCCACCCAGACCCAACGCCTCAAGTTCGGCTGCGCCTTCAACATCGTCCCCATGTGGCACCCCATCCGCCTCGCCGAGGACTACGCCATGGCCGACATCCTCACCCAGGGCCGCGTCATCTTCGGGGTCGGGCGCGGCTACCACTCCCGCGAGGTCGAGTCCTTCGGCGCACCCGTCATCGACAACGACGCCAACCGAGAGCTCTTCGAAGAGCAGATGGAGATAATCCTCAAGGCCTTCAACCAGGACTCCTTCTCCCACCGGGGCAAGCACTACACCATACCCCCCAACGTCCCCTACCGCGGCTACGACCTGGAAGAGGTCACCCTCGTCCCCAGGCCCGTCAACCGCCCCGTCGAAATCTGGCAGCCTATCGCCAGCGGCAAGTCCATCGACTACATGGCCAGCAAGGGCATCAAGGCCATGGTCGCCCTCACCGGCGAGACCCTCGTCGACTCCATCTTCCACCAGTACCAGGACGCCTGCCGCAAGCACGGCAGGGAGCTGCAGCTCGGGGAGGACATGGCCCTCAGCGTGGGCTTCTACTTCGCCGACACCCAGGAGGAGGCCCTCCGCCGCGTCCGGGACAGCCACGACGAGCGCTACAAGTGGTTCGCACCCTTCGGCTTCGTCCGCTACGCCGACGAAAACGGCCGCCCCTGGGGCACCCCCGGCGCGCCGACACGCCTCCCCAGAATCGAGGACGGCGTCGCCCAGAAGGCCTGGATCTGCGGCCCCCCCGAGAACTTCGTCGACTTCCTCCACCAGATACAGGAGAAGTACCCCGGCCTGGAGCAGGTACTCGTCCAGTGGCCCGAGGGCACCCCCTGGCCCGAGTTCAAACACCAGCTGGAGATACTCTCCGAAGAGGTCATGCCCCACTTCCCCCCCGGGGGCCCCTCCACCCCGGCCCCCGCTGCCTCCACCGCCGACGGCGACGGCGCCTGAACCTGCGCGTGGGCCCCGGGTCCCCGCTTCCGCGGGGACGACGTTGGCCAGCAGCAAGCATCCCCCGCGCCTGGGTCCCGGCCTTCGCCGGGACGACGGTGGCGGGCCACGCCCTTGCCTTCCTTGGTACGCTCCGAACGGCACTTGGTGTATAATCCCCACGGGCGCCCGTGCCGGGCGCCCACGCACCGCCACCGGCGAGAAGCACCCACTGGAGAAGCACCCACTGCAGGAGGAACGCGAGAACATGCTACGAGTAGGCGTCGACATCGGCGGCACCTTCACCGACCTCATGACCTTCGACGAGTCATCCGGAAACGTCTCCCGCACCAAGGTCCCCACCACCCCCGCCGCCCCCGACGAGGGGCTGCTCAACGCCTGCCGCGACGCCGGCGTCGACATGGCCCAGGTCTCCCACTTCGTCCACGGCACCACCCTGGTCACCAACCTGGTCATCGAGCGCGCCGGCTCCAAGGTCGGCCTCGTCACCACCAAGGGGTTCCGCGACGTCCTCCTCCTCCAGACGGGCCAGCGCTCCACCAACTTCAACCTCCAGTGGGAGAGGAACAAGCCCCTGGTCCCCCGCCACCTCATCGTCGGCGTCGACGAGCGCGTGGACAAGAACGGCAACGTCGTCACCCCCCTGGACGAGGGCGAGGTGGCCGGGGCCGTCAAATACCTCGTGGACAAGGGCGTCGAGTCCGTCGCCGTCTGCCTCTTCAACGCCTACATCAACGGCGACCACGAAAGGCGCATCGGCGAGATCCTCCAACAACAGGCCCCCCAGGCCTACGTCTCCCTCTCATCCCAGGTGGACCCCCGCATACGCGAGTACCCCCGCGCCAGCACCACGGTCCTCAACGCCTACGCCATGCCCAAGGTCTACGGCTACGTCGACCGTCTGGAGAGCGCCCTCTCCCTGGAGGGCGCAGGCGCCTCCCCGGGCGGCGGCGTCAGGTACATGCACTCCGGGGGCGGCGTCATCCCCTCCTCCGTCGCAAGACAGCGCCCCATCTCCCTGGTCGAGTCCGGCCCCGCCGCCGGCGTCCTCGCCTGCCGCTACCTGGGCCAACGCCTGGGCATCCAGGACATCATCACCGCCGACATGGGCGGCACCAGCTTCGACGTCTGCATGATCCGCGGCGGGACCCCGGAGATCAAGGACACCACCGACGTCGAGTTCGCCATCCCCGTCAGGAGCGACAGCATAGACGTGGTATCCATCGGCGCAGGCGGCGGCAGCATAGCCTGGGTCGACGAGGGCGGCACCCTCCGCGTCGGTCCCAGGAGCGCCGGCGCCGACCCCGGTCCCGCCTGCTACGGCGCCGGCGGCACGGAACCCACCGTCACCGACGCCAACCTCGTCCTCGGCCTCCTGGACGCCGAAAACTTCCTGGGCGGCCGCTCCAGGCTGGACCCCTCCCAGGCCGAGAACGCCATCGCGCCCATAGCAAAGCACTTCGACATGCCCACCCAACAAGCCGCCCGGGGCATCTACGACATCGTCAACGTCAACATGGCCCAAGCCGTCCGCCAGACCACCGTCCAGAAGGGCATCGACCCCCGGGAGTTCACGCTCATCCCCTTCGGCGGCGCCGGCGCCCAGCACGCCATAGACGTGGCCCGCGAGCTGGATATCGCGTCGGTCCTCTTCCCAGTCAACGCCAGTACGCTCTCCGCCCTGGGGATGCTCACCGCCGACCTCACCTACACCGAGTCCCGTACCCTCTCTCAGGCCCTCGACGACCTGACCCCCGAGTCACTCCAACGGGAGTTCCAGGCCCTCGAAGCCCGGGCCATGTCATCGCTCCAGGGCGAGGAGGCCGGCCTGACGGGCACCGAGGTCTCCTGGATGACCGACGCCCGCTACGTCGGCCAGTCCTGGGAGATCCGAGTGCCCATCGACCCCAACGGCCTCACCCGCGACGGCGTCTACCGGGCCTTCGAAACGGTCTACCGCCAACGCTACGGCATGGTCCTGGGAGACCCCATAGAGCTGGTCAACATACACGCCACCGCCACCGGCACCATCCAACCCCTGGAGCTTCCCAAACACCCCGGAGGACCCGCCACCGGGACCCCCACACCCAAGAGCCACAGACAGACCGCCTTCTACGACGACCCCGTCCCCGTCTACGACCGGGAGACCCTGGGGCACGGCATGACCATCCCAAGCCCCTGCATCGTCCAGGAGGTGGACAACACCATCTTCCTCCCCCACGGCTGCACCTCCCAGGTGGACGAGTACGGCAACATCCGCACCACCATCACCGAGACCACCGCCCGTAAGGTCGAGGAGCTGGACCCCTTCACCGCCGAGATCATCCGCTCTTACCTCATCTCCACCGTCGAAGAGATGATGAAGAGCACCACCTCCGCCGCCTACTCCAGCACCTTCGCCGAACGGCTGGACTTCACCTGCGGCGTCTTCGACTCCCAGGGCCGCATGGTCGCCCAGTCCCAGGGCATCCCCACCCACGCCGGCACCATGATGGACTCCATGATGGCCTGCATAAACGCCTTCGAAGGCACCTTCAAGGAGGGCGACGCCGTCATCCTCAACGACGTCTACCAGGGCGGCTCCCACCAGCCCGACGTCATGATAATGCGCCCCATCTTCTACGAGGGACGGCTCATCGCCTTCTCCGCCAACCGGGGCCACTGGACCGACATCGGAGGCATGTCCGCCGGCGGCTTCTCCGGCACCGCCCGCCACGTGGTGCAGGAGGCCCTCAACATCCCCCCCGCCAAGATCTTCGAGGCCGGCACAGTCAGCGTCCCCATCCGCGACTTCATTCTCAAGAACGTGCGGATCCCCCACCAGATATGGGGCGACATCCAGTCCCAGATGGCCGCCAACCTCACCGCCGAGCGCAGGCTCAAGGCCCTCATCGAGAAGTACGGCCTCGAGCTGGTCCTCCAGGGCATGGACGCCGCCCTGGACTACGGCAGACGCCGCTTCCGCCAGAAGCTCCTTGAGATGCCCGATGGCAAGGGCAAGGCCGTGGACTTCATCGACACCGACGGCTACACCGACCACCTGTGGCGCGTGGAGGTGGAGGTGGAGAAGAAAGGCGACCGTATCAAGATAGACTGCACCGGCTCCGACCCCCAGACCTACGCCGTGGTCAACTCCAGCCTGGTGTCCTCCAAGGCCAACATCTACGTGGCCATCATGTCCGTGGTGGACCCGGGCAGCTTCATCAACTCGGGCGTCACCGAGATGATCGACCTGGTGCTGCCCGAGGGGTCCATCGTCAACCCCAACTACCCCGCCCCCGTCTCCGCCGGCTGGTACGCCATGCTGGTGCTCTGCGACGCCACCATCGCCGCCTTCGGCGAGTGGCTGCCCGACCGGGTCACCGCCTCCAGCCACGGCGACCGGGACAACACCACCTGGTGGGGCTTCAACCCGGAGACGGGCAAGGAGTGGGTGTGGTACTGGAGCCAGCACGGGGGCGCCGGGGCCCGGGCCACCAAGGACGGCGAGGCCGTCGCGCCCAACCCCCGCAACAACTCCAGGATACCCTCCCTGGAGCTGTGGGAGCGCGAGTACCCGGTGCTGTTCCACGGCTACGAGGCTGCCCAGGACTCGGGAGGGCCCGGCAGGCAGCGGGGCGGCCTGGCAGGGTACCAGGAGTTCCTGCTCATGGAGGACGCCCTGTTCAGCGCGGCGTCCACCCGCCACATACTCAAGCCCAAGGGCATCTTCGGCGGCGGCGGCGGCGCTGTCCACGCCTTCGTGCGGGTGGACGACGGCAATCCCCGGACCATCCAGGAGCTGTTCGACCTGCCCTCCCCCTCCAAATTCTCCAACCTGTCCATGAAGAAGGGCGGGGTGTTCGCCTGTGCCTCCGGCGGCGGGGGCGGCTACGGAGACCCCCTGGAGCGGGAGTTGGAGGAGGTGGAGCTGGACGTGCTGGAGGGGTACGTCTCCGTGGAGGGCGCCCGCCGGGACTACGGCGTGCACATAGACCCGGACACAGGCAAGGCCGACCGGGCCCGGACCGAGGAGTTGCGGAGGGAGATGCGGGCGGCCCGGTGAGCCGGTCCTGACCCCGAAACCAGGCCCCTAGCCGTACAGGCCCTCGTCGGAAAAGAAGGGGGCCTGCCACCTGTCGTCGGGGCGGCCGAGGATGCGGCTGGTGTGCAGCTCGCAGGCGCGGTTCCACAGGACTACGATGGCGTTGTTCAGCCGCTGCTGGGGCACCTTGATCCTGCGTCCCAGCTGGTGCTCCAGCCAGCTTGTGTACCCCGCGGCGAAGTAGGCCTCGTGGAACTCGGTGGGCTCGCCCACCAGGGACGCGTCCTCCAGCACCTCCGGGGGCGCTTCGGAGCACAGTATGTCCGGACGCTCCCGCGCCAGGTCGATGTAGCGCTCTTTCGCTTCGGGGGTCAATCTGCGTCCGCTCCCCTGCCTATGTCCTGACCCTTCAGTGTCATTACCATGAAAATAGGCTCGCAGCACCCCCTTCGTCACTCTCGCGAAAGCGGGAGTCCAAGGCACCAATATGGATTCCCGCGTGCGCCGGAACGACGATGGGTGAGGCCCCTTCGTTTTTCATCCCCTTGTGTGACCCCCGGCAAGGCCATGGTGATTCCGAGCGGGGCGAAGCGGAGAGAGGAATCTTCAACGTCGATTCCAGAAGAGACGTGCGTTAGATTCCTCGCCTGCGGCTCGGAATGACATTTGGGGCGGGGGTGTACTCGGGCGGGAGTGATGCTCGGCCGAGGGTAATATGCAGGTCTCGGTGGACGAACCCAATATGCCCGCGTGGGGGATTCCCGCCGTGCGTGAATGACGCCATCCCCCAAAGTCGAGAACCTGATCGAAGGCACGTGTGGGCCTACAGGTTGAACTGGGGGTCCAGGTAGCCCTTGACCTTGTCGTATATCTGGATGCGGCTTCTCTGGGTGTCCATGATCAGCAGCCGCCACCTTACGGGGTCGAACACCAGCCCGGTGGGCATGGCCAGCCGCCACTCGGGCTCCGTGGTGTACACGCGGCGTCGGGCTTTCATCACGTCGGCGTTGGCGTCGATGCTCATCTGGGCCCACTTGGAGGGCTGCTGGGCGTCCCCGATGAAGGTCGTCAGGAACCTGCCGTCGGGATCGAAGACCTGGACCCGGCTGTTGGCCCAGTCGCACACGTAGACATCCCCGTCGGGGTCCACCGCCACGGCCGTGGGCCGGGTCAGCTCCCCGCGGCCCGCCCCGTGGCTTCCAAAGGTCGCCGCGTATTCGCCCTCGGGGGTGAACTTCTGGACCCGGTGGTTCTTGTGGTCCGCCACGTACGCGTACCCCTGGGCGTCCACCGTGATGCCCCAGGGGGTGTCGAGTTGGCCGTCCCCGTGGCCGTGCTCCCCCCAGCCGCCCAGGCAGCGGCCCTGGGTGGTGAACCGCTGGACCCGGTGGCCCAGGCTGTCGACGATGAGGAGGTTGCCGTCGCCGTCCAGGGCCACTCCCGCGGGGCCGTTGAGGCGGCCCGGTGCGTCTCCCTGCGCTCCCCAGACGGAAACGAAGCCCCCGTCCTTGTCGAACACCGACACACGGTGGAGCCTCTCGTCGGTGACGAACAGGTTGCCCTGGGAGTCGGAGGCGATGCCCGTCGCCCAGATGAACTCGCCGTCACCGTCGCCGTACCTGCCCACGTCAGCCAGCAGCTCCTCGTCGCCGGAGGCGTCCCCTATGGTGATGACGCTTATCCTCGTGCCGGTGGCCGTGCGGTTCCAGGGGACGTTGGATATGTTCTCTCCACCCCTGTTCAGGACGTAGACCAAGTCCCCCTCGCCCAGGGCCGCGTCCACGGGGTAGTAGAACCCCAGGCCCGACTGGGCGTTGCGCCCCACCGAGTGGCTGGCGTCGAAAACGCGCCCGGCTACCGTTCTGGTAAGCATGTCGTCCCCTTTGCGTGAAAGTTGTAGAGGCGGGCCTGACACCCGCCTCTACTGGACCGCGAGCAGGGTGTTCTAGCCGAGGAAGCCGGGCTTCTCGAAGGAGCCGCCCACGATGGAGGGGGCGTCCAGTCCCAGCCAGTCCTCCAGCACCTCGGTGTACACCGAGCGGAAGTCGGTGTGGGGCACCAGGTCGCCCTGCTGGAGGTCGACGGGCTTCATGGACGGGTAGTCACCGTGCTGGCCGCCCTTGACCCGGTCTCCGATGACCAGCACGGGGCCGGCGGCGCCGTGGTCGGTGCCCGAGCCGTTGTCGTGGGTCCTGCGGCCGAACTCGGAGAAGATGAGCATGATGACGTTGTCGGCGGCGTCGTGCTCCCGCAGGTCCTGGAAGAAGTCTCCGATGGCATCCGACGCGTCCCTGATCAGCCCGGCGTGCATCCCCATCTGGGAGGCGTGGCTGTCGTAGCTGCCCTGGTCGCAGTAGAAGACCCTGGCGCCCAGCCCGGCCAGGTGGACCTGGGCGATGCCCTTCAGCTTGCCGGCGATGGTGGTGTCGGCGTACTCCACGGTGGAGGAGTAGCGCTCGGGGGCTACCTTGAGGATGTCCGCTCCCGCCAGGGAGTCGAGGCCCGTCTGTCCCAGGTAGTCCATGACGGGCCCGGTGCCTATGGCCGGGGAGTAGAGGCGTGCGAACCGGTCCAGTATCTTGCTCCGCTGCTCCTCCTGGGAGATGGCGGGGAGGAAGCCGTAGGTCTCCAGGTCATCGACGCAGGCCACGGGCACGCCGGGAAGGGCCAGGGCCCGGAAGAGGCTGGGGCCGAAGCTGACCGTGGTTACCACGTTCTCCTTGTTGGGGTCCAAGTCCCGGGTGGCCCTGCCCAGCCAGCCCTCGGTGCCCAGCTTGTCGGGCTCGCAGGTGTGCCAGATGTCCATGGACCGGAAGTGGGACCTGGGGGAGTTGGGATATCCCACGCCGTGGACGATGGCCACGTCGCCGTCGTTGTACATGTCACGTACGGCGCCCATGTTGGGGTGCAGCCCCACCCCGCCGTGTATGGGAAGCACCTCGTCCTCGGGGATCTTCACCACGGGGCGGTTGTCCCAGTACAGGGGGTCGTTGTAGGGGACCACCGTGTTCAGATAGTCGTTGCCCCCCGAGAGCTGCAGTACGACCAGCACCGGGTCTTTCTTAGTCGTAGCCATCGTGCCTCCTTAACCCTTGTCTGGGCCCTTGTCTGCCCTTTTCTGATAGTGGAGATGCCGGGCACGCTATGCGTAGTGGTAGTCTCGCAGGGAGACGATGAGCTGGAGCATCTCGGTGACCCGCCGGGTGGAGGAGCCGGACTCCTCCTCGGTGCTCCAGCCAAGGGGCCCGCCGGTCTCGGCGTGGTCCACCAGCTCCTGCCGGGTGTCGTCGCTAACATCCAGGGGGCCCATCAGGTCCAGGCAGGTGTCGACGAATCCGGCGGGCGAGGCGTTCCCCGGGTCCTGCAGTCTCCGGATGATGGCCTGCACCCCTGGGCGCTGGGCGTCTCCCAGCAGGTCGGCGGCGAAGTTCACGCGGCGCATGAGGGAGCCGCTGTTTATCCACTCGGTGCCCGTGTGCCAGCCCTCGACGCTGGGCGGGTTCAGCAGGTCCTGGCCCATGTAGCCGGGCTGCCGGGACAGGTCGCCGATGCCCGGGGCGGGGAACTCGGCCCCTCCCGCCAGCCTCAGGGTGCCCACCACCACCTCGGCGGGGCTCTTCAGCCGGGCGAACCGGGCCTCCTTGAAGAAGTCCGAGGTGAACAGGACCCTCAGCACCGACCGCATGTCGTAGCCCGAGTCGGTGAATGCCTGGGCCAGGGTCTCCACGGCCTCGGGGTCCCGGGGCGGGGTCACCGACCAGGCGGGCACCTGGGCCTCGTCGGCCACGAAGAAGTTGTACAGGTGCCGGGCTATGAAGCGGGCCGTGGCCGGCTGCCGGCAGATGATGTCGATGATGTCCTCGCCGTTGAACCGGCCCGTGTGGCCCAGGAAGGTCTTCTCGGTGTCGTCGTGGTCCTCCTCCCGGTACTCGAAGCGCCAGTCGAAGCGGCCTATGGGGAACCTGGGGAGCTTGGGCTCGATGGTCCACCCCGTGAAGGCCCGGGAGCACTCCCTGACGTCGTCCTCGGTGTAGTTGCCCACGCCCATGCTGAACAGCTCCAGCAGCTCCCGTCCCCAGTTCTCGTTGACGGCGTCGGCGTGGTTCTCGTTGTTGTCCAGCCAGAAGATCATGGCCGGGGTCCTGGCCAGCTCCACCAGCAGCTCCCGGTAGTTGCCCATGCCCTTCTCGCGGAGCATGACCACCATGGTGGTTATCTCGTCGTAGTGGTCCACCTTGGAGACGCCGGTGGCGAACACCTGGTGCCAGAAGAGGGCCATCTTCTCTTCCAGGGGCCGCTGGGTGTTGACCATGAAGTAGAGCCACTCGGCGGCGCCCATGCCCTGGATGGTCCCCGGCTTCCAGGTCCAGGGGTGGTACCGGAGGAGATCATACCGGTCCACGGCGGGCTGGCCGGAGGGGTCCAGGAGCTCTTCCACGGTGGCGTCGTAGCCCCGGGCCACCCGGGCCTCCAGCTCCTCCCGGGTGGCCCCGAAGCCCGCCCGGCGCATGAGATGGGCCATCAACGCGATGTCTTTGTCAGCCATAGCCTACCGCCTTTCGCAGGGGTCGTACCGGTGGTCGACACTTGGGAGCCGGGGGACGTGTCCACGCCCCCATCGCACAGTGCCCAATTATACCATCGCCCGGGGGCCGTCGCCACACGGCAGGTCGATGTCCCCTCACCCCCGCCCTCTCCCCAGGGAGAGAGGAAGGGCTTGCCGCCGCCTAGCCGAACCGTGGAGGGGGGTAGAGCCGGGACCAGGGGAGGAAGGCGTTGAGAAGGTCTTCGGTTTCGGGGACGGCGTCCTGGCTGCGGCACCTGTTCAGGTACTTGTGGACCGCCATGAAAGTGGGGAGCCGGAAGCCGGCGGAGACCACCCGGCGGACGA
Organism: Dehalococcoidia bacterium; assembly: GCA_034423015.1. GTDB lineage: Bacteria > Chloroflexota > Dehalococcoidia > Lucifugimonadales > JAGWBF01 > JAGWBJ01. Next base: position 13,771 of record DAOUJG010000042.1, on the reverse strand, counting down.
AGGCATGGCAGCCTGGCAGGGTCCGGCGGTCGGCGACGGCAACGGTCCACTGGAGGCAGAACTCGTCGGCCATGCGGCGGATACGGAGGACGGCAAGTGCAAGGGCCATCTTGCGGCGGAGGGCGTAGACGCGGGCTCTCAGGGCGTTCATATAGTGATCCTCTCCAAGTCTGTCTTGGGGGCAGGTCTATTTGGGGGAGGTATGGGCAGCCCATAGGGGGAGGACTTCTTCGAGCTCCTGGACCTGCTTTCTGAGGTCCTCGATCTCGCAAATCCGGACAGCAAAGGACATGGTGTAGCGGGCGGCGCGGAGGCGGACGGCCTTATCGGGGTCCTCCATGGCGTCGGCCAGAACGGAGACGCTGCGAAGCATGAGCCCCTGGAGCTCCCGGCGGGCTAACTCGGCTGACTCCCGGCGGAGGCGGGTAAGCTCGCCGCGGAAGTCATCGTCTTCCATCCAGCGGTAGATGGTGCTCTCCCCTATCCCGGAGGCGCGGGCGGCCTGAGCCACGGTGGGAGAGGCGGCGATGATCGAGAGGGCGGACTGCTGGCGAAGGGTAAGGCCGGAATTTTCGATGTCCCTCTCATTTCCTCTCATTTTCTCCCAATCTGCGGGTGTCGACTCCCCCGACCCTAGGTCCCGGCCCCGTACCGAGCACGGGGCAGGTTCTGGGCCGGGATGACGGTGGGGTTCGGGTGCATTGGCCGGGTTGGATGGCCGGGGGCGTTTGGTCCTGATGCGGCTTTCTGGCATAGGGCTGACCTGGTGCCTCGGTGGCGGGGTTGGATTTGGTCGTCAGACCATGTTCTATGGTAGAGCGGGGGGCCCGAGTAGGGGAAGAGGCGCGTGTCATCCCCTCACTGCGCCTGGGTCCGGGGTCGAAGGCCGGGACGACGATGGGGTAGGCCCTCACCCCTGCCCTCTCCCTGGGGGAGAGGGAGAGTAGGTCACGCACGGGCGATGGCCCAGATGCTGACGTGGAGCGTACCCTCGTCTGGGAGGACGCTCAAGCCGTAGGAGATACGCCACTCGCCATCGGTGTACTCGTACACCACGACGGGCGGCAACAGGCGCTTGGCGATGATGTCGCCGTGCTCAGAAGGGGAAGTCTCTGATGTACTCCAGTGCCGCGTCTACGGATGCCCGCTCCGCTCCCCTGAGCGAGTCGTAGAAACGACGGGCGGGACTGTCCCTGACCAGGCTGAGGCTGTTAGCCACCCTGGGACCGCAGGGCGTCCAGGCTAATGCGGTCCGACTGGTTGTCTATCGCCGCCAGCGTTTCCTGCCAGAAGGGATCAGCGTCAACCTCTTCCGGGGTCAATGGGGGGTCCTGGGTGAATACGAGGGCCCCATACTGCCGGGCTCCACACATCGGCGCCGTGGCTTTGGAGGCCTTTACCACCTGTTTCGTGGTCAGCTTCCCGTACTTATGGACCGTAGTGTGAATCTCGACCCAGTCGTCGCTGGAGAGGGGCAGGGTGGCAGGACCGCAACAAGGACCGATCTTGTAGAGGTACGCAGGACCCGGCGTCTCCATTACTCGTCGCATGGTGATCACACCGGCCCTTGCCATCTGGTCCAACTCACGCACTATCCTGTTGTCCTCGGCGTTCGGACCATAGTTGTCCCACATGTACTGGAACCCGGTCATGGTCTGTCCGCGAAGCCGGTAGCTGGCCTCGTCCAGCAGGTAGGTCAACTTGACGAGCTTGGTCCGGTATACGCCCTTGCCGAGAGCGTGGAGCAGGCCTGCCAACACCGCCCCAGGACGACTTAGCGCGGACTCTTGGATAATGGGTGCATTGTTGGCTTTTCTCCTAAGGGGATTCATCGCCACCGCCGGGACCTCGATAACGTCTGCTTCGGCACGACGTACTTTGACAGTTTGCGCCCCTTGGCAACTTCGGAATGGTAACTGGGGTGTATTCCAGCCTGGCGAACAATGTCCGTGCTAGTCAAGCCCTCAAGTTCATCGGCGTACTTGATGCCGAACGGATGAATGTGGGCTACCGCTTCCCCATACGGGGCGCCATCGTACATCTTCCGCAATATCCGGCCAGCTTCGTCAACCGTCATATTTCATCCCCTATGACCTGGGCGTGGAGGTGGCCGCGGCGGTGGCGGTAGGCGTCGGAGTTGTCGCGGCAGAGTCTGCGAGTGCATACGCGGTCGTCATTGCAATCAGGTGTCATGCTCATCGGCAGCGCCGTCCAATTATACCGTCCCCGGAAGGCCGTCGCCACACGGTTGGCTGTACCGGGGGGAGCGTTGCGGGATTTTTCGGTCCGTGCCCGGAGGGGGCATTAGAGCGGTCTGGCGCGCAGGGTGGTGGGAACCAACCTCTGGTTCACCGGGTCGGCCGCAAGGCTGAAGTTTTCCAAGGTTGTTGCTCCCAACAAACATGCCGGTCCTTCCCCAAATACGACCATGCAAGTACGCTGCCTTCCATTGATTCTGATGGCAACCTCTCCCGTCGGGCATGTGGTTATTCTTCCATCGGCGAGCTCGACTGCTATTGAATCTTCAATCGCAACATGGAGGCTCTCAAGCGTCTTGGTCGGGAGACATGTATGCAGCGACCCGGTATCCACCAATGTTTCGATTTCGAGGAAATCTCCACCGCTCTTATTCCCTACAAGGATCGTGGCGACTATCGCTCCCATGGAATCGCCTCCATCGGTACGGCTCTTGCAGAATCATATCATCCTGCCACGGGCCACGGCCATGTCGTGTCTCCCCGACGGCCTCGTCCACCAACCCGGTAGTCACCGCGGGCTCCGAGTTGGTGTATACTCTTGCACGTCATCGCATTACGTGGCCCGCGGCTTCCGGCACGGGGCCCGCGGCGCCTGGAAAGAGGAGCGCACAATGGCAACGATCTCCGGGCTGAACGTCGACGACAGGCTGTACGGCGCGGTTGCCCGAATAGTCGCCGGGACGGAGGACGGGGCGGACCAGGTGTTCGAGAAGTTCGCCGGGGTGCTGGCAACGGTGCGGGAGGCCACCGGCCGGACGTTCCTGGAGGACAACAGGGCCCTCCTGGAGGCCCGGGACCGGCTGCAGGCCCAGCTCGACGCCTATCATGCCGAACACCCGGGCCGGCCCGCCGACGTAGAGGCCTACAAGAGGCGCCTGACGGAGATCGGGTACATCGTGCCCGAGGGGGAGCCCTTCCGGGCCGCGACCGAGAACGTGGACCCGGAGCTGGCCGACATATCCGCCCCGCAGCTCGTGGTGCCGCTGGACAACGCCCGCTACGCCCTCAACGCCATGAACGCCCGGTGGGGCAGCCTGTACGACGCGCTGTACGGGACGGACGTGGTGCCCAACGAGGGGGAGACGGCCACCGGGACAGGCTACAACCCCAGGCGCGGCGAGCAGGTTATCAGACGGACCGACGCGTTTCTGGACTCGGTGGTCCCCCTGGAGTCGGGCCGGTACGGCAACGTGACCCGCTTCTCCATTAGACAGGACGCGGGGAGGGCGGCGCTGGTCGCGACCCTGGAAGACGGCTCGCAGGCCGGCCTGAAGGACCCCGGGAAGCTCGCCGGGTACCGGGCCGACGACGCGGGAGAGCTCACGGCGGTGCTGCTGAGGAACCACGGCCTGCACATCGAGATGCAGATAGACCGCACCCACCCGGTGGGCCGCGACCACAAGGCCGGGGTGAAGGACGTGGTGCTGGAGGCGGCCGCGACAACCATCCTGGACCTGGAGGACGCGGTGGCCGCCGTGGACGCCGCGGACAAGGCCCACATCTACGACAACCTCCACGGGATCATGAAGGGCACCCTGGAGACGACCTTCGAGAAGGACGGCCAGCCCGTGCACCGGCGGCTCAACGCCGAGAGGCGCTTCGTCGACCCCCAGGGCGGCGAGCTTGTCCTGCCCGGCACCAGCATGCCCCTCATCCGCAACGTGGGCATCCACATGTACACGGACGCGGTGACCACCGCCGGCGGCGAGGAGGTCCCCGAGGGGTTCGTCGACGCGCTGCTGACGGTGCTCATCGGGAAGCAGGAGCAGGGGAGGTTCAGCAAGAGAGGCAGCGTATACGTGGTCAAGCCCAAGCAGCACGGCCCCGAAGAGGTGGCCGCCACGGTGGAGCTGTTCACCGCGCTGGAGGAGGCCTTCGGCCTGCCGCGTAACACCGTGAAGCTGGGCATCATGGACGAAGAGCGCCGGATGAGCCTCAACCTGTACGAGGCGATCCGGGCCGCCCGGGAGCGGATCATCTTCATCAACACGGGGTTCCTGGACCGGACGGGCGACGAGATCAACGCCATCATGGAGATCGGGCCCATGGTGCCCACGGAGGAGATGCGGAGCGAGACGTGGCTCCAGACCTACGAGGACTACAACGTCTCGGTGGGGCTGGCCACGGGCCTGCACAGGGTCGGCCAGATCGGCAAGGGCATGTGGGTGTTCCCCGACGACATGACGGCCATGCTCGACCAGAAGATCGGGCACCCCCGGGCCGGCGCCAACACCGCGTGGGTGCCCTCCCCCACCGCCGCCACCATCCACGCCATGCACTACCACATGGTGGACGTGGCCGCCAGGCAGGAGGAGATCCTTCGGGGCCTGGAGGCCAACCCGGTGTCCAAGGACGGCATGCTGGTGGCCCCGGCCCTTCCCGAGGACCGACGCCTCACCCGGGAGGAGGTTGAGAAGGAGCTGGACAACATCGCCCAGGGCATCCTGGGATACAGCGTCCGGTGGATCGACCAGGGCGTCGGCTGCTCCAAGGTGCCCGACATGGACGGCAAGAACCGGATGGAGGACCGGGCGACCCTGCTCATCAAGGCGAAGATCGGCGGCAACTGGCTACGCCACCAGGTGCTCACGGACCGGCAGGTGAGGGACGCCTTCGCCAGGATGGCCCGGATGGTGGACGCCCAGAACGCCGGGGACCCGGCCTACGTTCCCATGGCCAACGACCTGGAGGAGAACGTGGCCTACAACGCGGCCCTGGGCATGGTGCTCCGGGGCAACGAGACGTCGACGGAGAGAAGGAACGTGGAGGCGGCCCTCCACGGGGCCCGCAGGGAGAAGAAGTCGGGGTAGGTCTACGCCTTCAGGAACTCGGTTATCTTGTCGCAGACCTCCTGGAACCTCTCCATCATGACCAGGTGGCCCGCTCCCCGGATAATCTCCAGCCGGGCGTTGGGTATCCGCTCGGCGATGCCCCTCCCGCCGATGCCCTTGGGCCCCATGTCCACGGGAGAGAGGGTGGAGTGCTCCCCGTTGATGACCAGCGTGGGGGCGGTGATCCTGGGCAGGTCCGGCTCCAGGTCTATGGCCTCGCTGGCCTCGGCCGTCACGACAAATGAGTCGGGGGGCACCTGGCCGAAGGTGGCCCGCATCTGCTCCAGCAGGGGCCCGGCCTCGTCGCTGTCCAGGAAGTCCCGTGTGAGCACCATCTGGGCGGTCAGCTCGGCCACGGCCTCCATGCCCACGTTCTGGGCAAGGGCCTTGGCGACCTTGCGGTTGAGCCGCATGGCGGTGTCGTAGCGGGCCACGGTCCCCACCAGCGCCATCCTGTTCACCCGGTCCGGGTGCTGGGCGGCGAACTGGAGGGCGATGAAGCCCCCCGTGGAGGTGCCGTGCAGGTGGGCCCTGGGGACGTCCAGCGCGTCCATCAGGTCCCGCAGGTCGTTGGTCCAGTCCTGGAGGGTGTATCCCGGGGGGGTCGGGCTGCTCTCTCCGGTGCCCACCAGGTCGAAGTCCACCACGCGGAAGTGGCGTGACAGGACGGGCGTAACCCTGGCGAAGTTGCGCAGGCCAAGGCTGCCGCCGGGGATCTGCACCAGGGCCTCGCCCTCTCCGCTGATCTGGTAACGGATGCGCTTCTGTCCCAGCTCGACAAAGGGCATGTCGCCTCCCGTTGGGGACGCACCGCGCCGGGGCGGCGCCGTCGGATTGTGGCAGTCTATCCGGCCCGTAGCCCCGCGTCAACCGGGGCCCGGATGAGAGAGGCGTTTCCGTTGACACCATACCCGGCCCGGACTACACTGGCCTCATTCCAGCGCGCCGAGCCCGACGGCGGCGGGGCGCCTCCAGGAGCGGAAGAATGACCACCAACCCCATCGACCCCAACCGGGTGCTTCTCACGGGAGAGAACCCGTACATCCGCCTCAGCGAGACCGACGACGGGCCCACGACCACCGACGCCAGCTTCTGGCGCATCCTCTTCTCTCCAGGGGGTCCGGGCCACGTGCTGTTCCTCGTCAGCGAGCTGACGGGGGACGAGCCCCGCATCTACACGGACAACATCCAGATGACCCGCTGGCTGCAGGAAGAGATCCAGGGGAAAATCAACCCGACCTTCGGCGACCTGGACATCCCGGCGGCCGAGGCGACCTTCGAGAGCTCGGGGGACCTGAGGTCCTTCTGGACGGAGTCGGTGAGCTCCCCTGAGGCGGAGATAGCCCTGACCTGGCACGCGCTGGGGACGCCCTTCCTGAGCCACAGCTTCCCCGGCAGCAACCCGGAGCGGCCCCACGGCGTAGCCACGGTGCTGATCCCGGCCAACGGGGCCCGCCTGACGCTGGACGGCGAGTTTGCCAAGGGGAGGCCCTTCCCCCGGGAGAGGAACGGCTGGCCCCACAGCACCTGCGCCCTGGCGTTCTCCGAGTCATGGACCCTCCCGCACAGCACGAGCCCGCTGACGCGCAGGGGAACGCCGGACCGCAGGTACCGGGTCAACCGCCAACCGCCAAAAGCGGGGCTCTAGGGCCACATGACGGGCAGCCGGGCGGACGGCCACGACCTGGACAAGCTGGAGCGGTGGAGGTCCGGCCTGGGTAACGGCGGCGACTTCCCCGTCCACGCCGTGTTCCTGGTATCCGAGGCCGACACCCTGGCCCACGGCGTCTTCCGCGCCTTCAGGTCCAGCTTCGAGGCCCGGGGAGGCTCGTTCCAGCACCTGGTCATCTTCGGCCAGCATGGGGTGTCCACCACCGCGGCGGCCCTGGCCGACGAGCTGGGCGTCGAGGGCCCTCCGCCGCCGGCGCTGGCGCTCCTGTACGGCTGCCGGCCCTCCCGGGCATACGTGGTGGCCCTCCCCCCGGGCGGCGGGTCCAACGGCCCGGCATGGACCCCGGCCCTGCCGGCCGTGGAGGCCTGGATCGACGGCGGTACGGAGGGGCCGGACGCCGAGGCCCTACTTGGGGCCCGTCGGGTGGAGACCCGCCACGACAGCGTGGCCGGGCTGGCCGAGGGAGTGGCGGCCCGGCTTGCGACGGGGGGCGGGCGCGGTTAGACTGACCCCATGGGCGGTCGCAGGGCAAACGGGGCCGGGGCCACACGGCTGGAGCAGATCCCCGAACGGCTTCTGGCCGTCCTGTGGAAGGAGCGGGCCGCCCGGCAGCGTTCCTTCCGCTCCCTGGACGGCCGCACGTTCCGGGTAATCTACCCCGGCAGGGCCTCCTCCACCGCGGGTCCGGACTTCCGGGACGCCCTGCTCCTCGAGGAGGGGCTGGGCGTGGTCCGGGGGGACGTGGAGATCCACGTAAGCCGCGGGGAGTGGGAGTCCCACGGGCACACCGGGGACCCGAGATACAACGGGGTGGTGCTCCACGCCGTAGGAGGCCCGGCAGGGGAGAGCACGGCCCTGCGCAGCGGGCAGCGGGCCCCCGTCGTCTCCCTGGGACCCCTGCTGGAGGCGCATGGCGCCGCGGCGGCGGGGGGCGGGCTCTGGGCGCTGATGGAGGCCTGGGGCTACGCGATGCCCCGGACGGCCCAGGAGCTGGGCGCCCTGCTGGACCGGGCGGGGGACGACAGGTTCCTGTCCCGGAGCCGCCGGTACGGCGATAGGCTGACGGCGGAGGACCCGGACCAGCTGCTGTACTCGGGGTTGATGGAGGCGCTGGGGTACAGCCAGAACCGGGATGCCTTCCTGGACCTGGCGGGCCGGGTGCCCTACTCCACCCTGGAGGCCATCTCCTCGGGACGCACGGCTCCCGAGAGGGTGGCCGCCATCGAGGCCCGCCTGACGGCGGCGGCGGGTCTGGAGGGCAAGCGGTCCCCTGGGGCGCCGCCGATAGCCTGGCACCTGTTCAGGGTCAGGCCCCAGAACCACCCCCGCCGGAGGATCGCCGGGTTGGCCAGGGTGCTGGAGCCCTTCCTGAGGGGCGGCAGCCCTACCGACGGTTGGCAGGGCAGAGGCCTGGCCGAGGGCGCGGCCCGGCTGCTGAGGAGTGGGAGCAAGGGAACGGGACGATGGAGCACCCTGGAGAGGGTCCTGACAGGCTCCCGCCCCGCCGGGTCGCGCACCGGCCCCAAGGCGGTGGGAAGGGGGCGGGCGCGGGACATGATGGTGAACTGCGTCATGCCCTTCCTCTATGGGTGGGCCAAGCACGGGTGGGCCAGGCGAGGGGGCGATGAAGAGCTGGAGGAGCTGTCCCTGGAGAGCTATCGGAGGTCCCCCAGGCTGCAGGAGAACGAGATCACCCGTGAGATGGCCCACCTGGCCTCCCAGGGGCTGGCCGACGGCAGCGACCCGCGTCGGGTGGTGAAGGGGGCGCGGCGGCAGCAGGGGTTGGTGCACCTGCACCGGGTGATGTCCCGCCTGGGCAGCGGCGCGCCCTAGGGGGAGCAGGAGAGATTGGCCGGGTTCAGGACGAGGTTGTCTATCAGGCGGGCCCGGCCCATCCTCACGGCAACGGACACCATGGCCGGCCCCGTCACGCGGTCCAGCTCCGCCAGGTCCCGCGTACCGGCCACGCTGACGTAGTCCACAGCCTCGATCAGGGGGGTCTCGTCCAGCACTGTCCTGACGGCCCCTCGCAGCGCGTGGCCGTCCCTCTCTCCCCGTATCCAGAGACGTTCGGCGGCCAGGAGGGCGCGGAAGATGGCCGGGGCGGCCTGGCGCTGCTCCGGCGTCAGGTAGACGTTGCGGCTGCTCAGGGCCAGCCCGTCGTCCTCCCGCACCGTGGGCACGGCGACGACGTCGACCGCCATGTCGAGCTGGGAGACCATGCGCCGCACCACGGCGACCTGCTGGCCGTCCTTCTGGCCGAAGTAGGCCCGGTCGGGCCCCACGACGTTGAACAGCTTGGCCACGACCGTAGCCACGCCCCGGAAGTGGCCCGGCCGGTGGGCCCCCTCCAGGCGGGCTCCCAGGTCGCCGGGGTCGATCCAGGTGTCGTGGTCAGGGTGGTACACCTCCTCCACGGCGGGGGCGAAGATGTAGTCCACCCCTTGCCGCCGCAGGAGCTCCAGGTCCCGGTCCATGTCCCGGGGGTAGGCCTCATAGTCTTCGGAGGGACCGAACTGGGCGGGATTGACGAAGATGCTCACCGCGAGCAGGTCGTTCTCCTCCCTGGCGCGGCGTACCAGGGCCAGGTGCCCCCGATGGAGGTAGCCCATGGTGGGCACCAGGCCCAGGCTGCCGGACCTGCCGAGCCGGGCGGCCCGAAAGGCGGCGACGGTGGTGTGGACGTCCATATCGAGGCGGGTCGAGGCCGGTCAGAAGGTGGTGGGGGAGAAGGCGCCGCACGAGGGGAAGTAGTGCTTCAGGTCCGGCCTCAGCTCCAGGGCCTGCTCGAAGCGAAAGGAGATGGTCCCCACCTCCCCGGCCTTTATGTATATCCTGCCCTTCTTGCTCCAGTTCCCGCCGCTGAGGGGCTTCAGGTTGGCGCGCACCTCCACCTCACCGCTGTCGCCCTCGTTCCTGACGATGCAGTCTACCCAGACGACGTAGTCGTCGCCTTCGAAGCCGTCCCGGGACACGGCGTCCAGGGTGCGGGGCTGCACCTTGTTGAAGATACCCACCGAAGAGCTGCACGCCAGCCCGGCCAGGAGCAGGAGCAGGGCGGCTGCCCAGGGGAGGACGGGCGTCCTAACCGTCCTGGGGACCATGGTCCAGGTCTTCCAGAAGGTCTCGAAGCTGGCTCCGGGCGGCCTCATCCATGTGAAAGGTCTCCACATCGCCGGGAAAGGTCCCATCCTTTACGTCGCTCATGTACCGGGCGAAGGCGGCGGAGATGGTCTCCGCCAGGTTGGCGTACCTGCGCGTGTGCTTGGGAACGAACTCCTGGTACAGTCCAAGGATATCATGGAGCACCTGGACCTGACCATCGCAGTGGGGCCCGGCGCCGATGCCTATGGTGGGAATGGAGAGGCGGCGGGTAACGGCGGCGGCCAGGTCGTCGGGCAACAGCTCCAGCACCACGGCGAAGGCCCCCGCTCCCTCCAGGGCCTCCGCGTCCCTCAGGATGCCGGCGGCCTCCTCCCTGGTCCTGCCCCTGACCCTGTAGCCGCCGAAGGTGTTGACAGACTGGGGCGTGAGGCCCACGTGGCCCATCACCGGGATGCCGCAGTCGACGATGCGGCGCACCGTCCCGGCCACGACCTCGCCCCCTTCCAGCTTGACCGCGTGGGCGCCCCCCTCCTGGACGAGGCGGGCCGCGTTGTCCAGGGCACGTCCCATGTCCACCTGGTAGCTCATGAAGGGAAGGTCCCCCACTATGAGGGCGCGGCGCGCCCCCCGGGACACGGCCTGGACGTGGTGCACCATCTGGTCCATGGTGACGGGCACGGTGGAGTCGTGCCCCAGCACCACCATGCCCAGGCTGTCCCCCACCAGGATGATGGGGACTCCGGCCCCGTCGGCCAGCCGGGAGGAGGTGTAGTCGTAGGCCGTGAGCATCCCGATCCTCTCGCCCCTGGCCTTCATGGCCCTCACGTCCCGGACGGTGACCCTGCGGGTCATGACGGGGCCTCCCCGCGGCCGCCCTCGAACTCCCGCAGCAGCCGGTCCATCACGCCGGTCCTCTCGCTACCGACCCGCTCCCGGGCCAGGGGCAGGGACTCCCGGGCCAGGGCGCAGTAGAGGGGCACCAGGTGGGGGGCCCGCTCCCGGAGGGCCTCCAGGTGCCGCCGGACGGTGCCCTCGTCGGCCCGCACCAGGGGCCCCGTGACGCCGCCCTGGATGCCCGCGCTCTCCAGGGAGTCCAGGGCGGCCCTGGCCAGGGGGAGAATGGTGGAGAGGGCCTCCTCCCGGGAGGCCCCGATCATCTCCCACAGGTCGGCCGAGGCCTTGATCACGGCTATCAGATAGCCGGAGCTGAGGGCCGCGGAGGTGTGGTATATGGGCCGGTCCTGGGGCTTGACCGAGACGGCCCTGCCGCCCAGCCGGGCGGCCATCTCCTCCAGGGTCTCCCGGAGCCCCGGGGGGGCGTCCACGGAGAAGGTGACTCCCTGAAGCCTGCCGGCGGCCTCCTCGGGGGTGGCCAACCCGCCGAAGGTCTGGAAGGGGTGGAAGGCCCCGGCCAGGGCCCCGCGCCGGGCGGCGGGCTCCAGCACCCGCGGGGTGTGGGTGCCGTTGCAGTGGACGACCCCCTGGCCCTCCCGCCAGAGCACCTGGGCGGCCACGACGCCTATGACGTCGTCGGGGGTGGTGACGAAGACGAGGCCGCACTCGTCGGCCACCTGCTGGGAGTCCCGGGGGCTGCAGCCGGGAATCCGGGAGGCCAGATCCCGGGCCGAAGCGTCGGTGCGGCTGGAGACGGCGGCGACCCTGTATCCCGACGCGGACAGGGCCAGGGCGAGGCCCTTGCCCAGGATTCCCGCACCTATGAGGCCCACCGCCGGGTCAGGCACGGGCCAGCTCCCCCACCGAGGGCACGCCGCCCAGACCCCTGGCGGCGCGGACCGCCCGAAGGACCGAGGCGGCGACCACCTCCACGGCCCCGGCTCCCAGCTCGACCATGGCGCGGGCGGAGGAGGGCGGGGCGGGGCCGTCCCCGTCGCCGGAGGCCAGGGCGAACATGGTGTCGCCGTCGGCCATGGTGTGGCAGGGCCTTATGGTCAGGGCCAGGCCGTCGTGGCTAACCCGGGCCACGTACTGGGCCTGCTCCACGGTCAGGGGCAGGTCGGTGGCCACGACCCCGATGGTGGTGTTGGCGCCGACGTCGACGGGCCCACCAGCCGGGGAAGCCAGGAGCGCGTCCACGGGATGTTGGAGGCCCGAGCCGCCGTCCCTTCGCGGCCCGGCGACGACCCGGCCAGAGGCGTGGTCCACCACGCCGCCGTAGGCGTTCACCGCCACCAGGGCCCCCACGACGGCGCCCCCGGGCAACCGCACGGAGGCGGTGCCCAACCCGCCCTTCACGGCCCGGGACATCCCCTGGAGCTTGGCCACCGTGGCCCCGGTCCCGGCGCCCACATTTCCCTCGTCCACAGGGCCGCCGGAGCAGCTCAGGCAGGCCAGGCGCCCCTCCCGGGGACCCGGGCGGACCGAGGAGTCGCCCAAGTTCAGATCGTAGAGGATGGCGGCGGGGACGATGGGCACCACGTGGGAGCCCATACGGAAGCCGATGCCCCGCTCCTCCAGGTAGCGCATCACGCCGCCGGCGGCCTCCAGCCCGTAGGCGCTTCCCCCGGCCAGGAGCACGGCGTGGGCCCGCTCCACCAGGTTGCCGGGCCTGAGCAGGTCCGTCTCCCGGGAGCCCGGGGCCCCTCCTCGAACGTCGGCCGCGGCCACGGCTCCGCCGCGGCACATCACAACGGTGCAGCCGGTGGCGGCCTCGGTGTCGGTGTAGTGGCCCACCTCGATGCCCTGGACGTCCGTTATGGCGGTGGGTGTCAACCGCGCTCCCCGGCCAAAAATGCGAGCCGCCCTTCCGTTCCCACCGGAAGGGCGGCTCCAAAGAGCATGCGTATGCCGGCTCGCCCCGGCCACCGGCCGTCTCAGCCCACGTGGGTCCCAGCGGCCGCCCCGTGTCCCGTTGCGCTCACCCCCCGGCGGGTGGATGGCAACACCATGATACCACCGGCCCCCGGGGTGTCAAGGCAAGGCCGGGAATCAGGCTGCGCGGGCGTGTTCGTCTAAGCCCGAGGGGACGGGCAGGCCCGAGGGGACGGGCCCAGCCTGGTTGGCCCGCTTCATGATGCGGAGGATGGTCCGCGGGCTGAGAGAGAAGCGGGCGGAGGCCTCGGAGACAGATATTCCATCGCGCCACAGGGCCTCGATGATCCTGGAGTCCCTGGCCCTGCGCTTCTCCCTCTGGAACCAGCCGGGATCATCGTACTTGCACTGGGGCAGCGGGCAGCGGAGGCAGGACCGGGACAGCTCGCATCCCTCGTCGCGATAGGGGAACCGCTCGGGGACGACGTCCATAACGGCGGCGGCGCTACTGGTACTCATGGCACTCCCTCGGGGTTCTTGTTGACTCAGAGTATAGAACGCATGTTCTCTCGCGTCAACCCCCGTCTGTCCCTCTCCAGGCTTTCCGACGCGGGCTCGCGCCCCCAATCACAACCGCCCCGTGCCGGCCGGCGCAGCCCCGAGGGGCCCACCATATCGTCATTCCCACGCGCGGGAATCCAATTATTGGCACCTTGGACTCCCGCCTTCGCAGGCCCTTGCACAACCTCCCACCCAACGTGTCTCTACCACGAACAATAGCCCAGCAGCACGCCCTCCGTGTCCTTCCGAACGCAACGCCGCGTGGTGTGGCATCAAACCCATGCCGGCGAAGACGGGGCAGTGGGCTTGTGGCGTGGGGTGCTCGTTGGGGGTACGTGAGATTCCTCGCCGGCGGCTCGGAATGACATTTGGGAGCGGCTCGCATTTGAGAGGGGCTCGCGTTTGGGAGGCGGCTCGCGTTTGGGAGCGGCTCGCGTTTGGGAGCGGCTCGCCCCCTTGCGATGCAGAGCTCGAACCGGCCCCACCCCTTGTATCTTGATGAAGGTGGCGGGGTAGACCGGTCCGCCCCTTGGTCTCGAGAGACCGCGACCCAGCGTGGTCGCCCCGCCTTCATA
>DAOUJG010000041.1:0-3725 GCA_034423015.1 Dehalococcoidia bacterium | reverse complement strand
TACCGGATGCCCACGGAGGAAAGCAATGGAGAGGTAAACTGACATGGGTCGAACCGCCCTACTACCACGTCCAGATGAAAATGACATGTTATCCATCCCAATCGTCATACCGGCGGAGGCCGGTATCCAGAGTTCACGGCAGGTCGATATATGTCAGAACCATCTGGACACTGTACTACCTAAGTCAGAAGCCTTGAATGTCAATGCCGTTGGACACGGCGAAAGATGCTGTTATGAGGGCCATTGCCATTCCGCCGATGAATCACCTTGACCGGGTCGATGAGCTGCCGCCGTCTGTGTCCGTGTTGTTGCTGCACGGAACCGACGACACATCAGTGCCGGTCTCGATCAGCGAGGACTTCGCCTAGGCCCTGACATAGTTGAGTATCATGTCTTTCCTGGGGCCATGCGGTATCCGACGCGTGGCTCGGTGAATATGTACTTGGGGCTGAGGGCGTTATCGCCCAGCTTGCGGCGGAGCCTCTTCACCACGTCCCTTACCAGCCAGGGCTCACCGACCCTCTCCGGCCCCCAGACCCGCTGGAGCAGCACGCTGTGGCTCAGCACCCTGGGGGCGTGGACCGCCATCTCGTAGAGCACCGCGTACTCCGTTGCCGTCAGCTCCATCGTCTCCCCGGCCAGCGTGACCCGGTGCTGGGCGTAGTCGATGCCCAGCCCTCCGGCGGCGTAGGGTCCAGACGGCTCGTCCTGGAAGGGGTCCAGCCGCTTCCTGAGCGCAGCCCTGATCCTTGCCGCAAGCTCCGTCGGCGAGAAGGGCTTGACCAGGTAGTCGGCCGCCCCCATGTCGAGAGCCCTTGCCACGGTCTCGTCCTGGCCGTAGGCCGACAGGAAGATGACCGGCACGTCCGCCGTCCTGCGGACGTCGTTCATCAGCTCGATGCCGTCGTTGTCCGGCAGCACCATATCCAGCAGCGCCAGGTGGGGCTTCTCCTCCGCCATGAGCCGTGGAACGTCGGCGGGGTTGCCGGTCGCGATGGGCGCGTAGCCCGCCCGGGTGAGGACGTCGCGGATGTACCACAGGTCCTGGGGGTTGTCGTCCACGGCCAGGACGCGGACATGGCCCCGGGATGCCGGACGTGAACCGCGTGAGGCCGGAACGGTAGGGGAGGTTGCGGCCTCCACCGCCGGCAGCGTGAAGGTGAACCGCGACCCCAGGCCCGGCCCGTCGCTCTCCGCCCGGATGCGGCCACCGTGGGCCTCCACGATCCCCTTGCAGATGGCGAGACCCAGGCCCGACCCGTGAACGCCGATCCCCGAACCCGAGTCGTGCGCCCGCGAGAACTTGCGGAACAGCTCCGGTAGAAGCTCCGCCGGTATGCCCCGGCCCTTGTCGGCGACGGAGACCGCGACGTGGACCCCGTCCCGCACGGCGGTCACTGCGATGGGCGACTCCTCGGGGGAGTACGCGGCGGCGTTGGAGAGCAGGTTGCTCAGCACCTGGACGATGCGGAGCCGGTCGGCCATGACCAACGGCAGTTCCTCCGCCAGCTCAACGTCCAGGGGGTTCCCTGCGTCCCCGCTCCGGAACCGGCTCCCGGCCTCCTCCACCAGCAGGCGCACGTCGGCGGGCTCGGGTGACACCGGGAGGGCGCCTGTCTGGATGCGGGTGACGTCCAGCAGGTCGCCGATCAGGTGACGCATCTGGTCTGACTGGTCGCGGATGATGCGGTGGAACTGGGCAGCCTCAGCGGGGTCCAGCTCGCCCGCCGCCTCCAACAGCGTGGTGATCGAGCCCTTGATGGAGGTCAGGGGCGTCCTGAGTTCATGGCTCACCATGGCCAGGAACTCGGCCCGCAGCCGCTCCTGCTCCTCCAGCGGCGTCATGTCCTGCAGGGTGACGACGAAGGACGCCACCCGCCCGTCCTCAGCGTGGATGGGCGTTGCGTTCAGCAGGGCGCTGACGCTCCGTCCGTCGTAGACACGCAGGACGATCTCCTCGGCACGCACCGTCTCCCCGGAACGAAACAGCTCCGCCAGGGGGAACTCTCGCAGGGAGACCTCCCGGCCATCGCTGCGCACGCAGGTCACCACGTCCAGGAGGTCATCTACTGGCTGGTCTCCGTCCCGAAGACTGTCCACGATGCGCATTGCCTCCCTGTTTACCGAAGCCAGCCCGCCGGTCAGGGCGTCGAAGACCACGACGCCCACCGGGGAGGTGTCGATCAGCGTCTCCAGGTCGGCCCTGGCTCGCCGCTCCTCCCGGTGCGCGCCGGCGTTGGCGATGACCAGCGCCGCTTGGGAGGCGAACATCACCAGGGTCTCCTCGTCGGCCCGGGTGAACTCCTCCCCGTCCTCCCTGTCGCCCACGAAGACGTGGCCCACCCTAACTCCCCTGTGGAACATGGGCGCCGCCATGAAGCGGAAGATCCCCACCGGAAGAGGGATGCTGAAGTCTGCAAAGCCCAGGGCACGGACGTGCTCCACCAGGTCGGGGAGCCGAAGGGGTTCTGAGATGTCGGTCAGGGCCTCGAAGATGAGCAACCCATCGGGCATAAGCCAGAGCTGCTCCGACTCCTCGCTGCTCAGCCCGGAGGACAGGAAGTCCTGTACCCGTCCCCTGTCGTCCAGGAGAGTCATCACACCATAGCGGGCCGCCGTCAGGGAGCGGGCCGAGTCCAATACACCCTGGAGCACCGTGTCAAATTCCAGGCTCTCGTTGATGCGGAGGCTGGCCTCGCTCAGGCGCGACAGCCGTTCCCGCAGCGCCTCAAAGTCCCGCTCCCGCTGGTCTGACCGCATCGGCTCTTCCCTCCTGGGTTGGGGGTGATGGAGACGTCTCCCCGGCCCGGACGTATTAGGAATCACACACGATTATACATCAAACCATACAAAAGAAGCACTTAATACTATGCAATTCATAGATTTTGTCGGGCACACTTGCGCTGGCCCTGTGCGTCCCCGATCCGAAGGGAGGCACACATCCAACCGAGTAGAACAACCCGTATCCTGACAGTCACATGGACTTTCCAAACGGTTGCACGACTGTTCAAAGGCACATCCATAAATTTGTATGAAGTTTAATATTTTCACTAAAAATGTATAGAAATAGAACCAAGAAAAGCTGGATGAGAGGGTCTCGGACGAGTTAACTTGCAACAACGTGGACTAAGACGGAGTCGTGCCCAGGGCGTTCAAAGTAAGAGTCTGGGCAAATTGCTCGCTGCCGCCGTCATGGTGAGGAGTGAATGTTCGGAATCAAGAGTCCCAGACTGCTATTTGCTGGTGCGGCAGCACTGTTCGCCGTGCTTCTCCTGTTTCCCTCGTCTCAGGCCGAGGCGCAGGATGCGCGGACGTTGACTCTGGAAGTTGCTTCTCCAACCGTACCGGAAGGCGGGACTGTTGCAGTTACCTTGACGATCAGACCCCCGGTGACCGAGACATCCCGCTTTCAGGTCGGCGACGGCGGGGGAGGACCAGGTTACGCGAGTTACTGTGAAGGAGACTATACACTCCTTATCACAGGTGCGGACATGACAGTCCTCCCAGGCGAAGCCCTAAATAACGCCCAAGACGCTCAGATTGTCAGGTTCAAGTACAAGGCGGAAGGAGATGAGAAGGTAGAGGGTCCCGAGAAAGTCCCGGTCGAGGTCGGCATGAGAGTCGGCTCTGAGTGGATAAGCAGTGAGATCGAATTTACCATCACTGACGGAACTTCCACACCATCTACGGTACAACAACCCAGATGCAAGCCCGCGCCGGCACCG
>DAOUJG010000040.1:0-3678 GCA_034423015.1 Dehalococcoidia bacterium | reverse complement strand
GTCGCCGTGGACAAGTACCGCGAGGTCGGGCTGGCGGGAACGATGGAATACTTCGCCAGTCCGGGGAGCGCCCTGGCGGGGCTGGAAGCGGCGATTGACTACTACAACGCCGCCGAGACCGTTGACGGCAGGTGGTTCGCTTTCATAGGAGGCCCGGACGGCAAGATCGTGGGGCACTCGGACATCACGCTGATAGGCGGGGACGTCCAGGACCTGCTCGGCGGGGAGACGCTCCAGGCCACCGAGGCAGGCGTCTGGGTGGAGTCCGAGTCGCTGCGGGTATTCGTGGCGGGCTACGACGGCCACGTCTTCGGCTCCGGCTGGGGCCGCGAATAGCAGCGCCGGTAGGACAGCCCGAAGCGCGGCTCGCATCTCCCAAACGCAAAGAAGGCCGCACACATGGATGGCGGGGCGCGGGCGGATGCCGATGAGTCCCATGGAAGGGCCGCGCCATGCCGAGACAGCGCACCAATTACTTCAGGAAGACCTACAACTTCCCCGACGACTTCCCGGAGCGCCTGAAGCGTTTCCAGAGGGAGTCCGGCCTGTCTTGGTCGGAGATCGCCCGGCGCATCGGCACCTACCGCTACACCGTATGGCGCTGGAAGGAGGGCCTGAGCCGTCCCAACACGGCGCACATGATGGCCCTTCTGGAGATCGCCGAAGGGCTGGGCCTCGCCCACATCTTCACCGACTGAGGGGACGGCAGGTAGCGGCTTGCGTCGCAGCCGCCGGGCCTCCACCACACAATCCCCTCCAGCACAGGGGCTTGCAGGGCCTTACCCTGGACGACTTTGCCATTCACAATGAGACGTTGAGCCATTGCCGACCGGAGCAGTCGATTGATCGTCGCGGAGCCAAGAACACGAACGTCGAACGGCACGACACAGGCCGTACCGCACTTCGAGAGAGCGGTCCGGGAGTACGTGCGCGCCTACGACCGGCAGCATGGACGGGGCAAGACGGCCGAGCATCTCGGCGTGTCCCGCCACACCCTGTGGCGCTTCCTCGAACGGGATCACACCGGGCGCGCCGTGCCCCAGGCCGTCCTGAGCAAGGTCGGCGACAGCGTCCAAGCGATTGAAGCGGCCACGTTCGAGATCATCATCGACCTGGAGGGCCTGCGGCCCGATCCTGCGCTGCGCTCCCTGAGCCAGGGTCTTGAGGAGGCGCTCCTGCTGGTGTGCGCCGCGCCCCTGGCCACCGTGGAGGACTTGTCCCGCTTCGGCAGAATCCCGGCCTCCACCCTCCGCGACCGGCTGAAGAAGCTGACCGAGCGGGGCCTCGCGGACTCCGTGGCGCACCACCTGAGCGTCCTGGGGACTCGCCCGCAGCGCCGGTACTTCCCCACTGAGAAGGGCATCATCGCCGGAGCCATGGCCACCGAGGGCGAGGCGCACATGCTCAGGGCCTACCCGGTGTCCAAGCAGTGGTTCCGGCTGCTGGCCGAGCGGCTGGACGCCGTGGCCGTGCTCCACCGCGTCGCAGCCATGGTAGCCGACGCCGACCCGCACGGCGATCCCGTGCGCGTGGACCACTACCGCAACGGCCCCTACGACATGCTGATCACCCTCTCAAGAGGCCGCACCATCGGCGTGCTTCGCCAGGGACCGGCGCTGCCCACGTCCAGGCTGCGCTACCGTCTCAGGAGCATCGAGCGGCTGGACAGCGACGAGACGCCCTTCATCACCCTGGCGCTGACCCACGCGGACCAGGCCACCCGCAGGGCCATACGCTCCCTGGGCGACCCGTGGGAGCACCGCAGGACCTTCGTTGCGACGGAGGCGGAGCTTCTGGCCGGAGACCACACGGGAGTCGTCTGGCAGCAGTGCGGGAGGGGCGTGGGCGAGGCCGTGCGCATCGAGGCCGACGATAGCTTGGCCAGCATCCTGGCCCAGGCGGAGCGCCTGCTGGACACGTCCTTCTCCTTCCTCCGGGACAGGCCCAAGCCCAATCCCCGCACGCTGTATCCCTCCGGCGTGCAGGCCGCCATGCCGGAGCCTGTTGAGCAGCTCACACCGACCCTCTCGGTGCAGCTGACACGCGCCGAGAAGGACGCCCTCGACCTGCTGGACGCATGGCCCCTGTGCACCCGTGAGCAACTCGCAGGGCTGATGGGAGGCGTCACCCTGCGCCGGGTGAACCAGGTGCTCCGCTCCCTTGCCCAGCACGGCCTCGTGCGGTCCGACGAGCCCCTGCACATGCTCACCGACGAGGGGCTGACATACCTGGCCCGCAGGGACCGGGCCGCCGTGGGCCTTACCCTTGAACGCTGGAGCGCCGAGCCTCTGTACCTTGACGCCGACATCTACGCCGGGACCGCCGTGCGCGCCCTGGCCTCCCAGATGCGGCACCACGCCGGAGTCATCGACTTCGCCGCCGGCCTGTCTGCCGAGGTAGCCCGCTCCCAGGACTACGACCTGTTCGACCTGCTGCCCACGTCACGCTCCAGCATCGGCTACCGCCACGACTGGACCACCTACGTCATCTACCCCGACGCATCATTCACCCTGGAGTACAAAGGCCGTCGGCGTCCCTACCTGTTGGAGTTCGAACGGAGGGCCACGACGCCCAAGCGTGCCCGGGCCCGGCTGAAGTCCTACCAGAGGTACTTCCTCAGCGAGTGGGCCGAGCGAGACCACGGGGGACGCCTGCCCCGGGTGCTCTTCGTCTTCGAGTCCACCGACGGCGAGAACGCCTTCCTGGACGTCGCCGACACGGAGGAGGGAGTTCCCGTCATCACCTCCAACGCAGAGACTCTTGCGAAGCGGGGCATCCTGGGCGACTCATGGATACTTCCGCCCCCGCACTCCCTCGACAGGAGGCCGTTGTCCGCCCCGGACCCGGTGGCATAATGTCCACTACGCCGTTTCGACCACTTCCTGTAGGGGCTGTCCCAGCATGGCTGCTGGGACCACTTATTGCATTTTTGCAGCCCGTCCATCGCCTTGTGCCCTCCCGACTGCAATATGGTGCAGAACTGACACGTCAACAACGACCCCGCACGACTCGCGTTTCCCCTGCCTCCCAGCTTGGAATCATAGCTACAGCAGCCTCACCCATGCCATTGCCGAACATCGCCTCTGAGGTCACGGAAGCCGATTGCATTCCCGTCCCCAGTCCGTCTCGACCACTTCCTGTAGGGGGACAAAAGGGCATTCCTACACCTACGGTGTCAGCCCCAAACAGGTGGAAACGTGACAATTGTTGCAGCGCCCGAAGTCCTCACGGGGCCTCCCGGAACCCAAAGCCTGTCGCTGGATTCGCCCGCCACAGACCCCCTGATGGGCCTGACGTGTCGCGATGGTCTGTGATCAGGCGCTCAGAGTGTCCTAAGACCCTACCTATTGACAGGCTTGCCCCGATGATCCCCGGCAACCCGGCCACGAACTGCTCGCTCAGACGCGGCGACCGACACTTCCCGCGGGGTGGCCCAGTCTTGCATCGAGGGCCTCATTTGGCCGGAACACTCCCTTTCAGAAAGTGTTCGCCGGAACTGTCCAACCCACGCCGGAATCGGCCTCTTTGCGTATCTGAGTGGCCCAGGATGTCCGCCTCTCCCCCGGGTCCCATTTTCGTGTACTCCCCCTCCACATCGCTCGGCGGCAACCGCATGGGCCGAACTGGGCCGCCGTCCCCGCCGATCTGGAGTCCTGCGGAACCGGCTTCAGGAACCCT
>DAOUJG010000039.1:0-150572 GCA_034423015.1 Dehalococcoidia bacterium | reverse complement strand
GTTGGGATTGGGGTGTCCGGGGGTCCCAAGCACGCATCTTTCATGGGGTCGTTTACATTGTAGATGCGTACCCGTGCAAAATTCAACGGCGGGCCCTCCGCCTGCCGGTGTTTGGCTTGACATCACTCCTCCGGCGACCATATCCTTTTCTTAGGGCCCGTATCTTTTCTTAGGGCCCGTATCTTTTCTTAGGGAGGGAAGCGGGAAGGCGCCCGTGCCGCTCCCGATCTGCCTGCCCATGAAGATCACCAGCCGTTCATCCAAAGCGTACGTTCTCATGGCTTCCCTGGGGCTCCTCCTCCTGGTCTTGGTCTTGACGGCGGCCTGCCGCCGGACCGACCAGGGCTACTCAGGGGAGGCGGACCTGGTCTGGGAGGCCTGGTCCGTGGTCAGAGATTCCTACGTGGAGGCCGATGAACTGGATTCAGAGGCCGTCACGGGCGGAATGATCGCCCGGATGTTGGAGGCGGCCGGGATATCCCTGTACCCCTTCCTTACGGAGATGGAGAGCGCCCGGGGCGGCCCACCCAGGGGCGTGCCCGGGGAGTTGGCCGACGTATGGACGGCCTGGAGCCTGATACGGGCCAAGGCCCCCGAGGTCGAGGCCGCCCAGCTCTCCCAGGCTGCCATAGCCGGGATGATCGACTCCCTGGGGGACGACTCGGCGGCCCACCTGACGCCCGAGGCCTACCAGCGGGCGACCCAGCGCACCACCGGTCCGTACGGGGGCATAGGCGCCTACGTGAGGATGCAGGAGGGCCGTGTCGTCGTGTCTCCGATGCCCAACAGCCCCGCCGAGAGGGCCGGCCTGGAGGACGGGGACGTGGTGCTGGAGGCCAACGGGCAGCCCCTGTCGGACCGGGGTTTGGAAGAGGTGGTCTCGATGGTCCGGGGAGAGGCCGGCACCAGGCTGAGCTTGCTGGTAGAGCGCCAGGGCGAGCCCGAGCCCCTGGAGCTGCAGGTTGTCAGGGGTGACATAGAGGTGCTCTCGGTGGACCGGAGCCTGCTGCCCGGGGCTATCGGCTACGTCATCATCGCCAGCTTCAGAGAGAGCACCGGGGACGATCTGCTGACCGCCCTGGAGGAACTGTCGCGATACGAAATGCTGGCCGTCATTTTGGAGCTGCGCAACAACGTGGGCGACTCGGTGGAAGCGGCCCAGGCGGTGGTCAGCCAGTTCCTGCCCGATGGCCTGGTCATGTACGAGGTCGGCAGCGACGGCCGGCGTACCGACTGGAGGGTCAGCGAGGGCGGGATCGCCACCGACAACCTGCCGATGGTGGTCCTGGTGAACGAGAGGACGGGGAGTGCCGCCGAGGTCGTGGCCGGCGCCCTGCAGGACGCCGGCCGGGCCCAGGTCCTGGGCGCCGGCACCCTGGGCAGGGGCTCGGCCAACGAGTTCGAGGAGCTGAGCGACGGGTCGGCCCTTTACCTGCCGGTGACCCACTGGTACACGCCCTCGGGAAGGCTGATCCAGGGGCAGGGGATTGCGCCCGACATAGAGGTGGGGATCGTCCCCGAGGACAGGGTGTCCGGCGTAGACTCCCAGCTGCTGGAGGCCTACAACTACCTCAACCGGCTGCTGGCTGAGACGGTCCCCTTCCGGTAGCTAACCCGGCTGCGGGGCATCCCCGTCCCCGGGCTCCTCGCTCTCCGTTTCCTCGCGGCAGCTCAGGCAAACGTACCCCTCGGGCTGCGCCTGGGCCGCCTCCGCAGACACGTTGCGCCTTCTCCCGCAGACGGTGCACGTCACCGCCTGCAGGGGCTCGGGTTGGAGGGGGTTGTCCTCGTAATATCCCCGGAACCCGCGGTACCTGGAATTCTGGCCCTTGAGGGCCATGAAACGCTCTCTGTCCTTGCGCCGGCTCACGGTTCACCTCGGTGGGGCGCCCTTGCCCGCGGCGGGCCTGGGGCCCGCCGCGGCTCCGGACGTGGGACTCTGGACCGGTCGAAGCTATTCTACCTTGATGGTGGCGCCCGAGGCCTCCAGGGTCTCCTTCACCTTGTTGGCGTCGTCCTTGGTGATGCCCTCTTTCACCTTGGCCGGCGCGCTCTCCACAAGCTCCTTCGCCTCCCTGAGGCCCAGGGTCGTCACCTCGCGCACGGCCTTGATGACGTTGATCTTGTTGGCCCCTATATCCTGGAGCACCACCGAGAACTCGGTCTGCTCCTCGTCGGCCGGCGCGGCTCCGGCCTCCGCAGGTCCGGCCGTCGCTGCCGGGGCTGCCGCCACGGCCACCGGGGCCGCGGCTGAGATGCCCAGCTCCGACTCCAGGGACTTCACCAGCTCCGACAGGTCCAGCACCGACATCTGCTTGATGGCCTCTAGAATATCGTCCTTCGTCATGACTCCTCCTTCATCGGTTCGAGTGTCCGTTGGGTTGGTTGTCGCAGGCCTATTCGGCCTGGCCTTCGAGCTGCTCCACTCTCCGTTGGAGCAGTATCGCCAACGACGCTAGGGGCCCGTTGAGCGTGCCGGCCAGGCGCACCATGGGCGCTTGAAGCTGGGCCATCAGCGTGGCAGCGGGGGACTGCATCCGGGCCATGAGGGTTGCCAGCAGCACGTCTTTGGATGGGAGAGACGTCAGGGCCAGCACTTGCCTGGAGTCCAGGGTCCGTCGCTCCAGCACGGCCCCGGTGATGGACAGGGGTGACCGGTTGACCCTGATGTACTCCTCTAGAACCCTGGCGACCCGGATGGGGTCGTCGTACCCGAAGGCCAGGGCCGTGGGACCCTGCACTATGCCCTTCACCTCGGGACGGTCGGCCGCGTCGGCGGCCAAGTACGTCAGGTTGTTCTTGACCACCAGATACTCCAGGTCGCTCTCTCGCATCTTCCGCCTGACGTCCGTCATGGCGTTGGCGTTCAGCCCCGTGTAGTTGGTGGCTACGGCTACGGTGCAGCGTTCCAGCTTCTCCTTCAGCTCCGCCACCGTGTCGATCTTCTTCTGGGTCGGCATGGTTCACCTCTCGACAAAAAACCCCGCGTCAAAGGCGCAGGGTCTTCTTAGCACTGGCGCTCGGCGCCGGCCTGGCGCCGTTGTCCCGAGTCTCCCTGACTGCCTCGGCAGGCGTGCTTTTTAACCTCGAATCGTCGAGGACCTGCTGTCTTTGGCCTTCGCTCTGGGGATGGTCTTCTCTGGGTTCGCGCCTCCTCTAGTCCTCGGCTAGTCCTCGGCCTTTAGGCCCTGCAGGGCCGCCAGGTCCAGCCTTACGCTGGGGCTCATGCTGGTCGTAAGGTAGGCGGACCGGACGAACGCTCCCTTCACCGCCGCGGGCCTGGCCCGGGTGACCGAGTCCATCAGCGAGGCGATGTTGTCCAGGAGGTGCTGCTCACTGAAGCTGGTCTTGCCCACGGGGCAGTGGATGATGGCCGTCCTGTCCATGCGGAACTCCAGGCGCCCCTTCTTCGCCTCGTCTATGATGCGGGGCAGGTCCTGGGGCTGCACCATGGTGCCCGTCCGCGGGTTGGGCATCAGGCCGCGCCTGCCAAGTACGCGGCCCAGCCTGCCGATCTTGCTCATGATGTCGGGCACGGCCAGCCCCACGTCGAACTCGGTCCAGCCGCCCTCGATCTGCGCGATCAGGTCGTCGTCCCCCACGTAGTCTGCGCCGGCCTGGCGCGCCAGGTCGGCGCCCTCCCCGGTGGCGAACACCAAGACCCTCACCTGCTTGCCCAGGCCGTGGGGGAGGACCGTCACCCCGCGGACCATCTGGTCGGCGTGACGCGTGTCGGCGCCGGTCCGGAGGTGCAGCTCGACGGTCTCGTCGAATTTCAGGCTGCCCATGTCCTTCACCAGCGCCACCGCCTCCTCGGGAGGATAGGTGGCGTCCGGGTCCACCTTCTCCAGCAGGGCCGTGTATCGCTTGCTGCGTTTGGCCATCCTACTCCTTCACCTCGATGCCCATGGTCTTCGCCGTCCCCTCGATGATGGACATGGCCTTCTCCACCGAGGAGGCGTTGAGGTCCTGGAGCTTCAGCTCGGCGATCTCCCGCACGTCGGCGCGCTTCACGCTTCCCACGGAGTTCCGCCGCGCCTGGTCGCTGCCCTTCTCGACTCCCGCGGCCTTGCGCAGCAGCTCCGACGCCGGCGGCGTCTTGGTCACGAAGTTGAAGGAGCGGTCCTCGAAGACGGTGATCGCCACGGGTATGATGGTCCCCGCCTGGGTCCCGGTGCGCTCGTTATACTCCTTCACGAAGGCCATGATGTTGACCCCGTGCTGGCCCAGGGCCGGGCCCACGGGCGGCGCGGGCGTGGCCTTGCCCGCCTGGAGTTGCAGCTTGATGATGGCTCGTACCTTCTTGGCCAACCTACTCTCCTAGCTCCGCTCCACCTGCCCTAGATGCGCTCGACCTGCAGAAAGTCCAGCTCGATGGGGGTCTCTCGTCCGAAGAAGGAGACTAGCACGCGGACCTTGCCCTTGCCCGCGTCTATCTCGCCCACCGCGCCGATGAAGTCGGCGAAGGGGCCCGCGGTTATGCGCACCGTCTGGCCCTTCACGAACCCGACGGTCACCTTGGGCGGCCCCGACTCGATCTGCTTCAGGATGGACTCGACCTCTTCGTCCTCCAGAGGCACCGGCTTCGGCCTCTTTTCTATCTCGTCCTCGGAGGAGACGAACCCGCTCACTCCCGGCGTGTTCCGGACCACGTACCAGCTCTCGTCGTCCAGGTTCATCTGCACCAGGATGTAGCCGTGGAACACCTTCTTCCTCTCGGGCCTGCGCTTGCCGTCCTTGAGGACGATCTCCTCCTCGGTGGGCACGACGACCTGGAAGATCTTGTGCTGCATGTCCAAGCTCTGGATGCGCAGGTCCAGGTTCTTCTTCACACGCTCCTCCTGGCCGGAGTAGGTGTGTATGATGTACCAGCGCGTGTCCTTGCTCGTGGTCGTCATGTTCGGTATTCCCTTCCGCGGTGGCCGGCCGCCGGACCCGGTGGCAGCTCTAGCCTATCACGTACCGGCCGAAGGTGCGGGTGAGCACGAAGTCCAGAACGCCCAGCAGGGCCCCGGCTATGCTGGAGATGACGATGACTATCCACG
Source organism: Dehalococcoidia bacterium (assembly GCA_034423015.1). Taxonomy (GTDB): domain Bacteria; phylum Chloroflexota; class Dehalococcoidia; order Lucifugimonadales; family JAGWBF01; genus JAGWBJ01. The sequence goes on along the minus strand of DAOUJG010000039.1, from coordinate 145,527 downwards.
TCAGCCGCCAGGTCTCCTCCCGGGTGGGCCAGACCGCCTTCCGCAGCTCTCCGATGGTCTCCTGGAAGAACTGGACGGGACTCCCGCGGCGCATCCCGCCGCGGGTGATTATCCGCTGTCCCGATCCTCTGGCCCTGACCACGCCCTACCGGACCTCTCGGTGGACCCTGTGCTCGCGGCACCGCGAGCAGTACTTGCGCAGCTCCAGACGCTGGGTGTCGTTACGCCGGTTCTTGCTGCTGGTGTAGTTGCGTTCGCGGCAGTCGGTGCACTGCATGTTGACGATTATGCGGGCGCCCGTGCTCTTCTTGGCCATGTTCTAGTCCAGCACTTTCGTGAATACCCCGGCGCCCACGGTCCGTCCGCCCTCTCGAACGGCGAACCTCAGCCCCTCCTCGATGGCCACCGGGTAGATCAGGTTGATCTTCATGGTTATATTGTCGCCCGGCATGACCATCTCCACGCCCTCGGGGAGGCCTATCTCGCCGGTGATGTCCGACGTCCGGATGTAGAACTGGGGCTTGTACCCGTTGAAGAAGGGCGTGTGCCGTCCGCCCTCGGCGATGCTCAGCACGTACACCTCGGCCTCGGCGGTGAGGTGGGGCTGGACCGTGCCCGGCCTCACAAGCACCTGCCCTCGCTCGACCTCGTCCCGGTCGACGCCCCGCAGGAGCACGCCAACGGCGTCTCCCGCCTCTGAGCTGTCCAGGATCTTGTGGAACATCTCCAGGCCGGTGGCCACGGTCTTTCGGACCTCTCCGTGGCCGACGATCTCAACCTCGTCGCCCTGGTTCACCGTACCCCGCTCGACCCTGCCGGTGACCACCGTGCCCCTGCCCTTGATGCCGAACACGTCTTCGATGGGCATGAGGAAGGGCTGGTCCTTGAGACGAGCGGGGACGGGGATGTAGTCTTCCATGGCCTCCATGAGCTCGAGGATGCTCTTGCTCCAAGGGCCATCGTGGTTGCCGGCCTCCTGCTCCTCAAGGGCCTTGAGGGCGCTGACCCTCACGATGGGGGTGTCGTCCCCTGGGAACTCGTACTGGTTGAGGAGGTCCCGCACCTCCAGCTCCACCAGCTCCAGCAGCTCCGGGTCGTCCATGGCGTCCACCTTGTTCAGGGCCACCACGATGCGCGGCACCTCCACCTGGCGGGCCAGAAGGATGTGCTCCCGCGTCTGCGGCATCGGGCCGTCGGGGGCGCTGACCACCAGGATGGCCCCGTCCATCTGGGCGGCGCCGGTGATCATGTTCTTGATGTAGTCGGCGTGGCCCGGACAGTCCACGTGGGCGTAGTGCCGCTGCTCCGTCTCGTACTCGATGTGGGCGATGGCGATGGTCACGCCGCGAGCCTTCTCTTCAGGGGCGTTGTCGATGGTGTCGAAGGCCCGGACCGACGTGCCGGTGCCGGCCGATGCCAGCACGTTGGTGATAGCCGAGGTCAACGTGGTCTTGCCGTGGTCCACGTGACCTATGGTTCCCACGTTGATATGGGGTTTGCTCCTGTCAAAACGCTGCTTCGCCATTTGGTCCTTTCCTGTTCAGTGGAATTGGGCTTGTGTCCTCGTATCAGTGGAGCCCACAGGCGGAATTGAACCGCCGACCCCGTTCTTACCAAGAACGTGCTCTACCGCTGAGCTATGTGGGCCCTATCGTGTGACTCGTGCACCAACCTTGTGGTGGAGGGGGTAGGATTCGAACCTACGAAGCCCTTCCGGGCGCCAGATTTACAGTCTGGTGGTTTAAACCACTCACCCACCCCTCCGGTCAGACACTCAGTTTAGCACAGTCGCAGGTAGCAGCCAACACCTTCGGCGGCGTCGTCGGCAAAATATGGGGCTGTGCCCCAGTCGCGGTTGGAGCCCCAGAGGGGATTCGAACCCACCAACCTGCCGATTACAAATCGGCTGCGCTACCCTTGCGCCACTGGGGCCGCCTCGGACCCGGCCGGTCACGCACAACGTGGCCCCTACAAAGGGGGCCACGCTCGGGCTCTAGGCAACCGGGTATCTAGTATATGAACCGCAACTAGGAAAGTCAATAAGCCCGGCTACTCCTCGCGATGCTCGCAGTTGAGCTGCCAGTTGATGCCGAACCTGTCCGTGCAGGCGCCGAAGTACGATCCCCAGAACATTTCCGCCGGCGCCATCGTCACCCTGCCTCCCGCCGAGATCTTGGCGAACAGGCCGTCGGTCTCCTCCTTCGTCCGGGTCGAGTATGAGATGGAGAAGTTGCTGCCCATCACCGTCGGGGGCCCGAAGACCGACGGGACGTCGCTGCCCATGAGCACGCTGGACCCGATGGGGTACGAGACGTGCATGATGTTGTCCAGCTCCTCCTCCGGGACGCCCATGTCGGGCGGCCCGTTCCTGAAGGTCGCCAGGATGGCGAACTCTCCCCCGAAGACCGACCTGTAGAACTCGAAGGCCTCCCGGCAGTTGCCGTTGAAGTGAAGGTAGGTGTTTAGCGTCATGCGTCCCTCCCGGAAGTATTGCGTGTCCTGCCCAGAGTATACGCGACGGGACCCCCGTCGGGGAATTCCTTGCTGTCGTTCCCGGGAAGTGCCGTCCGACCTGCTCGACCCCAGGGGCTCGGCCCCTTTCCACTCGGCCCCTTTCCAAGGGAGGGCCCGTGATATAATCTCCCCGAGCCGTCGAAACGTCCCCAAGAGCCACGGTTCTATCTCCGTTACGTGGGAAGGGAGTCGCTATGCAGCTAGGAGTCGTGTTTCCCCAGACCGAAATCGGCGCGGACCCGGTAGCGGTGCGCGACTACGCCCAGGCGGCCGAGGGCCTCGGCCGCGAGCACATGATAATCTTCGACCACGTGCTGGGCGCGGACACGACCCACCACACGGGATGGACGGGCCCCTACACCTCCGAGCACATGTTCCACGAGCCCTTCGTCGTGTACGGGTACCTGGCCGCACTCACCAAGAGCATCGAGCTGGTCACGGCGGTCATAATCCTGGGCCAGCGGCAGACGGCCCTGGTGGCCAAGCAGGCGGCGGAGGTGGACGTGCTCAGCGGGGGCCGGCTGAGGCTGGGGATAGGCACCGGCTGGAACCACGTGGAGTACGAGGCCCTGGGAGAGGACTTCCACAACCGGGGACGGCGGAGCGAGGAGCAGATCGCCCTCATGAGGGCCCTCTGGACCCAGGAGATAGTCAACTTCGAGGGGCGCTGGCACAGGGTCGACAACGCCGGCCTCAACCCCCTCCCCGTCCAGAGGCCCATCCCCGTCTGGCTGGGGGGTGGCGCGGAGCCGGTGGTACGTCGAGTGGGGCGCATCGCCGACGGCTGGTTCCCCCAGTTCCCGCCCGACGACAAGGCCGCGGAGATCCTGGACCGCATGCGCGGCTACGCCAGGGAGGCGGGCCGCGACCCAGCCTCCATCGGCATCGAGACCCGGGTCAACGTGGGCGGCAGCGGCCCCGACGAGTGGTCCCGGCAGGCGGAGGCGTGGCAGGGGCTGGGGGCCACCCACCTGTCGGTCAACACCATGAACGCGGGCCTCACCTCTCCCCAGCAGCATATCGACGCCATACGCCGGTTCAAGGAAACGGTCGGCGGGTAGGCCCGAGGGCCGTCCAGCACGGCACGAACACCATCCCGGACCGCCCGAACACTGTCCCGGAGGGAATCAAAAGGGAACGAGGAGGGGAGTCATGCCGGAGATAACGCACCTGCTGACGGGCTTCCACGTCAACACCGACCAGGGGAACCTGGGGTTGTGCACCATCGCCCTGCTGCGAGGCAGGACCAACATCCTGGTCGACGTCGGGCACCAGGGCCGCGCCAACCAGCTCGCCGCCGCGTTGGAGCGCGCCAACGTGGCCAGGGAGGACATTCACGCCGTGGTCTTGACCCACGCCCACTGGGACCACTGCCAGAACACCGATATGTTCCCCAACGCCAGGATAATGATACACCCCAAGGAGTTGGAGTATGCCAGGGACCCCAAGAGGCCCGACCTGGCCACGGCCAGGTACTTCCTCAACACCCTGGAGGGCAGGGACGTGGAGGAGGTCGTCGAGGGCGCCGAGATCGAGCCGGGGGTGCGCATCCTGGAGACGCCGGGGCACACCAAGGGGCACATCAGCGTCCTGGTGGACAGTCCCGAGGGTCAGGTGGCCATCTCCGGCGACGCCCTCCCCTGGGCCAACTCGGTGATCACCGGCCAGCCGATGATAATCTTCTGGGACGAGAAGGAGGCGGCGGAGAGCGTGCGGAAGCTGCTCAGCTCCTCCCGGATCTTCTATCCCGGCCACGACCGGGCCTTCCGCCTGGGCGAGGGCAACGCCGTGGAGTACTTCAGCGGCGACGACAGCCTGCGCATCATGCTCAGCCACGACGGCGTGGGAGACATAACCCTAAGGGTCGCCCCCGACGGCACCATGGCCCCCACCGTCATCGGGTAGGGAGGTGGTCCCTTCCCATCGTCATTCCCTGAAAACAACTGGCGGCGCCCCTTTGGCGAATCGCCCAATCGGTCGTCCCGGCGAAGGCCGGGACCCGCTGGAATGACGGTGGGGAGGGAGGCCCCCTCATCTGTCATTCCGAGCGCAGCGAAGCGGAGCCGAGGAATCTCAGGGACCCTACGACGAACACGCTATGCTACGAGGCCCCGGCCCAATACTCGGCAGCATGGGGAGATTCCTCGCTACGCTCGGAATGACACAAGCGGGGTGGCTCGCCTCCCTCCGTCACCCCCCGCGAAAGCGGGGGTCCACGCCCTCCCCACCCCTGGATTCCGGCCTGCGCCGGAATGACGTAAGGAGGGCGCCGCCGGTTTCATCCCATTACGTGGCCTTCACAAGGCCTTGAGCAGTTCCGAGCCGCCGGCGAGGAATCCTGGGTGCTACGACTCGAATATGTCCAGCGGCAGAAAGGCCGACACCACGAAGTTGGGCACGTCCACCATCTCGCTGAGCTTCAGGTCCACGGCCACGCTGCAGATGCAGTAGGCCTGCTCCCGGCTCCAGCCCCGCTCCATCAGTAGCTGGATCATGCTGGTCAGGGCGTTCCGCGCCGCCAGCGTTGCGTCCTCCGACTGGTTCTTGCCCTCGCTGTCGATGCACATCCCCGTCGTGGCCAGGAACCGCTGGGGCACCGCCGTCTCCGGGCGGATGAAGTAGGTGTCCCGCTCGAAGATTGGGAAACGGATGTTGCGGCTGGCGGCCTCGCCCTTGCGCACCCGGAAGCTCACGCGGAGGGTGGCGTCCATCTCCACCGCGGTGCCGCAGCACTCCGCGTCTCCCTGGGCGAAGTGGGCGTCGCCGGCGGAGAACAGCGCCCCCTCGGTGAACACGGGAAGCATCAGCCGCGTGCCCGAGCTGAGCTGCTTTATGTCCATGTTGCCGCCGTTCTCCCTGGGAGGGACGGTCCTCAGGGCCTCGGAGGCGATGGGCTCGGTGGAGGGCACGGCGCCCGCCGGGTCCGGGCCCAGGACGGCGCCGCCCCGGCCCAGCAGCTCGGCCTCCCGGGCGATGGTCTCATCCAGGAGCCGCCTGGAGGGCGCCACGCCGATGACTCCCATGAATGAGGCCCCGGGCACCCGGACCCCGGGGAGCTGTTCCGACTGGGCGTAGTCCCCGTCGATGTCCCAGTGAACCACGTAGGGCTCCGTGTACAGGTCCCGCAGGAACCCGAAGCCGGGAATGATGGTCGTGAAGCCCCACTTGGCGGGCTCTACGTTCAGGATGTTGCACTCCAGCAGGTCGCCGGGCTCGGCCCCCTTCACGTAGACCGGGCCCGTCAGGGGGTGGACCACGCCCAGGTTGGGGCTCCGCAGGTCCTCGTTCTTGGAGGCGGGGGTGACCTCGCCGTCGAAGGCGTTCCTGGTCTGTATCACCACCTCCTCGCCGGGGTCGGCCTCCACGGCGGGCGGGATGTCGGGGTGCCAGCGATTGTGCCCCTTGGATGGCTCGTCAGCGCAACGCTTGCTGTAGTCCAGCTCGATACTCTTCATGTCCGTCCTCCTCGAATAGTCCCGCCCCCTGGGACGTGCGGCTCAACGGAAATGACTGCGGGCGGCACCGGAATTATAGCCCACGCCGTGGGGAGCGTCCAGCGGCCCCGATGCCCCGGGGGAGACTGCGGAATAAAGTGTGTCCCGGCCCCGGAGAGCCGGAGTCGTGCCGGCTACTTGGGCGGCAGCGACCGGGCGAACCCCAGGCCGCGCCCCACCCAGTCCTTCAGGTCCTCGGGGGATTCGAGTCCGCCGGGGCCCACGTAGACCATGCCCTTCATGGGGCGGCCCGTGACGTCCATGGGCCTGGCGTGGGGTTGGCTGACGGCGTCCTCGTGCCCCTTGGCCCCGACCCGCACGACGAGGTCGTCGTTCAACACGCCGCAGGCCATGTTTCCCGAGACCATGAAGCAGAGGCCGCCGAACATCTTGCGCTCCGAGAGGCCCGGCTCCCTGGCCAGAAGGCCGCGTACCCGTTGGGCGGTCTCTTCGCTGTAGGCCATCGTCCCCCTAATCCTGACCCCCTCCCATCAGGGGAGAAGGGGCGCTACAGGGCCGTCCAGCCGCCGTCCACTATGAGGTGGTGTCCCGTGGTGGCCCCGGCCGAGGGGCTTGCCAGGTACACGCAGGCGCCCACCAGCTCCTCGGGCTCCATGCGGCGTCCCAGGGGCATGTGGAACTCCATGTCCTGGGCCACCTCCTCGGCGCTCCGGGTATCCGCGGCCAGCATCCCCGGGGTCGAGGTTGGCCCGGGGCCGATGGCGTTGACCGTTATCCCGTGCTGGATCCACTCCAGGGCCAGCACCTTGGTCAGGTTGACCACGCCGCCCTTGCTGGCGCAGTAGGCAGCCCGCTGTGTGGCCCCCACCGTGCCCATCTGGGAGGCGATGTTGATGATGCGTCCCCCGCCCTGGTCGACCATGTGACGGGCGGCCGCCTGGGCGCAGAAGAACGTGCCCTTCAGGTTGGTGTCGATCACGGCGTCCCAGTCCTCGGGCGTCACCTCCAGGGCCAGGCGGCGGACCCGGATTCCGGCGTTGTTCACCAGAATGTCCAGGCGTCCGAAGTCGGCCACCACCTGGTTGACGGTGCCGTTGATGTTCCCCACGTCCAGGACGTCCAGGGCATAGGTCCGGCACCTCTTGCCCTTGCTCTCCACCATCTGCTGGGTGGTCCTGGCCTCCTCCAGCATCGACGGGATGTCCGATACGGCCACGTCGGCCCCGGCCTCCGCCAACCCGATGGCCAGCGCCTTGCCGATGCCCCTCGCCGAACCGGTGACCAGGGCCACCTGGCCCTCCAAGCTGAGACCTGTGTAGGCCATGTCCAACCGCCTCCTCTAGCCGGGATCTGGTAAGCCGGGATACTGGCTAGCCGCTCGCCTGGGAGGCCTGGCCCAGGTAGAACCCGGCGCCGTGGGCCAGAAGCTCCTTGGGGGATACGGTGACCAGGCGCACGCCCTGCTCTTTGTACCTGGCCTGCGCCGTCTTCACGTCCGAGTCCATCCAGCACACCATGCTCCCCCACCTGCCGGCCTCGGCCACCTTGATGAGGGACGCGTCTATGATCTTCCACACCTCGCTGCGGTCGGGCATCCCCATGGACTGCCACAGGTCCTTGGGGCCGAACTGGATGGCGTCCACCCCGTCCACCGACAGTATGTCGTCCAGGTTCTCGATGCCCTCCTGCTCCTCGACCTGGAGGATCACCAGGGTCTCGCGATTGGATGCCTCGGCGTACTCCTCTTCGGTCATGCCCAGCCCATAGCTGCCCGACCGGCCGGTGGCGTAGAAGGTGCGCTTTCCCTGGGGGTAGAACCGGCTGGCCTCCACCGCCTGCTCGGCGTCCCGCTTGGTGTTCACCCGGGGGATGTGGATGCCCTGGGCCCCGCCGTCCAGCAGGCGCAGAACCAGGTCCGGGTCGTTGGCCAGGCGCACGATGGCGGTCATGCCGAAGGCCTCGGCGGCCCGTATGCTGTGCACCAGGGCCAGCTCGTCGTAGGCTTCGTGCTCCAGGTCCAGGGTGACGAAGTCGAAGCCCAATGCGCCCAGCATCTCCACCGTCTCGGGGGAGTGGAACGTCATGAGGGCCCCCTGGGCTATCTGGCCCGCCTGGGCCTTGGCTTTGGTCTTGTTGACCGGTACTCCCCTTCCGCTGGCCATGGCGCCTCCTTCCTGGATTGCTGCGTTGTACGGAACAGGCCATATTATAACACCGGCCCTCCCGGCCCGTACCGCCGCGGTCCCGTCGTTGACCCCCCGTCGTTGACCAAGTCTGCGGGCCCGACCTATAATGTGGCCAGCCCGCAGGCGGGTCCGTTCATATCGTAATACCCGGCGGGGGTCGAAGCATGGCAGACAGGCTCAAGGACAAGGTGGCCATCGTCACGGGAGGCTCCTCGGGGATCGGCCGCGTCACCGCCCTACGGTTCCTGGAGGAGGGCGCCAGGGTGGCGGTGGCAGACCGCAACCCCCGGGGCGGCCAGGAGACGGTCTCCATGGCAGGGGAGTACGGCGACAACGTGTGCTTCGTCCCCGTGGACGTGTCCAAGCCCGACAGCGTCAAGGCGATGGTGGACGCCACCGTCGCCCGCTTCGGCCGGCTGGACGCCCTGGTGAACGCCGCCGCCATACTCATCCGCACCCCTCCCCTGGCCGAGGTGGACGAGCGCGACTGGGACCTGATCATGTCCACCAACCTGAAGGGGCTCTTCTTCTGCTGCAAGTACGCCATACCGGCGATGGTCCAGAGCGGCGGGGGCTCCATAGTGAACATCTCCTCCCAGGCGGGCCTCCGGGGCTACGGCACGTCCCTGCCATACGGCGTGAGCAAGGCGGGGGTCATCCACCTGACGACCACGGCGGCGGCCCAGTACACCTCCCAGGGCATACGCATAAACGCCATCGCCCCCGGCCCCATCGACACGCCCCAGATGCGCGGCAGCACGGCCAGCACCATGGAGTTCGATAACCGCGGCCGGGAGCACCCCATGGGCCGCGCGGGCAAGCCCGAAGAGATTGCTAACATGGTGCTGTTCCTGGCCTCCGACGAGGCGTCCTTCGTCAGCGGCAGCACCTTCCTGGTGGACGGCGGAGCCGGGTCGGGAGCACACTGATCCGTGGGAGCTGCAGCATGAGCGCTTTGGTGGAGATAGCGGGAAAGGCCATCGCCGACTACGGCTTTCGCCAGGTCGTCCTGTACAGCCCTGAGGACGTGGTTGCCCACTGGGGCCTCTCTCCTGAGGAAGCGTCGGTCCTGCGGGGAGCCGTGGTGGACGAGCTGGACAAGTTGCCCATCCCCGTGGAGCCCGAGGATGTCCCCGCGGAGACGGACCGCCTGGCCGGCGTCATCGACGCCGCCCTCCGCTCCGGCTAAGGGGCGCGGCCCCCGGGCCAGCCCGCTGTCCGGGACCCCCGGCTCCCGCCCGCAACTGCGAGGAACCCTTCCCCACTGCCTGCCGCACCCGGCTTCTCCATGATGGCGAACGCCCACCCCGTCGTCGCTGCGTAGGCCGGGACCCAGGGTTGGGGGGGCCGTGGGGACTGAGGGCGGGAGAATGAGCGACACCATCGCCGGGACCCAGGGGGTCGGGGGCCGTGGCCCCCAGCTTTCGCGGGGGTGACGGAGGGAGAGCCCTCCTTACCGTCATCCAGAGCCACCGTCATCCCGAGCCGCCCCATCTGTCATTCCGAGCGCAGCGAGGAATCTCAGGCCCGTGTCCTCGAGCGCGGGTGGCGGTCGGGCCGGGGCTCGCAAGGGCGGAGGTGAGATTCCTCGGCTGCGCTGCGCTCCGCTCGGAATGACGGGCGAGGGGGCTTTACTGTCATCCCAGCGAAGGCCGGGACCCAGGGGAGGGGCATGCCGCCAGGCGCGTGCGGAGCTACTCGTAGGGCTGGAGCTTGACCTCGTGGAGGGCGGGGACCACCTCCGTGCCCAGCAGCTCCAGGGAGCGCAGCATGTGCTCGTGGGGGATGGGCCCGTCGATGCCGATGAGTATCAGGTATCCGGGGTTCAGGGCCTCCACCAGGTTCCGCAGCTTGCGCGTCACCGTCTCGGGGCTGCCCACCACCACCGTGTTGATATCTTGGAGCTCCTCGTAGGTCATGGCCCGGCCCCGGGCGCTGGAGCCCGGGCGGCGCTTCATCAGTACCGAGGCTGCGCGGGACTGGTAGCCCGGCGGGTCGTTGTGCTCACGGGGCCCCCGGAGCCTGTGGTCCACGGTCCACATGAAGTTCCGGCCTATCTCCTGGGCCGTCTCGTCGGTGTCGGCGCAGAAGCACCTTAGCTGGTAGCCGAAGTGCTCGGGACCGGGGGTGAACCCCACCTCATGGGCCGTTTCTATGTACATCCTCTTCAGGTCCAGGGTCAGGTCCAGGATGGCGCCCAGGTTGATGTACGTGTACTGGTGGGTCGCCGCCCAGTTAAGGCTCTCCGGGCTGCTGCCGCCGGGGAACCATATGGGGGGATGGGGCTTCTGGATGGGCAGCACCCAGGGATTGACGTTCCGGTAGTGGAAGTGCTTTCCCTCGTAGCGGAACGGCCCGGGGGTGGTCCAGGCCTTGATAATCAGGTCGTGGGACTCCTCGAACCTCTCCCGGTTCTCGCTGGGGTCCAACCCCGCCTGAAGGGTCTCGGTGGGGCTGCCCCGGACGAAGCCGGAGATGAGACGGCCGTTGGAGTACAGGTCCAGCATGGCGATCTCTTCGGCCATCCTGATGGGGTCGTTGATGGGGAGTATGTTGCCCAGGATGGCTATCTTCACCCTCTTGGTGATCTTGGCAATGACGGCGGCGTCCAGGTTGGCCGAGGGCTTCATGTTCCAGTAGGCCGCGTGGTGCTCGTTGGTCATGATGCCGTCCAGGCCGCTCTCGTCGGCGCAGGCGTACTGCTCGTGGTACTGGTTGTATAGCTGGACCGCCTTCTTGGGATCGAACCTGTCGTTGGGGAACTGGATGCGGGAGGGGTAGTTCTTGAGGTCGTCCTCCTCCACGTGGGTGTAGGGTTGCTGTGAGTGGAAGAATACCTCTACCTGGTCCTTCATGGGCGTCCCCCTTGGCCGCCGTCCCGGCTCCCGGGGCCTCGCCGGAACCCGGCTGCCCAGCCACAGGGCGGCCTAGTGGGCAGACTATCACCGGGCCAACGGGGTGTCAAGAACGGCGGCGCGGCCCAGGTCGCGGCCCGGGTTGCGGCTCCGTAGAGACCTTGACCGCGTCCGGCCGGCGGGCTATTCTACGGGTGTTCTCCCGGCGCCCATTCCCGGAGGTGATTCATGCCGTTCAGCGTCAACAACTTCCACTTCAAGAGCCCCGATCCCCGAAAGTCCGCCCAGTGGTACATCGACAACCTGGGCGCCGAGCTCTCCTACGAGAGGGAGCTCTCCAGCATCGGCACCATCGCCGTGCGGGTGGAGCTCGGGGGGGTTCCCCTGATGTTCACCGGGTTCACAACGGGGCAGACCTCCAACCAGTGGTACGGGCTGGAGCACGTCGGCATATACACCTCGGACCTCGAGGCCACGCTGGCCGATGTCGAGGCCGGCGGCGGGCGTGTGCTGGAGCACTTCGTGAACCCCTACGGGCAGAAGGGCGCCTTCGTGGAGGGCCCCGAGGGCGTGCGCCTGGAGATCACCCAGAAAGACGATTAGCCGGATGGGGACATGAACATGGGTATATCAGGAAGGAGGCGTCCCGTGGCCTACAGGATCCACAACCTGCACTTCAAGAGCCCCGACCCCGAGAAGACGGCCCAGTGGTGGGCGGACAACCTGGGAGCCAAGATCACCCGCAAGAAAGAGGTGGCGGGGACCGTGGGCATCCGCCTCGACCTGGACGGCGTGCCCCTTAACATAACCGGGTTCGTCCAGGGCCAGGAGCTGGAGCAGTTCGCCGGCCTGGAGCACATCGGCCTGTTCACCGACGACCTGAAAGAGTCCCTGCAGCAGCTCGAGGCGGCGGGCGCCAAGGTGCTGGAGCAGCTTCCCTCCTCCATGGGGCCGTGCGCATTCCTGGAGGGTCCCGACGGCGTGCGCATCGAGGTCACCGAGAACAAGGGGTAGGCCGTGCGTATAACCGAAGTCGAGCCTGTCGTGCTCCGGTGCCCCGTCGGGCCGCCGGAAGCCGCCCAGACCAGGGACTGGGTCAACGTGCTGGTCCACACCGACGAGGGCGTCACGGGGTTCGGACGTGGAGGGGACGTGGGCGTCATCTCGGGCGACCTGGCGCCGCTGCTGGTGGGCAGCGACCCCCGGAATATCGCGTCCCTGTGGGACCGCATGTACGAGTCCGTGTGGCGCTACCGCGGCCCCAACCGGGCCGGGATGGCCTCCATCGGCGCGGTGGACGTGGCCCTGTGGGACCTGTATGGGAGGGTCTGCGGGCAGCCGGTGTGGCGGCTGCTGGGCGGATTCAAGGACACCGTTCCCGCCTACGCCGACGGCATCGACTTCTCGGACCAGTCTCCCCAGGCCGTGGCGGCCAAGATCGATGGCCATCAGGCCCTTGGCTTCGACGCCTTCAAGCTCCACTTCCACAGGAGCGACCCCCAGGAGGTGCTGGACAAGGTGCGCCTCTGCCGGGAGGTCATCGGCCCCGACAAGAGGCTCATGATAGACGTGTGGCGCGCCTGGTCCGGGCCCCTGGCGGTGGAGATGGTGAAGAAGCTGGAGCCCTACGGTCTCTACTGGATAGAGGAACCCGTCCGCCACGACGACGAGCCCATGTACATGCGCATGGTCCAGGCCAACACGAAGGCGCTGGTCACCGGCGGCGAGGCCGAGGGAACCCTCTTCGGCGTCCGCCGCCTGCTCAACGAGGGGGCGCTTCAGGTGGTGCAGACGGACATCCTGGAGGGCGGCGGCTACACGGGCCTGCGCAAGATCGCCGCGTTGGCCGAGGCGTACCATCTCCCCTTCGCCCCCCACGGCGCCCAGTACCCGGACATCAACTGCCACATGGTGGCGGCGGTGCCCAACGGCTTCATGGTGTCCACCTGTCCCCACGTGGAGGACTTCCAGATATGGTCCAGGCTCTACTCGCCGCCCTTCATAGTGGAGAACGGCCGGATCGCCATGACCGAGAAGCCGGGCCTGGGCCTCGACCTGGACTGGGAGTTCATCGACAGGTACAGGGTGTAGGAGAGCGCCCGCCCAGAGTCCCCCGACCGCATCCTGCCGGCATGGGTACGCCGGGACTGCCAGGCTGGCAGAAGCAAGGCGCGAGGCCTTCGCCCAAGTTATGGGGAGAGTAAGGCGGAGACACCCAAGCGCTGGACAGGTTGGCTCTAAATGGCACTACCGATTATTCCGCCTGTATTGGCGGCACTAGCGAAGAAACTAGGGTTGATGGCGGCCTCGAAGTTCCTCGACAGGAAAATTTTTGGAAAAAAACCGGCGATAGACGATCGAGAGCTCCGAGAGCTCCTAGAACTACTGGCAGATTTGGAGGCCCAGCTCGCGGACGCGAAGAAGCAACACGATATCGATCAGGCGAGTCTCGCCGCAGCGAAGAAGCAACACGATATCGATCAGGCGAGTCTCGCCGCAGCGGAGAAGCAACACGATATCGATCGGGCGAGTCTCGCCGCAGCGGAGAGGAAACAATTCGTGGGGTTTGGGCTTTTTGTAGCGACTCTAGTTGCTTTAGTAGTCGTGTTGGTGTTCTAGAGGAATAGGGTGTCTATGCCATGACCATGAGTCTGAAGCACTTCCAGACCCTCAGCCGCCGTTGAGATTCAATGCCGTCAACCACAGACGACCACCCACGAGCGTCTAGGGGTGAATCCTCGTCTTACCGATGACTCCCTCAGCCACGAACCGACCGCCGACAACAGTCCGTCCACCAATTTGGGAGTTCATCGACAGGTACCGCGTGTAGGCGGGATACTTAGCCACTATCGGACTCGTCGGGGCCCTGACGGCGCGTTTCCCTCACCCAGGCGGCAACCTTCTCGGTGGTATCCCATTCGGGATGGTCATCCTTCGCCAGGACTCCGGCAGTCGCCTCCAGGGCAGCGACTAGAGTCTCGCGCCGAAGCTTCTCCCGAATCGCCTCCTGCACAAACCGCGTCCTCTTCCCTCTACCTACCAGGGAATCGATACTCTTGATGAGGTCGTCTGGTAGGACCATGTGTGTGCGCATTGTACTGCTCCATTACTGAGTCACATATATTTATGCACACTCACCCGCCTCCGTGAATCGCCCTCCACACCCGCTCGGGCGTCAGCGGTGTCTCGATGTCCCGCACGCCCAGGGGCGCCAGGGCGTTCATGACCGCGTTGGCCACGGCCACGGGGGCGGCCACGGTGGGCAGCTCCCCCACCCCCTTTACTCCCAGGGGTGTCATGGGCGAGGGCGTCTCGATGGTGTCCAGCTCCATCCACGGCGTGCCGCCGGCGTCGGGCAGCGAGTAGTCCAGGAGGCTGGCCGTCAGGGGCTGACCGTCGGGGCCGAAGCTGACCTCCTCTGTCAGGGCCTGGCCGATGCCCTGGACGATGGCGCCGTGGACCTGGCCGTCCAGGAGCATGGGGTTCACCACCCGGCCCACGTCGTGGACGGCGGCGTACTTCACGATCTTCACGTCCCCCGTGTCCCGGTCCACCTCCACCACCGCCACGTGGGCCCCGAAACCGAAGGCGGGACCCGGCAGGGTGAACGACCCTGCGAAGAGCAGGCCCGGCTCCTCGCCGGGAGGCAGCCGCTCCTCGTCGTAGGCCGCCGAGGCGACGTCGGCGTAGGGCGTCCACCGGGATGGGTCGCCGCCGACGTAGGCTCTCCCGTCGCCAAAGGCCACCTGGTCTGCGGGGCAGCCCAGCAGGTGGGCCGCGGTCCTGGCCAGCTTGGCCCGCGCCTGCCGGGCCACCATCTGCAGCGCCGAGGACCCCACGACCATCCCCCGGCTGGCGGCCGTCCCTCCGCCCAGGGGGTTGAGGTCGGTGTCCCCGTGGGTCACCGTCACGTCGCCGGGGGTAACGCCCAGCTCCGAGGCCACTATCTGGGCGAAGGTCGTCTCCGTTCCCTGGCCGTGGGGAGAGACGCCCGTGTAGGCCACCACCCGGCCCGAGGGCTGGACCCGCACCTCCGCCACCTCGGTCCTCATCTCCCCGGCGCCGCCCGACGCCTTCACCACCGTCGCCAGGCCGACTCCCACCAGCGGTCCGTCTTGGCCCTGCTCCGCGGCCCTCTGCCGCCAGGAGTCATACCCGGAGAGCTCCAGCGCGCGGTCCAGGGCGCGCTGGTAGTCGCCGGAGTCGTAGGTGAGCCCCGTGGGCGTGTCGAAGGGGAAGGCGTCGGGTGGGATCAGGTTCCGCCGCCGCACCTCCGCCGGGTCCAGGCCTAGGTCCCGGGCGATCAGGTCCATGGTGCGCTCTATGCAGTAGGCTGACTCGGGCCCTCCCGCTCCCCGGTAGGCGCCGGTGGGGGGCTTGTTGGTGAAGACGCCGAAGACGTCCACCCTGGCTGCCGGGGTCCTGTAGGGCCCAGCCACCCGGTGACCGGCAAGGAGGGGGATGGCCGGGGTCGAGATCAGGGTGTACGCCCCCAGGTCCGCCACCAGCCTCACCCGCATCCCCTCGATGACGCCGTCCTCCGTCACGGCGGCCTCGACGTCGACGGTGTAGCCGCGGCCGTGGAAGGCCAGCATGTTCTCCTGACGGTCCTCTATCCACTTCACGGGTCTTCCCAGGTGTTTCGCCAGGTACGGAATGCAGAACTCCTCGGGGAACATGCTGCTCTTCTCGCCAAACCCGCCGCCCACGTCCGGGGCTACGACCCGGACCCGGTCGACGGGCATGTGCATGGCGGCGGCCAGGTGCCTTCTTAGCTGGTGGGGCTCCTGGGTGGAAGACCAGACGGTCAGAGTGTCGTCGTCGGCCTCGTACCTGGCCAGCACCCCCCTGGTCTCGATGGGCGCCGGGGCAAGCCGCTGGACGTCGAAGCGCTCCGACACCCGGTGGGCGGCCCGGGCGAAGGCCGCCTCCACGTCGCCGCCCTCCTGTATGATCCGCATGCCCACGTTGGTGCCCAGGTCGGGATGGACCAAAGTGGCCCCGTCGTCCAGGGCCGCGGGCGCCTCCACCAGCGGGGCCATTGGCTCGTAGTCGACCCTCACCAGGTCCGCGGCGTCCCGTGCGGCATACCGGTCCGTGGCCACCACCATGGCAACGGCCTGCCCCACGTAGCACACCCGGTCCTGCGCCAGGACCGGGTGCCCCACCGACCGCATCTCCTCCACCCCCGGCTCCCTCTCCATGCTGCGGGTGGGCACGTCGCCGAGGACGCCCCGCAGGTCTTCCCCCGTAAGCACCGTTACCACGCCCGGCGCGCTCGCGGCGTCCGCGGCGTCCACCGACGCGATGCGGGCGCTGGCGTGGGGACTCCTGACCGCGCAGGCGTGCAGGGCGTCGGGGAGGCGGATGTCGTCCACGAAGGCGTCCCGGCCCTGGAGGAGCCGGTGGTCTTCGGACCGGCGCAGCGACCGTCCCAGGTAGCTTGTCACGTCATCGCCTCCCTGCGGACGCCGAGTTGGGGGGAGCCCGGGTTGGGGGTAGTATACCATTGGGCCGCCGGGCCGCCGGGGGGCAACGGTCATGGTCTGGTGTATAATCCATGATGGGGCCGGGGCGGACGGCCTGAGGAGGTGTCATGGACGCGAAGGACGGCGCTCGAGAGCTGATTCGTGGAGAGCAAGACTCCCTGATCGAGCTCAGCCACAGGATTCACGCGAACCCGGAGCTGGGCTACCAGGAGACCAAGTCCTCGGGCTGGCTGGCGGAGCTCCTGTCCGACAAGGGGTTCGTCGTGGAGACGGGCGTGTGCGATCTGCCCACGGCGTTCATCGCCCGGGCGGGAAGCGGTCCCCTGCACCTGGGCATCTGCGCCGAGTACGACGCCCTCCCCGTCATCGGGCACGCCTGCGGCCACAACATCATCGCCTCCGCCGCCATCGGCGCCGCGCTGGCCGCCGCCAGGGTAGCCGACGACCTGGGCCTGACAGTCAGTGTGGTCGGGACGCCGGCCGAGGAGGTCGGAGACGCCGGCGGGAAGATATTGATGCTGGAGCGGGGCGCCTTCGACGGAATGCACGCCGCCATGATGGTCCACCCCGCGCCCTTCGACATCGTAATGCCCAGGATAATCGCGGCGTCCATGTTCGAGGTCAACTACACCGGCAAAGAGGCCCACGCCGCGGCCTTCCCCGAGCGGGGTATCAACGCCGCCGACGCCCTGACCATCGCCCAGACGAGCATCGGCCTGCTGCGGCAGCACATCCTGCCCACCCAGAGGGTCCACGGCATCATAACCAAGGGCGGAGACGCCCCCAACGTGATCCCCTCCTTCACCAGCGCCAAGTACATCGTGCGCGGACAGTCGTTGGAGGAGATGGAGGAGCTACGGCCAAGGGTCCTCAGGTGCTTCGAGGCGGGGGCCCTGGCCACCGGCAGCACCATGGAGGTGGTCGGGGGCACCAAGCCCTATGCCGAGATGCACCACGACGAGGCCATCGCCGACATGTACCGGCGCAACAGCGAGGCCCTGGGCCGCAGCTACCCCGACCTGGGCCCCATGCTGGAGCGGGCCGCCGCCTCCACCGACATGGGCAACGTCTCCCTGGCCCTGCCCTCCATACATCCCATGATCGGGATAGACTCCCTGCCCGCCGTGAACCACCAGCCCGAGTTCACCGCCCACTGCGTCAGCCCCGCCGGCGACAGGGCCGTCATAGACGGCGCCACGGCCATGGCGTGGACCGCCATCGACATCGCCTCGGACACGGGAGTGCGGGAGCGCCTCCTGGCCCGGGCGTGACCTGGGGTCGAGAAGGGAGCCAGCGATGAACCGAGCGGAGATCCCGTTCCTCAGCGTCACCCGACTGTCGGACCTCATCCGGACCAAAGAGGTCTCTCCCGTCGAGGTCACCCAGGCGTACCTGGAGCGCATCGACGATCTGGACTTCAGGTTCAACTCCTACCTGACCGTTTGCCGCGATGAGGCCCTCCGGGCGGCGAAGGACGCCGAGGACGCCATCGCCCGGGACGGCTACCTCGGACCCATGCACGGGGTTCCCGTGGCGGTGAAGGACCAGCTCTGGAGCAAGGGCGTCCGGACCACGGGGGGCTCGCGCATCCTGGCCGGCTTCTTCCCCGAGGAGGACGCGACGGTCATAGCCAACTTGAAAGTGGCCGGGGCCGTGCTCCTGGGCAAGACCAACATGACCGAGTTCGCCATCACGGGGTTCTCCCACCGCTTCAGCTACCCCCGCAACCCCTGGGACCTGAACACCTGCCCCGGCGGGTCCAGCAGCGGGTCTGGGGCCGCCACCGCCGCCTTCCTCTGCGCCACCTCCCTGGGCGAGGACACCAGCGGCTCCCTGCGCCGGCCCGCGGCGTGGTGCGGCCTGACGGGCATGAAGCCCGGGTGGGGCAGGGTGAGCCGCTACGGCGTCATGCCCGGCTCCTGGTCCATGGATACCGTCGGCCCCATTTCCCGCACCGTCGAGGACGCGGCCATTACCCTGGGCGCCATCGCCGGGTACGACCCCAGGGACCCGTACACGTGGCACACCCCCGTCCCCGACTACAGGAAGGCCCTGGACGGCAACATCGCCGGCCTTCGCGTGGGGCTCATTGCCGAGCAGGTGGACGCGGACTTCGCGGAGCCCGAGGTGCGGGAGGCGGTGGTCACCGCCGCCGGTGTCCTGGGAGAGATGGGCGCATCGGTGGAGGAGGTATCGGTCCCGTTGACCAGGCACATGCTCGATATCTCGGGGGTGCAGTCCGCCGTGGAGGCGGCCTCGACCCACCGGGAGTGGATCAGGGGCCGTCTTCAGGACTACGGCCACGACAACCGCATAGGTCTTCTCACCGGGAGCATCATGCCGTCCCAGGCTTACTACAAGGCCCGGAAGCTGAGGACCCTGCTCAGGCGCCAGATACTGGAGGCTCTGGAGAGGTACGATGTTCTGGTGCAGCCCACGTCGGGCATGACCGCGCCGCCGGTCCGGGAGGTCGACCAGCCCCCGGCGGCTGGGGAGCCGCCGAGCGCCGTCCCCTTCAGCAGCACCGCCGGCTTCAGCCTGGCCAGCACGCCCGCCGCCTCGGTGCCCTGCGGCTTCGCCTCCAACGGCCTGCCCATAGGGCTACAGATAGCCGGCCGTCCCGGTGAAGAGGCAACGGTGCTGAGGGTCGCCCACGCCTACGAGCAGAACACCCCATGGCATACCAGGAGGCCGCCCTTCGCTTAGCGTGCGCCCGGTCGGTCTCATCCTCACCGTATTTCCGGCCCCGAGCCGGAATCCACGGGGTGGTATGGACCATGGAAGGCGAGTGATGTACGGCATTTCGACCGAACACGAAAGCAAAATAATCCACCGGATACCCTGTCCAGCAGTGCTCGACCCTGAAACCCTGATGCGTTACAACACCCTCGACGGTGCACTGGGCGGCTTTGCCCAACTGGGCATACAAGACTTCGAACTGTGCCAGCCATGCGGAGTCGATAAAGAAGTCGAGGCCCATGGGTAAAGCCGCCGGTATTCTCATAGAGACTCGGATGCTTGGGGAGGCGACGTTAGACTAGGTGACCAAACGGCGCCCGGGTGATGGGGTTTGCAGAAGCCAGAATTGCAAGACTTCGGGGTAACACCCGAGGAATATGCGCTCTATATTGGCAAGAGTGGCGGGCCTGGGGGCCTCCTCCTTGGACTCACATTGGTTGTCTTGACGTTGGTCGTTGCCTTTGTCACTTTCGTCATTACTAGAAGCTGGGTAGTCGCACTTGCCGTTGGAGTGTTCGCATTCTATTTTCTGGTCCCTTGTATTATGTTTTTGGTATGGCCGCTTATAGAGCGGTTCAAGACGTCGCGTCTGTTCAAGAGCCCTGTAGCCTCTCAAATCAATCGGTACGAAGTGGCGCAGTCTGCCTATGAGGAAGTGCAGCGGGAGACGGAGAGGGCACGACAGGAAGCTGAGCAGGTGCGACGGGAAACCGAGCGCGTACGGTGGGCAGAGGAAAGAGCGCGGGAGGAAGCTGAGCGGGAAGCTCTCAGAAAGCGAGAGGGGTATTGGAATGGGCTCAGCGATGACGAATTTGAACTTGAACTAGGAGCACTTTGTGAACGTCGTGGGTACAAAGTGTCGTACACCGGTGGTTCGAGCGATGGAGGGGCTGACCTCATTTTGCGGAAGAAGGGCAAAAAGACCGTCGTTCAGTGCAAGAGGTACCGGTCCCCAGTAGGCGTAGCGGTTGTCAGAGAGTTATATGGGACCATGGTGCATCTTCGTGCCAACAATGCAATCCTGGCGTGTACCGGAGGGTTCACAAAGGGAGTCAAGGACTTTGCACGCGGCAAACCGATAATACTTGTTGACGCTCCAGAACTGGCCAGAATGAGTGAAATCATTGAAGCGCAACAGCGATCCTGACGGGTTAGTGGCCGACCATGTGGCTGACAATCATTGGGCTCCTCGGTAATTTCGTAGCTCTCATCCTCCCTTTTCTCAAACGCCCCACCAGCACTGAACAACCGTTGCCACAGGTAAAGTTGTACGAATGGCCCCTGTCGCCGGGCGACTGTTACTTCCGCTTGGTCACCGACCATGGAAGCATTGGGTGGAAAGTCATTCGGGTTGAGGTCGACGATGCCGATTTCAAAGACTGCATAGACCGGGATGAGTGGGTCCAGGGAGACAATGGGGTGAGGTACTATGGCCCCACGAGGAAGTGGCGGAGTGCCTGCGACTACTCCGAAGATGAAGACCACGACTATATGCCGCTCCTCTTCCATCCAGCCTGCCCACGGGTATTACTCACGGTCGTATGCAAGACACCGGACACAGTGCGGAAACTCAAGCAGTTCTGGCGGAAGGATAACAGGATGCAGAAGTTACCGTTTGTATATGAGCGGGGCACGCATATTCCAGCGGGGAATGACCGGCTCACGCAAACATTGTTGGGGCACAATCCATTTGACCAGTTTGACCTGTAGGGGTTGGGCAGCTACAGCGGAGCCGCCATGGTCATGCGAAGGCCGCATACGAGGATGAATACGGAGATCCTTTCCCAAAAGATGAGGAAAGTGACCGAAGGCCCCGTCTACAGCAGCCCCCCCTGGAATATGGCGGACTGCTTGTGGAACACCTGGACCCGGTGGCGGGCGCACTCCACCACGAAGACCCGGTCCTCGTCGTCCACCTCCACCGCGATGGGCCCCTGGAACACCTTCTCGCGCTCCCGCAGGCCCTGGGCCACCCTCCGGCCCTTGGACGCCAGCGGGTCCAGCTCCACCCGCTCCCTTCCCCACTGGGACAGGGTGGCCTCGCCCGTCAGCTTGGTGATGAAGCCGCCCTCTGGGTCGAACACCTGGAGCCGGTCGTTCTTGAAGTCTGTGACGTAGATGATCCCCTCGCCGTCGACGGCGACTCCCGTGGGCCGGTTGAACTCCCCGTCCCCCTGGCCCGACGTGCCGAACTTCATCAGGAACCGGCCATCCGGGGCGAACTTCTGGATCCGGTCGTTCCGCCAGTCGGCTATGTACACGTCCCCGTTCCCGTCGATTTCGATGCCCCACGGCATGTCGAACTCGCCGTCGCCGTCGCCCTTACGGCCCCACTTGTCCAGGAACCGGCCGTCCCTGGTGAATATCTGGACCCGGCTGTTCCGGCTGTCCACCAGGTACAGGTTGTCGTTCTTGTCAAACGCCAGGCCCGAGGGTCGGTCGATCTCGCCGTCGCCGTCTCCGGGAGTGCCCCACTTGGCGGTCCACTTCCCATCCTTGTCGAATACGGATATATGGTCCAGCCACTCGTCGGACACGTAGGTGTTGTTCTCCGAGTCCAGGGCGACGGAGGTGGGCCACATGAAACTGCCGTCCGGGGCCATCTCCCTGGTCGCCTCTTCCGGGGGGACCTTCTGCCCGTAGTCCCTGACCAGATCCTCGTCCACCGTGAACACCGTCACCCGCTTACATGGGAAGAACGCAGGGGTCTCGGTGCCCCGGCTCAGCACGTACAGCAGGCCCTCCTCGTCCTTGGTTATGGCCACCGGGAAGAAGAACCCGTTCCCACTCCGGACCTCTTGCCGCCCGATGGTGTGGCTGTACTCGAAGGTTAAAGGCGGTATCTGAGTGACCATCTCTTCCTCGCTAGTTCTTGGTTCACGCCCGACGGCCGAGCCCGCACCCGGCCGGCTCACTTGATGAGGTCGAACTGCTCGAAGGACCCTCCGAGAATGGGCTGGGGCTCCATGCCCATCCATTTCTCCAGCAGCGTCGCGTACATCCCCCGGAAGTCGTTGTTCCAACTGAGGTCGCCTTCGTCCAGCTTGGACGGCTCCAGGGAGGGGTACTCCCCGTACAGCCCGCCCTTGACCGCGTCCCCCATTACGAAGGCCACCCCGCCCGAGCCGTGGTCCGTGCCCGAGCCGTTCTCCTGCACGCGCCGGCCGAACTCGGTGAACATCAGGATCACCACCTCCTGGTTGGCGTCGTGCTCCTTCAGGTCGTGGTACAGGTCGCTCGCCGCGTTGGACACCTCGGACCACAGCTTGGGGAACGCCGTTGCCTGGTTGGCGTGGGTATCGAACGCCCCCGGGTCCAGGGCGGTGTAGAGGATGCGTGTGCCGAACTCCGCCAGGTGCACCTGCGCGATGTTCTTGACCCACTGGGAGAATGGGTCCCCGGCGTACTCCACGGTGGAGGAGTACGCGTCTGGGGCGGTTGCCAGGATGTCGGCGCCCTTCAGGGCGTCCAGTCCGGTCTGGGACAGGTAGTCGTTCACCGGGCCGTTGCCGATCAGGGGCGAGTACATCCTGGCGAATGCGTCCAGGGCGTCCGTCCTCTGGTCCTGGCCCTTGATCCCGGTCAGCACCCCGTAGGTCTCCAAGTTGCCCACCGATGCCACCGACACTCCCGGGGCCGCCAGGGCCCTGGGCAGTCCCCGGCCGAAGTTCACGGCCGTCAGCACGTTCTCCTTGTGGGGGTCCAGCTCCCGGATGGCCCGGCCCAGCCAGCCGTCGGTGACCATCTTCTCGGGCACCGCGGTATGCCAGATGTCCATCGACCGGAAGTGGGAGCGGATGGGGTTGGGATAGCCGATGCCTTGGATGACGGCAACCTTCCCCTGGTCGTACAGCTCCTTCACCGGCGCCATCGCCGGGTTGAGCACAACCTTGTCGTCCAGCGGCAGGACCTCCTCAGGCTCCACCTTCAGCACCGGGCGGTAGTCCATGTACAGGGGGTCTTCGTACGGGATGACCGTGTTCAGCGCGTCGTAGGCCCCCGACAGCTGCAGCACCACCAGCACCGGGTCTTTCTTGTTGGCCGTCATGTTTCCTCCTCCTTTTCCAATGGGGGCCCGAAATGAGGGACCTGCCCGCCGACAACTTCCCGGGGCCCGGGGCTCCGCCTAGGCGTAAAGGTACTCTTTCGTGGCAACTATCAGCTGCAGCATCTGCCTGACCCTCTGGGGGAACTCCTCGCTGTCGGTGCGCAGGTCGCCGCCCTTCTGGGCGCGGGCCACGAGCATCTCCCGGGTCTCGGCGTCCAGCTCGTAGTGTCCCAGCAGCCGCAGGCATCCGTCCACCAGCCCATCGGCCGAGAGGGTGGGTGCCTCCGAGGCCAGCCTGTTGACTATACTCTGCACGCCCGGGTAGCTCGTGTCGCCCACGAAGTCGGCGGTGAAGTTGATGCGGTGCACCAGGGTGCCGCCGTCGATCCACTCCTTGCCCGTGTGCCAGCCTTCCACCGAGGGCGGGTTCAGTATCTCTTGCCCCATGAACTTCATCTCGTCGAAGATGAACTCGAACCCGGGTTTGGGAGACGTCCAGTCCCCTATCAGGCGCATGGTTCCCATCACCGTCTCGATTGGCCCTTTTACCCTGGAGAAGCGGGCGTTCTTGAAGGCGTCCGAGTGGAACAGCACCCGCAGCATGGAGCGGATGTCGTAGCCCGACCGGAAGTACTCCTCCTCCAGCATCTTGATGGTGTCCGGGTCCCGGGGCGGGGTCTCCATCCATAGGGGCACCTGGGCCTCGTCGGCCACGAAGTAGCTGTACACGTGGCGGGAGATGAACCGGGCCGTGGCCGGCTGCTTGCAGATGATGTCGATGACGTCCTCGCCGTTGAAGCGCCCGGTCTCGCCCAGGAAGGTCTTCACCCCGTCGTCGTGGTCCAGCGGGTTGTAGACGAACCTGGCTTCGTAGGGCCCGTAGGGCTGCGTCGGGATGGAGTTGGCGATGGTCCAGCCGGTGAAGGCCCGGGAGCACTCCTTTACGTCGTCCTCGGTGTAGTTGAACTGGTCGTCCATGCCCACGCCCATGGAGAACAGCTCCAGCAGCTCCCGTCCATAGTTCTCGTTGATGGCCCCCTTGTGGCTCAGGCAGTTGTCCAGGAAGTAGACCATGGCCGGGTCCTTGGAGATCTCCACCAGCAGGTCCCGGAAGCTGCCCATACCGTAGCGGCGGAACATCTCCAGCTCCACGTAGGACGTGGCGTAGCTCTGGGTCTTGCTGTCAGCCGTGCACAGGATGCCGTGCCAGAAGAGGATCATCTTCTCTTCGAGCTGGGCCCTGGAGTTCATCATGCGCCAGGCGAAGTACTCGGGGACGCCCCTGGTGAACTGGTTCCACTCGATGAAGTACCGTTCCGCCAGGTCCAGCTCCAGGCCGTTGGAATGCTCCTCGGGGTTCAGCAGCTCCTCGACGGTGGCCTCGTACCCCTTGGCAGCCCGGGCCTCCAGCTCTTCGTACCGGGCGCCGAACCCGGCCCGTCGCATCAGGTGGGCCATTAGAGCGATATCGTTGTCTGCCATCTGGCTCTCCTCCAATTATCTGAGGACACCGGCCATCCGCACGACGGCAACCGTCCAGCACCCTGATTTTACTCCTGTAGCCGCCTGGATGTACAGCCCTCCCCTTCCGGGCAGGCCGACACCCGTCGCGTCACGGTTATTCTACACCACGGCCGCCGCGACTGGACAAGCAAGACCCTACCCTTGCCGCCCGTCCACCGGGCCCTGGACTGGGCTATAATTGGAAGAGCCTGGGACCGGTCTTCACGCGGTTCTCGTTCGGCGGGCGGGCAGGACCCTGGAGTCACCCGGAATCGAGGTGCAACGAGAGGAGACATCATGGTGGACAACGAGCTGGCCTTCACCCCGGCGGCGGACCTGCTGCGCCTGATAGCTACGAAGCGGGTCTCTCCGGTGGAGCTTGCCGAGCTTTACTTCGAACGCATCGACAGGTTGGACTCCCGGCTCAACTCGTACCTGCTCCTCACCCGCGATGAGGCCTTGGGCTCCGCCAGGGCTGCCGAGGAGGCGGTGATGCGCGGCGACGAACTTGGCGCCCTGCACGGCCTGCCCATCTCCATCAAGGACACGCAGATGACGAAGGGTGTCCGGACCACCGTGGGGTCGCTGGTCTTCGAGGACAGGGTGCCCGACCGGGACTCGGCCGTCGTGGAACGGGTCAAGGAGGCCGGGGCGATCATGCTGGGCAAGACCAACTCCCCGGAGTTCGGCCTGGTCGGCACCTGCGAGAACCGGCTGGGAGACCACGGCCGCAACCCCTGGAACACCGGCCGGACGCCGGGCGGGTCCAGCGGCGGCGCGGCCGCGGCCATGGCCGCCTGCCTCTGTCCCCTGGCCACCGGGGGCGACGGCGGTGGCTCCATACGCATTCCCGCCAGCTTCTGCGGTATCTACGGCATCAAGCCCACCCAGGGCAGGGTGTCCAGCTACACCGGCCTGGAGGGCCCAGGCATGCCCAACTTCTTCGGCCAGCAGGGGCCCCTGAGCCGTACCGTGCGGGACTCGGCCCTGCTGCTGCAGGTCTTGGCCGGGTACGACCCCAGGGACCCCGGCTCCCTGCGCGAGCCTACCCCCGACTTCCTGGCCGCCGTGGACGGGGACGTGGGCGGCCTGCGCATCGCCTGGAGCCCGGACTACGGGTTCGCGGCGGTGGACCCAGAGGTCCTGGAAGTTACCTCCAGGGCGGCGCGGGTGTTCGAGGAGCTGGGGTGCCACGTGGAGGAGTCGGACCTGGTCATGGACTCGCCCTACGACGCCTACGGGCCCATATACGAGGTCGCCGCCTATGCCTCCTACGGACAGTACCTGGAGAGCCACGGGGACCGGCTGACGTACTATGCCAGGGACTTCTTCGAGGCCGGGTCCAGGGTCACCGGCGCCGCCTATGCCCGCGCCCTCGGGCTCATAGACGCCCTCAAGGTCCAGATGACCGCCCTGTTCCAGAGATACGACCTGCTGCTGTCGCCCACCCTGGCCCTGCCCGCCATACCGGTGGGCGAGTTCCCCGAGGAGATCGCGGGCAGGCCGGCCTACCCCCACCGGTACTTCAGCTTCCATCCCTTCACCTACCCCATCAACGCCATCGGGCACGCCGCCGCCAGCGTCCCGGCCGGCTTCTCCTCCGACGGGCTGCCCATCGGCCTTCACATCGTCGGGAAGAGGGGCGGCGAGGAGACGGTCATAGCCGCGTCGGCCGCCTTCGAGCGGGCCAGGCCATGGATACAGCACCGGCCTCCGGTCTCGTGACCCCCGGCCCCGGGTCTTGTGACCTGGGAATGGCCCGAATGAGTCCGCTGACCGCCCACCAGTTGGTCCCGTCTACCCGCTGACGGCGTAGACCTTGCCGTCCTCGGAAGCCACGTAGAGCTTCCCTTCTACGACCACGGGGCGGGCCGATATCCTCCCGCCCAGGCGGAAGTCCCACTGCCGCTCCCCGGTGTGGGCGTTCAGGCCCAGGAGCCTGCCGTCCTCGGTCCCCAGGACCAGGGTGTCGCCGGCCACCGTGGCCCCCGAGCTTGTCCCGGCCCCCGTCTGGGCGCTCCACCGTTCCTCTCCGCTTGCGGCGTCCAGGGCCCACACCCGCCCCTCCACGGTGGCCGCGTAGACGGTGTCGTGGGCCGCGGCGGGGCCGTGCATCAGGGTGCCGCCGAGACCCCTGGTCCACAGGGTGCCCTTCTGGACGGGGAGCTCCGAGGTGATGCCCCACAGGAAGAAGTTGGTCTTCCAGTACCCTATCGCCCTCTCGAAGGGGTACGTGATCGTCCGCCGGTCCACGGCCCACACGGCGCCTCCCTGGGTGTGGAAGTACGCGGTGTCTCCGTGGATGGCCGGTCCGCCCCGGATGTTCCTGCCCAGGCTCCCGGCCCCCACGTCGTAGACGAACCGCTTGCGCCCCGTGTTGGTGTCCACGATGTGGAGCAGGCTCTCCTCGTTTACGACCACCACCGCGTCGTCGGCGTAGGCAACGGGGGCCGTTATCCGGTCCAGGACGTGGAACGTCCATCGCTCCTGCCCGTTGGCCGCGTCCAGGGCGTACAGCTTCTCGTCTCCGGCTCCAACGTACACCGAGCCCTCCACCACGATGGGGGAGGCCATCAGCGGGGTCCTTATGTCCGTCTCCCACACGGCCTCCCCGGTGCGGCGGTCCAGGCCGACCACCCGGCCGGGACGCACCGGGGCGATGACCAGGTCCCCCGCCACCGCGGGCGCGGCCGTCGCCGGGAAGCCCGCCTGGTGGCCGGTGTCGTACTGCCAGACGGATTCGCCGGTCTCCCTGTCCAGGGCTATGATACGGCCCGTCTGAGTTGTCAGGTACAGCCGTTCCTGGTCCACGGCAGGGGCGGCCAGAAGAGGCTCGGACGTGTCGTAGGTCCAGTCTATCCCTCTGGGCACGAAGACGTGCTCCGGCGTGTAGCCGCTGTTCTCGGGGGTCCTTCCCACCTGCGACCACACGCCTCCCAGGACCTCCGCGGCTGCGCTGGTAGTGGCGGACGGCGGGTTGGGGCCAAGGTCGAAGAAGACCAGGACCCCCCACACGGTCAGGCCCACGGCCAGTGCGAGAAGGGTTGGCAGAAGGACCCGGCGTCTCCTGAGAAACGCGAACCTGGGGTTTTTCTCTCCCTCGGCCCGGGGGACCGGCGCGACCCCCGCCAGCGCCGCCCAGCAGTTGCGGCACCGGTCGGGCCCGTCCATGAGGTTGACGTGGCCGCAGCGGGCGCAGACGCGGACGAGCTCTCCCACGAGCTAGCTACACCCCAATCTCTGGTATGGCCTGGTGGCGCCTGCTCCGTTGGCGCGTCGCCGTGCCGGCGCCAGGGTGACGATGGTCCAGTGCCCCTGGCGCCCGGCCTCTTAGAGTACGAGTCCAGGGGGCCTCCGGGGCTGCTGGAACGGCCCTAGTCGGCGCCCCGGAGCCGCGGGTCCAGCACGTCCCGCAGGGCATCGCCCAGCCAGTTGACCGAGAACACCACCACCGATATCGCTACGCCCGGAGCTATGGCTACCCATGGAGCCGTCTTGATGTGCTGTTGGGACGCCTGGGTCAGCATGCCTCCCCACGTGGGCGTGCCTGCTGGTACGCCTATCCCCAGGAAGCTGAGAGACGCCTCCACGATGATGGCAAACCCCAGGGTGATTGTGGCCAGGATGATGTAGATGGCGAAGCAGTTGGGCACGATGTGCCGGATCATGATCCGGAGGGGGGAGCACCCGACGGCCTTGGCCGCCAGCACGTAGTCCATTTCCTTGAGGCTGAGCACCTGGGAGCGGATGGCCCGCACCGCGGGCGGTATCAACACGAACACCAGGGCTATGACCACGTTGGTGACCGAGGCCCCCAGGACGGCCATGATGGCCATGGCCAGGATTACGCTGGGAAAGGCGATCATCGAATCGACGAGCCGTTGGAAGGCGAGATCGACGGCCCCTCCCGCGTAGGCGGTGGCGATGCCCAGCACGAAGCCGCCGGTTATGCCGATCAGCACGCTGAGCAGTCCCACCCTGAGGGAAAGGCGTGCCCCGTGAAACAGCCGGCTGAGGACGTCCTGCCCCAGGTTGTCGGTGCCCAGGGGAAAGGTCTTGGAGGGAGGGTTCTCCACGTAGTCCACGTAGACCTCGTAGGGGTCGTGGGGCGATATGATCGGGGCCAGGATGGCGATCAGACCCATGGAGGTAATCAGGATCCCTCCCAGGGCTCCCAGGGGCTTCCTCTTGCAGAACGCGGCTACCTGGCCCGCCGCCCCGGGCAGCCAGGACAGGGCCGACCGGGCGTTGGGGAAAGCTGCGGCTCTCTGACCTATCATTGCCAACCTGACCGTGAGCTCGGCTTACGCATACCGGATCCTGGGGTCCAGCCAGCCGTACAGGACGTCGATCAGCAGGTTCAGGACCAGGATCAGCCCGGCCACCATCACCATGATCGCCTGGATCACGGTGTAGTCCCGGTGGACTATCGCGTCTATGAGAAAGCTGCCTACCCCGGGCACCAGGAATATCCGCTCGATGACCACCACACCCCCCAGAAGACGGCCAAACTGCCAGCCCGATACGGTGACCACGGGCAGCAGGGCGTTCTTCAGGGCGTGCCGGCCGATCACCGCCAGCTCCGACAGCCCCTTAGCCCTGGCGGTCCTGACGTAGTCGTCCCGCATCACCTCCAGCATGGTGGAGCGCGTGATTCGGGCAGCAAAGGCAAGCTCCCCGAAGGCCAGCGCCATCGCCGGGAAGATGAGCTGGTGGAGGTTCGTTAAGGGCTCGTCCCAAGGCGGTTGGTATTGCAGCGGAGGCAACGCCCAATCGAACCAGAAGGTGAGGGCCGCCACGATGAGTATGCCCACCCAGAAGCTGGGCAGGGCGATGCCGGCCAGGGTAAACGTCCGCACCCCGTAGTCGAAGATGGTGTCCTGCTTCACGGCGGAGAGTACCCCGATGGGGATGGCCAGGATGGCGGACATCAGGATGGCCATTACGGACAGCTCCAGGGTGACCAGGAACTTCCCCTTCAGCTCGTCCATGACGGGTATCTTGTAGTAGACCGAGTCCCCCATGTCTCCCCTGATCAGGTCCCAGACCCAGTCCCCGTACTGAATGTAAACGGGCCTGTCCAGCCCCAGCTGCTTTCTGAGCCTCTCCAAGTCCTCCTGGTTGACGCCCGCTTCTCCCCCCTCGCCGGCCAGGATGACTATCGCGGCGTCCCCAGGCACGATCCACATGATGAAGAACACCAGAAGGGTGACTATCACCACGGTAGGCGGGAACAGCAGCAGGCGTTTGATGATGTACGTTTTCAATGCTAGTCCATCTGTCTGGAGGCGGCCCGGGCTCTCCTAGGGCCCCGGGTCGCGCGGGCTCCGCTTCGAGGCCCTTCCGTTTCAGCGACGGTCTCGGAAGCCTCGGCCATCGGTCCGGGACATCCTATCGGGACGCATATATCTTACGATAGACCTGCAGGCGGTGGCGCATGCAGTCGGCGACCAGCACCCGGTTCTCGGGGTCGACAGCCACCGCCACCGGGTTCCAGAACCGTCTCTCCGGCTCGAAGTCTCTCACCAGGTTGCGCTGCCACGCCTTGTCCGGGTTCGCCTCCAGGGATAGCTCGCCCCACTTGGAGAGGGTGGCGTCTCCGGTGAACGTGCTTATGTGACGGCCGTCGGAGGTGAAGACCTGGAGACGGTGGTTGCCCCAGTCTGCCACGTAGATGTCGCCGTCTGCGTCCACGGCCACTCCCGATGGCCTGTGGAACTCTCCGGCGCCGCTGCCGTGGATGCCGAGCTCGGAGACATACTCTCCCTCGGGGGTGAGCTTCTGGACCCGGTGGTTGTTCCAGTCGGCTACGTACAGGTAGCCCTCCCGGTCGAAGTCGATACCCCACGGAAGGTCGAACTGGCCCGGCCCGCTTCCCGGCTCCCCGAACTTGGCCAGGAAGCGCCCGTCCTTGGTGAATTTCTGGATTCGGCCGTTGCGGCTGTCCACTATGAACAGATGGTCCTGGGAATCGAATCTCATGCCAAAGGGCTGGTCCAGCTCCCCATCGCCGCTCCCCGCTGTGCCCCACTTGCCGAGGAAGTCCCCGCCGTTGCTGAAGATGCTTATCCGGTTCAGCCACTGGTCCGCCACGTAGATGTTCTCCGTGCTGTCCAGGGCGATGGAGACGGGCCACGTGAGCTGGCCGTCTTCGGCCCCGAAGGCGCTGAACTGGTACAGGAACTCCTCGTCCACGGTGCACACGGTCACGCGGACCCCGTTGGGTCTGTCCTGCCTCGACCGGTTGGGCACGTAGATGCGGCCGTCCTTGCCGACGGCTATGTCCATGGGGTGCCTGAACCCCTCGCCGAAGAACGTCATGCGCCCGACGGTGTGCGAGTAGTTGAACGCCCTGCTGGTAACGCCAAAGTGCACGCTGACCATCTACGTACCCTCGCTCCGGTCTGCCATTCTTGGAGAGCCTACCACGCCGCCCGTCCCGACCGTGTGCTCTCCCCTAAGCTCTGATGAAGTCGGGCTGCTCGAAGACGCCGCCGACGATGGGCGCGGCCTCCAGTCCCATCCACTTCTCCGCCAGCGACGCGTAGGTGCCCCGGAAGTCGTTGTTGAAGTGGAGGTCGCCCTCCAGCAGCCGGCTGGGCTCCAGGGAGGGGTGCTCTCCGTAGAGGCCTCCCGCCACCGCGTCGCCGATGACGAAGGCGGTGCCCCCCGACCCGTGGTCCGTTCCCGAGCCGTTGTCGTGCACCCGGCGGCCGAACTCGGAGAACAGCAGCACCACGACCTCCTCGCTGGCGTTGTGCTCCTTCAGGTCCTCGTAGAAGTCGTAGACGGCGCCGGAAACGTTTTCCAGGAGCTGGTCGTGGACCCCGGCCTGCCCCGCATGGGTGTCGAAGCTGTTGTACGGGGCGGTTGTGTACAGGATGCGTGTGCCGAAGCCCGCCAGGTGCACCTGGGCTATGTTCTTCATGTACTGGGCCACCGAGTTGCCGGCGTACTCCACGGAGGAGGTGTAGCGCTCGGGCGCCGTCCTCAGTATGTCCGCTCCCTTCAGGGCGTCGGTCCCCGTCTGGGAGAGGTAGTCGGACACCTCG
Organism: Dehalococcoidia bacterium; assembly: GCA_034423015.1. Lineage (GTDB taxonomy): Bacteria > Chloroflexota > Dehalococcoidia > Lucifugimonadales > JAGWBF01 > JAGWBJ01. Next base: position 113,686 of record DAOUJG010000039.1, on the reverse strand, counting down.
CTTCTCCCGATCATGGGAGCGTAGATGTTGGCGAACACGTCCAGCGCCTCCGCCCTCTGGTCCTCGCCCTGGATGCCCGTCAGCAGGCCGTAGGTCTCCAGGTTGCCCACCGACGCCACGGGTATCCCCGGCGCGGCCAGGGCCCGGGGCAGGCCGCGTCCGAAGTTCACGCCCGTCAGCACGTTCTCCGATCGCGGGTCGATCTCCCGGATGGAGCGGCCCAGCCATCCCTCGGTGCCCACCTTCTCCGGCTCGCAGGTGTGCCAGATGTCCATGGAGCGGAAGTGGGAACGGTTGGGGTTCGGGTACCCGATGCCCTGGATGATCGCCACCTTCCCCTGGTCGTAGAGGGTCTTGATGGGCGCCATCGCGGGATGGAACCCTATATGGTCGTCGATGGGGAGCACGTCCTCCTCGGCTATCCTCAACGACGGCCGGTTGTCGGCGTACAGCGGGTCCCCATACGGGACGATGGTGTTGAGGGAGTCGTTCCCCCCGGAGAGCTGGAGCACTACCAAGATCCGGTCTTTGCCGTTTGTAGCCATCTGTCTCCCCTCCATCTGTCTCCCCCTGGAAATGGCCTGAGCAAGTCCCTGCCGAGTTAGTCCGGAAGGAAGCACTCCTCGTTCAGAGATTTCCTAAGCGAACTGGTACTCCTGGGTCGCCACTATGAGCTGCAGCGTTTGCGCCACCCGTTGGCCGAACTCTTCGCTGGCGGTGTCCAGGTCTCCACCCTTGGCCAGGTGTGCGACCAGCTTGTCCCGGGTCTGCTGAGGCAGCCGGTAGCCTCCCAGGACGTCGAGGCAGCCGTCGACCAGTCTCTCGGGAGACAGCAGCGGCCCCGTGGAGGCCAATCGGTCCACGATGGAGCGGATGCCGGGATGCTCCAGGTTCCCCATCTGGTCCGCGGTGTAGTTGATGCGCTCCACCAGCGTCCCGCTGTCGATCCAGTCTCTGCCGGTGTGCCACCCCTCCACCGTGGGGGGGTTGAGGATGTCCTGGCCCATGTACCGCATCTCCATGACCAGGTCCAGGGCCCCGGGCTTGTTGGCGGCGAACTCCCCCGTCTGCTTGACCGTGCCTATCACCACCTCCACCGGGCTCTTGACCTTCTGGAAGCGGGCGTCCTTGAAGAAGTCCGAATTCAGCAGTACCCGCATCACCTGGCGCATATCGTAGTCGCTCTCCACCAACACCCCCTCAAGTGTCTCTATGGCTTGAGGGTCCCTGGGCGGGATGTCCTTCCAGGTGGGCACGATCGGCTCGTCGGCGACGAAGAAGTTGTACAGGTGGCGGGCGATGAACCGGCGCGTCGCGGGCTGCCGGGCCAGGATATCTATCACGTCCTCGCCGTTCCAGCGCCCGGTCTCGCCCAGGAACGTCTTCTCCCCGTCGTCGTGGTCGGTTGCGTCGTAGTAGAAAGTCCACGTGTGGGGCCCGTAGGGGTCCGTGGGCAGGGGAGGCTTGATGCCCCACCCCGTGAAGGCCCGCGAGCACGCCTGGACGTCATCCTCCGTGTAGTTGGCCTCGCCGTCCATGCCGACACCCAGGGAGAACAGCTCCAGCAGCTCCCGGCCGTAGTTCTCGTTGATGGACCCCTTGTGGTTCTCCGTGTTGTCCAGGTAGTAGAGCATGGCCGGGTCCTTGGACAGCTCCACCAGAATATCCGGGAAGCGGCCCAGCCCCAGCCTCCGGAACATGTCGATCTGGATGGTGACCTGGCGGACGTTGTCGGCCTTGCCGGCGCCGGTGCACAGGACACCATGCCAGAACAGGGCCATCTTCTCTTCCAGGGGGCGGCGGGTCTCTATCAGCCTGTGGGTCCAGAATATCTGGCCGGGCTCGATGGCCGTGCGGTCCTGTAGCTCGGGGAAGTCCCTGAAGAGACGCTCCTCGTCCCACTCGGGTTGGCGTTCCGGGTGGAGCAGCTCCTCGACCGTCTCCTCGTATCCCTTGGCCGCATATCTCTCCAGCTCTTCCATGGTGGCCCCGAACCCGGCCCGCCTGAACAGATGGGCCATGAGAGCGATGCTTTCCGTCGTCATCTCGGCTCCTTGTGCCACCTTATACCCGAACGGCGGCGTACGCCGTCCCGTCGCGCATCCAAACAGGGCTGGGGTCGGCGACCCCAGCCCTGAGACCGGTCTTCTTCGGCCACAGCGGCCACCAACCGATCGGATTGCCTTATTGTCCCAGGCCCCAGTCAGGCTGAGCGTCGGGGTCGTACCAGAGGTGCTCCTTCTTGTGGATCACGTTCCAGGCCGCCCCTACGTCACTGGCCTTGGGCAGGTGGAAGTTCCTGATCTGGACGTTCAGGGCCCCGTTGACGGGTATCCAGCCCAGGGGCACCCACTGGGCGACGCCCTCGTCCCTGAGGATCGCTTCGATCTCCAGCACCAGCGCCTTGCGCTCTTCCGTAGACCCGGCCCTGGACTGCCGCTCGGCCAGCTCGTCTATCCTGGGGTCGTGCCAGTTCAGGGAGTTCCTGCCGCCGCCGGCCAGGTACATCTGGCCCAGCAACGCGTTGGGGTCGTTCAGCTCGACGCCGTGGCTCTCCTGGTGGAGGTCGAACCGGCCCTCGTTGCGCTCGATGGACGCGGCGGCCAGGTCCAGCACCGTCACCTTCAAGTCCCAGCCGAAGGTCTCGTTCATCTGCCTTGCGATCAGGTCGGACATGTTCACGCTGGAGGCGTCGTCGAAGGAGAGGACGTCCCCCGAGAAGTTGTTCTCGTATCCGGCCTCCCGTACCAGCCTCTGGGCCTCGGCGATGTCGTCGGGGTGCTTCTGGGAGCCCACGACCTTCACCGGGTCCGTCGTGATGAGGTTGCCGTCGGCGTCCACGTACCTCCATCCGGGCCAGCTGGCCTCGGCTTCGGCAACGGAGGAGCCTCCGGGAAGGAAGGTCCCCTGCCGCCCGATTCCCTTGAACACCGTCTTGATTATCTCGACGCGGTCCAAGGCCATCATGACGGCCTTTCGCACATTGGGGTCGTCGAAGGGCGGCTTGGTCCAGTTGAGCATTATTCCGGGCGCGCCGGCTCCCGGGAGCTGGAAAGCCCTGAGCTTACCGCCCGTGTCCTCCTCGAGCTGCTCGTACACGTCGAAGGTGGGCGCGTTCTGGTAGGTGGCCGTCCAGCCCATCACCTGCTCCGACTGCATGGCGGAGATGGCCCTGAGCCGGTCCTTGAACAGGATGCCCTTCCAGCCGTCGAAGAAGGGACGGCCTTCCTTGAAGTAGTTGGGGTTCTTCTCCCACTCTATGACTACGCCCCGCTCCAGGTTCTTGAACATCCAGGGGCCCGAGCCCACCAGGTTCTCGTAGCAGCAGTTGACCTCGTCCTGGGTCAGGTTCTCGACGATGTGCTTGGGGTACACCTTCACGTAGTCGAAGGCAAGCCAGGGCAGGAAGGCGGCGGAGGGGAACTTGATGGTGACCTCCACCGTCTTGTCGTCGATGACCCTGGAGTTGCCCGGCGCGTAGAAGGGCTTCAGGGCTGCTCCGGCCCGTGGCCTGATCGCGTCCGGGTCCACCACCCGGTCCAGGCTGAACACCACGTCGGCAGCCGTCACGGGGGTGCGGGCCTCGTCGGTCCAGTTGGCGTCGGGGTGGATGGTGAAGGTGTAGACGCGCCCGTCCGGGCTCGCCTCCCAGGTCGTTGCCAGGTCACCGATGACCTCGCTGGCGTTGACCGGGTTGAACTCCACCAGCTGGTTGAACCGGTTGCCGGCCACCGTCAGGCCGGAGTTGATGCTTGCCGAGAAGTGCAGGTCGATGAACCCCGGGTCCGAGGTGGACGCGAAGTTTATCGTCCCGCCGTACTTGCCCCGCCCCACCCAGTCGGGCACCGGGGCTGCCTCGGCCATGGCCACGGGGGTCGCTATGCGTTCCAGTATCTCCTCTATCTGGATCTCCGAGGCCTGGGCCACGGCGTCGGCCACGGCCTGGTCAATGGCCATCGCCAGCTCCTCGGAGGTGACGCCTGCTTCCGCCCCCGCGACGGCGTCGGCGGTGGCCTGTTTGACCATCCTGTCGATCTCCTCGGCGGAAACGCTTTCGGGGATATCGATGCCCTGGATGGCCTCGTTCACCAGCATGCTGACGTCGTCGGCGGACACGCCCTCGGGGATGTCTATCCCGGCGACGGCCTCGTTGACCATCCCCGCGATCTCCTCAGCCGACACGGTTTCGCCTACGGCTTCTCCAACAGCCTCACCGACGGCTTCTCCAACAGCCTCACCGACGGCGGACCTGACTGCCGACTCTACGTCCGCCGACGTTATGCCGGGGGCTTGCGTTGGCGCCGGAGTCGGGTCCTCGCCGCAGGCCGCGCCTACGACAAATACAGCCAGCAAGGCTCCCAATAGTAGCCACTTCCAACCGGCCCGCAAAACACGCGACATTGCTTCCTCCACAGAATCAAATCCGAGTCAAGCGCGTACTAGGATACAGCCAGTTCGTAGGAGCGTCAAGCTTACTATCAAGATTGGCGCCGCGCCTGCCGTTGGCCGTTACTGGCTCGCGTTGTAGATGGTGTGGGGCGTCATGCCCTCGGGTATGGTGCCCTCGTAGAACCGCCTCAGGTAGGGCATGAGCTGGTCGGTCATGTCCCGCATCTCGATCTGGTAGTCGGTCTTGGGCCTGTTGAGCACCTCTTTCAGCTCCCGGTAGAGGCCCTCCTTGTCGATCTTGGTCAGCTTGCGGTCCCGCATGACCACCTCCCCGTCCACCAGCACCGTGTGCACGTCCCACTTGGTGCCCCTGTGGACCACCGCGTCCACAATGGACACCTCGGGGTCCAGGTACGGCTCCTCGATGCTGTCCAGGCTCAGGAGTACGACGTCGGCCCGCTTGCCGGGCTCCAGGGTGCCCACCCTGTCGCCGAACCAGCTCGCGTAGGCGCCGTTCTCCGTGGCCATCTGGAACACCTGGTAGGAGGTGGGGGGAACCGTCTCCACCCCGGGGGCCTTGTGGATCTTCTGCACCAGGCGCATCTCCTGGAGCAGGTCCTTGTCGTCGTTGATGCCGGCCTCGTCGCTGCCTATGGCCACCCGGATGCCCTTTCGGAGCAGCTTCCCTATGGGCGCGATGCCGCTGGAGATCCGGAGGTTGGAGCTGGCGTTGTGGCACACGTTGGTGCCCGTCGCCGCCATCACCTCGATGTCCTCGTCGGTGACCCAGACGCTGTGGCCGCAGACCACGTCGGGGCCCAGGAATCCCAGGTCGTTCAGGTGCTGCAGCGGGGTCTTGTTCCAGGCTCTCAGGCCCTCCAGCTTCTGGTATATGCTCTCCTGAAGGTGGATGTGTATCCCGGTCTTGTGCTTGTTGGCCAGCTCCCTGAAGGCCACCAGCAGCTCGTCGGAGCACCGGTGGACGTTGCTGGGGGCGAGGGTGAGGCGGACCCGCTCGTAGCGGTTGCCCCACCGTTCGCTTATCTCCTCGAAGGACTCTATCGTCTCCTCGACGGGCCGGTAGCTGGCCGCCATGAACGACGTGAACCGCTCCGCCAGCTCCGGGGGCAGGGTGGCGGCGAAGCCGGCCTCGGTGCCCAGGGAGACCAGGGAGTTCTGGTCGGCCACGGCGGGACAGTACGACACCCGCATGCCCGACTCCTGGAACGCCGTGATGGCCCTGCCCGCCGCTTCAGGGTTCATGGGCCGGGCCCCCCTGTTCGACCCGTGTATGGCCTGTACCGTGGTGGTGCCCGATTCGATCATCTGGACCGCGCCGTACATCTGGTCCAGGTAGGGGTCCAGACGCCGGGCGTAAGCTCTTCCCATGGTCACCAGGCCCCACAGGTCCAGGGGCAGGTCGGGGGCGCCAAGCTGGAAGGGGGTCAGTCCCACGTGGAAGTGGTCGTTGACCAACCCGGGCATCACCACGTATCGCGGGGAGCCGATGACCTCCACGTCGGGATGGTTGGCCCTGAGCTGCTCGTAGTCCCCCACCTCGACGATCTCGCCGTCCCTCTGGAACAGCGCCCCGTCGGCCACCACCTCGGCGGAGTCGGGGCCCGTTACCTTGCAGATGACGTACTTTCCCCGTACCAACGATGAAGCCATGGGTCTCCTCCTGTACCTGTCTGGCCGCTGGGGCTAGTACCGCGAGTTGTACACGGAGTGGGGCGTCAGGTCCTGGGGGAAGGTGCCCTCGAGGAACCGCCGCATGTACGGCTCGACCTGCCTCACCAGGTCGCGGGCCTCCATCTCCCTGGCGGACAGGGGCCTGTTCAGGGCCGAGCTGATCTCCTGGAGCACCGCCTCCTTGTCCACGTGGGTCAGCTTTCCGTCGCGCATCACCACGTCGCCGTCGATAATCACCGTATCCACGTCCTGGCTCCTGCCCCGGTATACCAGGGCGTCGATTAGGGTTATCTCCGGGTCGATGAACGGGTACTCGATGTTCCGCAGGTCCATCAGGACGATGTCGGCCCGCTTGCCGGGCTCCAGCGTCCCCACCCGGTCCCCGAACCAGGCGGCGTAGGCCCCGTGCTCGGTGCCCATCCGGAAGAGGTCGTAGGGCGTTGGGATGACGTTGTCTATGCCCGGCAGGTAGTGCAGGCGCAGGGCCAGGCGCATCTCCTGGTACATGTCCTTGTCGTCGTTGATAGTCGCCTCGTCGCTGCCCAGGGCGACCCTTATGCCCTTCTGCAGCAGCTTGCCCACCGGGGCGATGCCGTTGTGGATGCGCAGGTTGGAGCTGGCGTTGTGGCACACGTTGGTGCCCGTGGCCGCCATGAGCTCGATGTCCTCGTCGGTGATCCAGACGCTGTGGCCGCACACCACCTCGGGCCCCAGAAAGCCCAGGTCGCCCAGGTGCTGGAAGGGGGTCTTCCCGTAGGCGTTCATGCCGTAGAACTTCTGGTAAGGGCTCTCCTGGAGGTGGATGTGGATGCCCGTCCGGTACTTGGTGGCCAGCTCCTTGAAGGCGACGAGCAAGTCGTCCGAGCACCGGTGCACGTTGCTGGGCGCCAGGGTGACTCGAATCCGCTCGTACTGGTCGTTGCCGTACCTCCTGAAGACCTCTTCCAGGGCCTCCATCCACTCCTCCACCCGGCCGTAAGCCCGCCCCACGTGGCTGGCGAACCGCTCTCCCAGGTCCCCGGGCATGAACGCGGCGAAATCTCGTTCGTTCCCCCGGGGCCCCACGATGTGGGCGTTCTGGTCGGCGATGGTGGGGGCGTAGGAGACGCGCATCCCGGCTTCCTGATAGGCCTTCAGGGCCTTGTCCGCCACGTCCGGGATCTCGGCGGGGTTCGTCCTGGTGATTCCGCCGTGTATGGCGCACACCGTTGTGGTGCCCGTCTCGATCATCTGGATGGCCCCGTACAGCTGGTCCAGGTATGGGTCTATACGCCTGGCGCCCATCCTTATCAGGGCCCTCAGCTCCTGGGTATTGTCCAACGCCCCCATCTGGCACGGGCTCAGCCCCACGTGGAAGTGGTCGTTGACCATCCCCGGCATCACCACGTAGCTGGGGGAGCCTATCACCTCCACGTCCGGGTGCCGCTCCTTCAGGTCCGCGTACGGGCCCACCTCGACGATGGCGCCGTCCCTCTGAAACACGGCCCCGTCCGAGACCACCTCGGCCGAGTCGGGCCCGGTAATCTTGGACACGACGTACTTGCCCCTTATCAATGACGAAGCCACGGCCACACCTCCTTGCGACGGCTACGGAAGGGGGTCTGCCGGTAGCGTACTTGCTCAGGCGTACGGTGTCAATCGACGGGCGCGAGGGGGCCGAAATCCCTTCCAGGCAGGCCGTTGCGATGGGGCTGGTTGACCGGGTTTGCCGGTCTTGTCATCTTGGTTTCGTTTACCTGTAGGGTATGGGGGTGATATGATGTGCGTATGGACTGGGAGCTGGTGCCGGGGACAGCGAAGTTGCTAGAGGAGCGCCTGGGCAGGCCAGGCTATCACATGGGGACAGGGATTGCTCTCGCTGTCGGATGCGGGCTTTTCTTGGCCCCGTTCGGTGTACTGGCCGTGATATTTGCTGGGGTGAGCGTTGCCTTTGAACATAGGATTCCGGCGGCAACCCTAGAACACACGGGGTTCTTACTGGCCATAGGATGCGTGCTGGCCATTGTGAACTACGGGGTCTTCCGCTACATGGCGTACAGGGCGATGCGAAAGGTAGAAGAGAGGACAGCTTGGCTCAACGACCGGGCAACAGAGATCGAGAGCCACATGGACTTCCATGCAACCCACGGCGACCATCTGATTATCGCCATAAGCGGCGAGGATGCCGAGAAACAGTGGCCGGAAATAGAACGCCGTCTATGGGAGTGGAAACGGGCGCAAGACGGTATAGAGGATGAAGGAGCGTGAGCCACAGATGCGGTTCAGGCTGTCGACGCAAGCAGACGCCCAGCACTAGGCCCGGCTGTCCAAGCTGTGGCTACGGGCGTAGACTGGATGCCGGAGGGCGGACCCGCGCCATCTCTCGCCACATGTTCGACAGTCCACACAGCGGCATGTCCAGAAAGGTCGTGGCGAAGGTGCTGGACGATTGGTTTGTGAGTGGAGTCTACGTTGACAGGACAGGGCGACCGAGCCGGAATTACATGGCTTATGTGGCGGAGCTGGGGAAGGTGGTGCGGGTTGTGGTGTCGATGGACGATTCGACCATCGTGAACGCCTTTCAGGACAGGAACGCTACTGTGGCATGGCGCGAGGGGAATCGGGCCTACTTCGAGCGACGCTTCGAGGACGTGGAGGTACGAGAGTGGGGCTGACAATAGTGTACGACCAGGACGCCGACGTGTTGCGGGTTATGACCCACGAGGCCGACCGCGAGGTAACGTGCGCGCACCTAGAGGATGACCTTGGAGTGCTGGTCGGTCTTGACGACGACGCAGGCACACACGTGGTGAGTGTGGACGTGATGGGCGCGTCGGCCTACCTCCCGTTGGGCACGCTGGGCTATGACTCCGCCAGTGACACGCTCACCTTGGGCGCTGGAGTGAGCGACGCGACAATCGTTACTGACACCGGGGACATCGTGACGTACTGGCGGAGCGTGCCGGGCGACTCTGTCTTGACGCCGATCGGCGTTGCAATCCGGCGAGCGTCCGAACATTTGGTGGGGGTGAACCCGTAGTGCGCAAACGAAACCGGGCGCAGAATGAGAATGGAGGTACAACGATGGTGGACATGCGTAGGAACGTCGGCACTGCGGGGGCTCCGGAGTCATACCTGCACGCCCGCACCGTGGCCCTGCTGTATGACGAGATAACGCGACGCGGCACCGAAGATACCGGGGTCTGGATTCGAACCAGCCCTGGGGGTGCGTATGACGTGGATATTCGAGCAGGGGTGGCCCGTACGAAGATTCCCGGCGAGTGGGACTCCGTGGGAGGCATCGTCCCTGACTTGATCATGTACGGGGACGACGACACGCCAGTACGGATTGTCGAGGTGGTTGTCACCAGCCCTCCCACGGCGCAGAAACGGGCTTGTCTGGACAGGTTGGTGAAGCGTGGGGTTGATGTAGTAGAGGTACACGTCCGGACTGAAGAAGACATGCTGTGGCTTTGTCGCCGAGTCGGCGATATCGGCTTTCGCGTGTCGGACAAGAAAGACGGCGGCGTTGGCGTCAGTTCGCAATACTACAAAGGTCGTGCCCGTGAATATGACCCGCCAAGTCGAGGCGTTGCTCCAGGCGTTGATCAACTGTTCACCCGATACGCGCAAAGCGTGGGTGGAGATCATGAAGCGGCTCGAGACTATGGAGTCCTTGTACCCGCTACGTGCTGACAACCCTCTTGCGGAGCGCTTGCAGGAGAGCCCATGACTCAATTCGAAGAAACGACCGTCCGAACCGTCACCCTGGCTTGCCCTGAATGCGCCTGTGACAAGGTGGTGAAGGTCGGGAAGCAGGCCGGACAGCAACGCTACATGTGCAAGGCCTGCAAGACCAAGTTCCGGGCCAACGGCAAGGGCAAGGGGCGGCGCATGGACGCCGAGCTCATGGGGAGCGCCATCCAGGACTACTACAGCGGGAAGTCGTACAAGCAGATAGCCGAAGGGTTGGAGAAGGAGTACGACATCCCGGAGCCCTCCAAGGCGACGGTGTTCGAGTGGGTCAAGACCTACACCGACGAGGCCGTCAAGGGGATGAAAGACCAGAAGGCCAAGACCGGCGGCGGGCATTGGGTGGCCGACGAGATGGTCGTGGACGTCGGGGGGAAGAAGGCCTACAACTGGAACGTCATGGACGAGGACACCCGTTACATCCTCGCCTCGCACCTGTCCTACAGGCGGGACGGCCACGCGGCCAGGGCCGCGATCCGGAAGGCCGCGGCTGCCGCGGACGGGCCGCCGAAGAAAATCACCACCGACAAGTGGCGGGCCTACATCAAGCCCATCAAGGACATCCTCCCTGAGGCGGAGCACGTCCAGTCCCAAGGCATGAGGGCCGAAGTCAACAACAACCTGTCGGAGCGTCTGCAAGGGACATTCAGGGACCGCACCAAGACCCTCCGAGGCCTTGATAGCATCGAGAGCGGCCAACGCTACCTGGACGGCTGGACGCTCAACTACAACCTGTTCAGGAAGCATCACAGCCTTGGGAACAAGACGCCCGGGGAAGTGGCGCACGTGACGCCGCCATTCCGGGAGTGGGCGGACGTGGTAAAAGCCGACGCCGCGTCTCCAAAAGTCGTCGCTGCGACGGAGACGCGGCGGGCCAAAGGGCCGAAGTCACCGCAGCCGAAGCTGCCCACATCATCGAAACCGAAACCAGCAACTCCCGGCCAGGGAGAGGGCCGGACACGCAAGCGAAGACGCCGGATGCCTAAGCCGTTGCTGCCGAAGGTGTCGGGCCGAAAGCGGGAGCGGAAGCTGCCGCCGAAGTGGGTGCAGCTGCGCCCACGGCTGCCGGGACGAAACTGAGTGAAGACATCAGGGGAGATACGATGACACCTATATCACGAATGGATTATTTTGCTGGACAGGCACTGGCCGGCATATTGGCCTATGAAGGCGGCAATGAGGCCATGTCGCGCATACACGTTGCTTTAGCATGGCAGTATGCTCGCCTCATGGCTGAGGTGTCCGATAGCTTGGAACCAACCGTAAAGGCAAACCCCCGTCGGAAGCCGGGATAAAGAACCCCCACGGCACGGCGCCGTGCCGTGGGGTCTAAAATGGCCTAAACCCTACAGGCAAACGAAACCGTCATCTTCATTCGTAAGTTATCGGGGAATTCCGCATATCTCTTTGATTTGCCAAATCCGGGGTGATATAGTGTAGGCCATAGGGTCCGGCGGGTGTAGCTGCGGCAGCCGGGTAGTGTATGCCTGGGAAGCCCGCCGGTAGAGGTCGTGCACATGGCAGACAAGCGTATCGCCTTGATGGCCCATCTGATGCGCCGCGCCGGGTTCGGAGCGTCCTACGGCGAGCTGGAGGCCCGGGCCGCCCGGGGCTACGAGGCCACCGTCGACGAGCTGGTATATCCGGGGGCCAACGGCGTTCCCGAATTCGACGAGCTGGCCATGAACCGGTACTACCCTGGGCACGAGTACCCCACCTCTCCCTACCTGGGTGCGTCCAACTTCATGTACCACCTCCTGACCACGCCGCGCCCCCTGGAAGAGAAGATGGCCCTGTTCTGGCACATGGTCTTCGCCACGGGGGACGCCAAGGTGGACAACATCACCCAGATGGTCCACCAGATCGGCATGTTCCGGCGCTACGGCATGGGCAGCTACCGGGAGCTGTTGGTGTGTCTGGCCATGGACCCGGCCATGATCTTCTGGCTGGACAATAACGAGAACCACAAGGGCTCGCCCAACGAGAACTGGGGCCGGGAGCTGCTGGAGCTCTTCTCCATGGGCCAGGGCAACTACACCGAGCAGGACGTGTTCGAGGCGGCCCGTGCCTTCACGGGCTGGACCATCTCGCCCAAGGTGCCCGGCGCCAACCTGTGGAGCTTCGAGTACAGGCCCGAGGACCACGACTTCGATGAGAAGGTGTTCCTCGGCCAGCGCGGCCGGTTCAACGGCGAGGACGTCATCGACATAATAGTGAGGCACCCGGCCACGTCGCGGTTCATCGCCCGCCATCTCTACAACTTCTTCGTCGCCGACGAGGTCCAGGTCCCAAGCTGGAACGACATCCCCCCGCGGGACCCCCAGGCGGTGGAGGCGATAGCCGGCGCCCTGGCCTCCTCGGACTACGACATCGCCGAGACCCTGCGTTTCGTCTTCAACTCGGACTTCTTCAAGGACGAGGCCGTCTGGTTCGCCAAGGTGAGGAGCCCGGCCGAGGTGGTGGTCAGCACCGTGCGGCTGGTGGGCGAGTACGGCCAGCTCAGACACGGCGTAATGGAGCTTGCCTTCGAATCGGTGTACCAGGGCCAGGACCTGCTCAATCCTCCCAGCGTCGAGGGCTGGCACACGGGCAAGGAGTGGATCGACGGCGGCTCCCTGGTCCGGCGGATCAACTTCTGCGCGGACCGCCTCAGCAATCCCAGCCTGCCGGGCGTCAGGGACATCATCGCCAGGCTCGGAGAGCGCGAGGGCCGCTCCTCCCGCGAGTTGGTCGACGGCTGCCTGGAGCTACTGGGCTCGGTGCGCCTGGGCGAGGAGACGTACGATGAGGTCGTGGGACACGCCGAGGACGCCCCGGAAGCCTTCGAGGACCGGGTGACCAAGGTGCTGCAGCTCATCGGGGCAACCAAGGAGTACCAGTTCTGCTAGCGGGAGGTCGTTGAGGTGCCCACTACTCGCGTTGCCGGCAACCGGGCCTTCACGTACCTCTACTCCATGGGCCGCTTCGGGAACTCGATGACCTCGTTCCAGCACCCGGCCGACCTGGTCCGGTCGGGAGACGTCCTCTATGTCGTCAACGCCAGCGACGAGCGCAACAACTCTCCACGGATCACCAAATGCACCCTGGACCACGAGTGGGTCCAGGACATCGGTGTACCTGGCCCCGGAACGGGCTTCAACGTGCTTACGGTGGAGAAGCTGCAGGACGGCCAGTTCCTCTGGCCGGGAGGCCTGGCCATGGACGGCGACGAGACCCTCTTCGTCACCGACCAGGCCACCCACCAGGTGCACAGGTTCGCCACGGACGGCGCCTTCCTGGGCAGGTGGGGCAGGCACGGGACCGGCGAGGGCGAGCTCGACGCGCCGGCGGGCGTGACGATAGACGCCGACGAGAACCTCCACATAGTCGACAGCCTGAACCACCGTGTGCAGGTGTTTACGAGGGAGGGCGAGTACGTCTCCACCTGGGGCGGACCGGGCTCGGAGGAGGGCCGGTTCGACCGGCCCTGGGGCATAACCACGGACCGGCACGGTGCGTTCTACGTGGGGGACTGGGGCAACGACAGAGTCCAGAAGTTCTCTCCCCAGGGCGAGTACCTGTCCACCATCGGGAGCCCGGGTACAGGCCGGGGAGAGCTGCGGCGCCCGGCTGGCGTGGCCGTGGACAAGGACGGGGACGTCTACGTCTGCGACTGGGGCAACGACAGGCTGAACGTATACGACGAGGACGGCGACTTCCTCGTGGCCATTACCGGCGAGGCGACTGAGGTGTCCCCGTGGCTCCAGCTAACCCTGCGGGGCAGCCCGGACCTGGTCAAGGCCAGGGCCAGGGTGGACATGACCCCCGATACCCTGCTCCGCAGGCCGGTGGCGGTGGACGTGGGAGACGACTACAAGATCGTCATCGTCGAGGCGCGGCACCACAGGCTCCAGATATACGAGAAGGACCCGAGCTACCAGGACGTCCGCCTGAACATCTAGGCTTCCCGCCCGGCCGTGTCTACCGGCGGGCGTTGTACATCGAGTGGCTGACGGGGTTGTCGGGCAGGGTCCCTTCGTAGAACCGCCGCATGTACGGGATCACCTCCCGGCCCAGGGCCCGGCTGTCGACCTCCCCCGGCTCCAGGGGACGGTCCAGCGCCTTCTTGAACTCGGCGTACAGCGCCTCCTTGTCGATCTTGGTCAGCTTGCGGTCCCGCATCACGACCTCGCCGTCCACTATGACCGTGTCGACGTCGATGCTGCGTCCCCGGTGGACCACCGCGTCCACGATGGACACGTCGGGGTCCAGGTAAGGCTCCTCGATGTTCCGCAGGTTCAGCAGCACGACGTCCGCCCGCTTGCCGGGCTCCAGGGTGCCGACCTTGTCCCCGAACCAGCTTGCGTAGGCCCCGTGCTCAGTGCCCATCCGGAACACCTGGTACGACGTGGGCGGCACGTTCTCTACTCCCGGCACCCGGTGTATCTTCAGCACCAGGCGCATCTCCTGGAACAGGTCCTTGTCGTCGTTGAGGCCCGCCTCGTCGCTGCCGATGGCGATCCTGATGTTCTTCCGGAGCAGGGGGCCCACGGGAGCGATGCCGCTCTGCAGGCGCAGGTTGGAGCTGGCGTTGTGGCATACGTTGGTGCCCGTGGACGCCATGATGTCGATGTCATCCTCGCTCACCCACACGCTGTGGCCGCACACCACGTCGTGGCCCAGGAACCCCAGGTCGTACAGGTGCTGGAGAGGGCTCTTGTTCCACAGGCGTGCTCCGTACTCCTTCTGGTAGATGGTCTCCAGGAGGTGGATGTGGATGCCGGTGCTGTACTTGGTGGCCATGCGCCGGAAGCTGTCCAGCAGCGCGTCGGAGCACCTGTGGACGTTGCTGGGGGCCATGGTGATGCGCACCCGCTCGTACCGGTCGTTGCCGTACTTCTGGCAGATCTCCTCCAGGGCGGCCATCAGGTCCTCCACCGGGCGGTAGCGGGCCCTCAGGGGGGCCAGGTACCGCTCCGCCAGCTCGGGCGGCATCTGGGCCGTCAGCTCCGCCTCCCCTCCCCTGGCCCCGGACACGGTGGCGTCCTGGTCGGCCACCGAGGGAGCGTAGGACACCCGCATGCCCGAGTCCTGGAAGGCCCCGACCGCCTTGTCGGCCACCTCCAGGTCCATGGGCCTCCACCACGCCGCGCCTCCGTGGATGGCCTGCACCGTTGTGGTGCCCGACTCGATCATCTGGATGGCCCCGTAGATCTGGTCGAGGTACGGGTCTATCCGCCGGGCGCCCATCCTCGACGCCTGCCATAGCTCCAGGGGCAGGTCCGGCGAGCCCATCTGGAAGGGGCTGAATCCGACGTGGAAGTGGTCGTTGACCAGCCCGGGCATCACCACGTAGCTGGAGGAGCCGATGACCTCCGCGTCCGGGTGCCGCTGCCGCAGGTCCTCGTACGGGCCGACCTCCACTATGGCCCCGTCCCGCTGGTACACTGCCCCGTCGGACACCACCTGGGCCGAGTCTGGTCCCGTTATCTTGCAGATGACGTACTTGCCCCGTATCAGACTAGAGCTCATCTTTCATTACCTCCTGTAAATACCCGCGCTGTGAATACCCGCGCTGTGAATACCCGCGCTGTGAATACCCGCGAGAATCCTAGCGACGCGGCTTGGGGAGCGCGGGTAGGTCACCGTACTCCTCGAGCCACCAGCGGGCTATATCGATTCGTCGTGCAAACCAGACTCCCGGGAAGCCTTTGGCGTACCGGATGAACTGGTCGAGATACCGGCTCCGACCCGGCCTCCCGGCAAAGCGCAAGTGTAGACCCACCGACATCATCTGCGGGTGGGTGGCCCCTTCCTCGTACAGGCAATCGAAGGCCTCTTTGAGCTGAAAGAAGAAGTCCTCGGGTTGTGCGTAACCGGGAAGGTGTGAGAAGAGCATATCGTTGGTGGTCACGTCGTAGGGCACCACGAGCCACTTCTTTCCATGGACCTCCACGAAATAGGGCAGGTCATCGGCGTAGGAGTCGGTGTCGTAGACGAAGCCGCCCTCTTCCACGAGCAGCTCGCGGGTATAGCCGCTGCTGGTCGTTGCATGATAGCCCAGCGGGCGCTCTCCGGTCGTCTTCAGGGCCGCCTCGACCGACTTGCGGATATACTCCCGCTCCTCTTCCATTGTGTCAATAGAGGCCGGGGCCCAGCGGTATCCGTGGCTGGCGATCTCGTGGCCACGGGCCGTGATCTCCCTGGCCGATTCCGGGTTCAGCTCCAGGGCCATACCGCACGCGGAACCGGTCGCTTTAACGTCGTTCTTGTCGAGAATCTCCAACAAACGCCAGAACCCGACCCGGCTGCCGTACTCGTACAGGGACTCGTTGATCAGCCGGCGCTGGCCAAGGGAGTCGGGAAACGCCTCACCGGTGGGTTCGGCCACAGGGTCTCCAAGCAAGGGGTTGAGCTCGGAGCCCTCTTCGAAGTTGATCACCAGCGAGATGGCGATGCGGGCGCCGCCGGGCCATTTTATCTGAGGAAACTCGACACCGTAGCCGATGAAATCTCGTTCTGAGGTCAGCATCGTTGCTCTCCTCGTTCCGCGGACCGGCTCCGCCGCGTTCGTCGATGGCCCGGAGTCCTAGAGGTCGCCGTAGTGCTCCAGCCACCACCGGGCGATGTCCACGCGGCGTGCGAACCATACCCCCGGGAAGCCCTTCGCGTATTGGATGAATCTGTCTACTTGTGCCGCTCGCGGCGGCCTCCCGGAAAGCCGCAAATGCAGCCCCACGGACATCATCTTCGGGTTCGTGGACCCTTCGGCGTACAGGTCGTCGAATGTCGCCTTCAGGCTGGCGAAGAACTGGTCAGGCCTGGTGAACCCTGGTACCAGGGGACCCGGCAAGAACTTCTCGTCGTTGGTGTCGTGGCTATGAGGAATTGTGAGGAACCGTCTACCGTTGACCTGGGCGAAAAAGGGAAGGTCGTCGCTGTAGGAGTCGGAATCGTAGAGGAAACCGCCCTCCTCGGCCAGCAGCCCTCGCGTATGAACACTTGGAGCCCTGCTGTTCCAACCCAGGGGGCGCTCTCCCGACGTGCTCACGATGGCCTCGACCGCCTTGGCTATATCGGCCCTCTGCGCGTCACGGGTGAATTCGTAGGATGGCAGCCACCGATAACCGTGTCCGGCTATCTCGTGCCCTCCATCGGTGATTCTGCGGGCGGCTATCGGGTTTCCCTCCGCGGCCTGCCCGGAGCAAAAGAACGTAGCCTTCACGTCGTGCTTATCGAATATCCGCATCAGCCTCCAGAAGCCCCGGCGTGGACCGTACTCGTAGATGGACTCGACGCTCCAGCTTCGTCCGGGTCCCGCGGGCCTCACCGGCTGGGCGCTCAGCTCGGGCCCATTGTCGCCGTACAGCGGAGTTCGCTCGGCCCCCTCCTGGAAATGGACTACCAGGGACACGGCTATGCGGGCGTCGTTCGGCCAGGAGATGACCGGGTACGTCTTGCCGTAACCCCTGAGATCCCGGTTCATCGGACTCCTCCGAAGTAGTCTCTAGCCTGCCCCGCGCAGCCGGGGGTCCAGGACGTCCCGCAGGGCGTCGCCGAACATGTTGATCCCGAACACCGCCAGGGATATGGCCAGGCCGGGGAGTATGGACAGCCAGGGGGCCACCCGTATGTACGCGGTCCCCGCCTCGGAGAGCATGCCTCCCCAGGTGGCTATGTTCGGCGGCAGGCCGGCTCCCAGGAAGCTGAGGGACGCCTCCACCAGGATGGCGAAGCCAAGCTGGATAGTGACCAGGATCATGAAGAGGGCCAGGCAGTTGGGGACGACGTGGATGAAGATGATGCGAAAGTCTCTGGCGCCCACGGCCCTGGCCGCCAGCACGTAGTCCATCTCCTTGATGGCCAGGGCCTGGGACCGCACGGTCCGCACCGAGGTCGGCGCCAGAACGACGACCAGGGCGATAATCACGTTGTTCAGGGTCGAGCCGAGAAGCGCCATAATCGCCAGTCCAAGAACGAGGGAAGGGAAGGCCATGAAAGCGTCCACCACACGCTGCATCAGGAGGTCGAAGGGACCCCCGTAGTAGGCGCTGACGACACCCAGCAGAGAGCCCAGGGTGATTCCTATGAGCACGCTCACCACGCCAACGTACAGAGAGACACGGGCGCCGTAGAAGAGCCTGCTCATCACGTCGCGGCCGATCTGGTCGCTTCCCAGAATGAGGTTCGTGGTCTCGAACGGCGGGACGTGTACGTTTTGGTGGCCGTGGGTCTCCTCGGGATCGTGGGGAGAGATAAGGGGAGCCAGGAGCGCGACGAGGATGAGGACAAGCAGTATCCCGGCGCCGATGGTGCCCAGGGGCTTTCGCCTGGAGAACCCAACGGCGCCCCGCAGCACAGGCGTGGTGTGCAACAGTCCCCTACGGACCAAGCCGAAGGCTTCTCCCGTTGTGCCTACTCCGAACAAGGCAGCCGTCCACGGTCCGGCTTCATCATGCGTACCGGACTCTTGGATTGATCAGCCCGTACAGAATGTCGACGACCAGGTTCAGGGTCACGGTGAACACCCCCACCACCAGGACTATCGCCTGAATGATGTTGAAGTCCCTGGTGGCAAGGGCCAGTATCAGGGCCTGTCCGATTCCCGGTACGAGGAATATGTCCTCCGTGACCACGGCTCCGCCCAGGAGGATCCCGAACTGGTACCCGGCGACGGTGACTACCGGCAGCAGGGCGTTCCTGAGGGCATGGCGAACGAGCACCAGCGACTCCGCCAGGCCCTTGGCACGGGCCGTCCTGATGTAGTCTTCCCTCAGCACCTCCAGCATGGCGGAACGGGTTATGCGGGCCGTAAAGGCCATGTTGAAGTAGCCCAGGGACAGGGCGGGGAATATGAGCTGCGAGAGGTTCTTCAGGGGGTCTTCCCAGAGCTTGGCGTAGCCCAGGGGCGCTCCCCAGTTGAAGAGCTGGGCCAGGAAAAACACGATGAGTATCCCGGCCCAGAAGGTGGGGAGGGATATTCCGACGACGGTGAATATCTTGGCCGCGTAGTCCGGCCATTTATCTTGATAGACGGCCGATACGACGCCCAATGGCACGGCCGTCACCACGGCTAGAATGAGGGACATAACCGTGAGCTGGATGGTGACGGGAAACCGTTCCAGCAGCTCTTTTGAGACGGCCTTGTTGCGGAAGTAGGAGTAGCCGAAGTCCCCACGCACCGCATCCGCGACCCACCTGACGTACTGCTCGTACAGGGGCTTGTCGGTGCCCAGGCGCCGCTGGGTCTCCGCCAGCTCCTCCGGCGTGTAGGTCCCCTCTCCCTCCAGCCCTATGAGGACCATTATCGCAGGGTCCCCGGGCAGGATGCGCATCACTCCGAAGGCCAGCAGGGAGACCAGTATCAGCGTCGGGACAAAGAGCAGCAAGCGCTTTACCGCGTATGCTCCCATGTACCTCTCTCTCAGGACCGGCCTGGGACCACGGCGGAGCCGTTCTCCCAGGCCGGTCGTCTACCGGGATGTCATCCCGGGTATGTGGCTTCCCGCGCTCGGACTACTCGGCCAGCCAGATGGCTTCGTGGTGGTTCCCCTGCTGGTACGTCTGGGCGGGGAAGAAGTTCTGGACCTTGTTGTTCACGGCGACGTAGTTCTGCCGCCAGTCGATGCCGAACCAGTGGTCCTCCCCCTGGCGCAGGATGTCGCCCGCCTCCCAGATCAGCGCCTGGCGTGCCGTCGGGTCCGGCTCCCTGGCCGACTCGTAAAACAGCTCCTGTATCCTGGGATGCTCCCAGTTGAGCCGGTTCTTCGAGCCGCCCGGGGTCACGTATATCTGGTTGAACAGCTCGTCCGAGTCCGAGATGTTGATCCCGTGCCAGAGGAAGAAGAAGTCGTAGTTGCCGGAGATGGCGCGCTCGAAGATGCTGGCGAACTCTTGGAGCTCCAGCTCGATCTTCACGCCTATGTTCTTCTCCAGCTGCTGCTTGGCCAGGGTGCCCATGTTCTTGTGCAGGGGCGCATTCCCCATGAGCCAGGTAAAGGTCTGGCTCCTGTCGAAGCCGGCCTCGTCGAGCAGCCTGTTGGCCTCCTCCAGGTCCCTGGGGTCCTTCACCGCGTCGGGCACGTCGTAGTAGTTCGTCAGCGGGTTGCCGTCCTTGTCGACGTAGCGGAAACCCGGCCACGTGGCCACCACCTCGTCCGGAGGGGTCATCCAGGTGCCCGGCGGGAAGGGGGTGCCCATCCTGGCCTGGCCCTGGTGGTTCGTGTTTATGAAGTCCAGGCGGTCAAAGGCCAGGTAGATGGCCCTCCTGACGTTGGGGTTGTCCAGGGGCGGCTTGGTGTGGTTGAGGGTGAAGCCGTCGAAGGCCGTGGCCCCCAGGAAGTGGACGTTGACGATCCCCCGCATGTCTTCCTGGAAGGCGACCAGGTCCCTGAGGGTGAGGCCCATATCCGCGTTGTGGTTCATCAGCACCTGTTCCGTCCTGAAGGCCGTGGTGAGCTTGGTCAGGTTCTTGATGATGAACACACGGATTCCATCCAGGAAGGGCAGCCCCTCCTTGAAGTAGCCGGGGTTTCTCTCGTACTCCCAGAAGTTGTCCTGCAGGTAGGACTGCACCCTGAAGGGGCCCGACACCACGCTGTTGAGGTTGTCGGGATTGTTCAGGAACCGCTGCTGGGCCTCGTCGTTCTCCATGGGCTCCAGGATATGCTTGGGCAGTATCTTCATGTAGTTTATCGCCAGGTACTGGAGGAAGCCCGGGGCGTAGGCGATGGTGGTGTTCACCTTCAGGGTTTCGGCGTCTATCACCTCGGAGCCGGCGTAGTAGGGCCTCAGGTTGCCTGCCCTGGGCCTGGGGCTGCCCTCCTCCACCATCCGGTCCAGGCTGAACTTCACGTCCTCGGCGGTAATGGCCCGTCCATCGGGCCACTTGGCCTCGTGGAAAAAGAAAGTGTAGGCTTGGCCGTCTGCGCTCACGTCCCAGGTCTTGGCCAGGTCCCCGATGATGACCCCGGTGTCCACGTGGTCGTACCTCAGCACTTGGGCCATCAGTTTGGAGGTGAGGCCGGCGGTGCCGGGCTCGGCGTGGGGATCGGTGAACCCCTGGTCCGAGGTGTTGGACATGGGGATCACGCCGCCCCGTCTGCCCTCCCTGAACCACGGGGCCGTTATCATGGCCGACGCGGGCGTGGCTATGGGAACGGGGGTAAAGGTCGGCAGCGGCGTGGGGATGGCCGCCACGGCCTGCATCACGGCGTCGGACACGGCCTGGTCGATGGCCGCCTGCAACTCCTCTGTGGAGACTGCGCCCTCGGCGGCCGCCGCTGTGGCCGCCTTCACCATGGCGTCTATCTCTGCGGCGGAGGCGCCGGGCTGGGCCTGGGCGGCCACGGCCTGCTCCACCATGGCCATCATCTCTTCGGGCGACACGCCCGGAGCTCCGGGCTGGAGGCCCGCCACGGCGGCCTGGACCGCGGCTGCCACGTCCTCGGCGGTACGCCCGCCGGGGCGGGAGGCGAGGTGGGTGCGGGTTCCGGCGTCGCGGCCTCTCCGCAGGCCGCCGCCAGGACGAGCAACGTCAACAGGGGAGCCAGGATCCACCATCTGAAGCTAGTCAGCCAAGAACGACCCATTGCGTCACCTCCGGTATCTGGCTATATTCTCGCGAACCTATCCCAGCGTGAGGGCCGCCTGGTCCCATGGGCTGGCGGCCATGGGTAGATAGCACGACAAAAGTATCACGTGGGGATAACTCATGTCAATATAGCTTTATTTAGGAGGAACAAATAGCTCTTTCGTAATGAGTGTTGCCTTCATATACGGATTGGATTAGGAGCAAAATGCGCCGGAATTTGCCGAAAACCGCAAGCCGCGGTCTTGATGTCGAGCCTTGTGGGAACCTGTGCATGGCTAGGAACGTGAAGCGCCTCCGGCTGGTGGGCCGGAGGCGCATGATTGCCCGTGGTTGGTGGAGACGGGGGAGGGTCGAACTCCCCGTCCAGAAGGCTCCCAACTGGAATGTGCTACAGGCTTATCCGGCTATTTGCTTCGCCTGCCGGAGCTTCCGCCGGCCGAATCTCCGGAGACGTAGCCGATTGTTCTTGGGCCGGCCTCATCGGCGTTGGGCTGGCAGCATCCCGGATTTATGGCGCCCGCTTCCCGGCCTCCGGGAGCAGCCAGGGCGGACGTAGCTGCGCTTAGGCAGCTAGGGCGAGTTCACGATCGCCAGTTACTTTTGTGCCACCTTTTTACGAGGTGCGGTGGCGCCTCGGCCTGCAATTCCGCCAAGCATCCCCCTGTCGAGCCCGCGCGTCCCCATTGCCTAGTGGATGCCTATATTATGCCACACTCCCGCCGTGGCGGTCTAGGGTCAGGCAAGGGGACCCACTGTGGCCGCGGGCCGTTCTTGACACTCTCTTGACTCCTGCTCTACGATTACCCAACCCACCGCATCGCCAGTCCAGCGACACCCATGGTGTTCGAGATGGTCCCGTGACGAAAGACCTCGCCTTTGCACCGGCCTCCGAGGTGACGCGCCTCCTGGCCGCCCGGGAGGTGTCCAGCGTGGAGCTGACCGAGATGTTCCTGGGGCGCATCGACTCCCTGAACCCCCGGCTCAACGCCTATCTCACGGTCACGCCCGAGGAGGCGCTGGCGGCGGCCTCCAGGGCCGACCAAGCCTCGGCCCGCGGCGAGTCCCTGGGCCCCCTGCACGGGGTCCCCGTGTCCGTCAAGGACCTGGAGCTGACCGCCGGGATACGGACCACCATGGGGAGCCTGGTGTTCCGGGACCACGTCCCCGAGCAGGACAGCCTGGTCGTGGAGAGGGTCAAGGCCGCCGGGGCGGTGATTCTCGGCAAGACCAACACCCCCGAGTTCGGCTTCTCGGGGACCACGGAGAACCGGCTGGGAGAGGCCGCCCGCAACCCCTGGGACCCCGAGCGGACCCCGGGGGGCTCCTCGGGCGGGGCAGGGGCCGCCGTGGCGGCGGGCCTCTGCACCATGGCCACCGGCAGCGACGGGGGCGGGTCCATCAGGATCCCGTCCAGCTTCACCGGCATCTACGGCATCAAGCCGGGCCAGGGCCGCGTACCCCGCGTCGGTGGGGTCGGAAGGCCGGGCTACAACACCTTCTCCCAGTCCGGCCCCATGACCCGGACGGTCGGGGACAGCGCCCTGCTGCTGCAGGTGCTGGCCGGCCCCGACGCCAGGGACCCGGGATGCATGAGGGCCGAGCCGCCCGACTTCTTCCAGAGACTGGAGGATGGTCTGCCGGGGCTGCGAGTAGCCTGGAGTCCGGACCTGGGGTACGCCCCGGTGGATGGAGAGGTGGCCGCGGCTACCGCGGCAGCGGCGCGGGTGTTCGAGGAGCTGGGGTGCTCGGTGGACGAGCCGGGAGTGACCGTGGAGGACCCGTTCCCGGCCTTTTGGGACCTGTTCGCCATCGGCGGCTTCACCGGGTACGGGCACCTGCTGGAAGACCACGGCGAGGAGCTGACGGACTACGCGCTGGAGGCCATCGAGCGCGGCAGCACCCGGTCGGTGGGCGACTACTCCCTGGCCCTGCTGAGGGTCCAGCAGCTCCAGGTCCAGATGGAGGACCTCTTCCAGGCCTACGACCTGCTGCTCACTCCGACGATGGCGGTCCCCGCCTTCCCCGTCGGAGAGCACCCGGCTGTCATAGGAGGCCGGCCGGTGGAGCCCTTCTTCGGCTACACCCCCTTCACCTTCCCCTTCAACATGACCATGCAGACCGCCGCCAGCGTACCCTGCGGCTTCTCCTCCGACGGCATGCCAATCGGCCTCCAGATCGTGGGAAGACGAGAGGAGGAGGCCACTGTGCTCAGGGCATCCGCGGCCTTCGAGCGGGCCAGGCCCTGGCGAGAGCGCCTGCCGCCCATAATCTGAGCCCCCGTGCTACAATTGCTCCGTTCGGGGCCGTCTTCGGCCGCCGTCCGACCGCATCCCGGGTCTTCCGAGGGAGGGCGTCATGGTCGTGAAGCTCAACCCGCCCAGGGACAGCGTGGAAGTCTACTTCCACTCCCAGCAGCCCTACGTGCACGTGTCCGACGAGGAGCTGGACCGGTACGGCGCGGGCCGCCTGCTGTTCCCAAACACCTACTTCGATCCCCACAAGGCCCACGAGCTCTACAACCAGTACCACGAGCAGTACGCCCTGGCCGACGAGGTGGGCATCGACGGGATCATGACCAACGAGCACCACTCGTATTACGGCAACATGAAGCCCTCGGCCAACCTGGACGCCGCGGTGATCAGCAAGATCACCGAGAGGGTCAAGATCGCCATACTGGGCAACATCATCCCCATCGGGGACCCCGTCCGCCTGGCCGAGGAGATCGCCATGCTGGACTGCTACTCCGGCGGGCGGATAATCTCCGGGTTCGTCCGGGGCGGGGCAGTGGAGACCCTCCAGGCGGGCATCAACCCCACCGAGAACAGGGAGCGTTTCGAGGAGGCCCACGACCTGATCATCAGGTGTTGGACCGAGCCCGGACCCTTCCGGTACGAGGGGAAGTACTACCACTACCGGGCCGTGAACCCGTGGGTGCTGCCCATGCAGAAACCCCATCCTCCCGTCTGGTTCCCCGGCAACAGCAGCCCCGAGAGCGTGCGCTGGGCGGCCTCCCACGGCTACGCCTACATGAACCTGGGCGCTCTCATCGACCTGACGATGGAGCTGAAGCAGGCGTACATCGACACGGCCCACGAGGTCGGGTTCAAGCCCGGACCCGAGCACTTCGGGTACCAGCTCCGCGCGCTGGTGGCCGACACCGATGAGAAGGCCCAAGAGCTGGGCAGAGGCTTCATGTGGACCATCGGGCACCGCCAGAGGGGCCCAAGGGAGCACAACGACCCGCCGGGCTACCAGTCCCGGGTGGCCCGGACCATGCAGCAGCGCAGGCCTGTGGGCCCGGGACGGGCGCTCACCTACGAGGAGCAGCAGCAGATGAACGCCATCGTCGTGGGGAGCCCCGAGACCGTCACCCGCAAGCTGGCCGGCACCGTCGAGAAGCTGAACCCGGGATACCTGATCCTCATCGGCATCGACGGTCCGATCCCTCACGAGGACGTCATGCGGTCCATCGAGCTGCTGGGCAAAGAGGTCGTTCCCGCGCTCCACGAGATCGAGCTCCAACCCTACGAGTAACCGGCCGCGGAGCGGACCGTGGGGCTCCGTGGACACCCTGTATCTGTCAGAACCGTAATCGGGAAGGGGGTATGGTGGCCGCATCCGACATAGTTTTTCTCTCCGCCACAGAGCTATCCGCCAGGATGAAGGCGGGGGAGCTCTCGCCGCTGGAGGTCACCGAGGCCTACCTGGAGCGGATTGCCGCCGTCGACTCGAAGGTGAACTCCTACGTGACCCTGTGCGCCGACGAGGCCCTGGAGGCCGCTCGCGAGGCCGGGTCGGAGATAGCCGCCGGCCGGTATCGGGGGCCGATGCACGGCGTTCCCATCGCCATCAAGGACCAGATACACACCAGGGGCATCCTCACTACCGACGGCTCCCGGGTCAGAGCGGGCTTCGTCCCCCAGGAGGACGCCACGGTGGTGACGAGGTTGAAGGAAGCGGGCGCCGTGCTCCTTGGGAAGCTGAACATGAGCGAGTTCGCCCTTGGCGAGCCCGTGAGCTCCCTGACCGGTCCGGCGCGAAATCCGTGGGACCTGGAGCGCACACCGGGCGGCTCCAGCACGGGCTCCGGGGCGGCGACGGCCGCTTTTCTCTGCGCCACCTCCCTGGGAGAGGACACCGGGGGCTCCGTTCGGAATCCCGCGGCCAACTGCGGCCTGGCCGGCCTCCGGCCCTCGTGGGGTCGGGTGAGCCGGTACGGGGTGGACGGCGCTTGCTGGTCCATAGACACAGTGGGTCCAATCTCCCGCACCGTCTCAGACTGTGCGATGACCCTGGGGGCCATCGCGGACCACGACCCCAGGGACCCCTATTCCAGCCCGGCTCCTGTGCAGGACTACATGGGCAGCCTGAGCGGGGACGTCAAGGGCCTGCGGGTGGGAGTGGTCCGGGAGTTCCTGGATACGCCGGAACTGGGCCTCGGGCAGGTGACCAGGGACGCTGTCCTCTCCGCCGCGGAGGTGCTCAGGGACCGGGGCGCAGACGTGACCGACGTGTCCCTGCCCATGGCCGTCTCCTCCGGCCCGGTGACCCGCACCATCAGCCACGTGGAGCGCGTGAGCATCCACCCGGACTGGCTGCGGGAGAGGCCGGAGGAGCACCACTACGTCACCAGGGTCGGCTTCACCACCGCCAACCTGCTTCCGGGACATGTGTATCTCAAGGCGTTGAAGCTCCGGGAGATGATACGGCGGGAGGTTTTGGATGCCCTCGGCCGGGTCGACGTGCTGGTGCATCCCATCGCGTCGGCCCCCGCCGGCAGGCTGGTGGAGCATCCCACAGTGGACAGCAAGGAGCAGGCCTACGCGGCGTTGGTGGAGGGCAGCTTCCGCGGCCCGTACAGCCTGTCAGGCGCTCCCGCCATCTGCGTCCCGTGCGGCTTCCAGGACGGTCTGCCCCTGTCGTTGCAGATTGCGGGCAGGCCCTTCGACGAGCTGACGGTGCTCAGGGCGGCCCACGCCTACGAGCAGGCGACGGAGTGGCACCGGAGACGCCCGCCGATATAGTTGGGGCGTTCGCTTCTCCGGGTCTCGTGGAGGCCGGACCCGGGCTGCGCGCGTCGCTAGAGTGACGGGCTCTTCCGGCCCGGGGTGTTTTTCTCCCGCCACTTCCCCGACACCGACAGGCACTCGTCAACCAGGATGCCGGTGACCACCTGGAAGCTGTCGCTCCGGCCGACCAGGTCGATCAGCCGCTCCACCCCCCAATCGCCCCAGCGGCCGCGGGAGCGCTGGTAGCGTCCCCCCATCACCAGCGTCCCGATGCCGGCCCCCATTATCGCGGCACAGCACATCGGGCACGGCTCCGCGGTGGTGTAGAGAACGTAGTCCGATGCCGGCTCGTTGACCAGGGCCTCCCCGCCGTTTCTTATGGCGTCCGTCTCGGCGTGGGCCGTCGGGTCGTTGGTCGTGTAGATCCGGTTCCTGCCTATGGCCACCACGGACCCGCCGCGGACTATCACGGCGCCCACTCCGTCGTTGCCTTCGGCCCCGGCCCTCTCGGCCTCCTCCAGACCCATCCTCATGAACCCCTCGTGGTCGGCAGCCATTCCCTGCTCCTTACTGGCCTCAGGTGGCGTTGGTGTCGCCGCTGGCCTGGAATCTCCAAGGGTCGCGTAGACCGTGTGACTCGCATGCAATTGTACACCGCGGCCCCTTCGAAGACTACCGAATTGATGTGGGTATGACTGTGCCCGTTCGGGAAAGCCCCGACGCGTACGTGTTATCATTGTTTGCAAGGGCAGCGTCCGAACGGTCCGGTCTTCGCGAGAGGGCTGTCGCTTCCGGCGCTCTTGGGCCCGTGTCAAAAGACTCAAGGGGGTGTAAGCAGTGCTGAAGATCCAGGATGACCCCGCCGCAGGCCATGACTCCGGGCCGCCGCCGGCATCCATCTACGGCATGGCCCTGGAGCAGTTCCAGGCCGCCGCCGACAGGTTGGGTATAGACGAGGGGATCCGCCGGGTATTGAGCACGCCCAAGAGAGAGCTCACCGTCGCCATCCCCGTGAGAATGGACGACGGCGACGTCAGGGTCTTCAAGGGTTACCGGGTGCAGCACAACCTGTCCAGGGGCCCGGGCAAGGGAGGGATACGCTACCATCCCGACGTTACGTTGGACGAGGTGAAGGCGCTGGCCATGTGGATGACCTGGAAGTGCGCCATCACCGGCATCCCGTACGGAGGCGCCAAGGGCGGCGTGGCCTGCGACCCCAGGGATATGTCCGAGGCCGAGCTGGAACGCATGACCAGGCGTTACGCTACGGAGATATCCATCCTCATCGGTCCCGACAGGGACATCCCGGCTCCGGACATGAACACCGACGGGCGTATCATGGCCTGGATAATGGACACCATAAGCATGCACAGCGGCTTCACCGTACCGGGCGTCGTTACTGGCAAGCCCGTGAGCATCGGCGGGTCGCTGGGGAGGGTCGACGCCACCGGACGGGGCGTCATGATCTCCGTCAGGGAGGCGGCGGCCCGGCTGGGCATGGACCTGCGCGGCGCCCGGATGGTGGTGCAGGGTTTCGGCAACGTGGGGTCCACGGCGGCCCGACTCCTGGCCCAGGAGGGCTGCGTGCTCATCGCGGCCGCCGACAGCCTCGGGTCGTCCTACTACGAGGGCGGCATAGACCCCGACGACCTGCAGGCCCACGAAAGGGCCACGGGCACCGTGGGCGGGTATCCGGGGTCGGAGCCCGTGTCTCCCAAGGAGCTGATGTCCCTTCCCTGCGATATCCTCATCCCCGCCGCTTTGGAGGCCCAGATCAGGGTCGACAACGCCGATGGAGTGCGGGCGCGGGTCGTGGTGGAGGGGGCGAACGGGCCCACGACTCCCGAGGCCGACAGGATCCTGGAGGACAAGGGTGTCATGGTAGTCCCCGACATCCTGGCCAACGCCGGCGGGGTCGTCGTCTCCTACTTCGAGTGGGTGCAGGACATCCAGCGCTATTTCTGGGACATCGGTGAGATCAACCAGAAGATGGACCGGATCATCGCAGATAGCTTCGCCGAGATTTTTGCCATGTCCCGGGCGGAGAAGGTCGACCTGCGGGAGGCGGCGATGCTCCTTGCCGTCAGGCGACTGGAGGAGGCGATAAGGGTCCGCGGCCTCTATCCCTAGTTGGGCCCTAGTCGGTGGCCGACGCCCCGTACCGGGCTACCGGCTGCCCTTCCAGCGGTCCCAGTGGGTCAGCTCTCGGGCGGGAAGCCGCCTGGCGGGCCTGAAGCCCGACCCGGTGTAGTAGGCGATGGGGAGCAACGCGGCCTGCATCACGTTTTCGGGAATACCCAGCACCTGGGCCGCCTCTGCCTCGTACATCAGGTGAAGAGTGGTCCACGCCGCTCCGAGCCCCCGGGCGCGAAGCGCCAGCATCAACGACCAAGCGGCGGGCAGTATCGACCCGTAGATGGTCGCGTTGTACAGGGACTCATGCTCCCTGACCTCCGAGAGGTGGGGCACCTCGGCCATCTCGCTCTCCACGCAGGGAATGATGAGCACGGGCACCCGGTGCATGTTCTCGGCGAGGTACCCGCTGGAGGGTCCTATGCGCATGCGCTGGACCGCCCGGAGGTCCTCGGGTCCCCACAGAGGCGACCGGCGCTCCTGCATGGCCCGGTACTCGGCGAACCCCCTCCGATATATGTCGCCTATGGCGGCCCGCTTCGCCGGGTCCCGGACTACGACGAAGTGCCATCCCTGCAGGTTGGACGCCGTGGGCGCCTGCATGGCGATCTCTATGCACCGCTCGATCACCTCGGGTTCCACCGGGCGGTCCAGGTCTAGGCGCTTGCGGACGCTGCGGGTCGTGGTAAGCAGGGAATCGACGGTTTCCAGGTCCATGATGGCTCCTAGGTCTCGATCTTGGGGACAAGAGGCATGTTAGCCACGCCTCCGGGTGGTGTCAACGGGGCCGTCCGGCGGCGCGAGGGGGGCCTCCCGCTGGTGTCAACGGGGCCGATGGTATAATCCGGTGAGCGGACCGACTCTCACCGCCCTACGGTTGCCCGCCCGGAGTTCTGCTGCCGGAGTTCTGCTGAAGGAGGACGCCATGCCCGAGGACATATCGACAGTCGTGGAGCCCGGAGACCCCGTGCTGCTGGCCACGGGCTACGGCGCCACCGAGGGGCCCGTGTACCACCCGGACGGATCCGTCACCTTCGTAGACTACGCCGCAAGCCAACTCCTCCGCTGGCGCCCGACGGGCGGAGCGGAGGTGGTCCGGGAGGGCACGGGAGAGGGCAACGGCTGCACCCTGGACAGGGAGCGCCGGTTGATCATGTGCGAGGCGGCCAACATCCGGCGCATCACCCGAATGGATGCCGACGGCTCCATAACCGTCCTGGCCGAGCGATGGCAGGGCAGGCGCCTGAACCGTCCCAACGACATAATCTGCCGCTCCGACGGCACCATCTTCTTCACGGACCCGGAGATGCGGTGCCCGCCGGACAGACGGGAGCTGGGCTTCTCCGGCGTGTTCCGGATTACGCCGGACGGCGAGCTCGTCCTGTGCAACGACGAGTGTGAGTATCCCAACGGACTCGCCCTCTCGGTGGACGAGTCGGTGCTCTACGTGGCCATCAGCCGCAGGGACGAGGGGTGCCTGGGCGAGGAGGAGCGCGGGGAGGTCTGCAGCCACATGCTCATCAGGGCCTTCGACGTCAGCCCGGCGGGGGACCTGGCCAACAACCGGATTCTGGTGCGGATGACCTCGGCGGCGCCGGGAGTGCCCGACGGTATAAAGGTGGACCGGGAGGGACGCATCTACTGCACCGGCCCCGAGGGCATATGGGTCACCGACGACCAGGGCGGCAGGATCGGTGTCATACGCTTTCCCGAGGTGCCCAGGAACATGACCTTCGGTGACGAGGACTTCCGGACCCTCTACGTGACCGGGGGCCGCTCCCTCTACAGCGTGAGGGTCAAGACCCCCGGCGTCGGCGCCTTCTGAGTCCCCGGGAGCTAGCCGCTCCGCTCGGCCCGCATGCGGGCCCTTAGCTCGTCGGTGCCCCTGGGGTCCAGGTTCAGGGTCTCGGGGTCGATTACGACGCCGTACTCCCGCCTGACGTACTCGACGGACATCTTCTCCTGCTCCACGTCCTCCAGCACGGCGTTCACGTCCCGGTCCAGGGGGTCGCCGTACCCGCCGCCCCCGGCCTGGATTAGCCGGTACAGGTCCCCTTTTTTGAGGGTGGTCAGGTACTTGGCGGGAATCTGCTCGCTGTCGGTGCCGGGGTTTATGTAGTTCTCCGTGGGGGTGCCGTCCATGCCTCCCTCGGCGCCCCAGGGCCTGAAGTTCTGGCGGTCCGAGCGAAGCTGGAAGGTGGCCTCTTCGGCGGTCACGCGGAACTCCCGGACCATCCCGAGCCCGCCCCGGAAGGTCCCCGGCCCGCCGCTGTCGGGCACCAGGCCGTACCGCTCCACCAGCAGCGGCTGGTCGGCTTCTATGGTCTCTATGGGAGTGTTGGCCATGTTGTGTATGGGCGCGGCCAGCCCGTCGGCCCCGTCTACGAAGGGGCCGCCGCCCCTGGGGCCGTCGTTGTCGAACTCCAGGTAGACCCACGCCTTGCGGTCGGGGTGGTAGCCGCCGAAGCTCAGGCCCGCCTCTCCGCCGCCCCACGCTCCCGGCACCCGCCCCGGCAACGCCTGGGCCATGGCGCCGAAGAGGGCGTGGCACACGCGGAAGCCGGACATCCCCCGGGCCGCCACCGGCGCCGGGTGCTGCGGGTTCACGAAGCAGCCCTCGGGCGCCTTGATCTGGAAAGCCCTGAAGAAGCCGCTGTTGGACTGGATGGCGGGGTCGATCAGGCACTTCATCACTGCGTATACCTGGGACTTGGTGTAGGCGAAGTTGGGGTTGATGGAGCCCCTGGCCTGGGGCGAGGTGCCCTCGAAGTCCACGTACACCGTGTCCCCATCTATCTTCACCTTGGCGTGGATGGCGATGGGCCGCATGTCGATGCCGTCGTTGTCCAGGTGGTCGGTGAACTCCCACTCGCCGTCGGGCAGGCCCTGTATCTCCGCCCGGGTCATGCGCTCGGTGGAGTCCAGGATGTCGGACATGTAGCTCTTGATCTCCTCGACGCCGTAGTCGTCGACCAGGCGCTGGAGGTCCCGCTCGCCGAACCGTACGGCGGCAAGCTGGGCCTGCACGTCGCCCAGCACCTTGTCGGGGACGCGCACGTTCTTCTCCAGGATGCGCCACACGGCCTGGTTCAGGACGCCCTTGCTGTACAGCTTGAGGGGAGGGATCTGGAGGCCCTCCTGGTAGATCTCGGTGCTGTCGCAGGCGTTGCCGCCGGGGATGCGTCCGCCGATGTCTGTCTGGTGCCCGATGCAGCAGCTCCAGCCCACCAGGGTGTCGTAGGCGAATATGGGCTTGAAGAGGAAGATGTCCGGCAGGTGGCTGCCGCCCTCGTAGGGGTCGTTGTTGGCGAAGATGTCTCCCGGTTGGACGTCGTCCCCGAAGGCCTTCATCACTCCTTCCAGAGCCGGGGCCATGGACCCCAGGTGGGCCGGCAGAGTCAGGCCCTGGGCCACCTGCTGCCCGTCGGCCGTGAACAGCGCGGTGGAGAAGTCCATGCCGTGCTTGATGACCGCCGAGCGGGCCGTGCGGACCACCGTGAGCGCCATGGTGTCGGCGGCGCTCATCAGAGCGTTCTTGATGATCTCCCGGGTGACCGGGTCCGTGGTCTGCTGCATCCTGTCTTCCTCCTGGCCTGCGTAAGGGAACGGCCCCGGCGGGGATTGGAGCGCTGGTTCACCGTGGGTCTCGCCGGGCCGGGTGACGGGCCGGGCTTCTACTCCTCCCGGTCCAGGACCACGTCTCTCCACTGGTCTATGGAGGCCTTCCAGCCGGGAGGGACCACCGTGGTCGAGTCGTACTCCTCGATGATCAGGGGGCCGGACATGGTCTTGCCGGCAAGGGCCCCCCGGCTCATCACCGGCGCGTCCATGAAACCGTGGTTGGGTCCGAAGTACACCGGGCGCTGCGAGGCGCCGCTGTTGGAAGTCGAGGGTATTTCCATGCTGTCCGGTATCCGCGACTCCTTGGACAGCCCGCGGGCGATTACCCGCAGGTTTACAAGCTGGAAGGTGGCGTCGGTGCGGTAGCCGTAGGTCCTCTCGTGCTCCTCCTCGAAGGAGTCGCTGAGCTTCTTCAGGTTCTCGGGCGTTACCCTGCCCGGCGGGAGGTAGACCGTGAGCTCGGAGACCTGCCCCTCGTACTTCATGTCCACCTGGGTCACCACCTCGTGGGAGTCG
The DNA here is from genome assembly GCA_034423015.1 of Dehalococcoidia bacterium. Taxonomy (GTDB): domain Bacteria; phylum Chloroflexota; class Dehalococcoidia; order Lucifugimonadales; family JAGWBF01; genus JAGWBJ01. The sequence goes on along the minus strand of DAOUJG010000039.1, from coordinate 81,022 downwards.
TCGGCGAAGCCCTCTTCCCGGAGCTGGCTTCGGCCCTCTTCCCACAGACCCTCCAGGATGTCGTTGAGGGCGCCCATGTCCAGCTCCTCGAAGGTCTTGAAGTAGGTCTGCACGAAGTGGTGCTCCACGTCGGCGTACAGCAGGCCGAAGGAGCTGAACACCCCGGGGAACGGAGGGACTATGACCTTGGTGATGTCAAGCATCTCGGCCAGGCCGGCGGCGTGGACGGGCCCGCCGCCCCCGAAGGCCACCAGAACGAACCGCCTCGGGTCGCGGCCACGCTCGCTGGAGACCGCCCTCAGGGCCCTGCCCATGTTGGAGTTCACCAGGAGGTGGATCCCGTGGGCCGCCTCGATCTCCGACAGGCCCAGGGGGTTCGCCACGTGGTCGATGACGGCCTTGCTGGCCTTGTCCCGGTCGATGGGGAACGCGCCGCCCAGCAGGTGCTCGGGGTTCAGGTACCCCAGCAGCACGTCCGAGTCGGTGACGGTGGCGTCGGTGCCCCCGTTGCTGTAGCAGGAGGGCCCGGGCACGGCGCCCGAGCTGTCGGGACCGACCCGGAGGGACCCGCTCTTGTCCACGCTGGCGATGCTGCCGCCGCCGGCGCCCACCTCCGCCAGGTCAATGGCAGGCACCCTTAGAATGTGCCCAGCGCCCTTCAGGAGCCGGTGGCCGGCGCTGATGCCTCCGCCCACCTCGTACTCGGGGGCCTGCAGCATCTCGCCGTCCTCGATCATGCACGCCTTGGCCGTAGTGCCGCCCATGTCCAGGGTCATCATGTTGTCTATGCCCAGGCGCTTGCCCAGGTGGAAGGCGCCCACCACCCCCGCTGCCGGGCCCGACTCGATGCAGTAGACGGGCTTCTCCTTGGCGATCTGGGTCGTGGCCAGGCCGCCGTTGGATTGCATCACGCCCAGGGGAACGGTGACGCCCATGTCCTTGAGACCGTCGGCCAGGCGGGTCAGGTAGCGGTCCACCACCGGCCGGACGTAGCTGTTGATGACGGTGGTGCTGGTCCGCTCGTACTCCTTCATCTCCGGGAGCAGCTCGCTGGAGACCGTGAGGATGATGTCTGGGGCCCGCTCCCGGAGGACCTTGGCGATGTACTCCTCGTGCTCCGGGTTGGCGTAGGAGTGGAGCAGGGAGATGGCTACGGACTTGATCCCCTCCTTCAGGATGCGGTCCACGGCCCGGTCCACGTCCTCCTTCTCCAGGGGCCGGAGCACCTCACCCTTGTAGTTCATGCGCTCCCGGACCTCCAGGCGGTACTGCCTCTTCACCAGGGTGGGCGGCTTCTCGTAGTAAAGGTCGTAGAGCCGGGGGATGCGGTTGCGCCGGAACTCCAGGACGTCCCTGAACCCGTCGGTGGTGATCAGGGCCGTCTGGGCTCCCCGGCCCTCGATGATGGCGTTGGTTGCTACGGTGAAGCCGTGACCCACCTCGGAGACCTGCGCCGAGGAGATCTTCAGCTCCTGTATGCCGCCGTCGATGCCCGTAAGCACTGCGCGGCTATAGTCGTCGGGCGTGCTGGCGATCTTCCTGGCCAGCACCGAGCCGTCGCTGCCCAGGAACACCACGTCCGTAAACGTCCCGCCGATGTCTACGCCGATCCTATACGTGCTCATCCATACTCTCCTCGATCTGTGCTTGGGGGGCCGGCCTGGGTTGGTCTGGAGGCGCGGGAGCCTTACGCAAAGCTCTCGAACACACGGCATCCCGTCGAGAATCGTTGCCCCTCCTCGACTGGCGGAGTATACCAACGCCTATGAACGGTGTCAAACCTGGGAGCGCCTTCCCAAAGGGTCGTGGAACCCCTGGGGGAAAGGCATTATAGTATAGGCGAGAGAGACAGAAGATGTCTCCCGAACCTGCCAGTGGAACGTAGACAAGGAGGAACCATGAGATACAGGCAGCTTGGCGGCACCGGACTGAAGGTCTCGGAGATAGGGTTCGGGTGCGGGAACGTGGGAGGTCTGATAGTACGGGGTGACGAGAGGGACCGCGTCAGGACGGTGGCCCGGGCCATCGAGCTGGGAGTCAACTACTTCGACACCGCCCCGGCCTATGGCGGGGGGGTGTCCGAGCGGAACCTGGGGCTGGCCCTCAAGGAGCTGAATGCCGACGTGGTCGTCAGCACCAAGGTCGGGCTCCTGGGCGGCGAGCTGGACGATATCCGGGCCAACGTCCTCAAGTCCATGGACACCAGCCTCGGCCTGTTGGGCCGCGACTCCGTCGACTTCATACAGCTACACAACCGCATCACGGCCCGGCACGACGTCCCCAAGGACGCCATGAGCGTCGACGACGTGCTGGGGGAGGTGGTGGAGGCGTTCCAGGAGATCCAGCGGCAGGGGAAGGCCAGGCACTTCGGCATCACGGGCCTCGGCGAGACCGAGGCTGTCCTCAGGGTGCTGGACTCGGGCGAAATGAGCACCGTCCAGGCGTGCTACAACCTGCTGAACCCCAGCGCGGGCAGGCCGATGCACTCCGGGTTCGACGGGCAGGACTTCGGGGAGCTCATAGACAGGGCCGGCGCCGGAGACATGGGGGTCGTCGTCATATCGGTGCTGGCCGAGGGCGCCCTCACCGGCGTCGTGTCCAGGCACCCGGTGGCGGACCAGGAGGCGACGGCGCTGGCGTCGCGCAACGACTACGCCGAGGACGTGAGACGTGCGGGGGAGTTCGGGTTCCTGGTGGACCAGGGCCACGCGGAGAGCCTGGTAGAGGGGGCGATACGGTTCGCGCTGACCAAGGAGCAGGTGTCCACCGTGCTGGTCGGGTTCTCCAGCATGGACCACCTGGAGAAGGCCGTGGAGTACGCCTCCAACGGGCCGCTTCCCTCCCAGGCGATGGATGCCCTGCCCCAGGCCTGGGACAGGTTCGGGGCTTAGGTCAGTATCCCAGGGCGGCGCCGTCCCGGCGGGGGTCGGCGCCGCCCTGGAAGGTGCCCTGCTCGGTGTCGACCATGATGCCCTGGGCCCCGCCGACGATGGTGGACCACGCCTCGATGACCTCGACCTCGTGGCCGCGCTCCTGCAGCTCCCGCCGTAGCTGCAGGGGGAAGCGCTCCTCCATCTTGACGTGCCGCCCGGTGAAGTAGCGGAAGCGGGGCGCGTCGATGGCCTGCTGGACGTTCAAGCCGAACTCGAGGACGTGCAGCAGCAGCTGCGGCGTCGTCTGGAGGATGCCCCAACTCCCCGGCGTGCTGAGGCTGAGGAAGAACCTGCCGTCCCGGAGTGTCTGGGTCGGGGCTACGACGAAGTCGACCCTCTTGCCAGGCCCGATGAGGTTGGGGCTCCCCTCCTCGAGGTCGAAGTAGCTGGCCATGTTGTTCAGGAACACCCCAGTGTCCCCGGCGGCCGCCCCGCAGCCGAAGGCGCCCCCAAGGGTCTGGGTGATGCTGACCACGTTGCCGTCCCGGTCCGCCACGGCGAAGTGGGTCGTCATGCCGCCGTCGAAATCGGCCGGGTTGCCGGGCCTCAGAGCCCCCTCCGGCCCCGCGAGAGCGTAGTGCTCGCCGGACACGACGGCGGCCTTCCCGGCGTCTATGCGCCTGCTCTGGCTCCTGGCGTAGGCCGGTGACAGGAGCCCCTTCAGGGGCGCTTGCACGAAGTCCGGGTCCCCCGCCCACTGGATGCGGTCGGTGACGCACAGCTTGACGGCCTCCAGCAACCTGTGCATCGTGTCCGGCTCGTGCAGGGTCAGCTCCGCCGGGTCGAAGGCCTCCATGAGTTTCAGGGTCTGGAGCACCTGGAAGGAGCTGCAGTTGGGCGGGACGGTGAACACCTGGTGCCCCCGGTAGTCCACGCTGATGGGATCCTGCCACTCGGCCCGATACTCGGCCAGGTCCTCCTCGGCGAAGAGGCCGCCCAGCGCCCGGTTCCCCTCCACGATGCGGTGGGCCAGCTCTCCCCGGTAGAAGCTCTCCATCCCCCCGCCGGCCACCTGCCTGAGGCTGTCCGCCAGCAGAGGCATCTGCAGCCGGGACCCGGGAGAAGGTGCGCCGCCGTTCAGAAAGATGCCGGCGGAGTGGGGGTAGCGGCCCAGCAGGGCCGCCTGGTGGGCCATGAAGGTGCTGTTCAGGTGCGTGATGGGAAAGCCGTTCTCCGCGTAGCCGATGGCTGGGCGAAACAGCCTCTCTCGCTCCAGGGAGCCGTAGGCCTCGTGCAGGGTGAGCCACCCGGCCACGTTGCCTGGGACCAGGGAGGCCAGGGTGCTGTATTCCTTGGTGTCGTCGGTGAAGCGGTCGGGCTCCGCGGCCTTGGGGGCCCGCCCGGAGAAGTTCAGCGCCCGTATCCTGCCCTCCTTGGCCACGTGGGCCAGGGCCACGCCGATGCCGCCCATGCCCGACATGTACGGCTCCACCACGTTCAGCGAGGCGGCGGTGGCCACGGCCGCGTCGAAGGCGTTGCCGCCCTCCGTCAGCACCTGGACGCCGGCCAGCGACGCCAGGGGATGGGCGGAAGCCACCATTCCATTGACGCCCATGACCACCGGGCGGCTGGCTGGGGACGCCATCGTGGACTTGGCCATGACCTACCTCCGATGCGGTTGGACGGGGCGATGCGGCTGGACGGTGCGCGGTCGCTAGGGTTCGGACCGGTCCCAGGTCGACATAACCCAGTACCCCTCCCGCGGGATGTCGACCGCTGTGGAGAGGCCCTGGGCGCGCTTGAGGCGCAGGATGTTGTGCAGGTGGGTGGTAAACTCGTAGTAGATGTGGCGGAAGGTCCCCTCCAGGGTCAGCACTATGGAGTCGGAGTCGGCGGGATCGTAGCTGACCCCCGTGTCATGGGCGGGCACCGCCAGCCTCCAGAACTCCGAGGCGCCGGGGGCCGTCACCGTTTTGCTCCTCATGGACCCCACTGTCTCGGCCTCCAGGACGTGGAGGGCCACGTCGATGGAGTTCTCCCACTGCTCCAGAAGGACGGAGATATCCCAGAACCGGTCCTCGTTCAGCCACGACCCCTTGGGAGACCGGTCGAACTCGGCTATCTCTTCCAGGTGTCCCGTGCCGTTGGGGAAGAGCTGGTCCCCCCAGCGTTGTATCAGCCAGCCCTTCACGAAGCTGGACATGTGGCTGACCTGGCGGCGGATGCTCCACTTGCTCCACTCCCACCGGTCGGACTCCCAGTCAAGCTGCTCGTCGGTGAGCCCCTCCACCTCCGAGGCCACCATGGCATACATGTCAGGCCCGTATTGGGGAAAGAGGCTGGCTCCGGGAGCGTCGTGGTTCGCCTGTGCCATCGGGCACCTCCATTAAGGCCGGGTATTGGGCCGGGTTAGGTGTTGGGCGTCGCGCCGGCGTTCCCGGACACGTGGCCGGTGGCCCACGCCCTTATCAGGTGGTGGGCTATGGCGATGGGCCCCGGGATGGTCAGCTCGGCGCTCTTTCCCTCCAGGGCAAGGAGCACCTCCTCCCGGGAGAACCAGCGCACGTCGGTCATCTCTTCGGTGTCCATGCGGATGTCCGTGGTCGCCGCGTCGGCGTGGCAGCCTATCATCAGCGACGACGGGAAGGGCCACGGCTGGGAGGAGTGGTACCGGACGTTGGTGACCTCTATACCCGCCTCCTCCATTATCTCCCGGGCCACGGCCTCCTCGATGGACTCGGCCTGGTCGATGAACCCCGCCAGGGCCGAGTAGCTCCTGAGCCGGGCCAGGCGGCCCCGGGACTGCCCCAGCAGGCACCGGTCGCCGTCGGCCACCACCGTGATGGCCACCGGGTCGGTGCGGGGAAAGTGCTCGGAGCCGCAGCTCGGACACCGCCGGACCTGGCCCCCTCGGGCCATGGTCGTCGGGCGCCCGCAGACGGAGCAGAACCCGTGGCGCTGGTGCCAGTCCAGGTGGGCCCGGGCGTGGGCGACGATTCCCGACTCCTCTCCGCTGAGGAACTCGGTGGCCGTCCTCGCGTCCTCATATCTCCATTCGGCCGCGTCCTCCAGCTCGGAGGCCGCGCGGCCGTTGGCCGGGACGTCGACGACGAAGTGGGCCACGTCCCCCAGCAGTCCCAGGAAGATGGCATCGCCGTCGATTTCGAGCCTGTCCAGGTCCCCGGTTCCCAGCCACCCGAGGCGTGCGCCGGAGCTCTCTACGATGGGTACGTTCAGCTCCCGCATGGGAAGGAACCGGCTGGCGGCGTCCCTGGCTTTGTCGCTGAGCCACTGCTCGTCCCGGCGCTGGGCCTCTCCCCGGTCCAGGGGGTTGCCGGCGTAGACGTGGGTGACCTTCGGTCGGACGTTGCTCACGGCCTCTTCCAACGTGGGGATCCGGGCTGGGGAGTGCACCCTCGCCCGCTACCCCGGTAGTTTACGTCTCCCGGGGGAGCGGTGGCAACCCCGTGTTGACGGTTCCCAACCCCGCTGTTACATTGGGTTGCCACCCAAGAATGGTCTGAATAAGTCTTGTGGCGCCCACCAGTGGGTGGAGATTCCTTGCCCGCGCGGAGCGCGGGATGGGAGGGTGGGCTCAGTAACCCGGGATGTGCCTAGGTTGTGCAGAGCATCCCCAATACGGGGAGCGCGGAGGGGCGTTGCCCCTTCTCCGGGCCCCTTCTCAGGGAGGTAGGATGACCGAACCAGCGGACAGGGGGCACACCTCCATCGCCCAGGAGCAGTTCGGGCGCCAGGCCGCACTCTACGTCGACAGCTTCAGCCACGCCACGGGAGAGAGCCTGGAGGCCATCCGGGAGTACGCGGCCCTAGGCCGTTATCGCCGGGCGGTGGACGTGGGCACCGGGACTGGCTTCACGGCCTTTGCCGTGGCCCCGGTGTCGGGCGAGGTGGTCGCCACCGACGTCACCCCTGAGATGCTGGCCGAGGCGCGGCGCCTGGGCGCGGCCCAGGGCATGGCCAACGTGCGGTACGCCCTGAGCGCGGCGGAGCAGCTGCCCTTCGCCGACGGCTCCCTGGACCTGGTGACGTGCCGCACAGCGGCCCACCACTTCCAGGACGTGCTGCGGGCCATAGGGGAGTGGCGGCGCGTCCTGGAGCCCGGCGGGGCCCTGCTGCTGTCGGACAGCGTTGCCCCCGAGGACCGGGAGCTGTCCCGCTGGATGAACGACATCGAGGTGCGGCGGGACCCCAGCCACACCTGGAACATGGCGCCCTCGGACTGGCGGCGGGTGCTGGAGGAGCACGGCTTCGCCATTACCGACGAGACGATGACCAAGGTGTACCACGAGTTCGACGACTGGACGGGCCGGTCGGGTACCCCCGCCGACGAGGTGGAACGCCTGCGCCGAGACCTGCTGGACGCGCCCCCCGGGGCCGTCGACGCCTTCGACATACGCCTGGAGGGCGGCCGCCTGCGCTTCTTCTGGGGCTGTATGGTCCTCCGGGCCCGGTTGGAGCGCGGCTAGGGACGGCTTGGAGCCGTGTCCGGATGGTCCCGGCGCCTGCCGCGTCGTAGGGGCGTCCCTTGTGGGCGCCCGTTTCTCTACGGTCGTCGATGGGCGGCGATTACGTGGAGCCGCAATCAGATGGGGATTTGCTCATAGGAGAACGAGGGGATCGCCATACGGTTGCTGGCGTGCTCGATGGTTATAGCGCACAGACGCCCCTCTCCATCCAGGTCCAGGAGTGTGTTTTCGTCTAGGCCCCTCGTTTCGCTGACTTCCGCGGGGCAAAGCTCGATATAAAGGGTATCCGTATCCCGGAAGTATTTGATCTTCATGGCTTGGTTCGTAGGCCAGACTCAGTCTATGCCCCAAGCAGGGCTCGGGCGTTGTCCTCCCCGAAGACCACCAGGGTGGGGATGCTCCTCCCGTTGATGGTGGCGCGAGCTTCCCCGATGTCGTACTCCACAGGACGGCCGTCGGCCAGCACGAGGCTGATCCTGTCGATGGGCGTTACTCCCAAGCCCCTTAGGCGGTCGGCCGGCACGATGGTTATAGCTGGCGCCGGTGTCCACCATCGCCTCCAGCTCCAGCGACCGTTGGCCGTCCATGCTGTTCAGCCTGATGGGTCAGTTGAAGACTCCCAACTCATGCACCTCTACGGGTTGTCGTACCCTACCGCGGCACCACCGGCAGCGTTACGTGGGACGCGTGGCTCCCGTCGTGCAGGACCGTCTGGAGGGCCGGCTGGGGGGCGGCGTCCTGGGCCACGGGAGCGCCCGTGTTCCCGTTGCGGTCGAAGCGGGGGAAGTTGCTGCTGGATATCTCCAGCCTGATCCTGTGACCTCGCTTGAACACGTTGCTGGTGGACCACAGGTCGATCTCGTAGCGGTAGGCCCGGCCCGGCTCCACCAGGCTGGGAGCCGTCGTCGATTCCCGGTAGCGGGCCCGGATTATGCCGTCGGTCAGGTTGCGCGCCCACCCACGCTCGTCGACGTCCACCAGCTTGGCGGTGAAGTCCGTGTCCGTCGCCGAGGTCGCCGCCCACAAGGACACCGTGATGGGCCCGGTGACCTCCACGTCCGCGTCCAGGGGCGGCGTCGAGTACACCAGCACGTCCTGCCTGGACTCCACCTCCCGCTGGTCGAAGGCTCCCGTGGGCAGCCAGTAGGGGCTGGCGCCGGCCAGAGGGCCGCCCCGGGTTGGCACCGGGTCCATGGGATGGTACAGGAACACGTCCGGCGGCTCGTCCCCCGGCGGGCGGGTGCTCAGCTCTCCGTTCCCGTGCAGGGAGTTGGCCTTGCCGCCGCTGTGGAGGTAGTACCTGGTGTCCCTGGCCCTGGACAGGGGCCACTCCTGCTCCTCCCTCCACACGCCGTCTCCCATCACGAAGATGCGCACCGGTGGCTCGTCCATGATGCCGTTGTCGATGCCCTTGAGCCAGTGATCGAACCAGCGGAAGTGGATGCCGTCCATGTCGATGGCCAGGGAGTCCGCCGCCTGCCCGAAATAGTGGCCGCCCGCCAGGCTGGTCCCCCGGGCACCGTGGGGCCACGCACCGATGAGCAGCTTCTGGCCCCGCCTGGCCTCCTCCGTCGCCCCCCTGTCCCTCATCCCCGTGAAGTTGCGCAGGGTGCCGCCCAGGAAGATGTCGTACCAGCCGCCCAGGTTGTACGCCGGGACGTTGATGCTGGGGTGGGCCTCCTCTACGCAGAGACGCTTCCAGTACTCGTCGTACTCGGGGTGGTCCAGCCAGTCGTAGAAGTAGTCCGCGAGCCCCTGGAGGTGGGGAAACTCCCTGAAGGGAAGCGCCCTGAACGCCTCGTCCATCGTGTCCACGGCGTCGATGAGGCCCTGTCTCCGCTCCTCCGTCAGGCCCTTGGCCGCGGACAGGTTGCGGAAGTTGTACAGGGTCAGGGCCGTCAGGGTCCACGCCACGTTGAACCCCAGCTCGAAGGCCCCGCCCTGGTAGGTCCAGCCCTCGTGGTAGTTGGAGCCGGTGACGTTGGGGGCGATGGCCGCCAGGTGGGGAGGGCGGGCCATGGCCGCCAGCCACTGGGTCGCCCCCACGTAGGAGCAGCCGTACATCCCCACCTTGCCCGACGACCAGGGCTGGGCGGCCGCCCACTCCACTGTGTCGTAGCCGTCCTGGATGTCGTCGAGGAAGGCGTAGAACTCACCCTCGGACGTGTAGCGGCCCCTGGTGTCCTGTATCACCACGGCGAAGCCGTGCCGGGCGGCCTTCAGTGGGTCCAGCATGCCCATGGTCAGGGGCGTGGTCTTGTCGTAGGGGGTCCGCTGGAGGAGGACCGGGAAGCGGCCAGGCCCCTCCGGGGCGTACACGTCGGCGTAGAGCAACGTGCCGTCGCGCATGGGCACCGGCACGTTGGACTCCACTCTTACGGAAGAGGACTCGGGCCTTATGCAAGAGGACTCGGGCATGGCGCGCCTCCCAGGCCCCCGGTCGGGGCCGTTCCTACTGAAAGGTGGACTTGCGTCCCTCCATGTTGGTGTGTACGTCGATGAGGGCCGTCTTCCCGTCGGCGTTGAGCTGCCGGGCCCGTCTCAGGGCGTCGGCCACCTCGGAGGGCCGGGTGACGGTGATCCCCACCGCGCCCATCCCCTCGGCGATCTTGGCGTAGTCTCCCGTCATGTGGGTGGTGCCGAACAGCTCCCGGGCCGTGGGGTAGCCGCCGGGATAGGTGGCCATGCCGCCGTTGTTCAGCACTATGGTCGTGATGGGGGCCCCGGCCCGGACGGACGTCTCTATGTCCAGCCCCGACATTCCGAAGGCGCCGTCGCCCATGAAGTTAATGCAGAACCTGTCCGGCTGGGCCAGCTTGCAGCCTATCATCAGGGGGATGCCGTAGCCCAGGTGAGTGGTCTTGCCCCAGCCGACGTAGCTGTGGGGGGCCGTCGCGGTGTAGAAGGGCACTATCATGTCCCGGGGGGCCCCGGCGTCGTGGGTAACGATGCTGCCCTCCTTGTCCAGAACCCGCTCCATCTCTCCGATGACCCGGTAGGCGTTGATGGGGACTTCCTCCGAGGCCAGCAGGGGCGACCACTGGGCCATCCACTCCTCCCGGAGCCTTGCGATCTCCTGGGCGGCCCCGGTGCGGGCCTTCTGCCCGTTCCCGCCCATCTGCTCCTTCGCCGCCTCGATCATGGCCCGCAGGGTCGCCCTGGCGTCCCCCGGCAGTCCGATGTCGACGGAGTAGTCCTTGTTGATGTCTTCGATGCTCTCCACGTTGTGGATGATGACCTTTCCCTCGGGAATGGGTTGGCCGTAGGAGGTCCTGGTCAGGCTGGATCCGACGGCGAACAGGACGTCCGACTCCTGGAGCCAGCGCCGCGCCGGCAGCGTCGTCGCACCGCTTCCGGCGCCCAGGGCCAGGGGGTGGCGCTCGTCGAAGGAGGACTTGCCCGGCAGGGTGCAGTAGACGGGTATGCCGGTCAGCTCGGCCAGCTCCCTCAGCTCCTCGGTGGCCCCGCCCAGCAGGACCCCCATGCCGGACCAGATGACCGGCTTCCTGGCTGTCAACAGCAGCTTCACGGCGTCGTCGACGTCGCCGGGGGACGGGGCCTGCACGGCCCGTTTGGGCGGCTGGTAGCTCAGCGTCTCCTCGTCTATCTCCCGCCCGCCCACGTCGGCGGGGGTCTCGACTATGACCGGGCCGGGGCGGCCGTTGCGCAGGGCGTGGAAGGCCCGCCGCATGGTTGCCGGGACCTGGGCCGGGTCCGTGATGGTCTCCGCGTGTCTGCTGACGCTCTGGTATGTCCTGGCCGGGGAGAAGTTGGGGCGCACGGCGTACTGGCGCAGGGCTGGCCCGTCGGCGAGATAGAGGATGGGCACGTTGTCCCCGAAGGCTTGCGCGATGCCCCCCATGGAGTTCTCGGAGCCCGGGCCACCCTGGGTGATCACGACGCCGAACCCCTTCCGGTCCTTCTGGCGGCTGTACCCGTCGGCGGCCATGACCGCGCCCCGCTCGTGCCGGAACATGATGGGACGGATGCCCTCCTTGGCCGCGGCCTCGATGAGCTCGTTGGATGGGAAGCAGGAGACCCACTCCACGCCCTCGATCTTCAGTATGCGGGCTATGGCCCCTCGTACGTCCATCTCTCACCCCTCGCCTTTTCGTGTACTGACCGCCGGCGACCACGCCGGCGACCCAGCGATGGTACCCACACCGCGGGGAGGGTGTCAATCCGGGGTTCGTGTGGGCCGTTGTTGCCAACTGCCCGGGAGCGGTAACATGTCAACAGCAAGAGTATGTCGCAAGAGAGCAACCGATGAGAGATACCGAGAGCCTCCCGCAAACAGAAGGGGACGGAATCGTGGCGAGTCCACGGCGCTCACCCGAAGAGACTGCCCGCCTTGGTAAGGAGCTATACGAGCGGGACATCCGGCGCCAGGTCGAAGCAGACCACCACGGGGAAATCGTCGCTATTGACGTGGACAGCGGAGGCTGGGTCGTCGCCGACAACGAGATTGTTGCGTTGGACCGCTTGCGGGAGGTGCACCCTGGCGCCATCAATGTGTTGTGTGAGCGTGTGGGTTACCGGGCGCTGCGCAGCTTTGGTGCTGGCTCTCCACGGAGGTCGGGGTGATCGAAGGGGTCGTGAACGACGCTTATGAGGCGGTCGTGACCCTTTCCTTGCATGGCCCTGAGGGACAAGCTCAGGACGTAGAGGCTGTCATAGATACCGGATACAGCGGCTTCTTGACATTGCCGACTACCTTGGTGACGGAGATGGCGCTTCCCTTTGCCTACGTAGGCCGGGCATTTCTGGCCAACAACGATGAAGTAAGCTTCGACGTTCACGACGTAACGGTCCTGTGGGACGGCCAACCGAGACATGTGAGGGCCGATGCAACGGGCAGCACTCCGCTTGTGGGCATGCTGCTCCTTGTTGGGCACAGCTTGAACATCGAGGTCGAGCACGGGGGCCGCGTCACAATACAGTCTAGGGCTGGGACATAGGGGGCCGCGGACTGAAGAGCCGCGCTGAGGAGTTGGAAGAAGACGGACAGCCCATCGCGAGGGAGATAGCCATGGAAGAGAGACAGCCCAGGTTGCAGGGCAAGGTCGCCATCGTAACGGGGGCCGGGTCCGGAGGCCCGGGGGTGGGCACCGGCAAGGCGGCCTCGGTGCTCTTCGCCCGGGAGGGCGCGAGGGTGCTTCTCGTGGACCTGGAAGCCCGCCGCGCGGAGGAGACCCTGGAGACCATACGGGCCGAGGGAGGCGAGGCGTCGGTGTTCCCGGCCGACGTCAGCAGGGCCTCCGACTGCCAGGACATGGTGCGGGCGGCGGTGGAGCGGTACGGTGGAGTCCACGTCCTGCTCAACAACGTGGGCATCCTGGGCCCGGGCGATGTAGTGGAGGTTGAGGAAGAGGTCTGGGACAGGGTGGTCGACGTCAATCTCAAGAGCATGGTGCTCACCAGCAAGTTCGCCGTGCCGGAGATGGCCCGGGGCGGCGGGGGCTCCGTGATCAACGTCTCCTCCATCGCCGGGCTGCGAGCGGGGAGCAGGGGTTCCAGTGTGGCCTACTCCGCCTCCAAGGGCGGCGTAATCGCGCTGACCAAGACGATGGCCGTGACCCACGGTAGGGACAACATCCGCGTCAACTGCATAGCGCCCGGGCACATCTACACTCCCATGGTGTCAGGGTCGATGAGCGAGGAGCGGCGGGACCAACGGCGCAGGGCGGGGCCCCTGGGCACCGAAGGCACTGCCTGGGACGTGGCTTGGGCCGCCCTGTTCCTCGCCAGCGACGAGGCCCGTTGGATCAGCGGCGTGGTGCTGCCCGTGGACGCGGGCCTCCTGGCCACCACGCCCCTCGCCATGTTGGAGCATCTGCAGTAGAGTCCCGCCGGTCGGCGGTCAGGCCGGAGATCGCGCCCTCGGGCGGCTCACAGCCCAAGAAGGCATGGCAGCCGGTGCATGTCGTCGAAGGTCCTGGCGCCCAGCTTGCCCAGGCCCCACACGTCTCCCTGGGGGCAGTAGCCGAGCACGTCCATGCCCGCGGCCACCGCCGCCTGCACGCCGGGGCGGCTGTCCTCGATCACCACGCATCCGGCCGGGGGAGTGTCCATGCGTTGGGCGGCGTAGAGAAACAGGTCCGGCGCGGGTTTCCCCCTTGGGACCTGGGTCTTGCTGAATACGTGCTCACCGAAGTACCCCGAGAGACCGGTCAGTCCGAGGGTGACCTCCATCTTCTTCAGGTAGCCGTTGGAGGCCACGCACACCGGGACTCCCGCGCTCACCAGCCTTTGGACGGCGTAGACCACGCCTGGGATGGGGAGCAGGCGCCGCTCGAACCTCTCGTTTATCATCGCCTCGTGGCGCGCCACGACGTCGGCGGGTATTAGACGGCCGATCTCCGGCTCGAACTCGGCCCAAATCTCAGGGTCGGACAGACCAATGGTCCTCCTGCCGACCTCCTCGGGCGCGATGTCCAGGCCCAGCTCCTTCAGCAGGATGGAGATGACCTCGCTGTCTATAGGTTCCGTGTCCACCAGGGTGCCGTCGCAGTCGAAGATGACGAGTCCCAGCCCTTGGGGCATGCCTAGCTCCGCTCCACCAGAATAGTGCGCTCCCTGCCTATGCGTCGCGAGCCGCGGTCATGGCCGTCATAGCAGTGAAAGCGGGTATACAAGTCCCGGGCGTAGGCACGCGCGCATCGAGCCGACTCTGGCAATTGGCCCACACCCGGAGGTACGCGAAGGCCCGCGTTGACGGCGGACCGTCACTCCACGCGGTATCTGTTCAGGAGGTCCATGTTCAGCTCGAAGCCTATGCCGGGCCTGTCCGGCACGGTGACGAAGCCGTCGCTGTCGGGCTTCAGGACGGGCTGGAACATCTCCGACCGGAGGGGGTCGACGGCGACGGGGTAGTACTCCAGGAACTCGCCGTGAGGTACCCCCGCTGCCAGGGGGAGCTGGAGCTCCTGGCAGCCGTGGGGCGCGATGGACACCCCGTGCTCCGCCGCCAGGTCCGCCACGTCCTTCGCCACGTCGTACCCCGGGCAGATGGTGGCGTCCACGTTTAGGATGGAGGCTCCCCCGTGGGCCAGCAGTGTCTTGAAGTGGGCCAGGTGGTACCCGTTCTCCCCGGTGGCGATCTTCACCGCGGACGCCCGGGCAAGCTGGCCGTGCTCTTCGTAGTCGTGTATGGGCATAGGCTCCTCGAACCAGTACACGTCGTAGTCGGGTAGCAGGGCGGCAAACTCGAGGGAAGCCTTCAGGTCCAGGGCGCAGTTGGCGTCGACCATCAGGGTGACGCCGTCCCCGACGGCCTCCCGGGCGGCCTCCACCCTTCGCATGTCTCCCGCCACGCCTACGGTCGGGTCGCCTATCTTGATCTTCACCGCCGAGGCGTGCATCTCCTCCACGTTGAACCTGACCTCCTCGGCCAGCTCCTCCAGGCCCTTTCCCTCGGCGTAGTAGCCACCCGCGATGTAGGTCCGAATGCGGTCCTGGGCCCCTCCAAGCATGCTGTGGATGGACCTCCCCAGCGCCTTGCCCTTGATGTCCCAGCAGGCGATGTTTATGGCGGCCAGCACGTGGGTGTTGAGACCTGCGGGGCCGAGAATCTTGAGTATCTTCTCGCCCAGGTCCACGGCGATGGACCGGGTGTCCATCGGGTCGCGGCCTTTCAGCAGCGGCCGAAAGTAGTCGACGTAGCCCGGCAGCAGGTTCATGGGCCGCTCGGCGGCCGTCCCGCCGTTCCAGCCGTACCCGGTGATGCCTTCGTCGGTGTGTACCGTGACCTTGTGGAGCCGCCCGGGGCCGTAGAAGTGGCCCCCGTTCCAGATGCCCGGCCGCTCCCACTGGAACACCTCGCTGGTGACGTCGGTTATCTTCATGTGTCAGGCCCCTGTTTTGCAGTCCTGTCCGGGCCGTCGGTGCAGT
This sequence comes from Dehalococcoidia bacterium, assembly GCA_034423015.1. GTDB lineage: Bacteria > Chloroflexota > Dehalococcoidia > Lucifugimonadales > JAGWBF01 > JAGWBJ01. The sequence goes on along the minus strand of DAOUJG010000039.1, from coordinate 65,772 downwards.
GCTACGACGAGTTCCGGGACAGCCAGAACTCGGCCAGCTCCACCGGCTTCGGCCACCACACGTCCCCTTTGTCGAGAATCCTCTGGATGAGCCTCTCCAGCATCCTGGTCCGCGACGGCCGTCCGATCACCTGGGGATGGCCCAGCCAGTTGAAGAAGCTGCCCTCCTCGTACAGGCCCTCGAACTCCTCCTCCCAGATCTCCGACACGTCCTGGTGGCTGCGGATGCCGTTGCCGACCCGGGGGACCGAGCTGAACAGGAAGAACGGCGCGTCGTTGTTGCACCAGGCAGTGGGAAACTCCACCAGCGGGCCGTGGCTCGTCTTGTGGAGGTACGGCAGGTCGGTGTCCAGGGCGTTGGTATGGTATAGGAAGCCGTGCTTCTTGTAGAGCTCCATGGTGACCTTGCTGGGGTCGGCCGAGGGCGCCCGGGCCCCTACGGGCCGCACCCCGAGGACCCGCTGGAAGATCTCCAGGCTCTTGACCAGCAGCGCCTCCTCCTCCTCGGGCCCGGACATGTCGAAGGGCTTCTCGTGGAGGTAGCCGTGATGGCCCACCTCGTGACCCCGGCGCACGATGTCGGTGCACAGGTCGGGGTAGTGCTCGACTATCCAGCCGGGGATGAAGAAGCAGGTCTTGATGTCGTACCGGTCCAGCAGGTCGAGGATGCGTGGGGCGCCGGCCTTGGGCCCGTAGGCCGCCATGGACATGTGCAGGGGCCGGTCGGCCAGGGCGGGGTCGCGGTTGATCCACGAGCTCTCGCCGTCCAGGTCGAAGGTCATCATCACGGCGCAGCGGGCCCCGTCCTTCCAGATATTCTCCTCCTTCGCCCTGTCAGCCGGTGTGTTCATACTCATCCCGTTCCGCCCAGTGCACTGCTGAAATCGCCAGCCTGGTGCCTGGCGTCATGTTGCCGCCGCCTTCTGCTGCCCGGCATCCCTTGCCAAAGAAACAGTTTGGTGCCCCCAAGGGGCTTCGATCCCCTGATCTCCACCTTGAAAGGGTGGCGTCCTAGACCTGACTAGACGATGGGGGCACGGGCTAAGTATACCGCACGCGGGGACGGTCTGAAAGGCAAGAGAAGGCGGACCGGCGCGTGCGGTCCGCCTTCCTCGGTGGCTGGTGTGCCTGCCGCCTACCTGGTGTGGGCCGCCCTGATCTCCATGGCCCGCGGTGCTATCTCCTTGGATACCGTGGATATGATCAGGTCGTTGTCCATCGCGGCGACTATGGCGGGATAGCCAGCCCGCTCAATCATCGCGGGCAGCTTGCCTGCCTTGAACTGCCCCATGGTCCAGTCCAGGGTATCCGGTACGGTGGTTGTGTCCCAGTACAAGCGTATGTTCTTGTTCCTGGTGCCGTAGTGGTAGTGGGGGTTGTTCTCGAAGCAGTCGAAGGCGAGGAGCTCTATCTCCTGGCCGGCCACGTCGCTCAGGACGTGGATGGCCAGGCCGCGGTCGGCCTTAAGCTCCCGGAACTCCAGTCCGAACTTTAGGTTGCCGACCTCGTACACCTCGTCGCCCCGGTTGTGGATGACGATGGCCCGTTGGGCCATGGACATTTCCCGGGCGGTCTCCTCCACCTCGTTCAGCTTGTTGGCCACCAGGCTTGCCTGCCGGTAGTCGTGCAGCCTGTCGGCCAGGGCGTCGTAACCGGCCCGGCGGATCATCTGGGGCAGGTGGTTTCTGAGCTGGTTGAGGGTCCATCCGATGGGGTTTCCCGCCGTGGTGGTGTCCAGGTGAAGCCGTTCGTTGTTGTTCTCCGGCCCGTAGTGATAATGGGGGTCGTGGTCGAAGCAGTCGAACCGGAGGATCTCGACCTCCCTGCCGTCTATCTCCGTGCCCACCTGAAGGCACACGCCCTGATCGTGCATGAGGTCCCGGTATTCCATCGCGAACTTCACGTCACCTGCGTCGATCCTGGTGCTTCCCAGCTTCATGGCGTCTCCTTCTCGGTCCATGGGGCGCGGTCCATGGAGCCCTGGACACTTGGTATTGGCCGTATTATAGCCCAACCGGGCGGAAGGGGTAAATAGCAGCGACGGTATGCCGCCTACGGAGTTACGACCGGGGACGGCCTCTCGACTGGGAGCGTCGGGGCCCGGACCCTTGGCTCTACCCGGACGCCTCGGCCTGGACGGTCTGGAACAGGTCGTAGGCGCTGGCCGCGGTCCCGTTTTCGTGGACGATGTGCCGGATGGCGCCCATCATCGCAACGGGACAATGGTGCTGCCAGATGTTGCGCCCCAGGTTTACTCCGATGGAGCCCGTCTCGATGCCGTCGTGTACGAACTCGAACACCTCGCGCTCCGAGTCCACCCGCGGCCCGCCCGCCATCACCACCGGCACGGGGCAGCCGTCCACCACCTTGTCGAATCCCTCCGCGCACCAGTAGGTCTTGACCACCCGGGCGCCCAGCTCCGCGGCAATGCGGCAGCAGAGGGCCAGGTAACGCGAGTCCCTGGCCTCCAGCTCCCTGCCGACGGCGGTGACGGCCATCACGGGGATCCCGTACTTCTCGCCCTCGTTCACCAGTTTCGCCAGGTTGAGCAGGGAGTCCCGCTCGTAGTCGCTGCCCACGAATATGGAGATGCCCACGGCCGCCGCGTTGAGCCGTATGGCCTCTTCCATGGACGTGGTCACTCCTTCGGCTGCTAGGTCCTTGCCCACCATGCTGGTGCCGCCCGACACGCGCAGGATGACGGGCTTGGCCCCGGCCGGGTCCACCGCCGACCTGAGTACGCCCCGGGTGAGGAACACGGCATCGGCATAGGGCAGCAACGGCTCGATAGTCTTGCCCGGCTGCTCCAGCTTCCTGGTGGGTCCCTGGAAGTAGCCGTGGTCCACCGGCAGGAACATGCAACGGCCGTCGGGCTGAATTAGCTGAGACATGCGGTTGGCCATTCCCCAGTCCATGGCGGCGGGTCCTCCTTATCCGATACCAGATTCGATACCAGACGGCTCCATACTCGACAGTTTCCGATTCTAGCAGCTTCGCTGGCGACCGGCAAAGGGGGACAGGCTAAGCCGTCGCCGGCCGCTCATGCCGGCGGGGCTGTCAGGCCTTGGGCAGCGTGAACACGAAGGTGCTGCCGACCCCCGGCTCGCTGGTCGCCCTCACGTCGCCCCCGTGGAGCTGGACAATGTGTTTGACGATGGCCAGTCCCAGCCCCGTGCCGGGGTCCCGTCGGGAGCGGTCCACCTTGTAGAAGCGTTCGAACACGTGGGGCAGGTCCTCCCGGCCGATGCCGATGCCGGTGTCCTGCACTCGGACCTCCACGTCCTTCTCCCGGGCCGAGGCCGACAGCGTCACGGTCCCTCCCTCACGGGTGAACTTGAGGGCGTTGTCCACCAGGTTGACCAGCACCTGGCCCAGCTTCTCCTCGTCGCCGACGGCCAGCGGCAGGTCTTCTTCGCCGCCTACACGGACCGCCACCCGGCTCGCCAGCGCCCGGTCATCGAACCGGTCCTTGACGTCATCCATCAGGTGGCGCAGGTCTATGGGGTAGAGGTGAAGGGACGCGTGGCCGCTCTCCAGCCGGGAGAGGTCCAGCAGGTCGCCGGCCATGTTGATCATCCGGTCCACGTCGCCGTGTATGCGCCCCAGGAAGTCCCGGGCCACGTCGGCCTTGGATATGGCCCCGTCCTCCAGGGTCTCCACCGCGGCCTTGATCGCTGCCAGGGGGCTTCGCAGCTCGTGGGACACATTGCTGACGAACTCCCGCCGGGTGGTGTCGAGCTGGCGCACGCGGGTCAGGTCGTGGAGGGTGAGCAGTATCCCGGCCGCCGACCGGGCCTCCATCAGGGGGACGGCCACCGCGCTCAGGAGCTTGCCCGAGGAGTGGGTCACCTCTTCGAACCCCGGCTCACCGGTCCGCAGGACGCGGGAGACCAAAGACAGCAGGTCGTAGTCCCGGACCAGCTCCACGTAGCGCCTGCCCACCGGGTCCGAGGTCCCCACGTCCAGCAGGTCCTGGGCGACTTGGTTCATGAGCACCACCTCGCTGTTTGGGCCGATCATGACGACGCCGTCCGCCATGGTCTCCAGGATGGCGGAGAGGCGGTTGCGCTCCGTCGCCAGCTCCTGGAAGGTGGTCTTCAGGGTCGCGGCCATGCTGTTGAACGTGTCCGCGAGCTCCCGGGTCTCGTCGCTGGAGCGTGCGTGCACCCGTTGCTCCAGGTCTCCCTGGGCCAGCCGCCGGGCGCCTTCCGTGACGGACCTGACGGAGCGGGCGGTCCTGCTGGCGACGAAATACCCCAGCGCCACGGAAAGAAGGGTCACCACCAGGCCCGACAGGGCCACCGCGGCTATGATGCCGTTCAGGTTGGACCGGACCTGAGACGTGGGCACGGCGACTCTGGCCACTCCGGCCAGGACGCCGTCGACATGGACCGGCGCGGCCGTGTACAGGACCTCCTGGCCCACCGTGGGCGTGAACCTGGTGCTTCTGCCGATCCCGGTGGCCAGGGCCTCCCGCACCTCGGGCCGGCGGCCGTCGTTCTCCATCAGCGCCGGGTCTTCCCAGGTGTCCGCGAGCACCGCGCCGTCGGCCTCGATGATGGTGACCCTGGCGTCGATGACGGTGCCCACCCGCTCGCTCTCCAGCCGTAGCTGTTCCAGGGAAATCCAGCCCCGGAAGTACCGCTCGGCCGTCTGGCCCAGCAGGCCCACCTCGTGCTCCAGGCGCAGCTCCAGGTCGGACATGTAGGTGCCGCGGACGAAGATGAAGATGTAGATGCTGGCCGCCGCCATGGACACTACGATGAGGGCGGTGTAGGCCAGCGCGATTCGCCATTGCAGAGAACGCGGCAGCCTCATCCCTGGAAACGGTAGCCCACTCCCCGAATGGTGATCAGCCTCTCCGGGTTGCCCGGGTCAGGCTCTATCTTCTCCCGAAGCCATCGGATGTGGACGTCGACGGTGCGTGTGTCGCCGATGTAGTCCTGCCCCCACACGCGGTCGAGGATCTCGTGGCGGGTGTATGCCTTGCCGCTGTTGGTCATCATCAACGACAGAAGGGCGTACTCCCGGGGCTTCAGGCCCAGGGGGACGCCCGCCCGGCGCACGGTGTGGGAGTTGAGGTCCAGCTCCAGGTCCCCCGAGGAGATGATTTCGTGGGCGGGCTGCTCGGCGGGGCGCTTGGACCGCCTCAGCATCCCCCGGACCCTGGCCAGCAGCTCCCGCATGCTGAAGGGCTTGACCACGTAGTCGTCGGCCCCCAGCTCCAGCCCCAGCACCCGGTCGATCTCCTCGGCCTTGGCCGTGAGCATCAGTATGGGTACGCTGCTCTCCTGGCGGAGGACGCGGCATATCTGAAAGCCGTCCAAACCCGGGAGCATCACGTCCAGTATGACCAGGTCCGGTGTCAGCTCCCGGGCAAGGGCCAGGCCCTCGTTGCCCTCCGGGGTCACCGATACCTCGTAGCCCTGGTTGGAGAGGTTGTACTTCAGGGCCTCTCGCAGGGTCTCCTCGTCTTCTATGACAAGCACCGATGGCTGGCGCAAACCGCCTCCCGGATGCCCGCTCTTGCGGGCTACGATGCGTTCACCGCAGTTGGGCATGGCAGTTGCCTGTCCCCGGCTCAGGGGTATACAGCTGGACTCTCCAGCGCGGTGGTCTCCGGGAAGCCGGCCATCAGGTTCATGTTCTGCACGGCCTGCCCTGCCGCCCCCTTCACCAGGTTGTCCAGGCAGCTCACCACGATGAGCTTGCCTGTTTGCGCGTCCACGGTGGGGTGGACCAGGCAGACGTTCGACCCGGTCGTCTCCTTCGTCCTGGGCGGCGTGTCCACCACCCGCACGAAGGGCTCGCCCTGGTAGTACTCCCGGTACACCTCCCTCACCCTCTCCCTGCTGGTGGACCCGTCCTTCAACTCCGCGTAGCAGGTGGCCAGGATTCCCCTGGTCATGGGGATCAGGTGCGGCACGAATGTCACACGGACGTCCTGGCCCCCGAGCTCCGCCAGCTCCTGGACGATCTCCGGCCGGTGGCCGTGACCCTCCAGACCGTAGGCGAGAACGTTCTCGTTGGATTCGGCGAAGTGGTACATCGGGTTGGACGTGATGCTGCCCCTGCCGGCCCCCGACACGCCCGACTTGGCGTCGACGACCACATCGTTCTCCACCAGCCCCGCCTTCACCGCGGGTGCCAGGGCCAGGAGTGCCGCCTCCGGGTAGCAGCCCGGGTTCGCCACCACGTCGGCCCCGGCGATGGCCTTGCGGTGCACCTCGGGCAAACCGTAGACTGCCCTCTCGAGCAGGTGAGGGGCCGGGTGGTCCATCTTGTAGGCCGCCCTGAACCCTTCGGGGTCGTGCAGGCGAAAGTCCGCTGCGATGTCCACCGCCCGGACCCCGTCCTCCACCAGGGGGGCCAGGGCCTCCGCGCTGGCGCCGCTGGGCAGGCTGGAGAAGACGAGGTCCACCGGCTCCTCCACCTGGCTGGTGACCGGGAGGTCCAGCCTCCACAGGTGGGGCACCGCCTCGGGCAGCCTCTTGCCCGCCGCGCTTCGCCCCGTTACCGACGCTATCTCCACCTCGGGGTGGTGGTACAGGATGCGGGCCAGCTCTGATCCCGCGTACCCCGTGACGTTTATTATCCCGACTCTCATCGCTGGTGCCACCTCGGGGCCTAAACCGTCTTCGATTTCTTCCTCTTCGCGGCGCGGGCCTTGGTCGTGGCGTTGCCCAGGTGCTTCGACGGGCAATTCTCGCCCAGTACACACAGGCCGCAGAGAGGCCTGGGCGCTTTGCAAACGCGCCGGCCATGGGTGATCAGGGACATGTGGAAGGAATATATCTCCTCGGGTTGCACGGCCCGTTCCAGGATGTCATGGGCCTTTTCGTAGCTGGTCTTCTGGCCGACCAGGCCCGTCCTCTTGGCGACCCTGTAGATGTGGGTGTCCACCGCCATGGCGGGCATCTCCAGGGCGAAGCACAGGATCACCCCCGCGGACTTGGGGCCGATACCCGGCAGCGCTCGGAGCCAGGCCTTCGCCTCCTCCAGGGGCATCTCCCTGAGGAAGTAGAGGTCCAGGGAGCCCACCCTTTCCAAGATCAGATTCAGCACTTGCTTGATACGGGGCGCCTTTATCCTGGCCAGCCCGCCAACGTTGATGCTCTGGGCTATCAGGTCGACGTCTCCCGCGGCCACGGCCTCCAGGGACCCGAAAGCGTCGATGAGGCGGTGAAAGGCCCGCTCGGAATTGCTGTCCGACGTGTGCTGGGAGAGAATGGTGAACACGATCTCCGACGCCGGGTCGTACCTGGCCCGCTGGGGGAAGGGTGCGTACTGCTGGAACAGGGCCTCGAGGACCTCCGCAGGTTTCAGGCCGTTCCGCGGGGGCGCCGTAAGGTCCCTCTTCCGGGAGCGGGTCACAATGCGGCTCTTGGGCGTGGCGGAGGGCTCCATCGCACCCTGATTGTAGCACCTTCCAGGGCCCCGTTCCACGGCGGGGACCCATCATAGGGCCCCCTGGCCTCGCCCTTCTGGCGGGCCGGGAAAGGAGGGACCATCCAGCACGCCAGCCCCCCGACCGAATGGCACTCAAAGTTGACAAGTCCTGCCATTCCTGCTAGCCTAATCTCGCCCTTTTAGACGCCCAGCTTACGCTTGGGCGCGCGGGAAATTTCGGCGAGGATGATACCCAGTATCGTGGCCCCCGTACTCAATCCGCGGCGCGACATAATGGCCGTCCTGGAGGACGGAGGATACCGGTCCACGGCGCCCCGGCGCGCCATCATAGAGGTCCTGGAGGAGAAAGAAGAGGGCTTTACCGCGGACGAGATCGGCAGAGAGCTGCCGACGGTTGGCAGGGCCACCATCTTCCGCACCATCAAGCTCCTCCTCCAGTCAGGCGTCATCTGCAAGCTGAACCTCATGGACGGGGCCCCGAGGTACAGCCTGTCCCGGGTCGAGCACCATCACCATACGGTCTGTGTCGGCTGCGGGGACGTTGGCGAGTTTCGGGCCACAACCATCGAGCGCCTGATGAAGGCCATCGGCGAAGACATCCCGGGCGACATCGTCGGCCACCGCATCGAGATCTACGTCACCTGCGCCCGGTGTATCGAGGGCCAGGAGAGCTGAAAGACCACCCAACCCAGTACCGAAACCTTCGGCGGCTTATGGTGAGACTCAATATCGAATGCAGCAGGTGAGCCACGGGGTTTACGGTCGATAGCCACCCAATATAATCGCGGGAGGAGCTGACGCAATAATGAGATTGAATACCAGGAAGTTCCCATATACTCTGGCAATGGTCGCCGTTCTGACCCTCACCCTGCTCTTCGCCCTAGCCGCGTGCTCGGACGATGGCGACGGTGATGCGACCACACCTGTAAGCCCCACACCCACCACCGCAGTCTCCGAGTCGATGCCGGACCCGACCACTCCGTCCGAGTCCATGCCCGAACCGACCTCCATACCGGAGTCCACACCGGAGTCCATGCCGGAGCCGACTGCCCCGGTATCCATGGCCCCCGCCATCAAGGTGGTAACTACGACGAGCATCGTAGCAGACTGGGTCGAGAACATCGGTGGGGACCATGTGGAGGTCTTCAGTCTGGTGCCCACCGGCGCCGACCCCCACGGATACCAACCGGGCGCCCGGGACGTTGCCAGAATTGCCGACGCTGACCTTGTACTCACCGTTGGACTGGGACTAGAAGAGTCGTGGCTACACGATCTCATCCAAAATGCGAGCGCGGACGAATCGCGGATAGTTGCGCTCGGAAACACCATAGACCCCATTGAGTTCGAAGAGCCCGGCGGACATGGGCATGGGATGGAAGAGGAAGAGGCTGGCCCGCTCACCGGCCGCCTGCTGATAGCAGACCGCGACCAGGCCTCCCTGTCGGTGCTCGACCTCACGACCGAGCTCCTGAGCGAGAACAGCCTGCAGGTGGCCGCTCCCGGCGCCACGCTCTACTCCAGCCCCAGCGGCCGCTTCGCCTTCGTACTGGCGCGGGGCCCGGGGGATGATGACGACCGGGTGCACATAATCGACGGCGGCGTCTACCTCGAACCCCACGAAGGGCACATGGACCTAGTGACCGGACCGGTGTCGTTCCTCTCTCTGGGCACCTCGGATGAGAGGCCCGTGCACACGAGCGTCCACAACGGTTGGACCGCGATATATCACGACGGCAGCGGCCGCGCTGCACTGTTCGAAGAGCACGACCTCGAAGAGGAGCGCGACGAATACGAGCCAGTCTGGTTTGATGCCGGCCTGCAGCACGGCGCCGTGGTGCCGATGGGCGAAGACTATTTCATGGTGACTTCGAACAACCCGGACTATCCGGCTACGGCGCAGAGCAGTCTGCCGCTCGGCGCTGAGGTTTGGACGCTGGACGGCGAGGTCGTCTACGACGCCAGCAACCGCTCGTGCCCCGGAATGCACGGCGAAGCCGCCAATCACGACGGCGTGCTGCTTGGCTGCCTCGGAGGCGTCCTCTTCATCGAGGGCCACGACGGCGAGTTCGAGCACGAGTTCATCGAAAACCCGGCCGGCATGAGCGAGGCGGGCCGCATCGGGAGCGTCTGGGGTCACGAGGACGCAGCGAACTTCTTCGGCTCGGCCAGCTACCGGCACGAGGGCGCGTCCGTGTACGACGGCCTGTGGATGATAGATGCCGAGGGCGGCTCGATTACCCGCGTACTGCCGTCCGAGCCCGACAAGCGCGTTTACGGCGCCGCATTCGACGCCCACGGCGAGGAGTTCTTCGCGCTGACGGCGGACGGAATGATCAACGTCATCAGCCCGGCCTCGGGCGAGGTCGAAGAGACAGTACAGCTCATGGACCCGTTCGACGGGGACACGTCGCCATACTTCATCGTAGTCGGCGAAGTGCTCTACCTGTCCGACAGGGCCGGCGGGCGCATCGCCGAGTTCCACCTGGCGGAGGGCGAGATAGAGAACGAGTGGCCCATCGGCGGCAACCCCGGCAGGCTCGCCTTCGTGGGCATCGGCGCGGCTGAGAGCGAGGGGGGGCACGAGGACCACGGCCACGGGCCGCTGGACCCCCACTTCTGGTTCGATCCCATCCGCGTGAAAGCCGCGGTCGATGACATAGCCGCACGCCTCTCGGCCCTCGACCCGGACCGGGGCGACGCCTACCGCGCCAACGCCTCGGCGTACGGCGCCCTGCTGGACGACCTCCACGAGTGGACGGGGGAGCAGGTAGCCGCGGTGCCCGAGGACCACAGGCTGCTGGTTACGTCTCACGATAGCCTCGGGTACTTTGCGACTCTGTACAGTTTCGAGATCGTGGGCGTCATTCTTGGCACTACTACCGAGGTTGAACCCTCGGCTGAGGACCTGGCGGAGCTAATACACGAAATTGAAGAGTCCGGTGCTACGGCCGTATTCGGCGAGACGACGGTGAGCGAGCGTCTGGCCCAAACCGTGGCGACCGAGTCTGGCATCAGGCTGGTCCGCCTCTACTCGGGCTCCCTGGGGGACGAGGACAGCGGCGCGGGGACCTACCTCGAGATGGTGCGCACCAACGTCGAGCGCATAGTCGAAGCCCTGAAGTGACGGCGGCGTCCTCCCCGGCGTCGGGAAGGCCCCGACGCTGGGGAGGGCTCAGGCAGACGGACTACGACCGCCCCGGGGAGACAGTGTGACCCTTCGCTCCGCCGGCGCGGGCCCGTAAGGAGTCGATGGAGATGGATTCCGGACCGGGTATAACCGTTAAGGACGTAACCGTCGTACGCGGCGGCCACACCGCGTTGAGTGACGTCACCTTCGATGTCGGGCCAGGGGTCCTGATGGGCGTGCTGGGCCCCAACGGCGCGGGCAAGAGCACGCTGTTCGACGCCGTCGCCGGGGTACTGCCCGTAGTCAAGGGCACGGTGGACCTGCACGGCGCCGCCGCCCGAAAGGGCGCTCTAGCTTACGTTCCCCAGCGGGACAGCATCAACTGGGTCTTCCCTGCCACCGTGCATGACGTGGTCATGATGGGCCGAAGTGGCAAGATAGGGTGGTTCAGGCAGCCCGGCAAGCGGGACAAAGAGGCGGTCCGCGCATGCCTGGAGCGCGTCGACATGTGGGAGCACCGCTCCGACATGGTAACTCAGTTGTCCGGCGGCCAGCGGCAGAGGGTCTTCATAGCCCGGGCCCTGGCCCAGGAGGCCAGCATCCTCATGTTGGACGAGGCGTTCAGCGGCGTCGACGTGGGCGCCCAGGAGGAGATCGTCGGGGTGCTCCAGTCCCTCAGAGACGAGGGACGGATCGTTCTCCTGGCAACCCACGACCTTACCAACCTGGCCCAGCGCTTCGACCGGATCCTGTGCATCAACCACCACGTGTGCGCCTACGGTCCTCCCAGCCAGGCGTTCACGCCCGACGTGCTCGAGGAGCTCTACGGCTCCCACGGAATCGAATTCGTCCCGGAGCATTTCGCCCATCGTCACGACCACCCGTAGGAAGCTTGTTTGGTTGACTACATAGTCGGGCCGTTTCAATACAGCTTCATGGTGCGGGCGCTTATCGTCTCCGTCCTCGTCGGGGTGATGTGCCCGGTCTTGGGCGCCTACGTCATCACCCGGGGACGGGCGTTCTTGGGCGACGCCCTGGCCCACTCGGTGCTGCCAGGGATGGTGGTGGCGTTCCTGCTGGGGATCAGCCCCTTCCTGGCGGCATTGCCTGCAGGAATCGCCATCGCCCTGCTCATGGGCCTTGTCAGCAGGCGGACGGGCATCAGCGAGGACACCTCCATCGGCATCGTATTCGCCGGCATGTTCGCCCTGGGCCTGGTGATGCTTTCCAGCGCCGCCCACGTGGGCGTCGACATCGAGGACCTGCTCCTCGGTCAGGTGCTGGGAGTCACTCGCACGGACGTGTACGTCTCGGCGGGCCTGGCGGGCCTGGTGATAGCCGGCCTCTACGCCTTCCACCGGCAGTTCGTGTTCACGACCTTCGATCCGGTGGGTGCGGCGGTCATCGGCATCAAGACCAGCGTCACCGAGTACGCCCTTCTCGCGCTGTTGGCGCTGGTGATCGTCATAGGCATCCAGGCTGCGGGAATCGTCCTGGTAATGGCTATGCTGATCACACCCGCGGCCACCGGGTACCTCCTGGCGCGGCGGTTCGCCGGAGTCATGATGCTCGGGGCCCTCATCGGGGCCCTCTCGGCGATAGCCGGCCTATACCTGTCCTTCCATGTCGACCTGCCCTCGGGCCCGGCCATGGCCCTGGTGGCCACGGGGATATTCGCTCTGGCGGCCGCGTTCAAGAGGCGCCGCTGACTCCGGCCTGGCTTCTCGACCGGGTGCGCTGGACCTCCGGCCTGAGCCGTTGCCCCCCAAGCGCGGGTCGGGACCTGTTCCCGAAATCGGGCTGCCAAAGGGGATGAGTGGGCCCTGGCCATGGCCCTGGCCCCAACGCGGGATGCCGGGCGCCGGGGAAGGAGCGGAGGTTAGTTGGCTCCCCGCAGCCTGGGGTCCAGCAGGTCTCGGAGGGCGTCGCCCAGCCAGTTGACGGCGAACACCACCGAGGCTATGGCCAAGCCCGGGAATATCGCCACCCACGGAGCGGTCTTCACGTGCTCCTGGGTTGCCCTGGTCAGCATCCCTCCCCAGGTCGCGGTGCCCGGCGGCACGCCTACGCCCAGGAAGCTCAGGGATGCCTCCACTATGATGGCAAACCCCAGGGTGATCGTGGCCAGGATGATGTAGATGGCGAAGCAGTTGGGCACGATATGGCGAAGGATGGTGCGAAGAGGGGAGCAGCCCAGGGCCTTGGCCGCCATGATGTAGTCCATCTCCTTCAGGCTCAGCACCTGGGAGCGGACGGTGCGCACGGTGGGCGGTATCAGGACGAATACCACGGCCATGATGACGTTGTTCACCGAGGCCCCCAGCACGGCCATGATGGCCAGGGCCAGGATGATGCTGGGGAACGAGATCATGGCGTCGATTATTCGCTGCAAGACCAGGTCCAAGGGCCCGCCGGCGTAGGCCAGGACGATGCCCAGGAGAAAGCCGCCCGTCACGCCTATCAGCACGCTGAGGATCCCCACGTACAGGGAGATGCGGGCCCCGAAAAAGATCCTGCTCAGCACGTCCTGGCCCAGGTTGTCGGTGCCCAGGGGATAGGTCATGGAGGGCGGATGCTCCACGTCGTCGACGTGGAGCTCGTAGGGCCCAAAGGGTGAAATGACGGGCGCCAGGATGGCGATGAGGATCAGGGCGATCATCCAGCCGGCCCCCAGGGCCCCCAGGGGCTTCCGCTTGGCGAACCTGACGATCTTGTCCACCTGGGACCCCAGGAACCGCGTCAGCTGAGCGACCTCGGCCGATGGGTCTTGGGCTATGCGTGCCCGACGAAAAATCGCCATCTTAGTAGAGGGTCCCGTTTACGCGTACCGGATCCGGGGGTCCAGCCACCCGTAGATCAGGTCGATTATCAGGTTGAGACCGAGGATCAGGGCAGATACCGTCACCATCACCGCCTGGATTATCGGGTAGTCCCGGAACTGGATCGCTTCTATCAGGAGGCTGCCGATTCCCGGCACGACGAAGATGGTCTCTATGACCACCACGCCGCCCATCAGGCGGGCGAACTGCCACCCCGAGATGGTGAACACTGGCAGCAGCGCGTTCCTCAGGGCGTGGCGTGCTATCACCTTCAGCTCCGACAGGCCCTTGGCCCTGGCCGTCCTCATGTAGTCCTCCCGCATCACCTCGAGCATGGTGGAGCGGGTTATCCTGGCCGTAAAAGCCAGCTCGGCGTACGCCAGGGCTATTGCCGGGAAGGTGAGCTGCTGCAGGTTCTTCAGCGGCTCTTCCCAGAGGATGGCGTATCCCAGAGGAGGCAGCCAGTTGAACCAGTAGGCCAGGGCGGCGAGAAACAGTATGCCCACCCAGAAGCTCGGCAAGGCTATGCCAGCTATGGTGAATAGCCTGACCATATAGTCAAGGCGGGTGTCCTGCTTCACCGCCGAGAGCACTCCCACGGGGATGGCCACCAACGCCGAGATAAGGATGGCCATGATGGCAAGCTGCAGGGTGACGATGAACCTGTTGCCCAGGTCGTCGATGACCGGCGACCCGTGGTAGATGGATACGCCGAGGTCGCCTTGCAGGAGCTGCCATATCCAGTCGGCGTACTGCTCGTAGACCGGCCTGGACAGCCCGAGCTGGTCCCGGAGCTGGTCTACGGCCTCCTGGCTGAAGCCGCTCTCCCCCTGGGCCCCGGCCAGGATCATCATCGCGGCGTCCCCGGGGACTATCCACATGATGAAGAAGACTATGACGGTGACGATGAACACCGTTGGCGGCAGGAGGAGCAGCCTCTTGAGTATGTACGCTCTCATCGCTACACCAATGGGGGCCGTCTATCGCCGCGACCCCGCCGGTCCAGTGTATCAGCCGCCGCTCAACCTTCCTTTGGACCGGGCCGAGCGGCGGCTCCGTTGTTGCTCTACCGGGCCAACCTAGGCCGGCCCGGTTGTGCTTTTTGCGCTGACTACGGTCCCAGGGGCCAGAAGCCGGTGGCGTCGTCGTCGAACCACCAGTGCTCGGCCTGGGCCGCGACGATCATGGGAGAGTAACCGACGTCTCCGGGAATCGGCAGGTTGAAGTTCCGGAGCTTGACGTTCACGCCCCCAACGTAGGGGAACCAGCCGATGGGAATGAACTGGGCGTGGCCCTCGTCCACGAATATCTGCTCTATCTCCAGGTACTTGGCCTTCCGGTCCTCGTTGGTGGTCGCCCTGAAGGCCTCGGAGCCCAGCCTGTCTATCCTCTCGTCGAACCAGTTCAGGGGGTTCCTGCCGCCGCCCGCCTGGTAGTGCTGCGAGAGCAGCGTGGATGCGTCGGCGAGGGGTACCAGGGAGCCGTCGGCGTACAGGTCGAACCTGCCGGCGAAGGACTCCTCCATGGCCGCGGCCAGGTCCACTGCCCTCACGGTGACGTCCCAGTCGAAGTATTTCTTCATCTGTTGCTGGGTGATCTGCCCGATGGACTGGTAGGCCGGGATGGTGAACACCAGCATGTCCAGCTCGGCGCCCATGGCGCCCGCCTCTTCCATCAGCCTCTGGGCCTCGGCTATGTCGTCGGGGTGCTTCTGCGCGCCGTCCACCTGCACCGGGTCCGTCGTCAGCAGGTTGCCGTCGGCGTCCACGTAGCGCCAGCCGGGCCAGTTCTGCTCCGCGTGGTCCACGGACGAACCTCCGGGAATGAAGGTGCCCTGGCGTCCGAACCCCTTCCAGATGGTCTTGACGTACTCCACCCGGTCCAAGGCCAGCATGATGGCCTTGCGCACGTTGGGGTTGTCCAGGGGCGGCTTGGTCCAGTTGATGATCAACCCCCGGTTGATGGCGTTCTTGATCTCGACGGTCTTCACCTGCCCGTTGGTGTCCCTTTCCATCTGCTGGAACACGTCGATGGTGGAGCCGGACTGGAAGAAGTTGGCAAAGGCGACCAGCTGGCCGGTGTTCATGCCCAGTATGGCCCGGTTCGGGTCCAGAATCTTGAAGTGGTCCATACCGTCCAGGAAGGGCTGGCCCGGCCTGAAGTAGTCGGGGTTCTTCTCCCAGAAGATGTGGCTGCCCCGCTCGAAGTCCTTGAGGATGAACGGGCCCGAGCCCACCAGGTTCTCGTAGCAGCAGTTGGCGTCGGCCTGGGACAGACCTTCGACGACGTGCTTGGGATACATGGCGACCAGCGGGAAGGCCAGCCAGGGCAGGAAGGCCGCCGAGGGGAAGTAGAGGGGCACCTCTACCGTTTTCGGGTCCAGTGCCTTGGCCGTGCCGCGCTCGTAGAACGGCCTGAGGGCGGCGCCGGCCTGGGGCCTGATGGCGTCGGGGTCGACTATCCGGTCCAGGCTGAACACCACGTCCTCGGCGGTGACCGGCTGGCCGTCGTGCCAGTTGGCGTTGGGGTGGATGGTGAAGGTGTAGGTCCTCCCGTCGGAGCTCACGTCCCATGCGGTGGCCAGCTCGCCTATGAGCTGGTTGTAGTTGTCGGGGTTGAACTCCACCAGCTGGTTGAACCTGGGTATGCTCACGGTGAAGCTGGAGTTGTAGCTGGCGCCGGCGTGGAGGTCCAGGAATCCGGGATCGGCGGTGATGGCGAAGGGAGGGGTCCCGCCGTACTTGGCGTCCTTCACGAAGGGCAGCGCGTCTTCGGGCGCGATGGGCTGGGCCACCGGCGTGACCGCCAGGTCCATGATCAAGTCCACGGGTATGATGGTCTCGACGGCCAGCGCCACGGCCTCGGACACGGCCTCGTCGATGGCCATAGCCAGCTCTTCGGCCGTGACGCCCGCCTCCGCTCCGGCGATGGCCTCCTCGGTGGCCCGCTTGACCATCTGGTCGATCTCTGCGGCGGTAACCCCCTCGGGGATCTCGATCTCGCCCACCGCGTCGGCCACCAAGCTGCTGACCTCGTCGGCCGACACCCCCTCGGGGATCTCGATTCCGGCCACGGCGTCGTTCACCATGATGGATATGTCTTCGGCGGACACCTGGTCGCCGACGGCCTCTTCCACGACGGATCGCACGTCCTCGGCCGAGACCTGGTCTCCGACGGCCTCTTCCACGACGGATCGCACGTCCTCGGCCGTCAGCCCCGCGGGCTCTTCGGGTTCGTCACCTCCGCAGGCGGCTGCGAATACCAGCGCGGCCACCAGGGGACCAATGACTAGCCACTTCCAGTTGCTGAGCCTCGAACGTGTCATGCTCCGCCTCCTGAGAATGGATTTGGAATTGATAGCCGATAGATTACATGAAGTTCGATGGATTGTCAATTGGAACATAATATAATCGCAACACTCGTGAGACGCCATAGGCAATCGCGTCTCAAATGGGTTTGGTACTGCCCGATTCCCTGGGCACGAAAGGGACTGAGGATGCCTTCGGCTACGGTCCGCTGTGGTACGCGCCGAAGGTGAAGGAGAACAGGCCCAGTCCAACCGTGTTCGTAGCCAGCCTCAGCTCGCCGCCGCGGAAATCGGGCATCTCCACCAGCCCGTACATCCGGGACTCGTCGACGAGGACGAGACTGTTGCCCTCCTCGTCGAAGGCCACGTCCGCGCCGGCCTCTTCGGACTTCAGCGGCCTGCCGTCCAGGGTCAGGCGGACCGGAGAGGGCGGGCCCTCGCCCGGCCCCAGCACCGCGTTGACGCTGGAGGCGAAGAACCTTATGGCCACGTGGTCTTCGTAGTCGTCGGTCTGCCGGGCGTGCACCAGGCGTTGCTCCCCGTTGTGCCACAATCCCTGTAGGTAGATGTAGTGGTTGCGGTGGTCCCCCGGGTCCGAATACATGACCCCGGTGTTGGGACTCTCGTAGTATTCGGGATGGACCACGTAGGGCAAGAAGTAGCTGTCAGAGAAAGCCCGCTCTCCGCCCTGGGAGAGGAGGGCCTCATGATTCCGTTCGTACCCGGCGTACAGCTCCCTGGTCAACCCCACGTCGGAAGGGCCGGCAAGGGCCGGGATGCGGAGGCGGCTCGAGCCGCCGGCCTCGGGGTCGTCGGTCTCCAGGTGGCTTGCCGGGGAGTCCTGGGTCTGTGCGTTGACTCCGCTCAGGTCGCCACCCGCCTCGGCCAGGAGCTCGCGTATGGCCCTCTCCGTCTTCTCGTATGCGCCTTCTCCCGCATGGTAATAGCGCACCAGGCCGTCCCGGTCGATCAAATACTTGGCGGGCCAGAAGCGGTTGTCGAAGGCCCTCCACGTCTCGAAGTCGTTGTCCTGGGCCACTGGATACCGGATGTCGAAACGGCCCACGGCATCCACTACGTTCTCCCGCAGCTTTTCGAAACGGAACTCAGGCGTATGCACCCCAAGGACTACCAGCCCGGCGTCAGCGTACTTTTCGTGCCATGATCTGAGGAAGGGAAGGGTGCGAACGCAGTTGACGCACGTGTAGGTCCAGAAGTCCACCAGGACCACCTTGCCCCTCTGGCTTTCCAGCGTGAAGGGCTCCGAGTTGATCCACCCGCTGATGCCGGCCAGCTCGGGCGCCGGCCTCTCCTGGCCCGTCCTGGCCGTGACCTTGGTCGGGGGGAACGTGGGAATGTCGAGGGCGGTGATGGAAGGGGAGGAGGTCCCCGTCACCGCCCCAGCGGTGTCTTCGAGGGGCTTTTCCTGGTGGTCTTGGCCGGAGAAAGAGTTGGCGACGGCGAAGACCACGCCGGCGATCACCGCCAGTGCTACCAATGCGGGGACGACGTATCTGGTCGGCGGCATCTGATGCCCTTACTCCCGTGGATGTCCCGAGGCGCTCACATCCGGAGTACGTTATCTCTGGCCATGGACCGCGGTCTGGGGGTAGTAGTCCTTCCAGGCGAACCAGTAGGTCAACAGGGAGCGGAACGGTCCCAGCGCGGCCCCCTCCAGCGGGCCCTGCACGGCGTCGCCCGTGAGCGCTTCCCATCTGGTCTCCGTCTCCCGGTCCACCAGGGCCAGGGGTCCGCCGCCCGGGTCCTCAGCGGCGTCGAATGTGAGGGTCTGGCCGTCGACTCTTCTATCGAAGACCGCCCCCGTGCCGGACTCGGTGTCCAGGACCACGACTATCGGGGTGCCTCGGAACGTATCGTTGACCACCGGGGTGTCGTTCAACAGGCGGTAGGGATAGGCCGTTGCCTCTCCATCCCCCTCCAGCCCGATCACGAACTCCTTGGTGGAGAGCCGGTCGTCCCGCACGGTTTCGCCCAGGACTCCCGCCGACCTGCTGGCGTAGTAGTCGGTGTAGGGGTCGAAGCTCCCGAGCTCGCCCCTTGGCGCCTTGATGACGAGCTCCTTCCCCACCACGTCCAGGGCCATGGTGTCGGGGTGCAGCTCGGCCCAGGTGGCCCAGTCGGTTAGCAGGGCGGGAACGAACTCCAGCTTCGTGCCGGCGTACTCTCCTCTCACCGATTGGCCCAGGAACTGGCTCCAGAGGCTCCGGGTCTGGTGGTCGTACATGACCAGGGCGTTCATGATCAGCTTGCCCGAGACTCCGAAGGTGAGGGTCTCGTCTTCTATCTCCCGGGCATACACGATGCCCGTGAAGCACAGGGGTCACCAGGTTACGGCGACGGGCACCCCTCCCACCACGTCGTTGACGATCTCTCGACTGCTCAGGTAGGGTACGGAATAGGCCCGGTGGTCTCCGTTGATGGACAGGCCCAACACCGTTTCGTCCGAGGCGTACTGGTACCACGCCTCCTCGGCGGAGACGAAGGCCGGGTCGAGGATGGCGGGTATGCCGTCATAGGGCAGGAGGGTGACTATCTCCAAGTCCTCGAAGGCTATGTCTCCCGGAGCGTCGTCCTCGGTCCGCTCCGGAGGGAGCTCGGATGGCGGCTCCCGGGTGGGAACGGTCGTAGCCGTGACACCGGGCGTGCCGTCGGCCCGTTCTGGTTCGATGCCCGGGGTAGCCGTACCCACGGTCGGCCCTGGGGCTGAGGCCTCGGGCACGGCGCCCTCACCGGCGGCAACGCCTGTTGCCGGAGGAGACTCCCGAGTGGGGGCGGAGTCCTCCTCGGCGCAGGCGGCCAGTATGAGAATGGCCGCCAGGGAGGCAAGCACCGCGCCCACCCTCATGGCCCGTTCCAATACGCGTCCCGTCCCCGGCAGGATAGATGGATCGACGGGTCCCATGCTACACCGCGCTGTTGTAGACCGTATGAGGTCGCCGCTCGGCCATGTCCCACCCCTGGTAGAAGCGTCTCACGTGGGGTATCAGCTCCTTACCTAGAGTACGACGCTCCGCCTCGGAAGGATTCAGGTCCCGGGCCAGGGACTCCCCCAGCCGCGCGGCGATGTCGTTCTTGTCCAGCTTGGTGAACTTCCGGTCCTTGTACACCACCTCCCCTGCGATCATCACCGTATCCACGTCCATCATTTTCCCACGGTACAGGACGATGTCCACTATCGAGTGGCCCGCGTCCAGGTACGGCCTCGAGAGCCGCTCCAGGTCCATCAGCACCAGGTCCGCGCCCTTGCCCTTCTCTATGCTGCCTATCCGGTCGCCGAACAGGGTGGTCTTGGCGCCCCCCATCGTGGTGATGTGCAGTATCTGCCCGGCGGAGGGACCGACCTGGTCGATGCCGGGCACCCGGTGTATCCTCATCGCCAGGCGCATCTCCTGGATTATGTCGTTGTCGTCGTTCAATCCCGCCTCGTCGATGCCGAGGGCCACGGTGACACCCTTGGCCAGGAGCTGGTTCAACGGCGCCATCCCCGACATGAGACGAAAGTTGGAGCTGGGCTGGTGGGTCAGCATGATGTCCATCTCTTTCATCAGATCGATGTCGGCTTCCGTGAGCCACACGCCGTGGTCGATGGACACCTCGGGACCCAGGAACCCCAGCTCATGGAGGTGGGCCAGGGGCGTCTTGCCAAAGGTGCGCAGGCCGTACTGCTTCTGGTACATGGACTCCACCAGGTGGATGTGTATCCCCGTGTCGTGCCGGGCCGCAAACTCCTTGGCGCTCAGCAGCAACGGGTCGGAGCACCACTGCAGGTTGACGGGAAAGAGGAGTATCCGGACCCGGTCGAACCGGCCCCCGCCGTAGTCCCTCGTCAGCTCGGAGTTGATCTGCCAGTAGTCCTCGTGGGGTATGACCGCGCTCTCCAGCCACCGGCGGGCCCGGGCTTCGAGGTCCGGCGGCAGGGTGTCCAGGAACCCCTCGTCGTCGTAGGCGAGGCGGTTCTGGTCCCACAGGGGCAGGGAGAAGGCCACCCGCATCCCGGACTCGTCGTAGGCCCTGATGACCTGCCGCGCGTCGTCGGACATGACCTCGGAGCTGGTCTGCCCGGGCCTGCGGGGCCCCCTGGAAGGGCTGTGCATGTGGTTGACGGTGGTTATGCCCGACTCGATCATCTCGGTGGCGCACCACAGGGTCTCCAGGTACTTGTCCGCCTGCTTCTCCCCCATCCGCTCACCCAGCCACAGCTCGAACGACCTGTCCATGGAGCCCAGCTGGAATGGCTTCATCCCCACGTGGTGGTGGGCATTGACCATCCCCGGCAACACCACGTGATGTGTCGAGCCTATCTCCTCGTCGGCCTGGTGGCGTCCCTTCAGCTCCATGTACGGTCCCACGTCCACGATGTCGCCGTCCCGCTGGAAGACGGCGCCATCCTCCACTACCTCGGCGTCCCCATCGGCCGTCGTGCTGCAGATGACGTACTTGCCTCGTATCAACGATGAAGCCATCCGGTCCTCCTTCCGTTTCCGCCCCGTCCCGCGGAGCGGGCTCAGGCTGCCACGCCGGTCTCCGGTGTCGTCTTCATGAGGTCAACCGTATATCCGGCGTCTTTATCTGTCAATATACGGGCGAGTAAGTCCGATAGCGCCGCGGCCGGGGGCGGCGCTGCTCTTCTCCGTTAGGGTCACTCGCACCGGGCTCGCCTTGTTGCCATTCTGCGGTGCCAGGTGCTAACCTGCTCCTGTCCCGTTTCACCTAGCATTGTTAGGAGGTGGGCCTTGCTGGACATACTGATCAAGAACGGACTGTTGGTAGACGGTACGGGCAACCCGGGGTTCTACGCCGGCGTGGGAGTCCAGGGCGAGACGGTCACCATCCTACGGGGAGACTACTCGGACGCCCAGGCCGCCCGGGTCATCGACGCCACCGGCAAAGTGGTCTGTCCCGGCTTCATCGACATGCACGCCCACACGGGCCTGGTGATCCTGGCGGAGCCGGAGCACCATCCCAAGGTCCGCCAGGGCATCACGACGGAGCTGGTGGGCGTCGACGGCAACTCCTACGCGCCCTTCACCTCTCACGGCGACTTCCTGGACTTCGTCGAGCTCAACTCCGGCCTGGACGGCGCGCCCGTCCTGCCGGGCCGCTGGTCCACGGTGGCCGAGTACCTCTCCATGTTCGACAACAAGGTGGCGGTGAACATCGCGTACATCATCGGCAACTCCCCCATTCGAATCTGCGCCATGGGGTGGTACGACAAGCCCGCCACGGAGGCCGATATCGCCAACATGAGGGCGATGATGCGCGAGGGCATGGAGGAGGGGGCCTTCGGCCTCTCCACCGGCCTGGACTATCCCCCGGGGAGCTACGCCAACACCGACGAGCTGGTCAGCCTCGCCGAGGAGGCGTCCAGCCTTGGAGGCATCTATCACACCCACCTGCGCAACACACTGGGCGACGGGTTCCTGGACCCCGTCAGGGAGGGGCTGGAGATCGGCGAAAGGGCGTCCCTTCCCTGCCACCTCACCCACTTCTACCAGCGCATCACCCATCCCGGGAGCGCCCGTCAGCTCCTGGACTTGGTCGAAGGGTCCGTCGACGCCGGGCTGGACGTGACGATGGACTGCTATCCCTACACCTACAGCAGCACCCGGGCCCTGATCCTCTTTCCCCAGTGGGCCCACGACGGAGGCCCGGCCAAGCTGAAGGAGGTCCTGCGCTCCGAGGAGGGCCGGAAGCGCCTCCGGGAGGAGGTGCGTCCCAGGGGCCTGTCGTGGAGCGAGCTTTGGCTGACCTACTTCAAGCACCCCCACAACCAGAGGTTCGAGGGGCGCTCCGTGGCCGAGCTGGCCGAGATGGTGGGGAAGAGCGAGGTCGACGCCCTGTGCGACCTGCTCCTGGAGGAAGACCTGCAGACCTCCTACGTCACCCCCGGCCCCAAGATGACCACCCTGCCGGACTTCATGACCCACCCACTGACCATGGTGGGCACCGACGCCCTGCTGGTGGGGGACTATCCCAGCCCGCGCACCTACGGCACCTTCCCGACCCTCCTCTCCCAGTACGTCCGCGACGAGGGCTCCATCACCCTGGAGGAGGCCGTCAGGAAGATGACCTCCTTCGCCGCCCTCCGCCTGGGCATACCCGACCGCGGCGTGCTCCTGGACGGGATGAAGGCGGACATCGTGGTCTTCGACCCGGCCACCGTCAAGTCTCCCTCCACCCGCTACCATCCCAAGCAGTTCCCAACAGGCATCGACTACGTGCTGGTGAACGGCCGGCCGGTGGTGGACGGCGGCGAGCACACCGGGGCGCTGCCGGGCAGGGCGGTGCGCCGGGGCCGGGCGTCCACCTGATGACGGGGCCGGGCTACCGCCCTGGACCGGCGGGGCCGCCGAGCACCCGTATGGGGCTTCCGGACAGGAAGGCGCGGATGTCCTCCAACGCGTCGCCGTAGAACACCCGGTAGGTCTCCTCGGTCACGTAGCCCATGTGCGGCGTGATGACCGTGTTGTCCAGACCCCGGAGGGGGTGGTCGGGGGGCAGGGGCTCCCGGTCGAACACGTCGAGGCCCGCCCCGGCGATGGCGCCCCTGTCCAGGGCGTCCACCAGCGCCGCCTCGTCCACGATGGGCCCGCGGGAGGTGTTGACCAGGTAGGCCGTGGGCTTCATGAGTCCCAGCTCCCGGGCGCCTATGAGCCCGCGGGTCCTGTCGCTCAGCACCAGGTGTATGGTGATGACGTCGGCCCGGGCCATCAGCTCGTCTTTCGACACCAGGGCGGCGCCCAGCTCCTCGGCCCGTTCCCGGGTCAGGTTCTGGCTCCACGCCAGCAGGGACATGCCGAAGGCCCGACCGATGGTCGCCACCTGGGAGCCCAGATTGCCCAGCCCGAGCAGGCCCAGCACCTTGCCGTTGAGGCCGGTCCCCATGGTCACCTGCCAGCCACCCTGGCGGGTCGCCCGGTCCTCCCGGGGGATCTGGCGGGCCAGGGAGAGTATTAGCCCCCAGGTCAGCTCCGCCGTCGGGTATCCCAGCCCCCGGGTGCCGCAGACCGTGATCCCCAGCCCGGCTGCCGCCTCCACGTCGATGGAGGCGTTGCGCATGCCCGTCGTGACCAGGAGCCTCAGGTCCGGCAGGGACTCCAGCAGCTCTCGTCGAAAGGGTGTCCGCTCCCGCATCGCGACCACGATGTCGAAGCCCCAGAGGCGGCGGGCCACCTCAGCCGGGTCCGGGAGGTGGTCGCCGAAGGCGCTGACCGTGACGTCCGGGGGCAGGGAGGCCCAGTCGGCCATGCTCAGGGCCACATTCTGGTAGTCGTCCAGCAGGGCTACCCTGGGCATGCCATGGACCTCCGGCGTCCGTCTAGCCGAGGAACTCCTTCAGCCAGCGGTCGTAGTCGTCCCTGTGCTGGGCGGTGGCCAGCACCTCTCCCGAGGCCGCTCGCGGTCCCAGGTCCTCCGGCGAGCCGCCCTCTCTCAGGTGCTTGTAGGCGTCGTACACCGCCCGGACTCCCACGTAGTAGGGCCCGTGCCCCTGGAGGGCGATGCGCACCCCTTTGGAGGCCAGGAAGGCCGCGTCTCCCAGGGAGCCCGGCGCCGCGCCCAGAAGCAGGGGCAGGCTGGAGACCTGGTGCACCGCGTCCAGCTCCTCGGGCTTGGTGATGCCCACGAGGAATATGGCGTCCACCCCCGTCTCCTGGTAGGCCCGGACCCGCTCGACCATCTCGGGGACTCCACCGTACGATATCGCCTCGCTGCGTCCTATGATCACCAGGGACGGGTCCTGGCGGGCCTCCACGGCCGCCCCCAGCTTGCCCAGCATCTCGGGCACGGATATGAGGCCGCCCTGGCCGCCGAACCGGCGGGGCAGTATCGTGTCCTCGATGGTGAGGGCCGAGACTCCCGCCGTTTCCAGCTCCTCCACCGTGCGCATGACGTTCAGGGCGTTGCCGTACCCGTGGTCGGCGTCCACCATCATGCTCAGGTCGCTGGCCCTGGTGATGCGGCGTAGCTGGTCGGCGAACTCGCTGAGGGTGACTAGGATCAGGTCCGGCGCCCCCAGCACCGTCGCCGAGGCTATGGAACCGGCGAACATGCCTATCTCGTAGCCCACCGACTCGGCGAGACGGGCGGACATGGGGTCGTACACCGAGGCGGGGTAGACGCAGTCCCTCCCCGCCAGCACCCGTCGATACCGCTCTCGGCGCTCCGATGGCAACATGTCCGGCCCTCCGGTAGTCGAAAAATGCCTGGTCAATGCCTGGTGCATTGTAACATACGGGCCCGGCGCCCGCGGCCCCGGCGCTCGGTGGAACCCGGCCCTCGGTGGAAATTACGGGGGGCCTCTGATACCATGTCCCGGAGCAGCCAAGGCACGAGAAGAGCGAAGGAGGACCCATGCCGGACATTCAGCGCCTCAATCCGGAAACCATGTCCACACCTGCGGGCTACATGCACGTGGTGAAGACGGGCAACACCGTGTACATCGCGGGGCAGATATCCACCGCCCCGGATGGCAGCGTCGTGGGCAAGGGCGACACCGAGGCCCAGGTGCGGCAGATATGGAGGAACATCGAGGCCGCGGTCAAGTCGGTGGGTGGAAACGGCCTCTCGAACGTGGTCAAGACCACCACCTACATCACCGACATCGCCCACGCCGGGGCCGTGCGCAAGGTCCGGAACGAGTTGTTCGCGTCGGTCCAGCCGCCGACCAGCACCTTGCTGGTGGTCTCGGAGCTGGCCGGCCCGGACTACGTGGCGGAGATCGAGGCCATCGCGGTGGTGGACTAGCCCGCCGGGCGGGCGGCGTCGGGGGTCACTAGCAGGGAACGGAGGGCAGCATGATCGAGCAGCTTCGGGTGTACACGGTGAACAGGGGCATGATGGACCAGTGGGTCGCCTACTTCAACGAGACGATAGTTCCCATCATGACCAGCGTCGGCATGAAGGTCAGCGGGCAGTGGGTGAACTCCGACGGCAACCAGTTCATCTGGATCAGGAGCTTCGAGGACGCCGATGACCTGAAGGCCAAGGAGAAGGCCTTCTACGACTCCTCGGAGTGGCAGGCCGTGGTGGACAAGGCGCGAAGCCACCTGGCGCGCATCGAGGTCCACCAGATGGAACCGGTAAAGAAGTAACGTCGGCGTTGAAACGCCGGGCCAGGATATTCTACGGCTGGTGGATAGTCACCGCGTGCCTGGTGATGGACGCCGTGGGGCACGGGGCCTTCCAGAAGGCCTTCAGCATATACTTCCTGCCCATCCAGAGGTCCCTGGGACTAACCAGGGCGGGATACTCCCAGGCGGAGCTGCT
Organism: Dehalococcoidia bacterium; assembly: GCA_034423015.1. Classification (GTDB taxonomy): domain Bacteria; phylum Chloroflexota; class Dehalococcoidia; order Lucifugimonadales; family JAGWBF01; genus JAGWBJ01. The sequence goes on along the minus strand of DAOUJG010000039.1, from coordinate 39,822 downwards.
GGGCCGGGCGGCCGGGGCGGCCCAGGCCCCCATGTCGGGCTACCTGTTCGACCGGGTGGGGCCGGCCCCCATGATGGTGGCCGGCGGGCTCATCCTGGGCCTGGGCTTCGTGCTGCTGGGCTACGCCAACAGCTACGGTTTCTTTCTCTTCGCCTACGTGGCGTTGCTGTCCGTCGGATCGAGGGTCGGTTTCAACAACGCCTCCTCGGTGGCCCTGAACCAGTGGTTCCGCCGTAAGCGGAGCCTGGTGATGTCCGTGGTCTCCACGGGACAGGGGCTGGGGGGAGTCATCTTCACCCCGCTGGTCACCCTGGCGGTCCTGGAGCTGGGCTGGCGCAACTCGGTGATCATCTCGGGCATAGTGATAGTGGCCGTGTGCGTGCCGCTTGCCTTCCTGGTGAAGCGCTCGCCCGAGACCATGGGACTCCTGCCCGACGGAGACCGGTCCGAGACCCCGGAGGCCCTGGTGAGGGCCCGCAGAAGGGCCAGGGAGGCGGCCTCGGGCGGGCAGGCGCCCCGGGACGCGGACTTCACGGTCAACGAGGCGATGGCCACGCCCTCCTACTGGCTGTTCACCGCCGCCGCCGCCCTGCGGGACGCGGGTCACGCCGGGGTGAGGTGGCACCTGGCGCCCCTGATGGTATGGAGCGGCGTGAGCCTGAGGACCGCCGGCTTCCTGATCAGCCTCATGTCCCTCTGCACCCTGCTCTTCAACCCTGTCACCGGATGGCTGGGGGACAGCTGGTCCAAGCAGAGGATCAGCTCCATCGGGATGACGGCGGGGGTCGTGGGCTTGGTGGTGCTTCTCGCCGGCACCGGGCGCCTGTGGGAGCTGCTGGTCTTCACGGTGCTCCTCGCCTTCTCCGAGACCTCGAACCCCCTGAACTGGGCCATAATGGGGGACTTCTTCGGACGGACCAGCTACGGCAGGCTGAGGGGGTGGCAGCACGTTCCCAACCACCTGATCTCCATGCCCTTTCCCTGGCTCGTGGGGCTGATATTCGACAGGACCGACAGCTATTACTGGGGAATCGTGTTGCTGGCGGCGATCTACGGAGGGGCCGCATTTTTCTACTGGACGCTGCCAAGGCCCAAGGCGCCCGCCCGGCCGCTGGAGGCCTCGCCCGTTGGGGCGGCCTGACGCGGACATGGCCGGCCTCAGGATGCTGGCCTGCTTCGCCCACCCCGACGACGAGGCGTTCCCCGTCGGCGGCGCGCTGGCGACTTACGCCGCCCGGGGGGTGGACATCCGCCTGGTATGCGCCACCCTTGGCGAGGAGGGGGAGATCGGCCAGGAGGGCTCGGCGACGCGGGAGACCCTGGCCGAGGTGCGGCGCCTGGAGCTCATGTGCTCCTGCCGGGCCCTGGGCATCCAGGAGCCGGTGGTGCTGGAGTATCGGGACTCTGGCATGGCCGGCACTCCCGCCAACGGCCACCCGCGCGCCTTCGTCAGGGCCGATGGGGAGACGGTGAGGGCCCGCCTGGCGGAGGAGATGCGGTGCTTCCGCCCGCAGGTGGTCCTGAGCTTTGGGCCCGACGGCCTCTACGGGCATCCGGACCACATCGCCATCTCCGCTCACACCACTGCGGCCTTCGACCGGGTGCTGGAGGGCGGCGGCGAGGGTCTTCCCGCAAGGCTCTTCTACAGCGTGCGCCCCCGGGGCTTCCGCGTCGGCATGGCGAAGAAGCTTCGGGCCGCCGGGGTGGATACTCCCATGCCCGACGTCCGGCGCCAGAACGACGGGGTGCCCCCCGGGGACATCCACGTGGAGATGGACACGTCGGCCCAGGTGGAGCGAAAGGTCCGGTGCCTTCTATGTCACCGGACCCAGATGAACCCCGACCGGCCCTACCACTCCCTGCCATTGGACGTGGTGGCCGGCATCATCGGCCGCGAGCACTTCACCCGCGCCTACCCGCCCGTGGCGCCCGGCGAGACCGTCCCCGCGGACCTGTTCGACGGCATCTCGCCTGATGGTTGACGGTCCGCGCCCTGGATGGTATCACGAGTATCACCACCAGTATCATGAGGAGGTGTCCAATGGTGAGTCCCATAGATCCCAACGAGATCAGGATGACCGGCGAGAACTCTTTCATCCGCCTTGGCGAGGAGGAGGGAGGCGAACAGACGACCCGTTCCAGCCACTGGCGGGTGCTCATCTCGCCCGGGGGCCCGGGTCACGCCCTTTTCCTGCAGAGCGAGCTGACCGACAACCAGGTGCGGGTGTACACGGACAACGTGGCGGCGGCCCGCTGGCTCCAGGGGGAGATCGAGAGCTTCGAGCCCTTCGTCATCAGGTCGTCCCCCGGCAGCACGCCGGGCCGGGTCCACGGGGTCTACAGCGTGTTCGTGCCGGCGCTGAGCGCCCAGCTTGACATAAACGGCAAGGTCGCCAGGGGCAGGGCCTTCGCGCAGGAGCGGGACGGGCAGCCGTCGAGCACGTGCTGCCTGGCCTGGTCGGAGACCTGGGTCAGGCCGCGCTAGGGGTCTGGACTCAAGCCACCGTCGTCCCGGCGAAGGCCGTGACCCAGGGGTGAGTGGGGCCGTCTATGGACGCGCAACCGAGGCAGCGCCGGGGGTGTGGCTACGAAGGGCATTTGGCCTTATGATGTGAGTGGCCGATATTCCAAGGCGGAGGGGAAAACGTGAGAGCCACAGTCGAGTTCGATCCGAGCTACGCCATGTTGACCGTGGACCTGGCCCCGGGCGAGGCCATCAAGGCGGAGCCGGGGGCCATGGTCCTCCAAGAGGGCGTGGAGATGCAAACGGGCACCGGGGGCGGCGGCCTGTTCGGAGGGTTCAGGAGAATGCTGGGCGGGGAGTCGTTCTTCGTCAACACCTTCACCGCCCAGGCCAGCGGCGGGCAGGTGAGCCTAGCGCCCAACTCCCCGGGAGACATCGGGTCCTTCGACCTCCACCCGGGGACGAACCTGTTCGTCCAGTCTGGCTCCTTCCTGGCCTGCACCGAGAACGTCCAGATGGACACCCAGTTCCAGGGGTTCAAGGGCTTCTTCAGCGGCGAGAGCCTGTTCTTCATCAGGGTCTATGCCACCGAGGGGACGGGCACCGTCTACTACAACTCCTACGGGGCCATCAAGAGGGTCCCGGTCCAACCGGGGAGCGAGCTGGTGGTGGACACCGGCCACCTGGTGGCGTTCAGCGACGACGTGGACTACTCCATCGGGAAGGTGGGCGGAATCCGCTCCCTCATCGCCGGCGGAGAGGGCCTGGTGATGAAGTTCCGGGGCAACGGGCACGTATGGGTCCAGAGCCGCAACCTGGCCTCCCTGGCCCAGAAGCTCATCCCGTTCCTGCCCAAGTCGGGCGGGAGCTAGGGGCCCAGGGAGGGCTGACATGCGGGATGCCCCGCCCAACATGCCGGACTACGAGGAGGCCCGGCGGACCTTCTCCCTGGACGTCCCCGAGCGGTTCAACTTCGGCTTCGACGTCGTGGACCGGTGGGCCCAGGACCGCACCAAGCTGGCCCTCGTCTCCGTGGACCCCTCGGGCCAGCGCGCCCGGAAGAGCACCTTCTGGGACTTGTCCGTCAGCTCCAACCGGTTCGCCAACCTCCTGCGGGGCCTGGGAGCCGGGAAGGGAGACCGGGCCCTGCTGATGGCGCCCCGCATACCCGAGTGGTATGAGGCGTTCCTGGGGATGACGAAGCTGGGCGTCGTGCCCATGCCGGCGACCACCCTGTGTACGTCCCACGACATCGAGTACAGGATCAACCGCGCCGAGGCCTCCGTCGCCGTCGTCGACGCGGAGAGCGCCGGGAAAGTGGAGGAGGTCGCCGCGTCCTGTCCCAGCCTGGAGCACCTGGTGCTGTTGGACGGTGAGCGCAGGGGCTGGGCCTCCTGGGCGGTGGAGCGTACGGGGCTTTCCCGTGTGCTGGAGGGTGTGGACTCCACCCGTAGCGACGACCCCCTGGTGATCTACTTCACCTCGGGCACCGTCGGCCCGCCCAAGATGGTCCTCCACACCCAGGCGTCCTACGCCATAGGCCACACCCTGACGGCCCGGTTCTGGCACGACCTGAAGCCCACGGACCTCCACTGGGCGATCTCAGACCCGGGCTGGGCCAAGATGGCCTACGGCAAGCTGTTCGGCCAGTGGACCCAGGGGGCAGCCATCCTGCAGCACGACGCGAAGGGCCGGTTCGACGCCGCCCAGACCCTCTCCATCCTGGAGCGGTCCGGGGTCACGTCGTTCTGTGCGCCGCCCACCGCCTACCGCATGATGGTGCTGGAAGACCTGACCCGGTACGACCTGAACGGTCTGCGGCACTGTACCGCGGCCGGCGAGCCGCTGAACCCCGAGGTGATGAAGGTGTGGGAGGAGGGCACGGGCCTGACCATCTACGACGGCTACGGGCAGACCGAGACGGTGCTGCTGGCGGCCAACTTCCGCTGCCTCCCCGTCAAGCCCGGCTCCATGGGCAAGCCGATGCCCGGGTTCGACGTCGCCATAGTAGACGACGAGGGAAACCGGCTGCCCGCCGGAGAGGAGGGGCAGATCGCCGTGTCCCTGGAGCCCCGGCCCGTGGGGTTGATGAAGGAGTACTGGCGTGACCCCGAGGCCGTGTCCGGCGCCTTCCGGGCCGGTTGGTACTTCACCGGTGACCGCGCCTACTCCGACGAGGACGGCTACCTGTGGTTCGTGGGCCGGGCCGACGACGTGATAATCTCCGCCGGGTACCGCATCGGTCCCTTCGAGGTCGAGAGCGCCCTCCTGGAGCACCCGGCGGTCGCCGAGTCGGCCGTGGTGGCCAGCCCCGACGAGCTCAGGGGCAACATCGTGAAGGCCTTCGTGGTCCTGGCGCCCGGCTACGTCCCCTCGGAGGAGCTGACCCTGAGCCTGCAGGAGCACGTGCGCCGGGTCACGGCTCCCTTCAAATACCCCCGGGCTGTTGAGTACGTGACGGACCTTCCGAAGACCATCAGCGGCAAGATACGCCGCGTCGAGCTGCGGGAGGGGGAGGGGGCGGCCCCGGCATGAGCGATATCATCCTCCCCGACGACCCCCACCGGCTGCCCTGGTCCATGACCCTGGGCGAGCTGGTGGACCGGGCCGTGGCCCGCGACCCGTACAAGGTCTATCTGTACTACGGCCCATACCAGGTCACATACCAGGAGCTACTGGACTACAGCCTTCGCGTCGCCAGGCTCTTCTGGGAGCTGGGCGTCAGGCACGGCGACAGGGTGTGCTTGTTCCTCCCCAACGGCCGCGAGGTGCCCTTCATCTGGCTGGGCCTCTCGCGCATCGGCGCCATCACGGTGCCCATCAATACGGCCTACAGGGCCGAGGAGATGACCTACATCCTGAACGACGCCGAGGCCAAGGCGCTGGTCAGCCACCACTCCGTGATGGACGTGGCCCTCCAGGCGGCCAGCCGGTGCCCGTCCCTGGAGCGCATGCTGGTCGTGTCCCAGAACGGGGCTGCCGGCGACGGGTGGACGGACTTCTGGACCCTCTTGCGGGAGTCCCCGGCCCTGGACTCCGCCGTCCCCGGTGAAATGGAGGGCCGCGTGAGCCCCGGGGACCTTTCGATGCTGGTCTACACCTCGGGCACCACCGGAGACCCCAAGGGCGTTATGATCACCCACGAGATGTACGTGGCCGCCGGCCAGGGGTTCGCGACCTGGACCGATTCCTCCTCCCGGGACCGGTTCTTCACCTGCCTCCCCTACTATCACGCCAACGCCCAGTACTACTCCACCATGGGCTCCCTGGCGGCCGGCGCCAGCCTGGTGCTGGCGGACCGGTTCAGCGCCTCCCGGTTCTGGGACCAGGTCCGGGAGTCCGGAGCGACGGTGGTGAACTTCATCGGCATGATGATGCCGGTCCTGCTGAAGCAGCCTCCCGACGACCGGGACAGGGACAACTCGGTGCGGCTGTTCTACGGCTCGCCGGCGCTGGCCAGGGAGCTGCTGGAGGAGTTCGAGGAGAGGTTCGGCGCGGCCGTGCAGATCGGCTTCGGCATGACGGAGACCTGCTACGGCACCATCGAGAGGCTGGGAGAGGGCCACAGGTCCGGCTCCTCAGGGAGGCCGCGGTGGCACCCGGACCCGCGGTTCCGCAACGAGCTGGCCATCCGCGGCGAGGACGGCGAGGCCACTGCCGGCGCCGTGGGGGAGATTACCCTCCGCAACCCGGCGGTCATGCCCGGCTACTGGCGGGACCCGGCGCGCACCGCCGAGACCCTGCGTGACGGCTGGCTGCACACCGGCGACCTGGGCTGGCTGGACGAGGATGGGAACCTGCACTTCGTGGACCGCAAGAAGGACGTGGTCCGCCGCCGGGGGGAGAACATCTCCTCCCAGGAGGTGGAGAACGTCATCAAGCGCCACCCCGGAGTCATGGACTGCGCCGTCATCGCCGTTCCCTCGGAGCTGGGCGAAGAGGAGGTGAAGGCGTACGTGGTGCCGAAGGGCGGTGAATCAGGGGACTCGGGGCCAAGGCCGGGCCCCGAGGAGATCGTGTACTGGTGCGCGGAACACCTGGCCTACTTCAAGGTGCCCCGCTACGTGGAGATGCGGGATGACTTCCCCCGGACGCCCAGCTTCCGGGTGCGCAAGGACCTGCTGCGCCGGGAGCGGGAGGACCTCACCTCCGGCTGCTTCGACCGGGAGAAGGCGGGCATCAGGCTGAGGCCCTAGACCCAGCCGTGCTCCCCGGGCAGGCTCACGAGGCCCCTGGTGATGCCGCCGACCTGGGTGACGCCGCAGTAGCCCATGGTCCTCTCCGTCTCCTTGCGCAGGAGCTCCAGGACCTGGTGCACACCGTGCTCCCCGTCGACGGCCAGGCCCCAGAACAGGGGCCGTCCGATGAGCACGGCCCTGGCCCCCAACGCCAGCGCCCTGACCACGTCCGCGCCGCGGCGGATGCCGCCGTCCATGTATATCTCGGCCCTGCCCCGGACCGCCTCCACGATCTCCGGCAGGGTCTCGACGGCCGACAGGGTGCCGTCCATCTGCCGGCCACCGTGGTTCGACGCCAGGATGGCGTCCACCCCGTGCTCGATGCACAGCCTGGCGTCCTCGCCGGTCCTGATCCCCTTGATGATGAGGGGGAGGGACGTGATGGAGCGCAGCCACTCCAGGTCCGGCCAGGTGAGGGGGTCGGTGTACGGGGGGTTCCAGTCGGTGGTCTCGTCGGTGCCGGCCATCCTGTCGAGTACGGACTGCTGGCCGTAGAAGTTGCCCAGCACGGTGCCCGGGGGTCGCACGTACCGGTTCCGCATGTCCCTCTCCTTGGGGCCCGGGACCGGCGTGTCGACGGTGAGGCAGATGGCGGTGTACCCGGCCTCCTCGGCCCGGTGGACCAGCATCTCCGAGATGTCGTGCCCCCGGTGGTATAGCTGGAACACCAGGGGGCCTCCGGCGGCCGCGGACACTTCTTCCATGCTGTAGTTGGAGCTGGTGCTGAGGAACATGATGGTTCCGGCTTTTGCCGCGGCCCGGGCTGTGGCAAGCTCCCCGTCCGGATGGGCCGACTGGTGTCCCCCGGCTGGGGCCAGCATGACGGGAAGGCTGATCTTGTGTCCCAGCACCGTCGTGGAGGTGTCGAGGCCCCGCACGTCCGCCAGGTACCTGGGCCGCAGGGCCACGGCGTCCAGGGCGCGGCGGTTGCGGGACGTGGTGATCTCGTCGAAGGCGCCGGCTTCGATGAAGTCCCATATGTGCCCGGGCAGCGCCTGCTTGGCCCGCGCCTCGAAATCGAAGAGGTTGATGGGGTCCAGCCTCATGTCGCCTCCTGTGGTGGCCCCTTGTTGTATCCTGGCCGGAGAGGTGCCTGGAGTTGCGCCCGCCGACTCCTGAGTCTGTGTCACTGGGGGCAGGGGCTCCCGGCGCGTCAATATTCTACGCCAGGCGAAATTTGGGGACAAGTGCCGACTTCCCGAGGAGGCTGCAGGCGACTCGCGGAGCGCCCATACGCGGGATGCGGGGCAGCGGCCCTTGACAAGGCCGAGGGCTGATATTAGTATCCCCGTGTACTGATGGTCGCAAGAATGGTCCATAGGCCCCCCCGTTTCGGTTTCACCTGAGTAGGCGCCTGGTAGAGGCGGAGGGTCCCTCTGTCGGCGCTGGGTTACGCCACACCGCACCGTTCCCCTAACTGATTCCCCAGGACACCTTCCTCCTTTGCCGGGCATGCTCTCCGTGGGTGCGCAACGCCATCGAGGCCGCTCCCGTTCTCCGCGTCTACTAGGGGAGCGCCTGAAGAAGAGGGAATATGTCCATAGGAAGAAGACCGGCCACCTGGACCCTGATCCTCTGCGTGCTCCTGCTGGCTGCGGTGACCGCCCTGGGCGGTTGCGGCGGGGAGGGCTCCACCGAGGTGCTGCACATCGGGGGGATCCCGGACCAGGAGGCCGCCAAGCTGACCCGCAGGTTCAACACCGTGGCGGACTACCTGCGGGACGAGCTGGACGTCCAGGTGGAGTACGTGCCCAGCGTGGACTATGCGGCGTTGGTGACGGCGTTCAGGAACGGCGACGTGCACCTGGGTTGGTTCGGCGGCCTCACCGGCGTGCAGGCCCGGGATGCGTCCCAGGAGGCCAGGGCCATCGCCCAGCGCCCCAGGGACAGGGAGTTTCACTCGGTCTTCGTGGCCAGCTCGGACCTGGAAGTTACCTCCCTGGAGGACCTGAAGGGGCTCACCTTCACCTTCGGCAGCGAGAGCTCCACCTCCGGCCACCTGATGCCCCGCCACTTCCTTGCCCAGGCCGGGGTTGACGCGGACTCCGACTTCCAGGGGCTGCCTGGCTACTCGGGCTCCCACGACAAGACGTGGAAGCTGGTGGAGAGCGGGAGCTTTCAGGCCGGGGCCCTCAACGAGGCGGTGTGGCAGCAGGCCGTGGACGACGGGAAGGTCGACCTGGGCAAGGTCCGCGTGTTCTTCACCACCCCGCCCTACTTCGACTACAACTGGAGCGTCCGCGGCGACCTGGACCAGGCCTTCGGGGACGGGTTCACCCAGCGCCTCCAGTCCGCCCTCCTGTCCCTCAGCCCGTCCGAGGAGGATGAGAAGGAGATACTTGACCTCTTCCAGGCCCAGGGATTCGTTCCCAGCGACAACGCCAACTACGACGCGATAGAGGGTGTGGCCCGGGAGCTGGGGATCATCCAGTGAACGGCCAGGTGAACGGACGGGGCCCCATGTTCCTGCTGGAGGAGGTGGGGAAGGCCTATCCGCGGTCGGTAGCCCTGGCGCCGCTGTCCATGCGCATAGACGCGGGAGAGAAGGTGGCGGTGCTGGGTCCCAGCGGCAGCGGCAAGACGACGTTACTCCATCTGTTGGGGGGCGTGATCCAGCCGGACCATGGCTGCATCACCATTGACGACCGGCCCCTTGCCCACCTGGGCCCTGGCCGGGAGCTGGCGGGCCTCGTGGGCGTCATGCACCAGCAGTTTGACCTGGTGCCTCACTTGTCCGTGGTGCACAACGTGCTGGCGGGCAACCTGGGCCGCTGGGGAACCCTGCGATCCCTAGTGTCCCTGGTGTCGCCCAGGGAGCGCCACGTGGCGCTGGACGCCCTGGACAGGCTCGGCATCGGGGACAAGCTGTACGAGAGGACTTCGACCCTCTCGGGAGGCGAGCAGCAGAGGGTGGCCATGGCCCGTCTGCTGGTGCAGACCCCCAAGGCCATCCTCGCCGACGAGCCCGTCGCCTCCCTGGACCCGGCCCGGGCCGAAGACCTGACCAAGCTGCTGGCGGAGGTGGCCGCCGACTCCGGCAGGACGCTGGTGGCCAGCCTGCACTCGGTGGACCTGACCCGCAAGTACTTCGACCGCGCCGTCGGACTGCGCAACGGCCGGGTGCAGTTCGACTCTCCTGTGGAAGACGTGACTGACGAGGTCCTGGAGAGGCTGTATGACATCGAGGGCCTCGACTCCGCCCGGTAGGTCCGGACTGCTCCAGGGCCGGGGGCTGCTGAGCCTGCTGGTCCTGGCGGCCCTGGGGTGGAGCATGTGGGAGGTGGACTGGACCGGGTCGGTGGTCCACACGGGCGGGGCGGCGGCCGCCGCCGACTTCTTCGGCGCCCTGTTCAGCCTTGACCTCTCGGGGTCGTTCCTCAAGGTCGTGGTGGAGGCCACCTGGTACACGGTGGCGTACGCCGTGGCGGGGATAACCCTGGCGGTGGGGCTGGGACTCGTACTCGGCGTGGCGGCCTCGGGAGTCTTAGCCCGATCCCGCTCCGTCCGGTGGCCACTGGTCGTCGGAACCCGCGGGCTGCTTGCCGTGCAGAGGTCCATACACGAGCTGGTGTGGGCGTGGCTGTTCGTGGTGGCCGTGGGACTGTCTCCCATGGCGGCGATACTGGCCCTGGCGATCCCCTACGGGGGCATCCTGGGCCGGATATACTCCGACATCCTGAACGACGTGCCCCAGGGGCCTCTGCAGGCCCTCCGGGCCTCGGGCGCGGGCGAGTGGAAGGTATTCCTCTACGGCAGGCTACCCATGGCCCTCCCGGACATGCTCAGCTACACCTTCTATCGATTCGAGTGCGCCATCCGGGCGGCGGCCGTGATGAGCTTCGTGGGGATCGCCGGCCTGGGATACCAGATCCAGCTATCGCTGGACGACCTGCTGTTCGGCCAGGTGTGGACGCTGCTGCTGTTCCTGACGGGCCTGATCCTCCTGGTGGACCTGTGGAGCTCCATGGTCAGAAGGCGGTTGGTGGCGTGAGCGCACGGCCGGGGTGGACACCGCCTGCACGGCCGGGATGGCGCGGTCCCCTCGCCGCTCTGCGAGGTGCGGATGCCGTTCGCCTGTCCCTGGTCGGGTTCGTTGCGTTGGCCGCGGCTTCCTGGGCCTTCGTCCTGGCGGACGGCGCCGGGGGGTTCGGCGCGCTGTTCACCGGCTCCACGTGGTCCGGCGCCCGGGGTTTCCTGGGCGAGCTGGCCGGGGAGGGCACAGTCGGGACTCCGGCGTTTCTGGATGCCGGGGCGTGGGCCGAAGCGGGGGTGCTGGCCTCGGAGACCCTGGCCATGAGCATCCTCGCCATCACCCTGGCGGCGGCGGGGGTGCTGGTGACGGTGCTCCCCGCAGCCCGGAACGTGGCCATGGGGGAGCTGGTCCCGGCGGGCCGGGGGGCGGTGCTCTGGAAGGGTCTGTACTTCCTGGTAAGGGGGGTGTTCGTACTGACGCGAGGGGTGCCGGAGCTGGTCTGGGCGATGATCATCGTCTTTTTCCTGTCCCCAGGGATACTCCCCGGCGCCCTGGCGCTGGCCTTACATAACTACGGCATACTGGGCAAGCTGTCGGCCGAGGTGGTGGAGGACCTGGACACCCGCCCGGCCAGGTCCCTGCAGGGGGCCGGGGCCCGGCCCTTCCAGATGATGGCCTACGGAATCCTGCCCCAGGTGATGCCCCAGCTCATCACCTACACCCTGTACCGGTGGGAGGTGGTCATCCGCACGACCATCGTGGTGGGCTTCGTCAGCGCGGGGGGCCTGGGACGGGACTTCCGGCTGAGCATGAGCTTCTTCCACTACACCGACGTGGCCCTGCTGCTCATGTGGTACGTGCTGCTGGTGATCGGCGTGGACATCCTGAGCGCGTGGCTGAGGAGTCGCGTCAGGACCTAGGGGAAAGACCCCTAGAGTACCCTCACCCCGGGGACCCTGCCCTGAACGCTGTAGACCGAGGTGCGGGCGGTGACGTAGATGGTGAGGTTGCCGGGGCCGCCGAAGGCCACGTTGGCGGGGAGCTCGGGGAAGGCGACGGTGCCCACGTGGCGGCCTCCGGGCTCGACTACCCACAGGCCGCCCCCTCCGGTGATGTACAGGGTCCCCTCCACGTCCACCTTCATCCCGTCGGGGTTTCCCTCGGCCTCCACGTCCATGTCCACGAATACCCGGTCGTTGGACAGCGACCCGTTAGGGCCCACGTCGAAGGCCCGGACGTGCCGCCGCGCCGTGTCGTCGATGTAGAGGACGGACTCGTCGGGGGAGAAAGCCAGCCCGTTGGGCCGGTCGAAGTCCGAGATTAGCAGGGACAGGTTGCCCTCGGGGTCGATGCGGTAGACGCCGTTGAAGCCCTGCTCCCCCGGGTCCGGGAGGATGCCGTAGGGAGGGTCGGTGAAGTAGATGGCGCCGCTGGAGTGGACCACCACGTCGTTGGGGCTGTTGAGGCGCTTCCCGTCGTGGGTGTCGACGACGGTCTCCATGGCGCCGCCGGGACCCTGGCGGGACACCTGCCGCCCGGCGTGCTCACAGGCGATCAGGCGTCCCTGCCGGTCGTAGGTCAGGCCGTTGGACTGGCGGCTGGGGTGGATGTGGGGCTCGGCGGCGCCGCCGGGGGCCAGCCGGTATATGGTGTCGGCGGGTATGTCGCTGAACAGCAGGTACCCGTCGGGATGCCACACGGGGCCTTCGGTGAACTGGAACCCGGAGGCCAGGCGGCGGGGCTCCTCGGCAGATACGAGATCGGACAGGTTGCGGGCCATAGCTGCTCCTCCGGCGGCGGCGTTGGACTCTGTGAAGGGGCCCGCTCCGTGCTCCGCGCGGGCAGGGAATCCCCACCCATGGGTGGACGGCCAGCGGACTCATTCAGACCCTTCCCAAGGACGGGGTTCCGCGGGACGCTACTCGTAGGGTTGGAGCTTTATCTCGTGCAGGGCGGGGATGACCTCTTTGCCCATGAGCTCGATGGAGCGCATCACGTGCTTGTGCTCCATGGCCCCTTCGTTGCCGTAGATGTGGAGGTAGCCGGGGCTGAGGCGCTGGATGACCTCGGTCAGCTTCCGGGTGACGGTGTCGGGGTTGCCGACGATGATATTGTTGACGCCCTGGAGCTCTTCGTAGGACATGCCGACACCCAGCCCGCCGCCGCCGGCCACGTTGCCGATGGGGCGCTTGGCCTTGACCTCCACGGCCGCCCTGGACTGGTAGCCGGGGGGGTCGTTGTGCTCCCTGGGGCCGCGCTGGCGGTGCCCGATGGTCCACATGAACTCGCGGCCGATCTCCACGGCCTCCTCGTCGGTGTCCGCCACCAGGGCCCGGAGAAGGTACCCGAAGTTGCCGGGCCCGGGCTTGAACCCCACCTCCTGGGCCGTCTCGATGTACACCTGCTTGAGCCACTCGGTGGTGTCCACCAGGGCGCCCAGGTTCATGTACGGGTACTGGTGGGTGGCGGCCCAGACCACGCTCTCGGGGCTGCCGGTGCCGGGGAACCAGATGTCCGGATGGGGCTTCTGGATGGGCAGCACCCAGGGGTTCACGGCGCGGTAGTGGTAGTGCTCCCCCTCGTAGCGGAAGGGCCCGGGCTCGGTCCAGCACTTGAGGATGAGGTCGTGGGCCTCCTCGAACCGCTCCCGGTTCTCCGTGGGATCGATGCCGCCCTGGAGCGACTCGACGGCGGTGCCCCTCACGAAGCCGGAGATTATGCGGCCGTTGGAGTAGCAGTCCAGCATGGCCAGCTCCTCGGCCATGCGGACGGGGTCGTTGATGGCGATGACGTTGCCCAGGATGGCTATCTTGACGTTCTTGGTCAGCTTGGCTATGACCGCCGCGTCCAGGTTGACCGACGGCTTCATGCACCAGTAGGAGGCGTGGTGCTCGTTGCTCATGATGCCGTCGAAGCCCACCTCGTCGGCCAGGGCGTACTGCTCGTGGTACTCGTTGTAGAGCCGGTGGGCCTCGTGGGGGTCGAAGTAGCGGTTGGGGAAGCCCAGGCGGCCCGAGTCGTACTTCTCCAGGTCCTGGTCGGTGACGGGGCCGTAGGGCTGCTCCGAGAACCAGTAGACCTCGACCTTGTCCGTCGGCCTGGCTAGCTGCTGGGCCATGGGTCCCTCCTTTGTCGACCGTGGCGTTGGTCGTGGCGCCCACTCCCATCCGGGTGCGGCGGCAATCAGAGCTTGGAGAGGAACTCCAGCGTGGCGTCGAGGAACTCCTGGGGCTTCTCGAACTGGGGAGAGTGGCCGCATTCCTCGATGATTCGGAGGGTCGAACCCTTCAGGGACTGGTGATAGATCTCCCCGGCGTTGAGGGGGACGATGCCGTCTTCGCGGCCCCAGACTATCAGGGAGGGGACCTCCACCAGCTTGAGGTATTCGGGCAGCACCGGGTTGTGCATGTAGGGCTTCCAGCACAGCCGGGACGCCATCTCCCGGTTCCTCCACTGGACGTCCTCCTCGGGGGAGAGGTAGGGCGCCTCGGGCGCCTTGCTCTGGTCGTGGTAGATCAGCTCCTGGGTCTGGTCGGGGGACACCATCAGGGTCTCGGCGATCTCTCCCACCTGGGGCCGGATGCCCACGGCGTTGACCAGCACCAGGGCCTTGATCCTGTGCGAGTCCATGGCCGCCAGCTCGGCGGCGATCCATCCGCCCATGGAAAAGCCCATGAGGACGGCGTCCTCCAGGCCCGCGCTCCGCATGAAGCCGACGTAGAAGTGGGCCACGTCGTTGATGGTGCTGACCCAGGGGGGCCGCGGGGTCTTGTCGTATCCCGGGTGGGAGGAGGCGTAGACGGTGTAGTGCTTGGCCAGGGCGTCGTGGTAGCCCATCCAGCGGTGGTTGCCCCTGGCCCCGTGGAGGAGCAGCAGGGGCGGCCCGCTCCCTCCCCTGAGGACCTGGGTCTTGGTGCCGCCCACGTCGACGAACTCCTCGGTCCAGTTTTGTGTTGTCGTCATCGCCTTTCGGCCTCCGTCATAGTGAGGGGGTTGCCCGGGTCCGGGCGGGCGGCGGTCCGGGGGAGAGGGCTAGGCTTGGGCGCCGCCGACACTGAGAGTTTGGCCCAGCGGGTTGTGTTTGTCAAGGGTAGCCGCGGCTTGCGGCCCGCGCCCTCCGGGGATATGCTAGCCACCTATGGGCAGACCGTTTTGATCGGGATTGGCGGGCCGGTAGACCTCCTCAGGCGCAGCAGGGGGATGTACTACGGGTGGTGGCTGGCCGTCCTGGGCGCCGTCGTAATGGCCCTGGGGACGGTGCCCTTCTTCCAGGGCATGCCCGTATGGAACCCGGTAATCCGGGCGCGCCTGGGGTGGACCAAGGACCAGCTCGTGTGGGCCTTCGCCCTGACCCGGGTGGAGGGCGGGCTGCTGGGCCCGCTGGAGGGCCTCCTCATAGACCGGCTGGGCCCCCGGCGCATGGTGCTGGCCGGGTGCCTGATACTGGGAGGCGGGTTCCTCCTCTTCAGCCAGGTCCGGGAGCTGTGGCAGCTCTACCTGGTGTTCATCATGATGAGCCTGGGAGCGGCGCTGGGTACATGGCTGCCCATGATGACGGTGATGAACTCCTGGTTCATCCGCAAGCGCACCCTGGCAATGTCCATCGTCCAGGAGGGGTTTGCCGTCGGCGGGGTAGTGGTGCCGCCGCTGATGGCCTGGTCCATCGGCGGGACGGCGGTGGAGGACCCGGAGCGGTACGGGTGGCGTGTCACCGCGGCGGCCATAGGGCTGATAATCGCCGGGCTGGCTTTCCCCATCTCCCGGCTGGTGAGGGACCGGCCCGAGGACCTGGGGCTCGTACCCGACGGCGCTCCCCCGGAGGCAAGGCGGCCCGAGGGACGGCAGGCCGGGACCGCCGCAGACGGCGAGATGGACTACACGTGGCGGCAGGCCGTCCGGACGAAGGCCTTCTGGTTCATCAGCATGGGGCACGGCGCGTCGTCCATCGTGATCGTGACGATAATGGTGCACCTGGGGCTCATGCTGGACGACCGGGGCTTCTCGCTGGGGACCATCGGTCTGGTGGTGTCCACCTACACGGGGCTGAACGCGGTGTTCGTGCTGGTGGGAGGGTACGTGGGCAGCCGGGTGCCCGTGAGGTACGCCCTGTTCGGCTTCTCGGCCCTGCAGTCCGGGGCGGTGGCGGTCCTGCTGGTGGCCGGCGACGACGCCCTTATGGTCTTCCTCTTCGCCGTGCTCCTGGGGATCGGGTTCGGCGGCCGGAACCCCCTGACCTCGGCCATAAGGGGCACCTACTTCGGCCGGAGGGACTACGCCACTATAACGGGGCTGGGGATGGTGATAATGAACGTGTTCCTGTTCACCGCGCCGGTGGTCGCCGGGTACATCAGCTACGACACGGCCTTCGCGGGAGTGGCGGTGGTGTGCCTGCTGGGGTCAGGCCTATTCCTGCTCCTGGGCGACCCCAAGCCGCCCCCCGCGCCGCGGCGGAGGGCCGGGATATGAGGTGGCGGTTGGCGGGGGCGGTTGGGTCGGGGCGCTAGGCCGGCTTGCTGTCGCCCACGTCCATCAGGCGGCGGACAGTGGCGAAGACGCTGTGGAACATGTCGGTGGTGAGTCGGCCGGTCTGGGTGTTCTGCTGGCTGGGGTGGTAGGAGGAGACGAGGGTGACTCCGCCGGGTAGGGGTTGGACGCCCCCGTGGCTGAAGGCGGGCTTGGGGAAGGCGGGCGCGTCGGCTCCAAGGAAGACCCGGTACGCGGCCAGGTAGGCGTCGAAGGCGATGCGTCCCAATGCCACGACGACCTCCAGCCTGGTCAGGGACTCGAGCTCGGCCAGCAGGTAGGGGCGGCAGCTCAGCAGCTCGTCGCGCAGGGGCTTGTTGGCGGGCGGGGCGCAGCGTATCGCCGCGGTGACGTAGGCGTCCTTCAGGGCGAGGCCGTCGTCCCTGTGCCTGGAGGTGGGCTGGTTGGCGAAGCCGAACGCGTGGAGGGCGCCGTACAGCCAGTCCCCGCTGCGGTCGCCGGTGAACATGCGCCCGGTGCGGTTTCCGCCGTGGGCCGCCGGGGCAAGGCCCACCAGCAGCAGCCGGGCCTCGGGGTCGCCGAACCCGGGCAGGGGCCGGCCCCAGTAGTCGGCCTCCCGGTACATCCGCCTCTTGGTGTGGGCCACGCTCTCCCGGTACTCGACCAGCCGGGGGCAGAGGGTGCAGGCGACGACGCGGCGTTGGACCTCCGCTATTCTCTCCGATGGGCCGATGGCGCCGGGCCCCACACCTATACCGGCGGGCGCCGGGTGTGCCAGTCGGTGGCCTGCTGGTAGGCGTGGGCCGCCCTCATGACCGTGGCTTCCTCAAAGGGACGGCCGGCCAGCTGCAGGCCGATGGGCAGCACCGGGTCGGCGGAGAAGCCGCAGGGGACGGAGATGGCCGGGGTCCCGGCCAGGTTGAAGGGAGTAGTCCAGCTATTGCGCCCCATCAGGTCGGCCATGAGGTGCTCCTTGCTGTCCACTCCGGCGCGGGTGCGTATCGGGGGGGCCAGGATGGGGGAGGTGGGGAGAAGCAGCACGTCGACCCTTTCCAGGGCGTCCAGCACCTGTCTCCGGACCACCTGCCTCAGCTTCTGGGCCTTGTAGTAGGCCTGGGCGGGAAGGATGCTTCCGGTCAGGTTCCGTATCTGGATGTTGTGGTCGTAGTCCTGGAGGCGCTCCCTTATGTTCCGGTGGTGGACGGAGGCGCCCTCGGGGTAGGCGATGCCGTTGAATATGACGGCGCAGTGGGGCGCCAGGGACACGGACACCTCCTCCACGGAGGCCCCGAGCTCCCCCAGGGTGGAGGCGGCCTTCAGAACGGCCGCCTGGACCTCCCCGTCCATCTGGTCGTCGTCCATGCGCTCCCGGACCACGCCGATCTTCATGCCCGCGACGCTGCCGTCCAGGGCTGCCAGGTAGTCGGGGACCGGAGCGTCCCAGGTGTAGCGGTCGTTGGGGTCGTGGCCGGCGATGGCCCCCAGGGTTATGGCGCAGTCCTCGACGGTCCGGGAGATGGGCCCCGCCATGTCCATGGACCAGACGGCGCCGATCATGCCGTGGCGGCTGACGCGGCCGAAGCTGGGCCTGAGGCCCACGACGCCGGAGAAGGCGCCGGGCCCGCGGATGGAGCCCCCGGTGTCCTCGCCCAGCGAGGTGGCGCACAGGAAGGCGGCGGTGGCCGCTCCGGAGCCGCTGCTGGAGGTGCCGGGGTTCCGCCCCAGGTCCCACGGGTTGTGGGGCACGCCGTAGGGGTGGGCGACGGCCGTGCCCATGGCGAACTCGCTCATGTTGAGCTTGCCCAGGAGGATGGCGCCGGCCCGGTCGAGGTTGGCGATGACGGTGGCGTTGTCGTCGGGTACGAAGTCAGCGAGTATCGACGAGCCGCCGGTGGTGAGTATGCCCCGGGTGTTGAACTGGTCCTTGACGGCGTAGGGGATGCCGTGCATGGGGCCGCGGTAGCCGCCGGAGGCGATCTCGTCTTCTGCCGCCTTCGCCGCCTGCAGGGCGTGGTCGCCCGAAACCGTTATGTAGGAGCTCAGCTTGCCGTCGACCCGCTGGATGCGCTCAAGGTACGCCTCGGTGGCCTCCACGGGGGAGACTTCACGCTTCTGGATCAGGGCCGCCAGCTCGGTCGCGGATAGGAAGGGTATGTCTGCCTTGTCCACCATGGCACCTCTTTACGTGTGGGGACGTACCGGCGGGTCCGAGCCCGCCGGTATTGGGGGTCAGGACCCGGCGGGGGTGGGAACGGCGGGAGGCATGCGGACCGGGTGAGCCGTGCCCCGCTTCTCCCGGATGCGCTCCGGGTCCCAGAAGTCCGAGTAGCTGAGGGCGCGGGGGCAGTGGCCGAAGGACTCCTCGATCTCGACGACGATGCCCTGCTGGACGCCCCGGTACCCGTCGGGGTTGTACATGGACTCCTCCACCTGGTGGCGGTCCAGTTCCTCCCTGGTGACCATGGAGACCCTGCCGTTGACCCGCACGATGTCGGCGATGCCGGGGATGAAGAAGCAGAGGCCCACGTAGGGGTTCTCGTCCATGTTCAGGTACGACTGGAACAGCTTGTTGCCGGCCACGTCGGGCACCAGAAGATGCCGGTCGTCCAGCACCCGGACGAACCCCGGCTTGCCGCCCTTGGGGGAGGCGTCGCACCTGCCCTCCCGGTCGCTGGTGGCCATGACCAGGAAGGGGGACTCCTGGATGAACCGGCGCACGGGCTCGGTAAGGCTGTCCTTCACCTTGGTGGCGGCGCGCTCCGAGGGGAACCCGAAGGTGCTGGTGAACCTGTTGTCGAAGTCCGCTTCGCCCTTTGCCATGAGGCCTCCTTAGAATCCTTGGGAGAACGCTTGGGGACGCTGGGGCCGGCGCTTTCGCCCACCCTTGGCGCCGTCCGGATGGCCCATTCTACTCCAGGCTCCGAGGGCCCGCAACCGGAGGCTGGCAGGTCGCCAAGCTGCGGAGGGCGTGGTTTAATGGTAACCCGGCCCCGGGGCCAAGGGGGCCGAGCAAGTCGATTTGGGAGGCGACGATGTATTTCCACGACGCGAAGGGCAGGGAGGCCAAGGAGCTGGCGCCGGGCGTGACCACGAAGACCTTCTGGGGCCAGAACATGCTCCTGTCCTACGTGGAGATCGAGCCCGGCTCGGAGGTGCCCAACCATACCCATCCCCACGAGCAGGGGGGCATTGTGGTGGAGGGGGAGATGGAGATGGAGATCGCCGGGGAGGCGCGGGTGCTGAAGCCGGGGGACATGTACATCATTCCCGGGAACGTGGAGCACAAGGCCAAGTCCATCTCGGGCCGGGCGGTGGCGCTGGACATCTTCAGCCCGGTGCGGGAGGAGTTCAAGTACTAGGGCGCGCAGCAAGGAGGGCCCAGCCCCCGGGGTAGGGCCGCCAGGGGAGCTGTTCAGACGGTGCCCGGTGCGTTGGGAGGCAGGGGCCCCCAGGCGCCGGGCGGCCAGTACCTGAACCAGGCGGCGCCCACGATGGAGTCCTGGTCTACCGGGCCGAAGCGGCGGCTGTCGTCGGGGCGGCCGGGGTGGGCAGGGTTGCGGTTGTCCCCAAGGACGAAATACTGGCCGTCGTGGAGGGCCCACTCCACGTCGACCTCGGGCCGCTCGGGCGCGTCCGGCGTTCCGGCCCCGTCAACGGGACGGGGCACGGAGGACAGGTAGGGCTCGTCCAGCATCCTCCCGTCGACGTAGACGCGGCCATGCCGGACCCTGACGCGGTCGCCGGGCAGCCCTACCACGCGCTTGAGGAGGTTCATCCCGGGCCGCAGGTGGTGCCGGAATACGACGACGTCCCCCCTGCCCGGTCCCCTGCCCCGGCGCAGGCGGCGCACCAGGACGTACTGGTCGGGGGCGAAGTTGGGGCACATGCTGTCCCCGCGGACCACGAAGGGGACGGAGGCTGCCAGCCATGGCAGCCAATAGAGAGGGCCGCCCTCGATGGCTCTTCTCAAGGGCGGCCCCGTTCTCCAGGCATCATGTCCGGGTCCCGTGGAGGGTGTGTGGTCCAGCGGGGGCTAGGCCCCGAAGCGCACCTCGGCCAGGTCGTCCTTGTACTCCACGTTCTTGGTGGCCCAGTATATCGCGGCGATCTTGTCCACGGTGGCCACCAGCTCCTTGGCGGCGTCCAGGTCCACGGTCTGCTTGTTCCTGGAGCAGAGCTTGTTGGCGTTCCATATCTGGGTGTGGATGTCGGGGTTCTGCTCGACATGCTCGGGCCGGAAGTAGTCGTGCCAGAGGATGTCCAGCTCGTTCTTGCAGACGTCGGCGTGCTGCTCCTTGACGGCGATGTAGCGGGCCAGGGTATTGGCGAAGGCAGCGTGGTCGTCGCCCTCCTCCAGGGCCTGTATACGCATGACCATCTTCTGCACCGTCTGGGCGGCGATCTTGGCGCCGATGGGGTCGTATATGCCGCAGGGGATGTCGCAGTGGGCGTGGGCGATTCCGGCCGGGAACACCCGGTCGACTACCTTGATAAGGCTGTTCAGCATTCTTGGGGGCCCTCCTTAAGCGTACGATTTCAACCCTGACATTCTAGCCCCTTGGCCCCGGCTTCGCAATGGGAACCCCCGACGGCTATAATCCAGGTGCGCCCGCTGCGACCAACCGCCAAGGGGGAAAAGAGGATGGCCGAAACGACGGGCCACGCGTCAATCAGCCGCCAGTTCATATCGAAAGCCGAAGAGTATGCCGGCGCCGGGGACCTCCTTCAAGCCTCGGAGAAGGCCTGGGGAGCGGCGGCGCACGCGGTCAGGGCCGTCGCCGAGAAACGAGGCTGGGAGCACAGCGGTCACAGGGAGCTGTTCCAAGTGATCGGCAACATGGCGGCCGAGACGGGCCGGCCCGAAATGCGCCGGTTGTTCCACGTGGCCAACAGCCTGCACTCCAACTTCTACGAGGGGTGGCTGGGCGCCGACGACGTATCCGACGGCATCGAGGCCGTGAAGGAGCTGCTAACGCTGCTGCCCGGCACCGCGGACCGGGGCGGATGAGGGCGTGAGCCCCCCTAGCACAGCGGCCGGTTGAGGATGTCGGAGCCGACCTTTCTGGGTATCAGCTTGCCGTCGCCGGGGGTCCCGAAGAACTGGCCGTTCTCCACCATCACCTTGCCCCGGAGGATGGTGGTCACCGGCCACCCGTTGATCTCCCAGCCCTCCCAGACGCTGTAGTCTCCCAGGTGCAGGTCCGAGAGCTCCAGGTCCTTGTGGATGGTGGGGTCGATGAAGACGATGTCGGCATCGCTGCCGGGGGCGATGGCTCCCTTGCGCGGGTAGTAGCCCATGATCTTGGCGGCGTTGGTGGAGGTGGCGTCGACGAAGTGGCGGAGGGACATGCCGCGCTTGACCACGCCCTCGCCATAGGTTATGCCCATGCGGGTCTCGACGCCGTGGTGGCCGCCGGTGACGTCCAGGATGGTCTTTCCCGACATCTTCATGCTGAAGTCGGTGCAGGAGCCGTCGGTGGCCATGCAGCTTATGGTGCCCTTGAGCAGGCCGTCCCAGAGGGCCAGCCGGTCCTCCTCGGACTTGAGGGATGGGTAGGTGTGGTAGATGGGGCCGTTCTCCCGCCGGTAGTCGTCGGCGTTGAAGCTGACGTAGTTGTGCAGGGTCTCGGCGTACAGGGGGAAGCCCCTCCCCCTGGCCTCCTCCAGGGCCCGGACGCCCTCTTTGGCGCTGACGTGGACGAAATAGGTCGCCGCGCCGGTCCACTCGGCCATCTTGAGGATGCGCCGGAAGGAGACGTCCTCGGACATGTTGTTATGGATCTCGTGGATGTAGTACCACTGGGTCCGCTCCTCGTCGGTCAGCTTCTTGTACATGTACTGGACGATGTCGTCGTCCTCGGAGTGGATGAACATCATGCCGCCGTGGGCGGCCGCCTGCTCCATCGCGGCGTTGACGTGGCCCATGCGGGCCATCCAGTGCCTGTCATCCTCCCAGCCCGCCGACTGGCGGATGTTGGTGGTGAACATCTTGAATGTGGGGTAGCCCGACTGGATGGCCTCCTTGACCTGGTCCACCACGTTCTGCTGGAAGTTGCCCAGGAGGGTGCAGTGGTAGGAGTGGTCGCAGTAGCCCTGGCCCCGCCAGCGGGCCTCCTTGGCGGCTATGGCCTGGGGGATGTCCATGCCCGGGTGGACCATGGCAAAGTCGGTGACGGTGGTGGTGCCGCCGAAGAGGGCGGCGCGGCTGGCGGGCTCGGGCCCGGCGGACTCCACGCCGGGGCGGCCGGGCACGGGGAAGCCGATGTGGGCGTGGGGCTCGATGCCCCCGGGGACGACTATCTTGCCCGCGGCGTCCATGACCCTGCCCACGTCGCCGGGCAGGGAGCCTGGCGAGGCCACGGCGGCGATCTTCTCCCCCTCCACGGCCACGTCCCAGTCTCCCACGCCCCACGGCGTGACCACCTGTCCGCCCCTGATCAGCAGGTCAATCATGGCTGCCCTCCTTCGTCTTTATCTGCCTGCCGGTTGCCTCCCTGGAGGGGATTGGCCCCCCGGCCGGCTCTCGTCCACTAGAGGGGCCCAGATGGGCATGAAGGCGAGAGGGCGGTCTAGCAGGCTGGGCGGTTGAGAACGTCCGCGTCGATCTTGCGGGGGATGAGCCGTCCCCCTCCCGGGGCGCCGGAGAACTGGCCGTTCTCGACTACGATCTTGCCCCTGAGTATGGTGGTCACGGGCCAGCCGTGGATGGGCCACCCCTCCCAGATGCTGTAGTCGCTGATGTGCAGGTCGCTCAGGTCCAGGTTTCTGTCGATGGTGGGGTCTATCAGGACGATGTCGGCGTCGCTGCCGGGGGCGATGGCGCCCTTCCTGGGATACATGCCCATGATCTTGGCGGCGTTGGCCGAGGTGACGTCGACGAAGCGCTGGAGGGACATTCCCAGGTCCCCCACGCCGACGCTGTAGGTGATGCCCATGCGGGCCTCGGTGCCGTTGTGGCCGCCGGTCATGTCGTTGACGCTCTTGCCGTGGGTCTTCACCGAGTAGGATGAGCAGAACTCGTCGGTGGCGACGGTGTTGAGGCCTCCCTTGACGAGCCCATCCCACAGGGCCTGACGGTCTGCCTCGGACTTGAGGGACGGGTAGGTGTGGTACTTCATGCCGTCGGGCTTCTTGTAGTCCTCGGCGTTGAAGCAGGCGTAGTTGTGCAGGGTCTCGCCGTAGACCGGGAGGCCCTTACCCCGGGCCTCCAGGATGGAGTTGACGCCCTCCTTGGCGCTGACGTGGACGAAGTACACTGCCGCGCCGGTCCACTCGGCCAGGCGCAGCACTCGGCGGAAGGAGACGTCCTCCACCATGTTGGTGTGCACCTCGTAGATGTTGAACCACTCGGTGCGCTCTTCCCTGTCCAGCTTGGCGTAGTTGTACTGGACCATGTCGTCGTCCTCGGAGTGGACGGTCAAGAGGCCCCCGTTGGCCGCCGCCTGCTCCATGATGGCCGAGATGTGTCCCATGCGTGCCTGCCAGCCCACGCCCGGGGGGATGCGGGACTGGGGCATGATGTCGGTAGTGAATATCTTGAAGGTGGGGAAGCCCGACTGGATGGCCTCGGGCACTTGGGCGATGGTCTTCTGGGAGATGTCGCCCAGGAGCATGCAGTGGTAGGTGTAGTCGCAGTAGGAATTGCCCTGCCACCTGCCGTTCTTCTCCTCGATGGCGGAGAAGATGTCGCTGCCGGGCTCCACGTGGGCGAAGTCCATGATGGTCGTGGTGCCGCCGAAGAGGGCCGACCGGCTGGCCTCGTCGGGGGGCGCCGTCTCCGCTGGCGGGGTCATGGGCCTGGCGGGGGCCATGTGGGGGTGCCCGGTGATGGAGGTCCAGATGGGCATGGCCACGTGGGAGTGGGGCTCGATGCCTCCGGGCACGACTATCTTGCCCGAGGCGTCGACCACCCGGCCCACGTCGCCGGGAAGGGAGCCGGGGGCAGCCACCGCGGCGATCCTCTCTCCCTCCACGGCCACGTCCCAGTCGCCCACGCCCCAGGGCGTGACCACTTGCCCGCCCCTTACTATCAGGTCGATCATGGTCCACCTCCCCGTGTCGTGATGGCTGCCGTGATTGTACCAGGATTCGCCCGAAGGGACACCGTCCCGGTCCAACGTCCCCTACAGGGAGGCGCCCTCCCGGAGCCAGCGGGCCACGTCCTTGGCGTAGTAGCTGAGGATGACGTCTGCGCCGGCGCGCTTGATGGCGGTGAGCACCTCGACGGCGGCGCGCTGCTCATCCAGCCAGCCGTTGGCCGAGGCAGCCTTCAGCATGGAGAACTCTCCGCTGACGTTGTAGGCGGCGATGGGATAGTTGAAGCTGTCCCGGGCCCTGGCTATGACGTCCAGGTAGGCGAGGGCCGGCTTCACCATGACGACGTCGGCGCCCTCCTCGATGTCCAGCTCTATCTCGCGCATGGCCATGCGGCGGTTGGCGGGGTCCATCTGGTAGCCGCGCCGGTCGCCGAAGGAGGGGGCGGACTCCGCGGCGACGCGGAAGGGGCCGTAGAAGGCGGAGGCGTACTTGGCGGCGTAGGCGATGATGGGCACGTCCTTGAAGCGGTTCTGGTCCAGGGTGGTGCGTATGGCCTTGACCTGGCCGTCCATCATGGCGGAAGGGGCGACCACGTCTGCGCCGGCCAGGGTGTGGGAGAGGGCGGTGCGGGCCAGGAGCTCCAGGGTGGCGTCGTTGTCCACGCGGTCGCCGTCGACGATGCCGCAGTGCCCGTGGTCGGTGTACTCGCACAGGCACACGTCGGTGATGACCAGCATGTCGGGCACGGCCTGCTTGATCACCCGGATGGCCTCCTGGATGATCCCCTGCTCGTCGTAGGCCTCCCGGGCCCAGGGGTCCTTGTTCTGGGGAATGCCGAAGAGGAGCACGCCGGGGATGCCCAGGTCCGCCGCCTCGGTCACCTCGGCGAGGAGGTGGTCGATGGAGAGCTGGTAGCAGCCGGGCATGGGCTCTATGGGCTCCCGCAGGTCCCTGCCGTGGGTGACGAATATGGGGTAGATGAAGTCGCTGGGAGAGAGGCGGGTCTCCCGGGATAGGACCCGCATCGGCTCCAGCTCCCTGAGCCGTCTCATCCGGAGCTCGGGAAAGGCTACCATCGTGGCCTGCCTCCTTTGTGGTTCAGTGTGTGTTCGGTGGGACCGCCGCGCCTGCGGCGCCCGACGGTGGGCCCAACGCGTTCATGTTGCTAAGATCCATTATACCAATTCGGCGTGGCCGGGTCCCATGGGCACGTCCGCGGCCCTCGTCCTCAGGCCCACGACGAGCCCCCGTCAGCCGTAGTGCTCGGTGATGGCCCGGACGAGGCCGGGCACAGTGTACTCCCGGGCCTCGATCTCCACCCTGAGCCCCCTATCCCGGGCGGTGCGGGCGGTGATGGGCCCGATGCAGGCGGAGGGCAGGCCGCGCACCAGCGACGGGTCCCCGTCCAGGAGGGCAAGCAGGTTGGTTACCGTGGAGGAGGACGTGAAGGTGATGAGGTCCGGCGTGTCCCCGGTCAGGACCTCGGCGGCCCGCCGGCGGGCGTCGTCTGGGGCGACGGTCCGGTAGGCGGTCACGTCGTCCACCTCGGCCCCAAGTCGGGTCAGACCCTCGGGCAGGGCCTTTCGCCCGACGTCGGCCCTGGCCAGCAGGACCCGGGCCCCCCGGACGCCCAGACGTTCCATCTCGACGACGACGGACTCGGCCACGTATTCGCCGGGCACCAGGTCCGCCCGAATTCCGTACCGGGCCAGGGCCTGGGCCGTGGCTGGACCGATGGCCGCGACCTTGACGCCACCCAGGGCCCGTGAGTCCAGGCCAAGGGCGGCCATTCTGCCGAAGAGAGCGTCCACGCCGTTGGCGCTGGTGAGGACGGCCCAGTCGTAGCCGGAGAGGGAGCGGATGGCCCCGTCCAGGTCGGAGTAGCCCTCGGGGGGCACGGTCCGGATGGTGGGGAGCTCGATGGGGTAGGCGCCGGCTTCGGCCAGCATGTGGGACAGCACCGACGCCTGGGACCGGGAGCGGGTGACGACAATCCGCTTCCCGAAGAGGGGTCGGGCCTCGAACCATTGGATGTCCCGGCGAAGCTCCACCACGGGGCCGAAGACCATGGCCACCGGGGGCGCCAGGCCGGCGTCCCGGGCCCGGGCCAGGATATTGCCCAGGGTGCCGGTGACGGAGCGTTGATGGGGCTCGGTGCCCCACTGCACCAGCGCCGCGGGGGTATCCCGGTCCATGCCTCCCTGGGCGAGGGCTTCCGTGATGGGCCCCAGGGAGGTCCAGCCCATGAGCACGACCAGGGTCCCGCCGGTCTTCGCCAGCCGGGCCCAGTCCACGGAGGACTCGTCCTTGGACGGGTCCTCGCTACCGCTGACGACGGTGAAGGAGCTGGCGAGGCCCCGGTGGGTCACCGGTATCCCCGCGTAGGCGGGAGCGGCGACCGCCGAGGTGACTCCCGGCACGACCTCGAAGGGGACACCCGCTCCGGCAAGGGCCAGGGCCTCTTCTCCCCCCCTGCCGAAGACGAAGGGGTCGCCCCCCTTCAGACGCGCCACCAGCTTGCCCCGGCCGGCGCGGTCCACCAGGAGGTCGTTGATGCCCTCCTGCTCCATGGCCCGGCGTCCGGGAGCCTTGCCCACGTAGACCATCTCGGCGCCGGGCGCGGCCTGCTCCAGGAGGCGGCTGTCCACGAGACGGTCGTGGACCACGACGTCGGCCCGCTGCAGGAGGCCGAGGCCCCTGACGGTGATGAGCCCCGGGTCCCCCGGCCCGGCGCCTATCAGGTAGACCTTACCGGAGGGCACTACCCGCGGGCCTCCCGGAGCAGGGCGCCGGCGCCCTGCTCGACCAGTCGCTGGTAGCCGTCCAAAGCCGTCTCGTGGGGGTTGCCGGCCCGGCCCCGGACCTTGGTCCTGAAGGCCCGGGCGCCGTCCTCGGAGCCCAGGTACAGGGTCAGGACCATGGTCTCCTGGTCGCAGCGGGCGTAGGCGCCCACGGGCACCTGGCAGCCGCCTCCCAGCGCTTCCAGGAAGGCGCGCTCGGCGGTGATGGAACGCCTGGTCTCGTGGTGCTCCAGCTCCGACAGCAGGGCCCGGACGCCGGCGTCGTCGCCGCGGACCTCCACGGCCAGGACGCCCTGCCCGGGGGCGGGCACGAAGTCGTTGATGGAGAGGTGCTCGGCGACCTCGTCCTGGAGTCCCAGCCTTTCGAGCCCGGCGGTGGCCAGTATGGCGCCGTCGTAGTCGTCGCCGCGGGTCTTTTGGAGCCTGGTGTCCACGTTGCCGCGGATGGGCAGCACCTGGACGTCGGGTCGCAGGGACCGGAGCTGGGACGCTCTCCGGGGGCTGCTGGTGCCTATGCGAGCGCCCTCGGGCAGCTCCTCCAGGCGGCAGCCCCAGCGGTTTACCAGCGCGTCCCTGGGGTTGGCGCGCTGGCAGACTGCGCCCAGGGTGAGTCCTTCGGGAAGGGCTGTGGGCATGTCCTTGAGGCTGTGGATGGCCATGTCTATCTCGCCCCGGAGGATGGCCCCTTCGATCTCCTTGACGAAGATCCCCCGGCCCAGGCCCGCCAGGGGCGCGTTGGGGGAGGCGTCGCCCTGGGTCCGGATGGTGACCACGTGGAACGCGCGCCGGGGGTTGAGGATATGGAGGCGCTCCAGCACCTCCTCGGTCTGGCGCAGGGCCAAGCCGCTGCCCCGGGTGCCGACCAGCACGGGTCTCTGCTCCGGCTGGGGCGTCGACTCTGGGGGATGCTGGGTCATGGATGGGGAGCCCTCGGGACCGGGCCCGGCTTCACGGGCGGGTGGCCGCTACCTGCTCCCGGCCGTCTACCAGCATATGGAGCAGCCGGGCCAGGGCCTCGTCGGACCTGCCGCCCTGCACCAGGGCCAGGAGCTCGTCGTCGATGCACTCCTGCCACCGGTCGGGATGGACGGCGACGCCCAGGCGCTTGATCTCTGCCCGTGCGGAGGAGAGGATGCCCGCCAGGGAGGCGTACTCGAGCACCTCGCTCTGTTCCAGGGTCTCCCTCAGCTTGCGGGCCAGGGCTGGGCTGGCGCCCCCCGTGGACAGGGCCACGGTGACCTCGCCCCGGCGCACCACGGCGGGGGCGATGAAGCTGCACAGGGCCGTGCGGTCCACCACGTTCAGGACTATCCCCTCCCGGGAGGCCTCCTCGTGCACCGCCCGGTTGACGTCCTCGTCGTCGGTGGAGGCGATGGCCAGGAAGGCGCCCTTCAGGTCTCCGTCGACGTACTGGCGGGCCTCCCAGCGGATGTCTCCCGCGTCGGCGTGGGCCCGGATGCCGGGGGTGACCTGGGGGCTGACCATGGTGATGACCGCGCCGCACTCCAGCAGGCCGGCGATCTTGCGCTCGGCGATCTCTCCGCCGCCCACGATCACGCACTCGCGGCCCTTCAGGTCCAGGAACACGGGGTAGTACGGGGGCAACTGCCTCTCCCTTAGACGAAGTACCTGACCCGGGTCTTCTTGTACTCCCGGGTGCTGTACAGCATCAGGTAGTCGTCGATGGCCGTGGAGTCGGAGATCTCCCGGGCCACCTCTTCGCAGCCCTCCTTGGACGTGGCGTGGATCATGGTGAAGTGGGTGTAGGGCCAGTCGGGAAAGGTGGGCCTCTCGTAGCAGTGGGTGACGGCGGGGTGGGCCGCCATCTTCATGCCCACCTCCTCGGACTGCTCGGAGGGCACGCGCCACACTCCCATGCCGTTGTGGGTGAAGCCGGCCCTCCGGTGGTGGAGCACGGCGCTGTAACGCCGCATGATGCGCCGCTCCTGGAACTCCTGGGCGATGTCGAAGAGGCCGGGGAGGGAGACCTCCAGGCGGGCCGCCATGTCGTCGAAGGGCCTGGACACCATGGGGAGGTCCTTCTGGAGCTCCCGGATGGCGCGTATGTCGAACTCGCTCAGGGCCACGGGCGTGTTCCAGTCATCCCGGCGGGCGGGGCCGTCGTAGCCGTCGGGACTGTACTGGTAGGCGGCGCTCACCCCCTTGACCATGTCGAAGTTGACGCCGATCTTGAAGAACCGGATGGTGGGCATGATGCGGCAGGACGTGGCGCCGGTCCTCTCCCGCATCGCCTCCACGGTCTCGTCGATGCTGTCCCCGGGGGGGACGGCCACGGTGAACCAGAGGTTGTAGAAGGAGCCCTCCCGGGCGTAGTTATGGCTGACGCCGGGGTGCTCGTTGATGGCCAGGGCCCCCTGGTGCAGGGACTCGGGGTCGTAGGCCATGGCGACCAGGCTGGTCTTGTACCCCAGCCGCCTGGTGTCGAAGATAGCGCTAATCTGGCGGACGACGTTCTGGCGGCGGAGGTCCTCCAGGTGATCGAGGACCGTGGCCTCGGAGATGTCCAGGGTCTCGCCGATCTCCCGGTAGGGCTCCGGCGCCAGGGGAAACCGGGACTGCACTATGTTGAGCAGCTTGCGGTCGGTCAGGTCCATCTTGGATATTTCAGCTCCTTGGACAATGTCTGGCATGCCTGGGCACGCCTGAGAATGGCAGCTACTAGGTTAGCATAGCCCTATGGGAGGGTCAACGTGAGGCCCATTGGGGCGCCCTCTCGGACGGTCACGGGATGTTCAGGACCGGCCCGCCTCCCGGCGGCGCCCGGGCAGGAGGGGCTCGCCCACCGCCAGCTTGTAGAGGGCCATGGCCAGGACCCCTGCGACGAAGCCGCCGACGTGGGCCATGTAGGCCACTCCCCCGGAGCCGGGGCCCAGGGAGCCCACGCCCTGGAAGAGCTGGAGCACGAACCAGAACCCCAGCAGCAGGACCGCTGGCACGCGGATGACCGTGATGAACAGCATGAAGATGAGCGTGGTCACCCGGTTGTAGGGGTAGAGCACCAGGTACGCGCCCAGGACTCCCGAGATGGCGCCGCTGGCGCCGATGAGGGGGACGGTAGAGTCGACGTCGGTGATGACGTGGGCCCAGACGGCGACGATGCCGCAACCCAGGTAGAAGAGGAGATACTTGACGTGGCCCAGACGGGCCTCAAGGTTGTCGCCGAAGACCCACAGGAACAGCATGTTGCCGATGAAGTGCATCCAGCCGCCGTGCATGAACATGGAGGTGAAGACGGTGCCCCACGGGCCGATGGGAGAGGTGACGTCCACGTCCACGGGGCCCCCGGGTGTGAGCACACGGACGCCCTCCAGCACGCGGCCGGCGGCGAGCTCCGCCGGTATGAGCCCGAACATGTAGTTGAACCGGAAGAGGTCGAAGTCGTCGAGGAGGACCGAGTAGCCGAAGACGATGGTGTTGAGGGCGATGAGGGCGATGTTGACGTAGGGCCTGTGGGTCTGGTAGAGGCTGATGTCGGAGATGGGGAGCATGTCAACGCCAGAACCGCGTTGGCCTCCATCCAGGGGCGGGGCCAGCGCCGGGGCCGGCGGGGGGCCGTAGGGACTCCCCGATGAGGAGCTTGTACGCCGAGATCATCAGACCGCCGCCGACGAGGCCTCCCAGATGGGCCATGTAGGCGACCCGGGCGCCGGAGGAGACCACCCCGGCCCCTATGGGGCCAACGATCATGGGCAGGATGAAGAAGACGATCACCAGCCAGATGGTGTTGGGATACCGGAAGGTCAGCAGGTAGGCGCCCACCACGCCGGCGATGGCGCCGCTGGCGCCTATCAGGGGCGCCTGGGAGTCCATGTCCACGGCGACTTGGGTCCAGACGGCGGCCACCCCGGCCGCCAGGTAGAAGAGGAGGTACTTGACGTGGCCCAGCTTCTCCTCCAGCCGGCCGCCGAATCCCCACAGGAACAGCATGTTGCCTACCAGGTGGAGCAGGCTGCCGTGGATGAACATGGAGGTGAACACCGAGGTCCAGACGGAGAAGGGGGGGTTGATGTCCCTGAGGACGCCCGAGGAGTCGAAGACGGGGCTGAGGTCGCCGGCCCTGGTCAGGTCGAAGGGGACGAGCCCGTAGGTGAGCAGGAAGACGGTCAGGCCGTCGGTGGAGCCCAGCTCGCCCAGGCCCCGCAGGCCGCCGCCCAGGACGATCTCGTACAGGAACACCAGGGTACTGGCCGCGATGAGGGCCATGTTCACCAGGGGACGGCGGGTGCGGTACAGGAGGGCCAGGAAGGATAGCGGGGCCAGCCCTTCGCCGGGGTCGGGGCGGCGGGGGGCCGGCGTATCTCCGTTGTAGTCGGGCTCGTGCAACCGGGTGCTAGCCCGCCGGCTCGGGCTCCATCAGGCGGGCCCGGCGCCGTACGTACTCCTCGGTGAGCAGTCCCATGGCCAGGGAGTCGTGCCACTCGCCGTCCTTGGGATGGGTGCCCCTGAGGCGGCCCTCGAGCTTGAAGCCGATGCGCTCGCACATGTGGAGGGCGGGCAGGTTGTACTCGGGGATGTCGACCCAGGCGCGGTGCAGGTTGTAGGTGTAGAACGCGAGGTCCAGGAGGTGAACGAGGCCCGCGGTCCCGTAGCCGCGGTACCAGAGCTCCTTGCGGCCGACCAGGATGAACAGCTGGGCCTCCCACAGGGGGGCTTCGATGAGTATCTGGCCCTCGCCGATGTGGTCGCCGTTGGCCGAATGCACCGAGTAGATCTTCCGGACGTCGCTGTGGAACACCTCCTGCCAGTGCTCCTCGGAGGCGTCGAGCATCTGGGAGGGCGTGTAGCCGATGTGCAGCGGCTCTCCCTTCTCGTCGGCGCCGTACCAGGAGGCGTTGACCTCCTTGTCCTCGAGCCATTCGGCCATTCTGGCCACGTCTTCTCTGGTAATGTCGCTGAGGCTTACTTCTGGAAGCATTGGCGCCCTCCGTGATGTCCCGAAGGCTGGCTGCCCACCGTTGGGGAGCGGCTTGTCGCCAGGGGAATCTTGACTCTCATTATACCAGATGACCGGCGTCATTCGTATTGAAAAGGGGTCTGCCCTGTGCTACGCTCCGTGGAACCCGCCAAGTCCGGTTCAGCCGAGATCCGAGTGTCTCCTTTCCGCTTCTCACCCAGGCCCAACCAGGCCCATGAAATCCACTGGCAGGAGTGGAGCGCGGCCGCCTTCGACCGGGCCCGGCTGGAGGACAAGCCGGTGCTGCTGTCCATATCCGCCGTGTGGTGTCACTGGTGCCACGTGATGGATGAGACGGCCCTCTCGGACCCGGAGGCGATCCGGCTGGCCAACGAGTGCTACGTGCCGGTGCGGGTCGACAGCGACCAGCGCCCCGACGTCAACGCCCGGTACAACATGGGCGGGTGGCCCACGGTCGCCCTGCTGACGCCCGAGGGCGACGTGATCGCGGGTTACACGTACATGGACTCCTCCCGGCTCCTCACCGCGCTGGAGCGGGGAGCCGGGGCATGGGCCAGGGACAGGCAGACCCTGCTGGATCGGGGCCTGAAGGCGCGGGACAGGCTGGCGAAGAGGGCCGGGGCGCCCACTGCCGCCGAAGAGCCGGACGCTTCCATCGTCGACGAGGTGGTGGAGGCGGTGGAGGCCGGCTACGACGCCGAGCACGGCGGGTTCGGGACGCAACCCAAGTTCCCCGCGGCTCCGGCTCTGGACCTGCTGCTCCACAGCTACCTGGTCACGGGCAACGGGGCGTGGTTGGAGATGGTGGAGCGGACGCTGGAGGGGATGGCCCAGGGCGGCCTCTACGACACCGAGGAGGGCGGCTTCTTCAGGTACTCTACGGCCCGGGACTGGTCGGCGCCCCACTACGAGAAGATGCTGGGGGACAACCTGGAGCTGACGGACCTGTACACGCGGGCCCACCTGGTGACGGGGCGAGAGGAGTACCGGCGCGTGGCCTCCGGGGTGGTGGACTACCTGCTGGCGCACCTGTACTCCAAGGGCACGGGGATGTTCTTCGGGAGCCAGGACGCCGACGAGGGGTACTATGCCATGCCCCTGGAGGAGAGGCGTCAACGGGGCTCGCCCGCGGTGGACGGGGTGCTGTATACGGCCCTCAATGCCCGGGCGGCGTCGGTCTTCCTGAAGGGAGCGTGGGTCCTGGCCTCGCCGTCCATGCGGGAGGCGGCCGTCGGGTGTCTCGACTTCCTGCTGGAGCAGGCGGGCCCCTGGCCGCTTCGGCACTCGTACGTGCCCGGGGACGCCGGCGGCATCCCGGCCCTTCTCATCGACTATGCCGAGCTGGTGAACGCTCTGGTCGACGCCCACGTGGAGACCTCGTCGCCCCGCTACCTGGAGTGTGCCCGGCGCCTGGCCGACGAGATGGTCGACCGGCTCTGGGACCATGAAGGGAGCGGGTTCTTCGACCTTGCCGAGGACCCCGAGGCGGTGGGGAACCTGAGGTTCAGGGACAAGCCCCTGGCCGACAACTCGACGGCGGCCCGGGCGTTGGTCCGCCTCTACAACGCGACCTTCGAGAGTGGGTACAGAGAGAGGGCCCGGGGCGCCCTGGCCGCGCTGGCGCCCGTGGCCCGGCGGTACAAGGGGGCCGCGGCCCAGTATGCGCTGGCGCTGGAAACACTCATGAACCCGCCCGTGGAGGTGAGCGTGGTCGGTCCGCCGCACCGGGAGGAGACCCGGAGCATGCTGAGGGCGGCGGCCACGGTACCGTACCCCCACACCGAGGTGAGGTTCATCGATCCGGATGACCCGGACAGGCTGGCGCAGGCGGGATACCCGGCGGCGGAGTCGCCCCAGGCCTACGTGTGCCTCAACACCGTGTGCCTGGCGCCCATAGGAGACCCCGAGGCGCTCCACGGGGCGGTGAAGGGCTTCCTGCAGCCGGAGGTGCGGGACATCGGGAGCATGATCCAGAGTATGGAGGTTAGCGGGCCGAGTGTATAAGAGCGCTGGCTGCGGTGAGCTGGGACTGGAGCAGGTAGGACAACAGGTGACGCTGTCGGGTTGGGTGAACCGGAGAAGGAACCACGGCGGGCTGGTCTTCATCGACCTGCGAGACCGGTCGGGGGTGGTGCAGGTCGTGTTCAATCCGGAGCTGGCCCCGGAGCCCCACGCCGTGGCCGAGCAGGTGCGGCCTGAGTGGGTCATAACGGTGGAGGGAGCGGTGTCGGAGAGGCCGCCCGAGGCGCAGAACCCCGACATCCCCTCGGGCTCGGTAGAGGTGGTGGCCGGGGAGGCCCGGGTACTGAACCCCTCCCGGACGCCGCCCTTCTACGTCAACGAGGAGTCCGACGCCGAGGAGCCCCTCCGCCTGAGGTACCGCTACCTGGACCTGCGCAGGCCCCGCATGCAGGAGATACTGGCCCTCCGGCACCGGGTGGTAAAGCACATCCGGGACTTCCTGGACCAGAGGGGCTTCCTGGAGATCGAGACGCCCATACTCCTGAAGAGCACCCCGGAGGGCGCCCGTGACTTCCTGGTGCCCAGCCGGCTGCAGAGCGGCAACTTCTACGCCCTGCCCCAATCCCCGCAACAGCTCAAGCAGCTGCTGATGGTCGCCGGCGTCGAGCGGTACTTCCAGATCGCCCGGTGCTTCCGTGACGAGGACCTGAGGGCCGACCGCCAGCCCGAGTTCACCCAGCTGGACCTGGAGATGAGCTTCGTCGATGAGAAGGACGTTCTGGACCTGACCGAGGAGCTGTACGCGACGATGATCAGGGCCGTCGCCCCGGGGAAGAAGATCACCTCGCCCTTCCCCCGGATGGCCTACGACGAGGTCATCGAGCGCTACGGCACCGACAAGCCGGACCTGCGCTTTGGGATGGAGATCGTAGACGTGACGGACCTGGCCATGAAGACGGACTTCCGGGTGTTCCACCAGGTAGTGAAGGGGGGCGGCCGGGTCAGGGGCTTCGCGGTGGCGGGCCGGGGCGGGATGAGCAACCGGGACCTGAGGGACCTGGATGAGCTGGCCCGCCGGCACGGCGCCCGGGGCCTGAGCCACGTGCGAATTGGCCCAGGCCACCCGCTGGAGGAGCTGACGGAGGAGGACCTGCAGCTCTCCCCGGGCCTGCGGATGACCCCGGAGGCGGCCGCGGAGCTGGCCCGCCGCCTCTCCGGAGGGCCGGGAGACCTTCTCCTGCTCCTGGCGGGCCCCGACCGGGAGATAAACCCTCCCCTGAGCGCCCTGCGCAACGAGATGGGAGACCGGCTGGGGCTGGCCGACCCGGACGTCCTCGCCTTCGCCTTCGTCCGGGACTTCCCCCTGTTCGAGTGGCACGAGGAGTCGGGCAGGTGGGAGTCCTCCCACCACCCGTTCACCTCGCCCGCCGAGGAGTTCGTGGACCTGGTCTACTCGGGCAACCTGGACGTGACCTCCAGGCCGGGAGCGGGAGGAGTGGACATGGGAGGCATCAAGTCCCGGGCCTACGACCTGGTCTGCAACGGCAGCGAGCTGGCCAGCGGCAGCATCCGCGTGCACAGGCGGGACCTGCAGGAGAGGATATTCCAGGTGCTGGGCTACACTGCCGAGGACGTGCAGGCGAGGTTCAGCCATCTGCTGGAGGCGTTCGAGTTCGGCGCGCCGCCCCACGGGGGCATCGCTCCCGGCATCGACCGGCTGGTGGCCATCCTGGCCGGGACGCCGTCGATCCGGGACGTCATAGCCTTTCCCAAGACGCAGAGCGGGTCCGACCTGCTCTTCGGGGCGCCGTCGCCGGTAGGAGAAGCCCAGCTCCGGGAGCTGGGGCTGGGGCTGGTGCGCTGAGGTTCCCGCCGTGCGGCGAATTGCGGAGGGCGCCGGGGGAGTGGGAGAAACTTTTCACAAACTAGTCGTTATGATATAATCCCATATGCCACCACCTGCAGGAGCCTATGTAGTTGAAAGTCTCCAGGGAAGACACGGCGCCACGCCAGGTCGTCCTTACCGTAGAGCTAGATGACACGGACCTCGAACCCTCTTTAGAACGATCCTACCGCCGCGTAGTGAACCGGGTGGTCATTCCCGGATTCCGCAAGGGGAAGGCCCCCCGCTACCTGGTGCAGAACTACGTCGGCAGGGAGGCCCTCATCCAGGAGAGCCTGGACCAGATCGTCCAGGACGCCTTGGACAAGGCCCTCAAGGAGCAGGACCTCCAGGTGTTCGGCGACCCCCAGCTCGACCTGGTCGAGACCGACCCCGTCTCGTTCAAAGCCACACTACCGCTGGAGCCCCTGGTGGACCTGGGCGACTTCCGCAGCGTGCGCCTTCAGCCCGACCTGGAGGAAGTGACGGAGGAGCGGGTGGACGAGGTGGTCGAGCGCCTGCGGTACGAGTCGGCCCCTTGGCAGCCCGTGGAACGGGGCGTCAAGTTCGGCGACCTGGTGACCCTGGACGTGGAGGGTGTCATCGCGGGCGACAAGGTGATGGACGACAAGGGTGTCGACTTCATACCCAACCAGGACAACCCCAGCCCCTTCCCGGGGTTCTCGGTATACCTGGAGGGGATGAACGCGGACGAGGACAGGGAGTTCAGCCTGAACGTGCCCGAAGACTATCCCCAGACGGCGATAGCGGGCAAGGAGTGCCGGTTCAACGTCCGGGTGCTGGAGATCAAGGAGAAGGGCCTGGCCGACCTGGACGACGAGTTTGCCAAGGGCGTGGGCGACGGCTACGAAACGATGGAGGAGCTGCGGGCCAGCGTCCTGGAGGACCTGAAGGAGCAGTCGGAGCGGATTGCCCAACGAGAGCTGGAGTCCAAGGCCCTGGACGAGGTGGTCAAGGGGGCCAGCGTCGAGATGCCCGACCTGGCCATGGACCGCGAGATCGAGCAGATGATCGACGAGCAGGTCAGTGCGCAGCAGAGCCGCCGCATGGACGTGGACGAGTACCTTCGCAACGAGGGAAAGTCCCGGGACGAGCTGCAGGACGAGTTCCGGCCAGCCGCCCGGGAACGGCTGACCCGGTACCTGGTGGTGAGGCAGATCGCCAAGGAGGAGGGCATCGAGGTCTCGCCCGACGACGTGGACGCCGAGGTGGACCGGCTGACCTCCGGCGCGGGAGAGTCGGCAGAGGCCCTACGGCGGGCCTTCTCGTCGGAAAACGCCCGGGTCTCCATACAGAGCACGGTGCTGACCCGGAGGACGCTGGAGCGCCTGGGGCAGATCGTGACGGGGGCTGCCGAGGAGACGGAAACGGCCGCGGAGCCGCCTACGGCGAGCGCCGAGGGACCCGGAGGGCAGGAGGCAGCCGAGGAGTCGGCCCAGTCCACCTCCGATGAGACGCCGGCAGGGACGTCCGACCAAGAAGGAGGGAGCTCCGGTGACAATGAACCCTAGCAACATCATACCGATGGTGATCGAGACCAGCCCCCGCGGGGAGAGGGCCTTCGACATATACTCCCTGCTGCTGAAGGAGCGGATCATCTTTCTGGGGACGCCGATAAGCGACCACGTCGCCAACGTGATCGTGGCCCAGCTCCTGTACCTGGAGCGGGAGGACCCGGAGAGGGACATAAGCCTGTACATCAACAGCCCGGGCGGGGTGATAAGCTCGGGGCTGGCCATCTACGATACGATGAAGCTCATAAAGCCCGACGTTTCCACCATCTGCGTGGGGATGGCCGCCAGCATGGCCACCGTGCTTCTGAGCGGCGGAGAGAAGGGCAAGCGTTACGCCCTCCCCAACGCGACGGTGCACATGCACCAGCCCATGGGCGGGGCCCAGGGGCAGGCCAGCGACATCGAGATCGCGGCCCGGGAGATACTGAGGATGCAGGACAAGATACGCAACGTGCTGTCGGAGCACACCGGGCAGCCCTACGAGAAGATCGCCCGGGACACCGACAGGGACTACTATCTCCCGGCGGAGCAGGCGATGGAGTACGGGATAGTGGACGAGGTGCTGGGCGGCTCCTCGGTCTCGGAGAACGGCGACAGCCCCGGAGGCCAGGAATAGCCCGGCATAGAGCGGGCGTCACCTCGGGCCTTCGCGAGGAGACGACGCAACCGCGGCCGGTCGGCAGAACGACGCAGGACGCCTCAAGGCTGAACTCGGAGCTCTGATCGGAGATGGGGCTTGGCCAGTAGCAGGGACGGTAGAAGGGTCTACCAGTGCTCCTTCTGCAGGAAGGGTGAGACCGACTCCAACCGTCTGGTCGCCGGTCCCGGCCGGGTTTTCATCTGCTATGAGTGTGTCAGCGCCTGCAAGCAGGTAATCGACCAAAACTCCTCGTCGACCACCAAGCAGGGCACGGTGCGTCACCGAAAGCTCCCCGTGCCCCGGGCCATAAACGACGCGCTGGACGGCTACGTGATCGGACAGGAGCAGGCCAAGAAGGTCCTGAGCGTGGCCGTCTACAACCACTACAAGCGTGTGTGGAACGGTGCTCCCGAGTCCGACATCGAGATCGAGAAGACCAACATCCTGCTCATGGGCCCGACGGGCTCGGGCAAGACGCTGCTGGCCCAGACGCTGGCCCGGATGCTGGACGTCCCCTTCGCCATCGCCGACGCCACGTCCCTGACGGAGTCGGGGTACGTGGGCGAAGACGTGGAGAACATACTTCTGAGGCTGATCCAGGCGGCGGACTGGGACATGTCCCGGGCCGAGCGGGGAATCGTCTACATAGACGAGATAGACAAGATAGCCCGAAAAGAGGGCCCCAACCGGTCCATAACCAGGGACGTCTCGGGCGAAGGCGTCCAACAGGAGCTGCTGAAGATAGTGGAAGGGTGTTCGGCCAACGTCCCCCCGCAGGGAGGGCGCAAGCACCCCTATCAGGAGTTCCTACAGATAAGCACGCACAACATCCTGTTCATAGGCGGCGGGGCCTTCGGCGGACTCGACGAGATCGTGGAGCGGAGGCTGGCCCGGGGCAACGGCAAGATGGGCTTCAAGCCGGCCGAGTCGTGGGGAGGGAATGGGTCCAACGGAGCGAAGGGGCCCGAGGGCCCGAACGTGCTGGACCACCTGACCGCGGCCGACCTCCTCCAATACGGCTTCATACCCGAGCTGGTGGGGAGGTTCCCCGTTACGACCTACCTGGATGCCCTGGACCAGTCGGCGCTGGTGAGGGTGCTCACGGAGCCGAAGAACGCCATCATAAAGCAGTACGAGCAGCTCTTCAGCATGGACAACGTGGAGCTGTCCTTTACTCCCAAGGCCCTTGAGGCGGCCGCGCAGAAGGCCATCACCCGGGCGACGGGGGCCCGGGGCCTTCGCAGCATAATCGAGGAGACGCTGTTGGACGTGATGTACGAGCTGCCCTCCCTGAAGGAGGCGGAGCGGTGCATCGTCGACCAGGATTGCATCAGCGGGCGGACGCCGCCGGCGCTCCTTACGAGCACCGGCCAGTGCCTGGAGTTCCCCATAGAGTACAGGCGCCTGGCGTAGCGCTCCCGGCGCATTGCGGAGGCCCGGCCGTTGCCGTGAACTAACTGCCGTTAAGTCGATTCCCCTCCCCGCAGTTGTTGGCCCACCACACTTGACATAATCAACAACTTTGCAATGAAGCTCAAGTTGGACGTATAGCGGATTGGGGCAGTGAGCTGGCAATCACCCAAAGCCATGCCTTACAACGACGCGAAGCATGACGGAGGTGGAATCGTAATGCAGGCAAGGTTCGGGAACCCCGGTTTTGCCTTGATAATGGTTATCGTGCTGATGCTCGTGGCCGCGGCGTGCAGCAATGACAGCAGCTGGGGAGATGCGCGTTACACCGCCGAGATGCGCAATGTGGAGGGCGAACCCATAGGCACTGTCGTCATGCAGCAAGGCTCAGGAGGATTCCTGGTTGCCGTCATGTTGGAAGGCATCGAACCCGGCCCACACGGCATCCACATCCACTCGG
>DAOUJG010000038.1:0-21496 GCA_034423015.1 Dehalococcoidia bacterium | reverse complement strand
TACGATTTGATTGAAACGCCAAGGGTAACCGTCGGCGTCACCAATGACGACAATAACCGCCGGGTGCTGGAGGCGTACATCCTGTCGTACCGGGAGAAGCCCCTGCTTCCGATCAAAAGGGACGGAAGTGATTATTGGGGACAAGGTTCTACTGGTGAAGCGGACTCGGACTTCACTTGGACCGCCTATGACGGGATTTCAGAGATCAAACTAGGCACCGACGTGCTCACGTACACCATCACGGGCCTGTCCCCGGGGACCTACGAGGTGAACGTGCAACCATGCACGGCCCTGGAGGGCGTGGGCAACCAGTGCCTGGTCACGCAATCGGACGGGACGGTGAAGGACATTCCCGGCTCGCGGCGGGGGCTGCCGACGGGGGTGCACGTCATAGTGGTGGAGTAGGGGCGGCAAGGCCGGTTCGCAGGGCCACTCGGTCCGGACCCGCACAACGTCCTACCTGAGCCACCGCGCCGCGAACGAGGTGCGGTTCTACCGCGACGAGGACGGCGACAAGTCCGACGGCGATCCGATCACCAGCGCCATCGTGGACATGGACGGGAATGATCTCGTCTACGTCCCCATCCGGCAGGCCGGCCCGCTGTTCGTGTACCCCAGCATCCCCGTGAAGGTGCGTCGGCGTTCTTATTGAGCTTGGAGAGAAGCGTGGCTATGTCTTCGAGACAGTGTGGGCTACGCAGAACTTCTCATCTTTGTCCGGCGCCGGCGCTCACGCCGGTCCCTACTCCTACGCCGGCACCCACGCCCACGCTGGTCCCTACTCTTACGCCGATACCCACGCCTACGCCGAGAGAGCCCACGGTCCGCGTGATCTACGCGGTGCCATCCTACAGGGAGCTTACCCCGACTTCATGCCCGCTCTCCGGCGGGGCATGCTGCGTGTCCAGGAATGGTACGCAGGCCAGCTGGACGGGCTTACCCTCGTGCTGGAAGCCCAGATACCGCAGGTATGCAACATCCGCCAACCGGCGTCATACTACGAGGGCGCCGGAGGGTGGAACCGCGTGACGACTTCCCTCAACGGCTGGACCGGCAGAGACGGGCCTGCAACTTCACCTGGAAGGGGATGGCCGACGCCCTACGCCCTACGCGTGGACCGCAAGCAGGTGCTCCGCTGGAAGGACGGCACCAAACCCTGCGGAGGGGGTGGGATTCGAACCCACGAACCACCATAGGCGGTTAGCGGTTTTCAAGACCGCCGCCATCGTCCACTCGGCCACCCCTCCACGATATCCCGCGCCTTGGCCCGGCCCGTCATGGTTCCAGCCTACCACCGCCCCACGGGGCCGGTCTACCCCGCAGGCCCGCGCCCCGCGCCCCGCTCCCGCGTGACAGCGTTTCGCCCCATGCCCGATAATGGACCCGGGCAAGGGGCCTATCTCTCCCCCTGGAAAGGACGAAACCTAGGATGCGGCGTTTGACCGGCAGCCCCGCTGTGAGGATCGTCGGCGCGGTCCTGATTCTCGCGACCGGCGGCATAGTCGGGTACATGTTCATCGAGGGCTGGTCCCTGCTGGACTCGGCCTACATGATGGTCCTGACCCTCACCACCGTGGGGTACGAGGAGGTCCACCCCCTGTCCACCGGCGGGCGCATCTTCTCCATATTCCTGATGATCACGGGGGTCGGCGTCGCCATGTACGCCGTCACGGCGGTTGCCCGCAGGGTGGTGGAGGAAGAGGTATTCCGAGGGTTCCTGAGGAGGCGAAGGATGCGTACCAGGATGGCCGGCATGCGCGGCCACGTCATCGTGTGCGGCTACGGCAGAGTGGGCCGCCAGGTCGTTGCCACGCTGGTCCGGGAGAAGGTCGACTGCATCGTCCTCGACCAAGACTCCCAGGTGGTGGGAGAGCTGGCCGAGCAGGGCCTCCCCTACGTGCAGGGAGACGCCACCAGGGACGAGACACTGCTGGCCGCCGGGGCGCCCAGGGCCCGGGCCGTGGTCGTCGCCCTGGGCAACGACAGCGACAACGTCCTCATCACCCTGTCCGCGCGGGCATTGAACCCGTCCCTGAACATAGTATCCAGGACCGGACTGGGCGAAAACGAGGAGAAGCTCCGCCGGGCCGGCGCCGACCGGGTCGTATCGCCCTACTCCCTCGGCGGGAGGCGCCTGGCCCTGTCGGCCATAAGGCCCGCGGCGGTGGACTACTTCGACTCCCTGGCCGACTCGGGCGGCGCCGACGAGCGCCTGGAGGAGGTGCTGGTGGCGCCGGGCTCGCCCCTGGACGGCGTCACCGTCGGGCAGTGCGCCAGTACCACCGGCGTCCACGTGCTGGCGCTCAAGAAGGGGGAGGGGGCGCTGGAGGTGAGTCCGGGAGGAGCCGCGGCCATCCAGGCCGGGGACCTGCTGATCGTCTTCGGCTCCAGGGAGCAGCTCGCGCCCCTGGAGGGCTCCCGGGAGTAACCCGAAGGCTGATGCATCCGATGTACGAGCAGAAGTTGGCATCGCCGGCTGCGTCCGGCGTGCCGGTGTGAAGGAGGAAGGACATGCCCAGCGAGTTCGTCAGGGTAGCCG
The DNA here is from genome assembly GCA_034423015.1 of Dehalococcoidia bacterium. Taxonomy (GTDB): domain Bacteria; phylum Chloroflexota; class Dehalococcoidia; order Lucifugimonadales; family JAGWBF01; genus JAGWBJ01. The sequence continues at coordinate 18,957 of DAOUJG010000038.1, read as the reverse complement.
GTACCGGAGAGATAGCTCCGGGCAAGAAGAAGCTCGTCCGCCTGGAGGGTGAGCAGATACTCGTCGTAAACCTGGAGGGCGTCTACTACGCCGTGGACGGCCTGTGTCCCCACGCCCTGGCGTCCCTGAACATCGGCCAGGTCCAGGGCGACGAGATCCTGTGCCCGGTGCATGGGAGCACGTTCAACGTCAAGACCGGCGAGGTCCTGAGCCCGCCCGCCGGAGAGGGGCTTGCGGTGTACCCGGTGCGGGTCGATGGCGACGATATCCTGGTCGGGCCGCCCGGCGGATGAGCCGTCTCAACTACCGTATCTCACGCTCCCTCCCCCCGCTACCACAGACGCCGGACTCCGTACCGGTCGAAGAGCGGTTCGTTGGACGCGAGGACAAGGTTGCGGGCCATCGCCTGGGCGATGAGTATCCGGTCGAAGGGGTCGCGAACGGGGCCCGGCAGGGCCCCGGCCCACGCCCCATCATCCACCGTGATGGGAAGCTCGACGAAGCCCTGGCTTGCCAAGACTGCGGCCATGTCGCCGGCGACCACATCGGCGTCCGGCAGCTTGCCCAGCCGATGCTTGGTAGCGATTTCCCAGGCCGAGGCGGCGCTGACCAGCACATCGTTCCCCTCGTCCGCTATTGCCTCTCTGGTGGCCTGCGATAGCCGTCGGTCGTTTATGAGCCACCACAGGAAGGCGTGCGTATCCAGCAGGAGCTGCATCTGCTAGGCATTGCCCTCCCATGCGGCCAGCTCCTCCTCCGGCAGCGGATCGAAGAAGCTGTCGGGCACCGTAAAGAGCCCTGCCATCGAGCCGAACTGCCGCTTGCCCCGCCTTTGGACCGCCACCAGCCGGGCCACCGGCTTGCCGTTCCGGGCGATCACCACCTCCTCGCCCGCCTCCACCTGGGCCAGCAGCCGCGACAGGTTGGTCTTCGCTTCGTGTACGTTCACCGTTACCATGACAGGCTCCTCCAGGAGAGCTTAGCTAAAGATATAGCTAATCAAGGCGCTCGTCAAGCGGGGAGTGTCCCAGGGGTTGCTCGAGGCCCGGGTAATATGGTGCCAGGACCCGAGCCCCCGCTACGCCCGCTGCCGCGCCCTGCCCGAAGCCCAGGCGGGCTCCACCAACACCGGCTTCTTGGCCATCAGGAAGCATACCCCGCTCAGGGACCCCATGGCCGCCAGGACCATGAAGGGAATCACGTAGCTCTCCGTCAGGTCGTACATCGCCCCGGCGAACAGCGGCGCCACCAGCATCAGCAGGTACATGGGCGCGCTGGAGATGCCCATGATGGAGGCGAAGGCCCTCCTCCCGAAGTAGTCGCCCCGGATCGCCGTGGTCAGCGGGATCCGGGCCCCGAACCCCGCGCCGTACACCACCGCGAAGAGGAAGACGATCTCCGGCGTGTCCATCAGGGCGGCAAGGGCGAACCCGGCGAATCCGGCCGCCTGGACGGTGCCGCATACGAAGAGCACCAACCGCTTGGACAGCCGGTCGCCCAAATAACCCCCTATCAGCTGGAACACGGCCCCCGTCGCCATTATCACCGACCACACGAAGGAGGCCATCTGCAGGGACAGGTCCTGGTCCGTGAGCATGAGGATCAGGTGCACCGTGAGGGCGGCGTTGAGCATAGACGAGAGGGAGTGTCCGAAGGTGATGTACCAGAAGGCCGGCGCCCGAAGCGCCTGGCGCACCGTGAAGTCGGGGCCCGCCGCCGTCGGGGTCTCCCGCGCCTGCTGCGCCGGAGGCTGGACCTCCGCGGGCTCGTCGCCGTCGGGGTACTGGCCCGAGTCCTCGGGCCGGTTGCGCACCAGCCGGGATACGGGCCACGCCGCCGCCAGGATTACGAACCCTATCCACCGGGAGGTGTCCTCCCAGCCGACGTGACCGGGAGTCACGGACCAGGCCAGTATCGGCACGATGGCGATCCCCGAGAGGAAGTAGCCCTCTCCGGCTATGGCGATGGCCGTCCCCCGTCTCCGGAGGAACCACCGGTTCAACGCCGTCATCACCGGGAGAAACGTCCCCAACCCGGCCCCGAGCATGATGATGATGAACGCCAGGTAGAATATGGCGATGTTGGTCGTGAGGCTGAATACCAGGAAGCCGAGCCCCATTCCCACGAGCCCTATCAGGACCATGCGCCGGGGCCCGAACTTGTCGGTCAGGAACCCCGCCAGGGGTCCCACGAAGCTGCTCTCGAGCTGGGAGAGGGAGAAGGCGCCGGCGAGCTGGGTGCGGCTCCAGGCGAAGTGCACCTCGAGCGCCTCTATCCACACGCCCACGCTGCTCCACACGGCCCCGCCGGCGATCCCGTTCACCAGCAGGGCCACGCCCACCATCCACCACCCGTAGAAGGGGCGCTTGCCGAGTCCTCGTTGGTTGGCCGAAGAGACCAATTCCCCTTTTCCTCCCCGCCTCCTGCTGTGCCGCACCGGACGGGAATGGTAGTATACTCCTAAAAGGGTGCTTTTCGGCAGGCTGCCGGGCCCCCGGTGTTGGCGAGATTTCGCCGGCCCGACGCGCCCCCGGCGCCCCGCACGAAGCACTGGCCCTTCAGGAGGTGTCACCATGGCGCTGCCCCCGTACAGAGTGGACTACAGCCCTGTGGTGGAGCGACCCGCCATCCGGTGGCCCGGAGGGGCCCGGGTGGCCCTGTGGGTCGCCCCCAACGTCGAGCACTACGAGTACCTGCCCGACTTCGACGGGGAGCGCAACCCGTGGCCCCGGACCCCCTACCCCGACGCCCAGCAGTACTCCTACCGGGACTACGGCAACCGCGTCGGCTTCTGGAGGATGCTGGAGGCGCTGGACAAGCACTCCATCCGGTGCGGCGTGTCCCTGAACATCGGCGTGCTGGAGCACTACCCCGAGGTTGCCGAGGCCATGGTCCAACGCAACTGGGACTTCATGAGCCACGGCATATACAACACCCAGTACATCAACACCTGGTCCGAGCAGGAGGAGCGGGACTGGTACCAGGACTGCATCGCGACCCTGAAGCGCCACACGGGCAAGCAGCTAAAGGGCATGTTCGGACCCCACGGCTACAGCTCCGACCGGAGCCCCGACCTGATGGCCGAAGCCGGCCTCATCTACCACTCCGACTGGATGCACGACGACGAACCCGTGCCCATCAAGGTGAAGTCGGGCCGGAAGATGGTGTCGGTGCCCTACTCCATCGAGCTCAACGACGGCGTGCTCTTTCGCAACCACTACGAGGGCGACTACTTCGTGGAGATATGCAAGGCCCAGTTCGACCAGCTCTACGAGGAGGGCGCCGAGAGCGGAAGGGTGATGTGCATCGCCATTCACCCCTACCTTCTGGGCCAGCCCCACCGGGTGAAGTTCCTGGACGAAGCCCTGGGATACATCATGTCCCACGATGGAGTGTGGCAGACCACGCCCGACGAGATCGCCGAGCACTACATCGCCAACTACTACGATCAGGCGGTGGCCGAGGCCCAGAGGTTTAACGGGTAGCCGGCCGGTTAGGCCGCCGGCTCCCACTACGCAGCCCGGCTCCCGCACATTAGGAGGCTACATCATGCCCGCAGAGCGCCGCTTCGGCATGGACCACGAGCACTACGACTGGTCTCCCGTCGCCAACCGGGGGGTCCTGCGCTGGCCCGAAGACGCCCGCGTGGCGTTGTGCGTCATCGTAAACCTGGAGCACATGGAGTGGCAGACCCCCGAGGGCGCCTACCGTTCGGCTTCCCTGTCCGGCGGGGCGTGGAGGCTCCCCTACCCCGACTACATCGGTTACTCCCACAGGGAGTACGGGCACCGGGTCGGCGTCTTCCGGGTGCTGAAGACCCTGGAGAAGTACGGTGTTCCCGCCACCATAGCCATGGACTCCCTCACTGCCCAACACTACCCCTATCTGGTCGACTACTGCAAAGAGCGGGGATGCGAGTTCATCGGCCATGGCGTCTCCGTCAGCCGCATGATCACCAGCAGGATGTCCGAGGCGGAGGAGCGGGAGTACATCCGGGAGGCCATCGACACCCTGACGGCGGCCACCGGCTCGACCCCCGCGGGCTGGCTGGGCCCCGAGTACGGCGAGTCCACTAAGACACCCCAGCTACTGGCCGAGGCCGGGCTCCGCTACGTGTGCGACTGGACCAACGACGAACAGCCCTACCCGCTGAAGACCGCCCGGGGCGAGGCCTACGCCCTGCCCATCATGCTGGAGCTGGACGACGTGAACGCCCTCTGGGACCGGAAGGTGACCGTCGGCAGGTACCGGGCCATGCTGGAAGAGGGCTTCGACGCCATGTACGCCGACGCCGCCCAGAGCGGACGCCTCCTGGTCCTCAACCTGCACCCGTGGCTGATAGGCCAGCCCTTCCGCATCCGATACTTGGACGCGGCCCTGGCGCACATAACCAGGCGGCAGGGCGTATGGGCCGCCACCGGCTCGGACATCGTCGACTGGTACCGGGCCCACAGGCCCGCGGGCTAGCCGCCCCAAGTCCGGGAGGCTGAGCTATTGGCCTGGCGCCTCCTCCTGCACTCCCCCCACCCGTCCCGCGAGCCAGGCGGCCGACAGGGCCAGCGCCGGCACCCCCAGCGCAGCCGTGACCGCCGCCGCCCGGAACGTGTCCTGGAACGCCAGCACCAGCACCTCCACCTCCAGGGCCGCGCCCGCGGCCTGCCCGGCCAGCGCCGCTGTGTGGTGGTCGCTCCTCAGGGCGAATAGGAACCCCCCGAGGGCCACCGCTACGACGGACCCCATCGCCTGGGAGAGGGATATGCTCCCCGCCCCCGTCCCCATCCGCCCGGCCGGCAGGGACTTCACCAGCAGCGAGTAGGCGGCCGCCTGGAAGCCCCCGAACCCCAGGCCCACCACACCGATCCGCACGCCCACCTCCAGAAGCGACGACCCTTGGTCGAGCTGCCCCATCCATAGCAGGCCCGCGGTAACCATCAACGCCCCCGTCCCTCCCACGTAGCGGGGGTGCACCCTGTCCGACAGCCATCCCGCCGCCGGCGCGAACAGGGACATGGACGCCGCCATCACCGCCATCACCACTCCCAGGGCCAGGGGCCCGTGCCCGAGCCCGTCAGCCACGTAGAAGGGGAACACGAACCAGATGACGAAGGCCCCCATCTGCACCAGGAACATGCTGGAGCACGCCGAGAGGAAGGGCAGCAGCCGCAGGAGTCCCAGGTCGAGCACGGGCCACGTGGCCCTCCGCTCGGCGTGCAGGAACCCTGCCAGGAACAGGGGAAACGCCGCCAGGAACACGATGGGCAACGGGGAGCCCCACCCCATGCGGCCGCCCAGGTGCAGGGCCAGCACGATGGATACCATGCTTCCCACCAGCGTCACGGCTCCCGCCAGGTCGAAGGAGGGGCGTTGCCCGCCCCGCTCGGCGTCCCGCAGCACCGCCCAGCCCAGGAGCAGCGCCAGCACGCAGAAGGGGGCCCTGGCCAGGAACACCGCCTGCCAGCCGAAGACGTCCACCAGGAACCCCATGCCGACGGTGCCGGAGATGCTGCCCAGCGCCCAACTCGCGATGGTGACCCCCATGGCCAGTCCCCGCCGTTCCACCGTGAACGCCTGTCCAGCGATGGCCGGGGAGACGGCGTAGAGGCTCCCGGCGCCCACTCCCTGGAGCACCCTGAACCCGAACACCAGCCCAAGACTGGGCGAGAAGGCGATGAGTACCACCGCCGCGCCATAGAGCAGGGCCCCCGTCAGGTAGACGCGCTTCAGCCCGAACAGGTCGCCGAAGCTGCCCGCGGACACCGCCAGGCCCGCCCGGGTCGCCACGAACGACACTATGATCCACTGGATGGTCTGGATGTCGGTGTCGAAACGGTCGGTGATGGTGGGGAGGGCCACGTTCACCGAGATGTCCAGGGCCATCAGGTACATGCCCAGGCCGGCCGTCACCACGACGAGCCATCGGCGCACGGCCGGCGGGATGCCGCCGGCTTGGGGAGCGGATCGGGTGTGGGGGACGTCCATGACAGGCCCTGATTGTACCAGCCAACCCCGACGGTGTAACCGCGCGCCCCCGACCCATCCCTTGACGCTGACCGTGGGCCTCACTACACTGGACTCGTTACACCTCGCCCGAGGGCGCCAGGGGGGCGGCCATGGCACAGGTCTTCGAAGGCATCACCGTCCTCGATTTCAGCCGGGGCAGGCCCGGCGCCGTGGCCACGATGATCATGTCCGACTTCGGCGCCGACGTCATCAAGGTGGAGCCCCCCGGCGGGGACCCCTTCAGGCGCTGGCCCGGCGCACTCCAGTGGGACCGGGGCAAGAAGAGCGTCATCCTGGACCTGAAGACCGGCGACGGCCGCCGGGATGCGCAACGCCTGGCCGGGCAGGCCGACGTCGTCGTGGAGAGCTACCGGCCCGGCGTGGCGCAACGCCTGGGGGTGGACTACGAGACCCTGTCCGCCCAGCGGTCCGACCTGGTCTACTGCTCCCTGACCGGCTTCGGCCCCAGGGGCCCCTACTCCCAGTACAAGGGCTACGAGGGAGTGGTGGCCGCCAAGAGCGGCAGGATGATGATGTTCTCCGGCCTCAACCGGCGGGAGGGGCCCAACTTCGTGGCGGTCCAGGGGGCAAGCCACTCGGCGGCCATGGCCCTGGTCCGGGGCGCCGTCGCCGCCCTGTACGTGCGCAACCGGACGGGCCGCGGCCAGCGGGTGGAGACCAGCCTGCTCCAGGCCGTCACGCCCTTCGACCACTGCGGCTGGATACAGGGACAGATGGCCGTCAAGGACCCCGAGCGGTACCCCGAGGACCCATACATCGGCCTGGGCCGTCCCAACCCCACGGGTTACCTATCCGTCCGCACCCGGGACGGCCGGTGGATGATACTCGCCAACGTCGTCGAGCGGCTGTTCCGCTCCATGCTCCACACCCTGGACCTGGGCCACGTCTACGACGAGCCCCGCTTCGCCTCGGCCCCCAACATCCCCGACGACGACCGCAAGGCCCTGGAGCGCCTGGTCCTGGAGAGGATGCAGGAGAAGACCCTGGCCGAGTGGATGGACATCTTCGTCAACCAGACGGCCGACGTGGCCGCCGAGCCCTACATGACCTCCCGGGAGGGCGTGGACCATCCCCAGATGGTCCACATGGGCCAGGTCGCGGACGTCACGGACCCGCGGGTTGGCGCCATGCGCCAGCTTGGCCCCCTGGTCAAGATGGCGGGGACGCCCGGGGGGCCCAGGTGGCCCGTCCCGGAGCCCGGCGAGCACACCGAGGAGGTGCTGTCGGGACTCAACGGGTCGCCCCCGGCCCGTTCCAACAAGACCCGCTCCAACGGCGCATCCGCCCCCATGCCCACGCGCCCGCTGGAGGGCGTTACCGTGCTGGACCTGGGGACGGTCATTAACGGGCCCCTGGGCTGCTCCCTACTCTCGGAGCTGGGGGCGCGGGTGATACGGATCGAGGCGCCCGGGGGCGACTACCTGAGGCACTCCCTGGGGGGCCTCGCCGTCCACCGCACCATGGCGGGCTCCGAGGGGATGTGCCTCAACCTGAAGACGCCCGAGGGCCAGGAGATCGTACGTAAGCTGGCGGCCAAAGCCGACATCCTCCTGCACAGCATGCGCCCCGGCGCTCCCGAGCGCACGGGCATAGGGTACTCGCAGCTGGCCGAGATCAACCCGGGCCTGGTCTACCTCTACTCCGGCGGCTACGGCGCCACCGGGCCCCACTCCCGTAGGCCGTCGATGGCGCCCATCCCCGGCGCCGTCTGCGGCGGCGCCATGGCCCAGATGGGCCGGGACAACCTGCCTCCTCCCGAGCGGGAGCTGACCATCGAGGAGGTGGAGGAGGGGTCACGGAAGCTGGGACGGGCCAACGACGGCAGCACCGACCACTGCTCCGCCATGGGCAACTCGGTGGGCATGCTCCTGGGCCTCTATGCCCGGGAGCACACGGGCCGGGGACAGTACATCGAGGCCAGCATGCTGGGGAGCAACGCCTACGCCAACGTCGACGACTTCTTCCGGTACGAGGGAAAGGCTCCCCGCCGCATCCCCGACGCCGACGGCTACGGACCCTACGCCCTGTACCGCCTGTACCCCGCCCGCGGCGGCTGGGTATTCCTTGCCTGCCTCTTTGAAGAGGAGTGGCGGGCCCTGTGCGAGACCGTCGGCAGGCGAGACCTGCTGGACGACCCACGCTTCTCCACGCCCGAGGCTCGCCTGGAGCAAGACGAGGCCCTCGCCGGGGAGCTGGCCGGCGTCTTCGCCGGCAGGGCGCCCCTGGAGTGGGAAAGCCTTCTCACCGCCGCCGACGTGGCCTGCGTCAAAGCCGAGGACCGGGGCATGTACTACTTCTACGACGAGGACCCTCACGTGCGGGAGAACGGCTTCATCACCCAGGTGGAGACGGCCCGCCTGGGGAGCTTCTGGCGCTACGGCCCCCTCGTCCGCTTCTCCCACACCGAGGGCAAGGCGGGACCCGGCGTGCTCAGGGGAGAGCACACCAGGCCCATTCTCCTCGAGCTGGGGTACACCGAGGAGCAGATCGCCGGCCTCAAGGACGCCGGGGTGATAGACTGGGAGGAGCCCTAGGGTCCACCCCCGCCCGGGCCCGCAGGCCGGCGCCCGGTCCCGCGGCATCGGGACAAGTCAGCAGGGAGGTCCATCATGGACATCGACCATCTCGCCAGCACCGCCCAGACCCTGGTGGCGCCGGGCAAGGGGATTCTCGCCGCCGACGAGAGCACCAGGACCATCAAGAGGCGCTTCGACTCCATCAACGTGGAGTCCACCGAGGAGAGCCGCCGCGACTACCGGGAGCTGCTCTTCAGGACCGGCGGCGTCGCCGAGTACATCAGCGGCGTCATTCTATACGACGAGACCATACGCCAGGACGCCGCCGACGGCACTCCGTTGGTAGACGTGCTCTCCGGCCAGGGGATCTTCCCGGGCATCAAGGTGGACAAGGGCACCAAGCCCATCCCCGGCGCTGCCGGCGAGCTGCTGACCGAGGGCCTGGACGGCCTGGGGGAGCGGCTCGCCGAGTACGCCGAGATGGGCGCCCGGTTCACCAAGTGGCGGGCCGTCATCACGATCGGACCCGGTATCCCCAGCGCCCACTGCATCGACGTCAACGCCCACGCCCTGGCCCGGTTCGCTGCCCTCAGCCAGCAGGCGGGGCTGGTCCCCATCGTCGAGCCCGAGGTGCTCATGGACGGGGACCACGACATCGATTGCTGCTTCGACGCCACCGAGGCCACCCTGCGGGAGACCTTCTACCAGCTCGGCAGCCAGCGTGTGGCCCTTGAGGGCATCCTGCTGAAGCCCAACATGGTGCTTTCGGGCGCCTCCGCGGCCAACCGGGCGGGGCCCGAGGAGGTGGCGGAGAAGACCATCGCCTGCTTCAAGAGGGTGGTGCCCGCCGCGGTGCCCGGTATCGTCTTCCTGTCCGGCGGCCAGCCCGACGAGGAGGCCACGGTGAACCTGGACGCCATCAACCGCAGGGCGCCCGCCGCCCGCGCACCCTGGGAGCTCAGCTTCTCCTACGGCCGGGGGCTCCAGGCGGCGCCGCTGAAAGCCTGGGCGGGGAAGGCCCGGAACGGCGAGGCCGCCCAGCAGGCCTTCTACGAGCGGGCCCAGGCCACCGGCGCGGCCCGTCGTGGAGAGTACGCACCCTAGCGTCGCACCTATTTGCTCGCACTGTCGTCCCGGCGTAGGCCGGGACCCAGGGGGTGGGGCCGGTTCGAGCTCTACATCGGAAGGGGGCGAGCCGCTCCCAGAGGCGAGCCTCCCAAAATGTCATTCCGAGCCGCCGGCGAGGAATCTCAGGTACCCCCCAACGAGCACCCTACGCCACAAGCCCACGGCCCGGTCTTCGCCGGCATGGGTTGAATTTCCCACTAGGCCGCGCTGCGTTCGGAGGGACACGTAGGGCGGCGCACCATCCAGATTGGGGAGCCGTCCCTCCCCGGCCAAGGGCTGCCTGGGTCAGTCCTCGAAGCGGATCTTGTCCAGCCGCGTGAAGTCGTGTTGGGAGTCGATCCACCGGATGGTCCCCGACCGCGACCGCATCACCAGGGAGTAGGTCTCGGCGCCGTCGGCGAGGAATTTGACACCGTCGAGGAGGTCGCCGGTGCTGGCCCCCGTGGCGGAGAAGAACACGTCCTCCCCTCCCACCAGGTCCTCGGTGTTGTAGACGCGCTCCAGGTCTACGCCCGCCGCAACTGCCGCCTCCCGCTCCGCCTCGTCCCGGGGCCACGCCTTGCACTGGATGGCCCCGCCTATGCACCGGATGGCCGCCGCCGTCAGCACACCCTCCGTGGTGCCCCCGATGCCCATCAGCACGTCCACACCGCTCTCGGGCAGCGCCGCATGGATGCCCCCCGCTATGTCTCCGTCGGTGATGAGCTTCACCCTGGCGCCGGCGTCCCGGATGTCGCGCAGGAGCTGCGCATGGCGGGGCCGGTCCAGTACGACCACCGTAACCTCCGAAACCCTGCGTCCCATGGCTTCGGCTACCTTGGTCAGGTTGGTCTCCACCGATGCGTTGATGTCGATGGAGTCCCTCGCCTCTTTGCCCACCGCGATCTTGTTCACGTAGAAGACATCGTCTGGCACGTGCATGGTCCCCCTGGCCGAGAGGGCCACTGCGGCGATTGCCCCGGGAAGCCCCTTGGAGAGCAGCGTTGTACCGTCTATCGGGTCCACGGCTATGTCCACGCTGGGCGGGGACCCGTCGCCTATACGCTCGCCGATATACAGCATCGGCGCCTCGTCCTTCTCACCCTCTCCTATCACCACGGTCCCGTCCATGGGCACTGAGCCCAGGGTGAACCGCATGGCGTCCACCGCCGCCTGGTCCACCAGCTCCTTGTCGCCCTTGCCCATGTGCCGGGCCGCGGCCAGGGCTGCCGCCTCGGTCACTCGGACCAGCTCCATGGCGAGGTTCCGCTCGATGGGCTGACGGATTCGCGTCGCGGCCATGGGGCGCCTCCTTCGGGGCGATGCTTGCATCCTGAATTATAGCACCCGGCGGCCCCATTCTCCCCATCCCGCACGCTCCTCTCATCGAGGGGTGGCGCTATAGACCGGGACATCCGAGGCTCCCCGGCCCTCTGCGCTAAATCCGCCGCAGCCTTGGTATGATCAGGCCCATCACCAGGGCCATGGAGGCCAGGGCGATGCCGTTGATCAGCAGCGACAGCCGGGGACTGGTCGCGTCGCTTATGTACCCGATCTCAACGTGCCCCAGGGGAGACGCGCCCAGCCCCACTATCCAGGAGCCCATGGCCCTGCCCCTCTCCTCGTTGGGCACGCTGAGCTGGAGCAGCGTGTGGTGCATCACGTCCGTCGCCGTCGCCATCACGTTGATGAACGCGACCATCACCACCGCCAGCAGGAACCCGGGGACCTGGGAGAGGAGCACCTGCCCCAGCCCGAACCCCGCCAGGAACACCAGCAGAAGGATGCCCCTCCGAGGTATCCGCCACAGGGCCGTGACCACCACCACCCCCAGCGTTCCCCCGACGAACTTGAAGGCGGTCAGGACCCCCAGGCCCGCGGCGCCCACGTTCAGCACTTCCTCGGTGAGCACCGGCAGGATGACCTGGTGAGAGAAGCCGAAGATCTCGGCCAGGGCCGTCGTGCCGATCAGTATCACCAGCGTCCTGTTGCTCTTCAGAGACCTGAAGTACCCGACCAGGTTCTGCCACACGGGCTCGGTGAACTGGGGGGCCGCGTCGCCCCGGCTCCGCAGCCCGTAGACGGCCAGCCCGGCCACGGCGTACACGGCGCCCATGGTGGCGAAGCCGGCGCCCGGTCCGAACCACTGGATGGCCGCCCCGGCCATCAGCGCCCCCAGCACCCCGCCAACGTTCTGCGCCACCGTTATCAGGCCTATCCCGTTGATGGCGTTGGACTCCCCCACCACGTCGTACACGTACGCCTGCCTGGCGGTGATGTAGAAGGACAGGAGCGCCCCCATCAGGAACGCCGTCAGGACCAGGTGCCACTCGTCCAGGCTGTCGGCATACAGGAGGGCGGCGACCACGCCGGCCATGATCCCAGTTAGCCACGACGTCAGGAACAGCAGGGCTCGGCGGTCGAACCGGTCGGCGATGGACCCCGCCACGAACCCGACGACCACGTTGGGCGCAGCCCTGGCGGCGAAGACCAACCCGACCATGCCGGCCGAGCCGGTCATGTCGAAGATCAGCCACCCCAGCAACACCTGCTGCATGCCCATGCCCACCTGGTTGGCCACGGTGGTGAGCCACAGCACCCGGAAGTCCGGGAACCGGAAGGCGGCCATCAGGCGGCCGGACCCGCCGGCCGAACTACCCGGCAGGTTCAACGCGCACCGGGGTCAAGGCGAACGTCCGTAGCAAACCCATGGAGCATAATATACAATGTCACGAGCAACGTTGCCCTTGGGAGGGATGCCGTCCATGGCCAGGAAAACGGGAGTCAAGTTCGGAATCGGCATACCCCAGGTGTCCCTGGACGGGGCTTTCGACCCGGCCTCCATCGCCCGCTTCGTGACACGGGCCGAGGAGCTGGGCTACGACAGCGGCTGGGTCCAGGAGCGCATGCTGGGCGGCCTCCCCACCCTGGACGCGCTCCCTTTGCTGACCTACGCCGCGGCCTTCACCGGCGCCCTCAAGCTCGGGACCTCCGTCATGCTGACGGCCCTGGCCCCTCCCATACCTCTGGCCAAGAGCATAGCGGCCCTGGACCAGCTATCCGGAGGACGCGCCATCGTCGGCGTCGGCATAGGGGGAAGCACGGCCGCGTACCCCGCCTTCGGCCTGCCCGGCGGGCGAAGGGTGACCCTCTTCGAGGAGGGCATCAGCCTCATGAAGGCCCTCTGGTCCCAGGAGCGGGTCACCTTCCGGGGCCGCTTCTGGCAGGTGGACGACTTGGTGACCAACTCGGCGACGGTCCAGCGGCCCCACCCTCCCCTCTGGTTCGGCGCCCACTCGGAGGCCGCCCTCCGGAGGGCCGTCCGCATGGGCGACGGCTGGATGGGTGCGGGCAACTCCACCACCGCCGAGTTCAAGGGGGAGATGGCGCTGCTGAGGCGCATCCTCGAGGAGGAGGGACGGGACCCGGCCTCCTTCGCCCTGTCCAAGCGGGTGTACGTGGCGGTCACCACGGACAAGCGCGGCGAGTCCGAGAGGACCAAAGACTGGTTCGCCAGGCACTACGGCACCTCCGAAAGGGCCCTGGACGTCACGGTCATCGGTGCCGAGGATGAGTGCGTCGAGGCCCTCTCCCAGGTTGTCGACGAGGGCGTCGACATGCTGATGGTCAACCCCATCTTCGACCAGATGGAGCAGATGGAGCGCCTCTCCAGGGACGTGCTGCCCAGGCTGTAGGCCCCGCCCTCTAGATCGGCGGGCGCCTGAGGTGCCACTCGGTGGCTTGCTCGTAGGCGTGGGCGGCCCGGAGCGCCGTCTCCTCGTCGAAGGGCCGGCCGGCTAGCTGCAGCCCGATGGGCATTCCCCCCTCGCCGTACCCGCAGGGAACGGTGATCGCCGGGAACCCGGTGAGGTTGAAGGGCCTGGTGTACAGGGTCAGCGCGGGCGACGAGCCCATCACGGTGTCCCCCACCCGCACCTCCGTCTCCCCGATGCGGTGGGCCGTGACCGCCTCCATGGGCCCGGCCAGCAGGTCCACTTCGCCCAGCAGGTCCAGGCACTGGCGCGTGAACGCCGTGCGCGCGCGCTGGGCCAGGAGGTAGTCCGGCGCGGAGACGAAGCTCCCGGCCTCCAGCATCCCCCGCACCGTCGGGTGTATCTCCGGCCCCCGCGCCCGCGTCAGCTCCCAGTGGAGGGACGCCGCCTCGCACCTGTGGATCGTGTTTCCGATGTCTGTGGTGTTCAGGTACATGGGCCAGGACACCTCAGTGACCTCGGCCCCCAGGGCGGCGAGCTTGTCGATGGCGGCCCGCACCGTGCGTTCCACCAGCGGGTCGATGGGTACCTGGAAGTACTCCCGGGGCACTCCGACCCTCAGCCCGCGTATGTCCCCCGTCAGCGCCAGCGTGTAGTCCGGCACGGGCGCGTCCGCCGAGGTCGGGTCCTGGGGGTCGTGCCCGGCCAGGACGTTCATGGCCAGGGCGATGTCCTCCACGGTGCGGGCCATGGGCCCGGCGTGGTCCAGGCCCCACGAGAACACCGTGATGCCCCGGCGGCTCACCCGGCCGTAGGTCGGCTTCAACCCCACGATGCCGCACAGCGACGCGGGCGCCCGGATCGACCCCCCGGTGTCCGTCCCCATGGCCAGGACACACTGCCCAGCGGCCACCGCCGACCCCGACCCGCCGCTGGAGCCCCCGGCCACCAGGTCCGTGTTCCATGGGTTGTGCATGACCCCGTAGTCCGGGCTGTGCTGCCCCGCGATGCCCGCCGCGAACTGGTCCAGGCTCAGCTTGCCCATCAGCACCGCCCCCGCCGCCTCGAACCGCGCCGCGACCTCCGAGTCGGTGTCGGGGACGAAGTCATGGAATATGTGGGAGCCCGCCGTGTTGGGCACTCCCCTTACGTGGTACAGGTCCTTCAGCCCCACGGGGATGCCGTGCAGGGGGCCCCGGTAGCGCCCCGCCCGGATCTCCCGCTCCGCCTCCCGGGCCGACGCCATGGCCCTCTCGGGGAGCCGGGTGATGAACGAGTTCAGCCGCGGCTCCAGGGCCTCGATCCGATCCAGGTGGGCCTCCGTGACCTCCACGGGAGAGACCTCCCCGTTCCGGATCATGCGGGAGAGATCTCCCGCGCTCATGTAGCAAAGCTCCGTGGCGTCTATGGCTTCACTCCCTTGACGTGCTGGGCGACGCGCCGGCCCCGGATGTCAGTACCCGGCCTTGGTCAGGCTGTCGGCGTACTCCATCGCCTCGTCGTAGTGGTTGGCGATGTAGTACTCGGCTATCTCGTCCGCCGTCGTCTGCCAGACGGCGTCGTGGGACATGATGTGGCCCAGCAGCTCGTCCAGGTACCTCACCCGGTGGGGCTGGCCGATCCGGAACGGGTGCAGGGCGACGCACATGACCCGGCCGCTCTCGGCCCCCTCCTTGTACAGCTGGTCGAACTGGGCCTTGCATATCTTGGCGAAATAGTCACCTTCGTGGCTCGCCCTGAAGGTGCCCCCGTCGTTTGTCTCGATGGAGTAGGGCACCGAGACGAACTTCCCGCCGCCCTTCACCTGGATGGGCACCGGCTGGTCGTCGTGCATCCAGTCGCAGTGGTATATCAGCCCGGCCTCGGCCATCAGGTCCGGGCTGTGGAGGCTGCTGGAGCCGTTGGGCCCGAACATCCCCTTGAGCCGCTTCCCAGTCTCCCTCTTCAGGGTCTCGACGCTGTCACGGTAGAACTCCCGCTCATCCTCCTCGGAGACCGCGTGGAGGAACCGGGTGTTGTACATTCCGTGGCTCATGTAGTCCCAGTCCCGCTCCACCATGGCGTCGCGGATCTCCGGGAAATGCTCCAGCACGGCCAGGTTCAGCGACGGACAGGCCTTGATGTTGTGCTTGTCCAGCACCTCCAGCATCCGCCAGAAACCCACTCTGTTGCCGTAGTCGGGGTAGGAATACTCACGGGCGTCGGGGTGCGGCGTCCTGGGCCAGGGGTTGCGCAGGTCGTCGTAGTCGGGCAGGTACTCGTAGTGCTCCACGTTGGGTGCGACCCACACCGCCACCCGGGCCCCGTTGGGCCACCGGATGGGCGGACGCTCTATGATGGGGCTGTAGGATACCCTGTAGGGTGGCAAGCTCATGGTCTCGTACCTCCGCTATACGGCCGCCGGCCGCATGGTGTGCCAGCCCGTGCCCTGCTGGTAGGCGTGGGCCACGTTCAGCACCGTGCCGTCCTCCCCGGGCCGTCCGGCTATCTGGAATCCTATGGGCATGTTCACGTCGGTGAAGCCGCACGGCACCGACATGGCCGGGCAGCTGGCCAGGTTGAACGACGGGGTGAGGAGGGGCAGCGAGCCCAGCACCTGCTCCTTGCCGGTGATGGGCCCGTCGTCCCGGATGGGGACGGCGGGGATGGCGATGGTGGCCAGGGCCAGCACGTCGTACCTGTCCAACGCCTCCAGCACCTGCCGCCGTATCATGCTCCTCAGCTTCTGGGCCTTGTAGTAGGCCTGGGCGGGGACCAGGCTCCCCGTGGTCAGCCCTATGCGCACGGCGTGGCCGTAGGCCCCGGGCTCGCTTCGGAGCCGCTTGGCGTGGTCCAGGGCCGACTCGACTCCTATGTGGGTTGTGGTGATGACCTGGGAGTGGACGGTCAGCGGCAGGGAGACCTCCTCCACGGCCGCCCCCATGCCGCGCAGCACCGAGGCCGCCTCCACGACGGCGGCGGACACCTGGTCGTCCACCACCGGGCCATGGGAGAGCTCCGTTATGAGGCCGATCCGCATGCCGGAGACCTCCCCCGTCAGCGCGGCCCTGTAGTCTGGCACGGGTGCGCTCCACGTATACGGGTCCTTCGGGTCATGACCCGCGATGGCGGTGAGGGTCATGGCCGCGTCCTCCGCCGACCGGGACATGGGGCCGAAGGTATCCATCGACCATGAGCCGGACATGACCCCGTACCGGCTGACCCTTCCCCACGTAGGCCTCAGCCCCGACAGGCCGCACCAGCTCGACGGCCAGCGGATGGACCCGCCCGTGTCCTCCCCCAGGGATGTGGCGCACAGGAAGGCGCCGGTGGCGGCTGCGGAGCCGCTGCTGGACCCTCCCGTGTACATGTCCAGGTCCCACGGGTTGCGCGGCGTGCTGTACTGGTGGGCGTACCCCGTTATGGCCAGCTCGGTCATGTTGGTCTTGCCCAGGAGGACCGCCCCTGCCCGCCCCAGGTTGGCTACTATGGTGGCGTCCTCGCCGGGCACCGAGTCGGCCAGGAAGCGGCTTCCGCCGGTCGACCGCACGCCCCTGGTCCAGAGCTGGTCCTTGACGGCCACGGGGATGCCGTGCATGGGACCCAGGTAGTTGCCCCGGGCGATCTCCTCCTGGGCCTGCCTCGCCTCGGCCATCGCCCGCTCCCTGCACACCGTCAGGTAGGCGTTGTACCTGAAGTCATGGTCGTCAATGCGGTCGAGATAGGCCTCCACCGCCTCCACGGGGGAGACCTCACCGGCGCGGACCAGGTCCGAGAGGCGCGCCGCCGTCAGGAAGGGAATGTCTTGCTTGTCCATATATGTGTCTTCTCTTGACCAGGGTATGGTGCGAATTCCGCGGGCAACGTTGCCCTTTTCCTTCGCTCATACTACAATGGATAGTACACCATCTGAACCCAGCCCGTGCTGGCCTAGGATGGGCCAAGACCCCGCTCGGCGGGGTTTTGGGTTTCTAGGGGTATACGACTATCCCGGGCGGTCCACCCTTCAATGAATTTACCTTGAGGTGACGTGCGTCACCGAACGCTGTCTGCAGCGCATCCCAAACGTCCCTGTCCATCTTGCTCCTGGGGTGTATGTGAGCGGAGCGGTGGGCTGCGAATGCATTCAAGTCTGCCAACTGCACGAAATAGGAATCTTGGGACCGTCGGTCATTAGGGTCTTCGAGAATCCGTTCGGTTGGCATGCGAATGGAACCGGGCCCATAGTGCGACGGGATATGGTTGTACCTGCGCATCGAACGAATCCGCTGTCGGATGAAGAATCCATGACCTTCGTCGGGGTATACACTGCACCAATCAGCCTCTTGCCTTGCATTTCGGTCTAGACGTTGCAGTGCAAAAGTCCACGCGCAATGCCTGATGTCCCATCCTCTTTTGGCTGCCGGCTCTTTGTTGATCGCGACCGCAAAGGTCTTGATAGGTAACGACGACTGGTAGTTCATGATCTCACGATAGATATCCATTCGGTCCCTTCGACCGATGTTCAGGCCATCAAAGGCCCCTTTTCCGTTCCGGAAGTGAGACCCTTTTAGTTCCTCTCTGGGTAGGATGTGATACGTGTCTCGCAAGTGGCGTCTGAGCTCGACCAATGAATTCAACGTGTCGAGCCAGTCGGCTTCATGAACGAACACGCAATTGAGAACGAACCACATCGTCGGTGTCCTAACCTGGGGCGGTACTCCTGCGTCTCCGGACTCATCGAAATAGCAAAGATACATAGCAAGCCCTTTGGCGATGGCGGGCACGTCTAGATTCTACAATTCCATCACCCATGTGTCCATCGATGAGCGTCGCCCGCCGGGGCGCTTCCGACGTGGCAAGCCTCCGGTCCCGCGTGGTGCCCCCTTCCTTTACTTGCCAGTGACCTGGGGGTAGAATTGGTGAAACGCCAGCCCCGAGGAGGCAGCATGGCCACCACGCAAACAACGAATCAGAACCGTTTCGCCGAGGCCTTCGGGTATCCCAAGGGCCGGGCCGTGACCAAGGTGAAGCCCTACATGACGGCCTACGTGCAGGAGTTCATCGGCCGCTCCCCCTTCCTGGTCATGGCCTCGGGAGACCGCGAGGGCCACATGGACGCCTCCCCCAAGGGCGGTAAGCCCGGTTTCGTCCGGGTGCTGGACGACACGCGCCTGCTGCTCCCCGACGTCGCCGGGAACAAGCTGTTCCAGTCCTACCAGAACCTGGACAGCAACCCCCACGTGGGCCTGGTGTTCTTCATCCCGGGGGTCACAGATACCGTCAGGGTCAACGGCCGCATCAGCTTCACCGACAAAGAGGACTTGGAACGGCGGAACGTCGAGCTGTCCCTGTACGAGCCCGACGACAACGCGAAGCACCTGCAGGGCATCATTATCGAGGTGGAGGAGTCCTACGGCCACTGCCCCCGGGCCCTCAACTTCTCCCGCCTGTGGGACGTGGAGGAGATCGCCGCCAACCAAGCCCAGCGGCCCATATCCACCCGCGCCGCCGACAGCTAGCGCGTATCCGTCGTCCCGGCGAAGGCCGGGACCCAGCAACTGTCTTGAAGGTCAAGCGTTGAGGGCGTGGGTGGCGTCCCATGGGGCGCCCCGCTTGAGCATCGAGTTCAGGATGGTCAA
>DAOUJG010000037.1:0-4002 GCA_034423015.1 Dehalococcoidia bacterium | reverse complement strand
TGTCCCCGACGTGGAGCTTCGGCCTCTTCACCAGGCGGCTCAGGCGGTTGCTGTGCCAGGAGGGCAACTCCTCCAGCAGGAACACCTGCTCAAGCAGGGCGACGTAATCGCGGACCGTGGGGCGGCTGAGCTCGAAGGGCGCGGCCAGGTTCGAGAGGTTGAACAGGGTGGACGTGTTGGCGGCGGCAAGGGACATCAGCCTCGGCAGCACGTCCAGGGAGCGGATACGGGCGAGGTCACGCACGTCCCGCAGCACCTGGGCGTCCAGGTAGTCGCGGTACCAGTTGGTCCTCCGACGCCCGGCAGGCCGCATCAGGGCCGCCGGATACCCCCCGGCTACGATCCGCTCGCCGAGGTTGCGGCCCAGCCTCTCCGTGCGTCGCACCTCGAACCCGTCCCCGAAGAGGGCGTCGAGGAAGCCGGTCGGCGTCGTAGAGCCCTGGATCTCGCACTGCGCCAGCGGATGCAGCGGGACCGTCTCCATGCGCCCCGCCAGCGAGTCCGACAGCGCCGGGGTGAGGAGCACGTTGCTCGAACCCGTCAGCAGGAACCGGCCGGAAGTCCGCCGCCTGTCCACCGCCACCTTCAGCGCCGCGAAGAGCTGGGGACCCCGCTGAACCTCGTCCAGGATGACCCGCTCCGGCAGGTCGGCGACAAAGCCCATCGGGTCAGCCTCGGCGCTCTCCCTAGTCACCACATCGTCGAAGGTGAGGTACGTATGGCCCGGTAAACCGGCAGGAGGGACGCCCTTCCGCCGTCCCCCCAAAGCCAGCTGCTCCGGCGCGCAGACCATAAGAGCCAGAGTGGTCTTGCCGCACTGGCGCGGTCCGTGGACCAGCGTGACCGGCGAGTCCTCCAGGGCTTCGGTCAGACGCCGCTCCGCGAAGCGGGGGTATAGAGCGTTCTCAGCCATCGGCCCATTGTAACTTTGGGCGTCGGCAGTTTGCAACATAGCATCACGGCAGAGTGTAAGGTAATCTCCCGCTCGATGAAAGGACGCTCCCCGGGGCCGCGGACACGGCCCCCAGGCGTGAACGGGCCCTAGCCGGAGACACTTGATGAGCGGGAGGGCCTCCCGACGGCCCTGCGGGCGACGCCGGAGAGGAGGACGGCCCCCGCCGCGCCCAGGAGGGGCCCGGCCCAGTATATCCAGTGGTGGGCCCAGGCCGCCCCGACCAGGGCCGGGCCGAAGGACCTTGCGGGGTTCATGGAGGCCCCGGAGACGGGGCCACCGAAGGTGGCCTCCAGCCCCACGGTGGCGCCGATGAGGATGGGGGCCACCCGCTGGATGTCCCGGCGGCCGCCGGAGACGCAGAGGACCACTCCCATCAGAAGGAGGGTCAGCAGGACCTCCAGGCCCAGGGACTCCCAGGGGCTCCCGGAGGGCATGGTGGCGCCCATCCGGGCGTGGGAGCCGAGGACGGCCAGCAGCAGCAGGCAGGCGGCGGCCGCGCCGGCGAGCTGGGAGGCCGCGTAGGGGGGGACGTCCCGCCAGGGGAAGCGGCCGGCCAGGGCCAGGGCCACGGTGACGGCGGGGTTGATGATGCCGCCGGAGACGTGCCTGGTGGCGTAGACCATGGCCGTGACGGCGACGCCGAAGCTGAGGCCGATGCCGGCCTGGGTGACGCGGCCGCCGGTGATGGCGTCGACCATGATGCTGCCGGCGCCGATGAGGACCATGCCGAAGGTTCCGAGGAGCTCGGCGGCGCAGCGCGCCATGAGGGGGGGAGGGGTCATGGGGGGTCTACTGTCCTCGTGCCGGGGTCTGGTCTTGCGGGGAGGCCCCGCGCGTCATTTGGCCCGCCCTTCCACGTGCCGTGAGGCCCCGCCCCCCGGGTTGTTTGGCCCGCCCCCCGGCCCCGCGCTCCGCGCGGGCAAGGAAGCCCCACCCCGGCCCGGGGGCGGAGGGCAGCCGGGGCCACGCGCCCGGCCCGGGCGAGGAACGCCCCGCCGAGCCGCCCCGAACTGTCATTCCGAGCCGCCCCCATTTGTGTCATTCCGAGCCGCAGGCGAGGAATCTCCGGTCCGCGTGCGGTGAGGCCACGCCCCGGCCCGGGGGCGGAGGGCGGCCGGGGCCACGCGCGCCGCCCGGGGCAAGGGACGCCCTGCCCACCGGCGGACCGGCGCCCGGCCGGGGCCCGAGGGGCTTGTCCGACGAGGGTGTGGGACGGGACCCTAGTACCTGGATACGTTGACCTCGGTGAGCCGGCCGGTGGCCAGGAAGATGGCCCTCTCGGCCACATTGGTGGCGCGGTCGGCGATGCGCTCGAGGTCATGGGCCACCCAGAGGAGGTAGGTGGCCCTCCTGATGGTGGCGGGGTCCTCGATCATGTAGGTGAGGAGCTCGCGGTAGACCTGGTCGTAGAGGGCGTCGACCTCGTCGTCGTCGTTGCAGACCCGGCGGGCCATCTCGGTGTCCCTGGCGACGAAGGAGTCGAGGCTGCGGCGGAGCATGGCGACGGCCCTGTCGGCCATGCGGGGGATGTCCAGGAGTGGCTTTAGCGTGCCCTCCTCGCCCATCATGAGGCTTATGCGCCCTATGCCCTCGGCGTAGTCGCCCATGCGCTCCAGCTCCACGGAGATGTGCAGGATGGCGACGAGCACGCGGAGGTCGCCGGCCATGGGCTGCTGGGTGGCCATCAGGTCTATGCAGCGCTCCTCGATCTCGAAGCGCTTCCTGTCTATCAGGTCGTCGTCCTGGACCACGCGGGACGACTCCTCCAGGTCTCTGCGGACCAGGACGTCCATGGCCTTCACTATAGCATTTTCCACCATGCTGCCCAACACGAGCACCTGGTCCCGGAGGGTCCGCAGCTCCCTGTCGAAGCTGGTCCTTGGCGTGGGGTGAGAGCTCAACCGAACCTCCCCGTGATGTACGCCTCGGTCCGCTCGTCGTTGGGGTTGGTGAAGACCCGGCGGGTCTCGCCGTACTCCACCAGGCGCCCCGCCCTGTCCTCGTCGGTGGTGACGAAGGCGGTATCCTCGGACACGCGAGCGGCCTGCTGCATGTTGTGGGTCACGATGACGATGGTGTAGTCGACGGTAAGGGAGCGGATCAGGTCCTCTATGGCGAGGGTCGCGATGGGGTCCAGGGCGGAGCAGGGCTCATCCATCAGGATGACCTCGGGACGGACCGCCAGCGCCCGGGCGATGCACAGCCTCTGCTGCTGGCCTCCCGAGAGGGCCAGGGCGTTCTTGTTCAGCCGGTCCTTCACCTCGTCCCACAGGGCCGCCCGGCGGAGGGAGTCCTCGACCACGCCGTCCAGGTTGCCCGGGAGGCCGTTGACCCTGGGGCCGAAGGCCACGTTGTCGTAGATGGACTTGGGGAAGGGGTTGGGCTTCTGGAACACCATGCCCATGCGGTAGCGCACGTCGGTGGCGTCCATCCCGGCCGCGTAGATGTCCTCCCCCGCGAAGGTGATGCTGCCGTCGATGTGGAACTCGGGTATCAGGTCGTTCATCCGGTTGAAGCACCGGAGCAGGGTGCTCTTGCCGCACCCGGAGGGGCCTATGAGGGCCGTGGTGGTGTTCCGCCTTATCTCCAGGTTGATGTCCCGCAGGGCCCGGAACTCTCCGTACCAAACGCTCAGGTCCCGAACCGTCAGGACGGTCCCGTTGCTGCTCATCGTTTCTTCAGCCTCGCCTCGCACGCTCTACAGGGTCGCGCCGTCGGCGCGGCCGGCCGCCGGGGGCCCGGATGCCGCCCCGCGGCGCTGGGACCCCCCGTCGGCCCGGCCACGCTAGTTCAGTCTGCCCAGGACGGTCTCGATGGGCGTGCCGGGGGCTACTCCCATGAAGACGGACCCGGTGACGCGGAGCTGCACCTGGCTCAGGCCCCACTGGTAGGCGCTGACGGGCAGGGCCACGTAGCCGACCTGCGGCACCAGGGTGGTGGCGTTCTGCAGGTAGAACTGCACGAATGCCTCCAGCTCGGGCTGCGTGTCCAGCAGGTCCCTCCGCACGTAGATGAAGATGGGGCGCGCCAGGGGCTGGTAGCTCCCG
>DAOUJG010000036.1:0-105339 GCA_034423015.1 Dehalococcoidia bacterium | reverse complement strand
ACGCTCTCGGCATCAGCCAGAACGAGGTCGCCCGGCGTGCCGGCATCAGCACGGGCCACATGTCCAGCATCATGAACGGCAAGGCCGCGCCGTCGCCGGGCGTCCTGAAGAGGCTGCACGGGGTCCTGTTCCAGCGGTCGCAGTCAGAGGAGCGGGTCATGCCCGCCGAGATGCAGGTGATGGGCTGGCGCAAGGGCCGGCGGCAGGGGATGGTGGTGCGCGGCGCCGGCGGTCCGGGGAGCAAGGCCGGAGGCGGCGCGGTCCGGGTCGGCGGCCGGGTGCCCTGGGGTGCGAGGGTGGAGTACGCCTTCCGCACGGGGTACGACGGCAGGGGTCGGGTCTCCACCACTCACCTGGTCGGGCGGGGCTGCTCCGCCATGCTGACGCAGGTGGAGGCCGCGTAGGCCAAATGAGCCGTCAGAGCGGCTCGGAACCGCCGCGGCAGGCTTGCACCGGGCGGCCGCGGCGGTCCACGTGTTCGCCTCATGGACGGCTCTGCCTGGGCAGCACTCGCGAGGCCTCGCAGATGGCGCGGCCTGGTGCATCGACAACGAAGCTGCGACGGCTCCGGGGCCCCAGCGCGGACGCCACCCTCTGGGGGCATGGTGCGTCCCGGGGCCCGGCGTCGTCCTACGGCAACAGTGCAACTTAAGAAAGGAGAGCGACACGAAATGAACCTCGGAGAGTTCATCGACACTTACAAGGATGCCATCGCCCAGCGGGTGGTGGAGTCCTACCCGCCTCTCTACAGGCCCTCGGAGGCCTGCGCCCGGCTCGGACCGAGTAACGGTGGCGGGCTCCCCCGGCTACTTCGAAAGCCCCTGGGAGCGCAGGCCGACGCCATCAGGGGCGCGGCCCTCTCCCTCAAGACCCACCGGGGCACCACCGTCGTAGGCGAGATGGGGACGGGCAAGACGTTCATCGGCGCCGCC
The DNA here is from genome assembly GCA_034423015.1 of Dehalococcoidia bacterium. Taxonomy (GTDB): domain Bacteria; phylum Chloroflexota; class Dehalococcoidia; order Lucifugimonadales; family JAGWBF01; genus JAGWBJ01. The sequence goes on along the minus strand of DAOUJG010000036.1, from coordinate 104,407 downwards.
GCCGCGTACATGGCGGGCTTCCAGCGGATTCTGGTCCACTGTCCGCCTCACCTGGTTCCCAAGTGGAAGCGGGAGGTGGAGCAGACGGTGCCCGGCGCACGCGCCGCCGCCGTCGGGTCCATCACCGACCTGAAGCGGCTGCGCCTCTCCATCGGTGCCGATCCGCTGTTCGCGGTGATGTCCAGGGAAAAGGCCAAGCTGTCCTACCGCTGGAAGGCCGCCGTCGTCCGGCGGTGGGCCGTCTCCAGGGGCAGGCTCGTCAGGGACGAAGAGACGGGGGAGCCCTTCCGGGTCCCCTGCTGCCCGGCCTGCGCCGCGCAGGTGGTGGACAGGGACGGGGTCCCCCTGACGGCCAGGGAACTGGACCGCCGCAAGCACGCCTGCGCCGACTGCGGCTTCCCCCTCTGGCAGGCCGACAACTCCGGCCCGAGGAGGTACCCTCTCAGTGACTACGTGAAGCGCCACATGAAGGGCTTCTTCGACCTGCTGATCGGAGACGAATGTCATGAGTTCAAGGGGAGAGGCTCGGCCCAGGGCATCGCCGCGGGAGTCCTGGCCGAGGCCTGCGGCAAGTCCCTCAGCCTGACCGGCACCCTCTTGGGAGGGTACGCCTCGACCATCTTCCACCTGCTCTACAGGTTCTCGCCGGAGATCAGGACGGAGTTCGGCCGCTCCGACGAGCACCGCTGGATTCAGCGGTACGGCTTCGAGGAGGTCACCATCGGCAAGGACGACGACGACGCCCTGGAGGACGGGCGCAACAGCCGCCGCCGCAAGTACCGCAAGGTGGTCAGGGAGAAGCCGGGGTTGGTGCCCTCGGCCCTGTTCCACATCATCCACAACACGGTGTTCCTCCGGCTCGCGGACGTGGCCTCGGGGCTGCCGGAGTACGAGGAGCGGGTGCTCCTCTCCTCGATGGACTCGGAGGAGGGCACCACGGGCTACTCCCAGCGCAGCGCCTACAACGCGGTCTTCCGGGAGCTGCGCCTGAGGCTTGCTGCGGCACTGAAGAGCGGCTCCAAGCGGCTGCTGGCGACCTACCTGCAGTCTCTCCTCGCCTACCCCGACGGCTGCACCAGGGGAGAGACGGTCTTGGACCCCAGGAGCGGCGACGTCATCGCGCAGGTGCCGCCCCTGTCGGAGGAGAAGCTATACCCGAAAGAGAAGGCGCTGGTGGATCTGGTGGCCGCCGAGCGGATGGAGGGCCGCAGGGTGCTGGTCTACGTCACCCACACGGGCGCCAGGGACGTGACCAGGCGGATGGACGACATCCTCACCCGGCACGGGTTCAGGGTCGCGGTAATGAAGGCCGACGCCGTTGCCCCGAACAAGAGGGAGGCTTGGGTGGCCGATAAGGTCAGGCAGGGCATCGACGTCCTGGTATGCCACCCACGGCTGGTGCAGACGGGACTGGACCTCATCGACTTCCCTACCATCTGCTGGCAAGAGGTGGATTACAGTACCTATGTCATGAGGCAGGCGTCTCGCCGCTCGTGGCGCATCGGGCAGACCCGCCCGGTCAAGGTGGTGTTCATGAGCTACCGGAACACGTTGCAGGCCGACGCCCTGAAGCTGGTGGCCAAGAAGCTGCAGAGTTCGCTGGCGGTGGAGGGGGAGCTGCCCGAGGACGGGCTGGCCGCCTACGGGGACGACGGGGACGACCTGATGATGGCTCTGGCCCGCAAGCTTGTCCTCGACCACGATCGGGGAGTCGTCAGCGGCGAGGAGGAGGAAGCCGACGACGAGACGGTGGAGGAGGTATTCGCCCGTGCGCGGGACGCTGAGGCCGCCGCCGAGGAGCTGCTGGTGGACGACGGCTGGAAGCCGGTGGAGTCCGACCCGAATGCCGTCGACGGAGCCGACGGGCACAACGGCCTGCCACGTACTGGATACGGGGGCAACGGGCACCGCGACGCCGTGGGCATTGGGCCGACGGTTGAGCTGGTCTTGGGCAATGGGCACGTGCCCGCGAACGGCAACTGGAACGGCCACCCCGACGAGGCCGAGGAGACGCAGCAGTCACTGTTCTCCTGGGCGGCGTTCATGGCCGAGGAGCCGGTGAAGTCGAAGGGCCGCAAGGCCCACTCTCCGTCCATGTCCCTCTTCGAGTGGGCGGTGGAGCAGAGGCGGGAGGCAGAGACGGTCAGCGCGGGACGCTAGCCGCCATGCATGGGGGAGGACGCCACCAACGTAGCGTGGCGTCCTCCCCCAGCTCCTCTATGTGTGCCGCCCTTTTGTGGTTGCCTGAAATCAACCCCGATCCGCCTTCTCAAGGGCGAGCTGTCTGTCGTGGCGGATGTTCGAGTTGTCCGGTTGGAAGCGGATGATGTTCGTTTCCGTTCTTGGAGTCGCCGGGGGCTTCCTTCCTGCAGCGACTCTTATAGTATTACAAGGGTTCCCAAGACTAGCGAATCAGGGCAACGATGGCGATCGCACCTGACATTAACGCTATAACAAACGCCGGTGGCCCCTGGTAGTCCCATACGCGAGACACCATCAACGTCCAAGGGCGGCGTTTCGAAAAGCCGGCTCCCTGTTTTTCCATCTTCTCTAAACACGGGTCACACAGGTGCCGGTTAGACAACTTGGATGCTGGTGTACGGAAACCAAATGGCCCCGCTTGTTGAGTTGGACCGTCGTGTTCTGTGTTCATCGTTAGGTTGATGCCCGCTGCCTTCTTGCACTCTTGACACAGGATGTGACGCTCGATCCAACGATAGACTCTTGTAGTCTTGTGACCCGTCAAGCCACGTCCTTCGCCGATGAGGTGTATCGACGGGTAGTTCAAGGCGCTTCCAAGATTATTGAGTCCGTCCTCGACTTGGGCAAGGGCGGCACGGGACTTATCCCGTCTCTCCATAGTGGCGGGCATCTCAACGGTGACCCCTTTGAACCAATTAACGCCTTCTTTCATGCGGAAGATCATATCGTGAGCCTCATTCAGTTTCACTTGACTTGTCATCACCGTTCCTCCCTCCTGATTCTGATTGTGCTACAGAGGCTGTCCTCCTTTACGCCCTGCACCTAGTGAGCCTGGCCGTCCGTCCCGCGCAGTTGACCGCCATCCAGTACCGGACCCTGGACGAGCCTTCGGCCAACGCCAGGCGGGTTCTGACCTACGAGCATCTGCTGAGACGGGTCTGATAGCTCGAGGGCGACGCCGACCTTCTCCCATACGCACCGCGATGAGCAGCCTCCGTCGCAAGCTGGTGCGACGAGGCCGAAGACCCCATCTACATCTTCAGCTTCGGCTCTTAGGAGATCCACAACGATGGGTCTCTCCCGGACATGGTGGGCTATGACCTAGGGGCCAGGAAGAGGCTGCTCTTCGGATCGAAGTGCCGGGCCACCTCACTTCACTGATTTTCGTTTCTAGTGCCCCCTTAGATACAAGGCCGATTGATGGTAAACTTCAGACGACGGCAACGGGCATTGAACCAACCGGAGCAGGACTATGGGTAGCGCTCTCTTTGTTTTCGAGACACCAGGTTCACTCTATTCGTTTCACCGGAAACGGGGGCCGTGCTGTCCCAACCACCATTGATTGACAGGCGTATCTGTATGATCAACGAAAGGGGACAACTATCCGGGCGATACGTCAGTCCTTTGCGTTATCCGGGAGGGAAAGGCTTCATTTCTGACTACCTTGAAAGCGTTATAGACATGAATGGCCTAAGGGGCTGTGCATATTATGAACCCTTCGCGGGTGGTGCGGGAGCGGCGTTACGTCTGCTAATGGACGGCGTTGTTTCGGAAATCCATTTGAATGATCTGGATCCTAGGATTACCGCATTTTGGTGGTCAGTGTTGGAAGAACCAGATCGTTTCATAAACGCTATCATGACTGTGCCACTGAACCTAGAGGAGTGGGGAAGACAGAAACGAATTTGCTCCGACGCCGACAAGAGTCGGCAATTCGAACTCGGGTTCTCCACGTTTTACTTGAACCGTTGTAACCGATCCGGCGTCCTGATGGGAGCCGCCCCTATTGGAGGATACAAACAATTCGGCAAATGGCGTATGAACGCCAGATTCTACCGTGCGACCTTGGCGGAACGCGTTCGATCTATTGCCTGCTTGAGGGAGTCTATCCACATCACTGGACTTGATGCTCTTGATTTCATGCGTGACTTGGTCATCCCTGCCAACCAGAGGGCACGGATTTTCGTGTATCTCGATCCTCCGTACCATTTAGCAGGGAATCGACTGTACTTCAACAAGTACGACGATGCTGACCACACTGCGCTGGCACAGGCAATGATAAACGAAGCTGACCTAGCATGGGTCGCGTCATACAATAACGTTGGCTTGATCCGGGATTTGTACGCCGACTGTGTCGTATCTACGAGACTAGTCCGATACGCGATGCAGAACCATCATGTGGCCCAAGAACTGACTATCGCGGCCCCTACCATTCATCTGCCGATTGGTTCCGGGAACATCAGACCAGTACCAGGGGATGTGCAGGAAGCATAGATCAGGCGTCATCACTCCCTCACCAATCTTAATCTTCGCTGGTACGCTCTATCGCTATCTTTATCCACTCTTGGACGTCCCCGTGCCGTTTTATGGATGGCAGTTCTGGCGCTAGAGCGCTGACTCTGCAACGATCAAAAATCAATCCCGCCTTGTTAGAATAATTTCGCCAGCGGTTTGGAGGTACGACTCTCGGCGTGAAAAACGCTTTTGCAGGCTTTAGCGGCACAGTTCCCTTGAAATAGGTCTTACAGAAATCGCCCGGCTGCAACTCTTGGAGCTTGTCTTCCCAGTCACCCCCTGTAGCACAGGCGCCAAATAGCACAAGCTTGCCAGGCCTTGGGTCGATGGTCCTCCATGCTACGACGTCCAACCCCCCATCTTTCTCTGAGTCTAACGCATCAGCGGCGCGATATCCGTCTCCCTCCCCGATACGCTTACAAAGCTCGTTTACCGCCTGTTCGAATTGGCTGGGCAACTGGGACGTGACGCGTGGCCATGCGAACCGGAGGCTATCGCCACCCAAATACTGCTTCGCGACCAAACAGGAGAGCTCCTCAAAGGTCCTTTCGGGGAAGTGTCCTGTTACCCTCCGCTTTTCCCAGGGTATGTAGGAAAGCATGAGACAGAAAGTGTAAGTGGAAAACCGGCTGTTGTTCCGGGTTACGCGCTCAAGCGAACTACTTCGCAACCTAAAAGGATATGCTTGGCCCGCTAAGGAAGCTCGGCAGGCAAGTTCACGTCTGACGCAGGCTAACGTATCCTCCAACTGGACAGTTTGCTCTTCCCGGGAGGCGTTGAGGCTTTGGCCCAATGTTCCCGCCTTAAGTGCAGCCCGCAGATTATCCAGACTAGCCTGGCCGGCCTTGCCTAGCAACACGTTCATCTCGAGCCAGTCGGCCAACTCTAGTGGCCCTTGGGTTATTGATGGCAAGGAAAGCATTGTCTCTGTGATCTGTTCTAAGGCCGACTTATCGACGTGCCACGTCCAGCGCGGCGCAGCGGCCGTTCGCTGACTGGCCTTCTGTTGATACTGCTCATGCGCTCGTACAGATCCTCGCCTAGGTGATTGATTTCTCGAGCGGTGTCAAGCAGATCCTCCTCTCCGTGGTAACCTAAAGGCACAAATTTCCCTACATTGAGCAGACTGTCCTTAGCCTTAACCAGAAGCTCACGGAACACGACATCATCGCCCCTCGCGATTTCTGAGGCTCTACTGAGATCGCCTCCCTGTCGGATGGACGCGACGGCATCCTTGTCAGCAATAGCAGTACGAAGAAGATTGAGGTCCGGGTTTTGCCTCCTTACTATCGGCTCCTGTCCGCGTGATCGGCTACCGTAGATCCAAAGCAGTAACTCGCCAAGCTGGTCAAGCGAGCCTTTCGGTACTGGCGCACTCAAGTCAACGTTTTCCTGATTGATGCCTAAGAAGTCTCTGAAGGGCTTCTGGTCGGCAGCCGTGTAGAGATGTGAGAAGTAGAAGCGCCTTTCGTTGAAACGATCAGTACGATCAAAGACTCCAGCAACTTCAGCTTGGCGTACCAGACGGAACCCAAGGTAAATGCGCTGAACAGTGGAGAATCGGTCTCCGATACGTCTGCTGATCTCGTCTATAGCTACGCCGTAAGTCTCATGCACTCTGGCCACATATTCGGCCTTTGCATAGGCATCCCATTCTCTTGGTCCATTGACGTGCTTGAAACCGAGAAAGGGCCACAGTTGCTTCCGGCTGGGGAAGATGGAAACTGGCAAGGTCTGCAACTGCCGGCGACGCTCAGCGGAAACAACGGGCAGATCACTTGTTCGTGTCTTGCGCCGCTTCCGGTTGTCTAGCAATATCTGCACGGCAGCGAGACGCCGATTCCCCTCAACTACAGTATACGTCCTAGGAGGCCCAGGGTCCCGATCAATCACTAACAGGCGCTCCGCCGCGTAGAAACCGTTCTCTGCAATGGAGAGAGCTACTTCGTCCACGCTCATCTCACGCACCAAGATCTCCAGAATTTCTTGTTGAGTCTTCGCATTGTGGGAGCCGAGCCGCGGATTCTGTTCATCCAAGAACAGATTCACAACAACTATGTCCGCTAGTTTCCCTTGGGTGTCTGAATAGTCCTGCATGGAACAAATTCCCCTCAGGGTGATCCTTGTCCTATGGGCATCATTCGTATACTGATGCTTTCGCCATGCGCTAACCATTGGCACATGGCTTGTCTCGGCTAGCGTGGGATTGGCTGTTTATGTGGTTGCGTCGATATTGATTCAGTGGAGAAAGGCATGATGGGCCCACTCCCCCCAGCGACACCGCCCCGGGCCACTAGACGCCCTACGCTTGCAGGGTTAACTGGCCTGGATACCGGCCGCCGACGGTCCCAAAGGCGACCTGCTCTCGCTTGATCTGCGCCTGTTCCGCCATGTCTGAGGTCCCATAGGGTTCGCATAGATGCAACAGGCCAAGTGGACGGAATCAGGCCCCCGGCCCATCTTCAGGTTTCATCGGTCAAGCACTTGAGACGAACCCTTCCCTCTTTCGTTCATTCTACTGCAATTCGGTACATCCCGACACCCCTGTAGTGAGGTGGAGCCGGAATCTTGGCGACTGTCCAACACCCTGGACGCCGGCTCTTGCGCTGGGGCGCTGGAGGAGGCCCTGGGCAAGGGCCAGCCGGAGGTGTTCAACACCGACCAGGGAAGCCAGTTCACCAGTTGGGAGTTCACGCAGGTCCTGGTGGACCGCGGTGTGAGGATCGGCATGGACGGGAAGGGGCGGTACTCCGACAACATCTTCGTGGAGCGGCTGTGGAGGACAGTGAAGTACGAGGGGGTGTGTACCTGAAGGCCTACGCCAGCGTCCTCGAGGCGCAGAGGGGGCTGGAGGACTACTTCCGGTTCTACAATGACCTGAGGCCCCATCAGGCCCCCCGGTCGTGGCCGGGGGTAGGCTCTGGGCTACCGGACCCCGGCCGAGCTGTTCCATGGGGAGCAGGAAGTCGTGGAAGAGGAGGCTGAGGAAGGAGGTGCTCACCCGGTACAGGAGGAGAACTACTGGCACGAGCGCAGGGAGTCTCACTTAAGTCCGCCCTGACCTCTCCGGATAACAGGGTCCACCTCACACTTTGGAAAAGGCTCACGGAATAATGTAGAGCACGACCAAGTTTAGCTGTGTCTCCACAGAGATCCTGGAATCACCGACCAGAACGATATTGGTCTATAATGGTAGTGATTTGTTGACTCTTTTGGACAGGGATAGATTGTTATGGCTTCTGAGGAAGGCTGGGTCTGGACGGCTGATTCGCTTCAAACTCTCCCACCTCAATCCTGGGTAGAGAGCAACGGCTTGGATGACTTCAAGAGCAATCCACCGGCTAAGATGTCGGACAGGGAACTCAGTATCGATGGTTGACAGTCGCTTATTGGCTCGGATTGGACAGCTAGTGTCGCTCCGAGGACACTTTGACGTTCCGGTCTTCCTGGAAGATGCGAGACCACTCGGTACGGATGGCTCTTCTGGTTATGAGTGCCGAGTAAGGTTGCCCGACGGCGGACTGGAGGAAGCCATCATCTCTAACGAGGAAGCTTCTCAAATCTTCGCTACAGATGCAAAAGTGGCGGCGCAGCCTGTTGACCCAGAGAAGCTACGCCTACTGGTCGAATCTACCAGGATTCGTCTTGCCTACGCATACGACCGCCAATTCGCGGTGAGCCTCTCTGGCATCCGCACTCTGCCCCATCAAATCGAAGCTGTGTATTTGAGGATGCTACCGCAACCTCGACTTCGCTTTTTGCTGGCGGACGACCCCGGCGCTGGAAAGACGATCATGGCTGGTCTCCTCATCAAGGAACTCAAGCTCCGAGAAGCCATCGATCGATGCCTGATTCTAGCCCCGGCTCCGTTGACCATTCAGTGGCAAGATGAGCTGCTGCGTTTCTTCGATGAGCCTTTCCAATTGGTCCGCTCAGCGAACGACCAACATCAGTTGCTTAATCTGTGGGAAAGGGAATCTCAGGTCATTTCCTCGATAGACTACGCTAAACAAGATGATGTCCGAGAACGCGTGTGGCAGCAACAGTGGGATCTCATCATTATCGATGAAGCCCACAAGTGTAGCGCCTACACGAGACGCTCCACCAATCGCGGAGATGAGATCGAGCGAACAAAGCGGTACCAACTCGCAGAGAGGCTTTCAGAGAACTGCGACAACCTACTTCTCTTGACGGCGACCCCTCACCACGGCGACGAAGACCGGTTTGCCCACTTCGTACGGCTACTTGACCCAGACCTTTTCCCGGAGCCTCACCGGTTCGGCGAAGCCGCGGGACAAATCAGGCGGGAAATCCTCCGGCTCGGGGAGGACTGTCCTTGGTCCCTCAGGCGATTGAAAGAAGATCTGAAGGACATGTACGGTCGACGGCTATTCCCGGACCGACACGTGCAAACTGTCAGTTTCAACCTCAGCCCGGAGGAGTATTACATTTACAAGGCGGTAACCTCTTACATTAACGAATACTTGCCTCAAACAACAGGAAGGCGCAAGAACAGCGTTGCCCTAGCTCGAACAGTGTTTCAGCGTCGGTTGGCAAGCTCAACTCAAGCGATCCACGAGTCTCTTTGTCGCCGCCAAAATAGACTGGACGACCTTCTCAGAGATCTGGAAGGGCTTCCGCCTTCCCAACTGTCAAGGAGACTTGCACAAATACAGGGTCGATTTATGGACACCGAGCAGGATGAGGACGACCTCGACGACGCCACCCGAGACGAGCTTATTGACCAGTCAACTGCCGCTGTCGAGTTGGACCAACTCCGTACTGAACTCGCTGCATTGAGGGACCTGGTATCTCGAGTTGGCCGGGTTCGCGAAGGCGGACGGGATTCTAAGTTGATGTCTCTTCGAGAGTGCTTGCAGCGATCAGAGTTCGATGAGTTGCAGGATGGGCGGGGGAAGCTCCTCATTTTCACCGAGCACCGCGACACCCTTAACTACCTCCGCGAGCAGTTGGAAGAGTGGGGATACTCGACATGTGCGATCCACGGCGGAATGAATCCGCATGAGCGTAAGCAAGCCCAGGAGCATTTCCGCACGGGGAGTCAGATATGTGTGGCGACCGAGGCTGCCGGGGAGGGCATCAACCTCCAGTTTTGCCACCTGATGATCAACTACGACCTGCCGTGGAACCCGACCCGGCTTGAGCAGCGTCTTGGGCGAATCCATCGAATCGGACAAACACGTGATGTTTATGCGTTCAACTTTGTTGCCACTTCATCGGAGGATGGCGAGCCAATTATCGAAGGACGCATACTGGAACGTCTCTTGAGCAAAATGGATCGCATGAGGGATGCGCTCGGAGACCGGGTTTTTGATGTGGTTGGCGAAGTGCTCTCCCTAAACCGGGTCAATTTGCCGGAAATGCTACGGGAAGTGGCTTACGAGCCTAGGCGCCTGGACGATTATCTTGAAGCGATAGAAAGGATCGACCCGGAACTTCTTGCTCACTACGAAGACGCCACTGGCATTGCTCTCGCGCGAGGGCACGTGGACTTCTCTTCTTTCGCACGGGCCAACGTTGAGGCAGAAGAACGTAGGCTCATGCCCCGTTACGTAGAGGCGCACTTTCTGGCGGCAGCTAACCTGGTGGGGCTTCGAGTGGAGTCGAGGGCGGACGGACTCTGGCGGATTGAGCACGTGCTCGCAGACCTTCGGTCAGAGCGGCTTGCGGCCGTCCGCCGTCTCGGAAAACCGGATATCAGCTATCGCAAACTAACCCTCTACAAAGAGCATTTGGAACAGGACCGCCATCTTGATGCCACACTGTTAGGCCCGGGGCACCCCCTCTACGGTACGGTCGACGAAAGACTCAGGGAAATTCTTCACGACATACCAGCCCAGACAGGAGTCTACGTCGACTCTTTGGCAGAGACGGCTTATTGGATTCACTTTTACGAGATTAGTGTTAGGGGTCAGACCACAAGGGGTGATACAACCACCATTCACGGCGAACTCGTAGCCGTGAGGGAAGAGGTTGGTGAATCTTTGGGAGAATCCGGTCGTTATAGTGTCGTTCCAGCCGACGCCCTTATCGACCTGCCGTCTCATCCGTGTCCACCCGAAACCCTGCCAGTCGTCGACCAAGTGCCAATAAGCGACTACGTGAAGACCACGATTCAAATGGAGCGGAGATTGAATGCCCAGGGAGAGCGCGGGCGGTATGCAGACACGGCACGTGACTACCTTCTTAGGTCCTTCGACGCGCGCATACGCGCCGCGCAAGACCGGATTATGGGCCTTCGCGTCCGTGAGCCTGATGAGCCGGAAGTGGCCCTTGCGCGCCAACGAGCTGAACAGGATCTGGTGGACCTCGAGCGAACACAGAAAGCACGTCTTGACGGTATGGACCGGCTTCGCGTCGCTCGGCATGGTCCGGCGCGCCACATTGCAAGCTGCTTTGTGTTGCCATCGGACACGGTTGCGGATCATTTTCCGGGGCTTACGGAGGACGGGGATTCTGAGTTGAAGCGGCGCGTTGAGATTGCCGCCGAAGACATCGTAGTAGCCTACGAGGAGGCCAACGGACGGGAGTGCGAACGTGTCGGACACCTCAAGATCGGATTCGATGTCCGGAGTTTGGCCGGGCCTGATGCTCAAACAGGCTACCGAGACCCCGTGGCCGGGGTGCGTCGGATCGAGGTCAAAGGCCGCAGGCGCGGACAGCCGATCCGGCTCACCACAAATGAATGGTATAAGGCTCAGCAGTTGGGCGACACTTACTGGCTGTACGTGGTTTGGGACCCTCTGAAAAACCCCGATACTACGCCTTTGATGGTAAGAAACCCAGCTAGCAAACTCGACCACGTCAAGCAGGAGGTCGTGGCCACCCGCCACTACGACGTTCCTGCAAGTGCCGTTGAGCAAGCTGCGCGCGAGCAGCGTGAGGAGTCACTGTGAAAACTGGGGATCGACGTCTGATCGAAGACTATCTCCCGGTGGGTTGGCTGAGCTCGGAAGCGTCGGGAGAGCCGAGGACGAAGGGACACATTTCGACCCTACACCCGTGGCGAGCACGCCGGCCACTAGTTGCTTGCCGGGCAGCGCTTTACTCCGCCTTGGTCGATGCCCCGACATCAGCAGAGGAACGCAACCAACAAGATGGCTTCTTGAAAGAGTTGTGTCAGTGGGGGGCATCACCAAAAGTACTGAAACAGGCTCGCAAACGAATCAGCGATAGCCGAGGATCAACGCCACGAATCTTGGACTGTTTCGCCGGTGGGGGTGCAATCCCCCTGGAAGCCCTCCGTCTGGGATGCGACTCCTACGCGGTCGACCTAAACCCGGTCGCGTTTCTGATCCTGAAAGCTACTTGCGAGTATCCGCAACGGTACGGGCGATCCCTCGCTGAAGATGTGCGACAGTGGGCTGAACTGGTGGCCGAGCGCGTTCGCATCGATACTGCGGATTTTTATCCCGAGATTCCTATTCCTCAGGACCTCTATCCCGATGTAGAGACCCGTCTTCGATTCGATGGGATGAAAGAGGCACCTGGGACACTGACCCCGTTTGCCTTCCTTTGGGCCAGAACCGTCCGATGCCCTAATCCGCAATGCAGAGCAGTAGTGCCACTTTACCGCCAAACATGGCTGCGAAAAAAGGACTCAGGCTATGTAGCCCTGCGGCCGATTCCTCATCCACGGGAAGGGCGAGTGGAGTTTACTGTCGTGCAGGGCTCTACGGTAAACGAACTAGGGTTCGACCCTGCTGATGGTATGCGAGGCACAGCTACCAAGTGCTTGTGCTGCGGGTCTGCTGTCGCCGCCAAATATGTACGCAACTACGGAACGAGTGAGGGTTTTGGGCAGCAACTCCTATGCGTCATATGTGTGAACCCGTTCGGTTCCGGAAAGCTTTATTTCATTGACGATTCGTGGGTTGGCGAAGAGGAAAGGCGTCAGTCCGCTGCCGAGACACGCGCCCTAGAACTGGAAAAGGAACTTCGTGCAGTTACGATGGACGCGATAATCCCACCGACGGGCAATGCGGGACTTGCGACTGGAAAGAGCTATCTTTACGGGGTGGAACGATTCAGGGAAGCGTATACGCCTCGCCAAAGGGCTGTTCTCCTGGAGTTCGTAAAGCAGGTTCAAATCGCCCACAGCGAGATGCTGGGGAACGGGATCGACAACGGCCGAGCCGAAGCGATCACGGTTTACCTCTCCTTGTTGATGAGCCGTATGACCGACCGATTCAACGCTCTGGCACGTTGGAACAATGTGGGTGAGAAAATTGAGAGCTCAACTTCCATGAAGCGGCTCGCAATGACCTGGGATTATCCCGAGGTGAACCTATTCGCCGGCAGTTCGGGAAGTTGGCGGTCGGCGCTAGACTACGTGGTTGCCTTTATTGAGCGCGAGTCGGATGCAGGGGAGCCAGCCACAGTGTTGAGGGGAAGCGCTACTAGACTAGCAATGGGGCACTTCGCCGATGCCAGCTTTGATGCTGTAGTCACCGATCCACCATACTATGACAACGAGTCTTATTCAGAGTTGGCGGACACGTTCTACGTATGGCTTCAACCGACTTTGCAGCACATCTTCCCGGAGCACTTCGCCTCCCAGCTTTCGCCCAAGCGTCAAGAGTGTGTCGCTGCGGCGTACCGCCAGGGTGGCACAAAGGACGCAGCATACGAGTATTTCGAAGGGTGTTTGGCCGAGGCTCTTGGCGAAGTGCGGCGAGTTCTCAAGCCTGACGGGGTTCTAGCACTCGTTTATGCTCATAGAACCACAGCTGGTTGGGCGACGTTGGTCAACGCGCTTCGCGAAACTGGGTTCGAAGTAACCGAGGCGTGGCCTATTGAGACGGAGGCCAAGTCTCGTGCTGCGCATCAAGGTGACGCCGCGTTGCGCTCCTCGATCTTCCTTGTCGCGCGGCCCAGGCCGGAAGCGCGGTCGGGAAATTATGAAGATGATGTTGAACCATTGCTGCAACAAATCGCTGATGAGCGGATAAGCAGCCTGTGGAACAACGGGAAAGGTTTAGGTGGCGCGGATTTGCTGATGGCATCTGTAGGCGCCGGTCTTCAACCATACACGCGATTTCGTCACGTAGAATACGCAAATGGCGATGAGATGACTCCGGAGGTCTTCCTACGAGAGGTTGAAGGAGCCGTGTTGGAGTCGATGCTTAGGGAGATATTCGACCTTCAGAGCTCAGGAGTTGTAGGGGTTGACCACGTCACCAGATTCTATATCCTGTGGCGCTTTACGTACGGAGTCGCCGAGATCGATGCCGGCGAAGCTTTTGTTTTCTGCTACCCTCAGAGCATCGAGTTGGACGAAGCATCCGGATTGGTAGGCCCCGTCCCGACTCTGGTAGAGAAGCGAGGCTCAAATGTTTATGTCCGAACGTATTCGGAGAGGGGAGCACATGAAGAGCTTGGGCTGTCCAAGAATGGTGGGCCCGCGCCGCTTATTGATATGCTCCACAGAATACTTTGGTTGATTGAGAACAGACCCGACGAACTGCAGAATTACATCAGGCTGTCGGGACCGAACCTAGAACAGCTTCGCCTTGTTGCACAAGCACTGTCCGGTCCTGTGCTGACAGCTCGACCGACAGCCGAGCATGGGCTCGCAGAAGAATTGTCCGCGCTCCATAAGCTCACTGCAAACTGGCGCGCCGTTGTAGAGGAGCACGGCACTTCTCGCCGCCCCAGCAGACAACCTGACCGCCAGGCCGTTATGCCTCTTTTTGGGGAGACTACGACATGACCAGCGACAATCGCACTTGGCTCGAATCAGTGGATCTCCATCCCGACGTTCTTTCAGAAGAGTTTTCTGAGGATATTTTCGCACTCGATTTGGGAGCGTTGTTCGATTACCTAATCGGACGTGACCTTGGGTTCCCGGATTCAGAATTGCCCCGCGTTCCCCCAGTCTACCGGGACCCTGACAGGTTCTTCCAGGCGTCATACCTTACAAGTGGCCTGAAGTCTCTTCTTGAAGATGTGCTCGGGCGGCTGGATGGCTCTCAGGGCAGCCGCGTGCTCAAGTTGGTGACCCCTTTTGGAGGTGGGAAGTCGCACACCCTGGCTGCATTGCTGCACGGTGCGCGGTCGCGAGCAACGTTGGACGCTTTGCCTGAAGCGATTGGGTTACCCAGGCCTCACGGAGTACGCGTTGCTGCCATTGATGGCCAATTTTGCGACGTGCAGGTCGGTAAACGACTGCCCGGAGAAGGGTTCTCGGCGAGGACGATTTGGGGCTGGATAGCATGGGCGCTCGCAGGTCGGGAGGGGTACGAAATAGTCCGGGAGCAAGACGAAGCGCGCGTCGCTCCAGGCGGCGATGTGATTATTGAACTGCTCAAACAAGGTCCAAGTCTAATCCTCATGGACGAGTTGTTGGAGTATCTCATCAGTGCCGGAGGGGTGCGTGTGGAGCAGACCACCCTCAGGGATGAAACGTTGTCATTCCTGAAGCGGCTGACGGTAGCAGTCGGTAATGTCGACAATGCTGCTTTGGTCTTCTCGTTGCAGTCCAGTAGGCGAGAGTCCTTGGAATATATGAGCCTCCTTCAAACGGTGGAGCACCTAGCTGCTCGTAAGGACCAGCGTAGAGAGGCGGTTGAGGGTAACGAAATACTCAACGTAATCCAACGGAGGCTGCTGGCCAAAGAGCCTATAAAGGACGCTGCTGAACGCGCCGCGGAAACTTATCGGGATAACTTTACCCAGATGCGCCGGGCCTATGCGCAGAGCGATTCTGAGCGGCAACAGGCCGAGGAGGAGGGCATGGTTCTACGTGACCGTATCAGGTCCTCCTATCCCTTTCACCCGGACCTTATCGACATGATGCGAGAGCGGTGGGCTGCAATTCCCGATTTTCAGCGTACACGTGGCGCCTTAAGGTTTCTGGCTTCCTGCCTACGCTCGGCCCATAAATCCGGGCACTCTAGGATGCTGCTAGGACTTGGGGATGTGCCCATGCACGACCCCGATGTGCGCCTCGCTTTCTTCAAGGAAGTTGGCCAGCGAGAGGACTTCCAGCCGTGCCTGGAGCATGATTTCATCGGTGCGAATGCCCGTGCGCGTCGAATAGACGAGCGAAGGGCACTCGAAACGACGGCGGAGGCTGGCAAACGGCCTGCCACCCGATTGGCAACTACCGTGTTGATGTCTTCTTTCGGAGGCCTCCGACGCTCTGGCGGGACAGAAGGAGACCTTCTGCCGCCAGGCATAGGGGAAGGAGATCTCCTTCGGACCTGTGTTGGTCCAGACCTGGATAGCACGACCGTGCAGGCGTGTCTCAAGGAGCTGAAAGAGAACTGCCTCTATCTCCACTTTGACGGTACCCGATACTGCTTCAAGAAGGATCCGAATGTAACGTTGCTAGTCGAGCAGGAGGCAGAGGTCGTCACGAGGGACGAAGATGGCATTAGAGCCAGAATAAAGGAATTGATTGAAGAACGACTGGCTGGTCAAAGGTCCGCCATCGTCTGGCCAAGTAAGTCACCTGATGTACCTGACAGAGAAACGCGATTTCTGATCGCCTACATGCCGCTTGAGTTTGCCGTTCAATCGGAGGCGGAGCAACATAAACACTCTCGCAACATCTGCGAGAACTACGGAAACCGAACTCGCGATTACAAGAACGGCCTCGGCGTTGCAGTGCCGTCCGGGGACCAAGTCGAAGGGTTACGAAGGGCCGTACGTTACCTGTTGGCCGTCGAACGAGTCCAGAGCAAGTGGAGAGAACTAAACCTTACTGCTCCACAAAGGGATCAACTCAGAGAACGGAACGCCACAGAGAAATCTGGGGCTGAATCGGCGTTGCTAAGACTCTACGCCGAAGTATGGTTGCCAAGATCCGACAACGGGTCCTTATCCTTCGAGAAAGTCAGCATTGGAGGACGGCCTCTGCAAACAACGTTGGATGAGAAAAAGCGCGCCCTCATCCACCAGCGCCTCACGGAATTGCTAGTCACCGCACAGAGAAAGGTATTCGGGTCAGTCGCTCCAGGAAAGATAGTCGAACTCTTCAAGTTGGATGGGGTGGATTCGGATGAACCAGGGATACCTACCTCGAGAGTATTGGAGGGTTTCTATTCCTTTCTTGGTTTCCCCAGGATAGTCGAACATGAGGTAGTGGAAAGAGCTGTCGCACGTGGGGTGGAGACCGGGCTATTTGGATACACAACAGGGCGACCTAACCTGGGCGAGGACGGACGCTACCGACTCGATTTAAGCCGGGTTGCTTTTGAGAGGAGTGTATCGGACGACGAAATCGACCTGGACTCGGGATTCCTAATCACACCCCGGGCACTCCCCACAAAGCCAGCCGACACAACACCCCCATCAGGCGAAGACGACACAGGTCAAGGCAATAAGGAAGTGGAAGACACCGGGACAAACGACAACAAAGAAACCCCCGGTACCGAGGGAGAGACACCTCCGGTCAATGAAGTCAACGAAGAAGAGGTGCAAGAAGTAGCTCTTTCGTTCACTGCCAATCGGAATGACTTGTACGGAGCGTGGAACGCGCTCGCCAACCTTGCCGATGTCGCAGGTGAAGTTTCCATTCACGCCAGCGCGAGACCGAAGGACGGTTTCGACAAAAGTAAGTTGGAGAATGGCGTCCTTGAGCCGCTTCGTGAGCTGGGTCTCATCAAGGAAGACCATCAATAGGTCTTCGGGGTAGAGGCTTATTTTCGCGGAATTGCATTCGGCCCAGTAGCCTATCGGGGCTGGTGGTTACCACAATATTCTGGACCTCGCCTGGATCCCTGGGGTCATCCTACCAGTGGAGTGTTTCCGTGTCCGAGCAAGGGAAATTCGTCTGTTACCTCTGCTTCGAAGACCCCGGGCTAGTTGAATTCATAAAGGAGAACGCAGAGTCCGAGGAGTGTTTCTATTGCCCCAATGTGGACAGGAAGCCGATTTCTGCACCAATCGACGACGTCTCGACTCACTTCACCAATTGCCTGTTCCAAGAGTACAGCCGGGCGGTGGACGAAATGGGATGGGTAGACGGCGAATGGGCTGGTCAGTTCTGGGACGCCTACGAGTTGGCCACGGACGTCATCGGGCTAGAGTTTCCACAGGGGAACGAAGACCAACTGTTACCAGACTTGTTTGGTGAACATTACGAACAAGATTGGTGCGAAGCTGACCCTTATGGCCTAAACAACCTAGAGCGCGCCGAATCTAGCTGGGCATATTTCCGTGAAGTCGTCATGCATAGACGAAGGTTCTTTTTCCTGCTCGATAAAGGCGATCCGCACGAGCTAAGGGCTTACGACCCCGGAGAGGTACTCGAAAAGATTTTCGAATACGCGGAATTCTCCGGCCAGTTTATCAAACTACCCTCGGGTAGCAGTCTGCGCCGTGCGAGATATGAGGATCAAGAGGGTACTTGGAAGACACCTGAAGACTTGGGACCGCCGCCCGTCGGAAAAGCGAATCAGTCAAACAGGATGAGCCCGGCGGGTATTCCTATGTTCTACGGTTGCGACGACGAGGAAACTGCTGTTAAAGAGACGGCGACCGGTCCAGGCTATTTCGCAGTGGGACAATTCGAGACTCTAAGGCAGGCAGTCTTGCTTGACCTATCGAATATTCCGCCAATACCCAGCTTGTTCCAGCCTGTAGCCGACAGCGCGGAGGTTTGGCCGCGCGAAGCTATCATGTTCTTGCGTCACATCGCGCATGAGATTGCTCGTCCCATTGAAAGAACCGACAGAGCACACGTCGGCTACGTGCCCACACAGGTCGTAGCCGAATATATTCGAGACCGGGTTACATGGGAAGGCTCCCGCGTTGATGGTATCAAGTACTCCAGTGTCGCCAACCCAGGGCATGCTTCTTACGTGCTTTTTGCCGACCAAGACGACATCCAGTCAAGCAAGGAGGATCACCGGGATGGGACCCCATGGCTCGCATTGGTTGGGGTAGGGCACCATCAGGTCGTGCCGTCTCCTCAGATCCCGTCATAAGAGCAAGCCGGTCGGACTTCATCGTGAATTCAAAGCAAGACCGATCTAGCGACGCAAGACTTCAAGAAACGAATTTTTGGTCCACCAACCCGGCATCGTCATATCAGAACCTCCCATCGAAAAGTTCGCAATTCAGTCTTACCCGGCCCACCAAAAATGGTCGACCGATTTTGACTCGAGAGCTAGTTGGGCTTTGTTCAGGCTATGCTTGGCTGCTCGAACTGGTGATCTGAGCAATAAGTGAGCCAATGTCCGGGCAGCGGTGCTCTACCCCGCCCATCTTCAATCGCCACGCGGATGTTCCCGCTGAATCGTCGGCGACTATTTCAACGTCGATCTTCTCGCCGGCAACTCGGCCGTCGAGAATCCTGAAGCCCTCCCGTTCCAGTGCCCGGCGCATCCACCTTCCGGAAAGTCCATCGGCGATCAGCAAAGCATTGCCCGTGGCCGAGGTCCGGGGCCTAAAGCCCCCGATGTCGGAATCGAAGATAAGCTCAGCGCTGGAGAACGTGGACTGCAACGTTCCCCGCAGTATCAGGTCCTCTGGCGCGCCATGTTCGACTCTGCCCTCAGGGGTGATCAACCACAGTGTGTCAGCGGACCTCAACGCCAAATCCAGGTCGTGAGTGGACATGAGGACTGCCAGACCCGTTTCCCGGCTCAGTCGCTTCAACAGACCCGTTATCTCAACACGAGTGGGCAGGTCCAGAAACGCAGTGGGTTCATCCAGCAGCATGACGGTGGGTTGCTGAGCAAGGGCACGGGCAATCATCACCCTCTGACGTTCGCCGTCACTCAGCTCGGAGACGTCACGTGCCGCCAGATCGTCAGAGCGGGTTGCGCCTATAGCCCACCGGATGATCCTGTGGTCTTCAGGAGTCAGTCCAGCAGCCCAGCCGGTGTAGGGATAGCGCCCCAGGCCCACCAGCTCATAGGCAGTTAGACGACCCACGGTTAGGCGATCTGTGAGTACAACGCTCAACAGGGTCGCCAGTGTGTGATTGCTCAGACGGTGAATGTTCCGTCCATCTATCTCCACACTTCCAGCAAGCAGCGGCTGCATCCTGCCGAAAGTCCTGAGCAGGGTTGACTTGCCAGTGCCATTGGGACCAAGCAGACCGACGAATTCGCCCTGGTGCAGCTCTAAGTCCACGCCTTCGAGGACAGCGCGATACCTCGTTGGCCCTGCTCTGTAACCGACAGCGAGAGAGTGTGCGGCCAGCGCAACTTGGCTCACAGGGCGAAGCCCCTTCTCGCCTTCAGCAGCACCCAAATGGCCACTGGTCCTCCAAACAATGCCGTCGCTGCGTTTATGGGCAGATTGAGGCTGCTGTTGGGGAGTTCGGCAAGTATTCCGCAGGCCAACGCGATTGCGATTCCGACCAGTACGGAGCCGGGGACCAGGATTCGATGGTCGGACGTGCCGAAGACTCCGCGAGCGATGTGAGGTATGGCGATGCCAAGAAACCCTATGGGCCCCGCATAAGCGACGACCGCCCCGGCCATGAGAGACGCGCTTCCCATGATGACGACTCTTGCCCACTTCACGTTCAGCCCCATACTCTGAGCATAGTTGTCTCCGAGGAGCAGGGCGTTCAGCGGCTTGATCGTGAGAACGGCCAATATCAGTGCTACCCCAATTGAGGACGACATGTAGGGCATCTCTCCCCAGCGAACGCGATTGAAGCTGCCCAGGCCCCACTCCACGAACTCCCTGGTCTGCTGCTCGTTGGCGAAGAAAATGAGGATGGTTACGACAGCGCCTATCAGCGCAGCCATCACAACCCCCAGCAGCAGCACTACTACCATAT
Organism: Dehalococcoidia bacterium; assembly: GCA_034423015.1. Taxonomy (GTDB): domain Bacteria; phylum Chloroflexota; class Dehalococcoidia; order Lucifugimonadales; family JAGWBF01; genus JAGWBJ01. The sequence continues at coordinate 84,144 of DAOUJG010000036.1, read as the reverse complement.
CCCTTACTCTGGACGCGACTACGAGCATGACCGAAAGCACCGCCGCCGCGCCAAGAGCCGCGCCCGCAACTGTCCCAAGATTGGTGAAGAAGCTGCCGCCAACCCCGGAGAAGATATCCGCGGAAGTCGGACTCACGAGAATGACCAGCGCCACGCCGAGGCTGGCTCCGGAAGACACTCCGAGGGTGAACGGGCTGGCCAGGGGGTTCCTGAACACGGTCTGCATCTGCAGGCCCGCGAGCCCCAGGGCGGTACCGACCATCATGGCGGTCAAGACCCTTGGAAGCCGGATGTCCATGACGATAGTCTGCCATGATCTCTTCTCGGCTTCGCCCCCAATCAGGACTGTCACCACCTGATCAACCGGTATGCTGACCGACGACCAGCTCAGGGACGCCATGACTGCAGCTACGCCCAGGATAGCAAGCAGGACAAATATCGCCAGCTGCCGCTTGGCGCGGGAGCCGGTGTCAATCGGCAGGCAGCCCTGTTCCGATGCCTGAACAGGCTCAGGCCGGGTGGGAGTCGAGGTCGTCGGCTCGGGAGTGCTCATCCTGCCCGAGTAACGGCGTGGTCGAGCCCCGAGCCAAAGAAGTCCTTGACTATGGGAATGAGAATGTCCAGGTGAGAGCGGCTCTCATGGTGATCGAGTCCCTCGAGAGACCTAAAGGAGACGTTGGGGAACTCAGCCGCCGCCTGCCTGGCCAGATCGTGGTCCTCATCTCCGGTCCCGCATAGCAGCAGGTAGGGAACCATACCCTGTGAAATCCCTTCACTTAGTCCCTGGATTCTGCTCGTAGCAACAAGCGTAGCGCCTAGAGCCTTCCAGTCGCGGGCCTCCAGCTCGGCCTTCTGCTCGTGGCTGAGAGGGCCGGACTCGGCCTCTCTCCGCTCTATGGCGGCCTGCGCGCCGCAATCGACGTACCGCTGCCCCCACTCCTCGAAATCTGCGGGAAGTTTTTCAGTGTACGGGTGGGCGCCGAGAATTATCGCTGAGCGAAGACGCTGTGGCGCATACGTGCAGACACCGAAGCCTGCAATTCCACCAAGCGAGTAGCCGAGAAGATAGGCCGATTCCACTCCAACGGCATCCAACACCGATGTGACGTCTCGCACTCTCTTCGGCAAGCCGTAGGCGTCCGGACCGTGGGGCTTATCGCTTCTCCCATGCCCTCGCGCGTCCATGGTAATGACCTGAAACTCATCGCTCAGTGCATCGACGTGGCCGCCTGTGCGCCAGGCGTCTCCTGATGCTCCAAACCCGTGCAGCAAGACCAGCGGGGGGCCGGCTCCTTCGGTGTCGAAGTGAATCCGCACCCCCTCATTAGCTGCGAATGGCATTGCCTGGTTTCTCGATCTCAACTCGAAGGAGGAGTTATGAGCTCCAGCCATAGGGTCTCGTGGTTCGGCACCAACTCTGGGTGGAGGATACTCACGAGGTCCTTCAGCAGGAGGTCGGCCCGGTAGTTGAGAGCGGTCTTGAAGTAGTCGTCATTACCGGGCTTGAAGTGGTGGAACGCATCCCCGTTCCGCAGCGGGTCCAGCTCACCGTAGAGCGGTTTGTCGCTCACCCACGCGTCCCCATCCGACATGTCCAAGCCGGACACGATGGCGATGTGCGTAGCGTTCCACCAGAAGTCGGCGTCCGGTACTATCTCCAGCACCAGCTCCATGGCGATTTGGGCGAACGCGTCCAGTGCGATGTCCTCATCGATCAGCATAGGCGTGCCGCCCGCGTCGCGGATCAGGTGATAGTCGACTCTGTCCGGGCCGTACGTGAACCACGAGCCGTCGTTGAGGAGCTGGCCGTGCAACACCGCGGCGCGGTCAGCGGCCGGGACCGCGTTCGCCACCCGCTCCGCCAGCGCCACGTATGCCTCCTCGACCGGCGCGAACAGTTCATTCGCCAGTTTCTCCTTGTTGAAGAACAGCGACCAGAACTTCAGGTGCTCCGCTGACCCAAGGGGTGTCTCCCAGAACGAATTGTAGAACACAGCAGGCAGGCCCAGCGAGCGCGCCCTCTCGCGCTGGCTAGCGTTGAACGGGACGACCACCATGTCCGGCTCGGCTGCCACCACCGGCTCCCACGCGTCTGCCGCTCCAGTAATCAGGAAGCCGTCGGACTCGTACCGTCGGGCCAGCTCGGGCGTGGTCTGGGAGACGTCGCCGCTGGGAAGGTACCCCAGCCCTATCAGAGACTCCGCTTCGCCCAGGTGTTCCAGCGCCGTCACAAGTGATGCGCCGCGGGAGTTCTCGTAGACCCGTTCCACAGGGATCGGGACGATATGAGCCCCAGCGAGATTGCCGGTGAGCTCCGGCGCCGGCGTTCCCTTCTGAACGAGCACGTAGGTCTCCCGGGAACCAGCGTTGGCATCGCCCACAGGGCCCATGTTCACGACCTTGTAGTTCCCGTGATAGGTGACCGTCCAGTCCTCGGCCCATTTCACTTCGACCTTGTCAGGAAAGTAGTCCGCCCCTGCAGTGTATTCCTCCACCGGTCCTTGCGGATTGCTCGCGATGACTCCTATCTCAGCGGCCGTTTCGATCCGATCAAGGAACACAAGCTGGTGATTGGGGAACAGTCCCGGATGGATTATGCTCACAATGTCCTTCAGCAGGATGTCAACACGCACGGCCCCGGTGCTGTGGTAGTCGACTTCCCGCCCATACCGGTGGAACGCGTTGCCATGCTCCAATGCCACGAAGCTCGAGTTGAGCACGTTACGCTCCAGGTATTCAGGCACGTTGGTGGCCCGCGGCCTGAACGCCAGCTCGAACCAATACTCAGAGTCCTGAGCGTACTCCAGCGCGGTCTCCAGGGCAACTCCTCCGAAGCCCAGGTGGGCGGTGCCGTCCAGGAAACCCTGGTCGACGGCCGTTAGCAGAGGACGTTTGCCTCCCGCGTCCTCGATCAGTATCGACTCGAGGCGAGTGCGATTCCTACTCTGAAACTGGCCGGAGCTCGCAATAGTGCCCAGAAGGATGGTCGGAGATTCGGTCTGGCTCTGGGCCAACTCCCTGACCCTGTTGTACTCTTGGGCAATCGGGTCGAAATACCTCTCGGCTCGGGCCTCCAGGTTGAAGAACAGCGATACGAACTTCACCTGCTCGGCGGAACCCAGCGGGCCTTCCGAGAAAGGCGAGTAGTGAATGGCAGGCACGCCGACCTGGAGGGCGTTGTTCCGCCAGTCGTCCCCATTGTACTGGAAGTAGACGTCGGGGTCGCCGTCGAGGATCAGCTCCAGGTCTTCTCCATAGCTCGTCTCCTTGTGTACGTCGTCCTGCGCAACGCGGGCGATGACATCCGGAATGAAGTGGTTCTGCGAACCGGATGTTCGCGTATTCACCCCGATGAGCGAGTCCAGGACACCAAGGGTATCCAACGCAGCGAACGTCGCCCCGCCACCTTCCCAGAAACGTTGGACAGGGACCTCGACGACCATGGCGTCTGCGAGCTCCCCGGAGAGGGCCGGAGCCGGCGTCCCACACTGCACCAAGACGTACTTGATGTTGCTCTGAACATCCGGGCTGGTGTCGGTATCGACTGTCAGCACCTTGTAGTTGTTGAAGTACTCGACCTGCCACTCGTTGGCATATTGAGCTTCGGTCTTGTCCGGAAAGTAGTCGGTCTCTTGGTCGTAGGAAGCGGCGCACTCCTGAAGATTATTGACTATAAGGTTCTTTACGACGGGCACTTGCACCTCGACAGTCCGGTCCACCGGCACCTCGACGATCCGGTCCACCGGCACCTCGACGGTCCGCTCCACCGGCACCTCGACAGTCCGCTCTACCACCTTCTCGCCACACGCCAGGACGGTTGCGAGAGCCAAAAGGAGCAGTGGGAGGAGCCATGCCTGTTTGTTTGCCATTGTCGGATCTCTCCTTTTCAGTTATTGAGAGTATATATCAATACTGCCAGCGATGGACTATGCTATCCGCGCCGGATATGCCGGGCCCGTATTGATATCTCATATCATTAACAGGAACCCTAGAGATTGTAATGAGGTAGGCTGATAGCTGTCAAGCCCCTGTGGTTCTCGCGGCCCTGCGGCGCATCGGCCATTGGCAATACTGTCGCCGCAACCCGCGTACCTCAGCCCCTGCTACTGCTAAGAGAGGGTCGGGCCTGTCCCTAGAACGGAGCCGAAGGGCTGTCGATGGGCCAGAGCGGTGAGGTAGAATCCTGGCAAGGCCGGAAAGTCGCGGTCTCAGACCATGACATAGGCACCGGACACATGCAGAGCCTGAACATCGCTCAAGCCATCATGGACAGGGCTTTCCACCAATCCTCACTGGTAGTGATGGCCAGCCACGGCCTTGGCGGGGTGGGCCGGCCGCTCGCTGGTCCAACCATGCTCCGGCGCCGGCCTCCGTCTACTGCCACAGGTCGGGGTCGGGCCGGTTCATCAGCTTGGAGCCCAGATATCCGTACCAGATAACCAGCAGCACGTAGAAGCCCCGGGCCAGGGTGATAAAGGTGTCCCGGCCGTCGTTGTAGAGTATAGCTATCATGAAGAAGACCATTACGGCCAGGCTCACAAGGGCAGCCAACAGGGAGACTATCCGGTTGAACTCGCCCCGCGTGGAGAGGCCCAACGCGAAAATGAAGCCGCCGAAGCCCAGCATGATCCCACCGGCGTACAGGACGGCGGAGCCGACGTAATAGACGGGAACGGTTCCCGAAATCTGGTCGCTGGTCTGGGCATCGGCCAGGATGAAGTCCATGCCGCTGGCCAGGATCCAACCGGACAGTCCAACGAAGATCATGAAGAAGCCCATCTGGACGAGCGCCTTCCCGTTGCCCTGCAGGGTTACGTTCCGCATCAGCGCATAGAGGCCCGAGAGGATCAGGGCCAGGCCAAGGATTATCCCGATGTTGGTCACGTTGGTCAGCGCGGCATTGGCGCCCTTGGCCGTTATGGAGCCGACAGCGTCCGACACCTCGGCGCTGTCTATCAGCAGTCCGCCCGGCTCTATGAGAAAGAAGACGAAGGCGATTATCGGGCCGAATATGAGGGACAGACCAGCCAGCCGGTTCACGGATATTGTGCCCATGCTTGGACCTCCCTTATGTGATGCAAGAGAAGGACCCGTTGGGTCCAATCTCTCCTGGCATGCATTCTGATGCCAGAGCTGCGGCGTTGCAATAGGAGAGTCCTACCTTGTGCTCCCTTGGACTCTGTGAGGACTGGCAGCCGTAGCTGAGTCTAGCGTAGAACCCCCAGCCGCGCGTACAATGGGCGCGCACCGATGAGGTGGCCGCCTTTCGCCGGTCGCCGGAATAGTACATTGCCGCGTCAGTCACACGGGGGAGGCAAGACAATGGTTGACCTGAGCGGAGGTGAAGCGCTTGCCAAATCGCTTGTAGGGGAAGGCGTGGAGACCGTATTCGGAATACCGGGCATACAGATTTACGGCATCGTCGCCGCGATCCGGGACGAGCCCGGCATTCGCATGATCACCACACGCCACGAACAGGCGACGACGTACATGGCCGACGGCTATGCCCGTGCGTCGGGCAAGCCGGGGGTCGCGCTGGTGGTCCCGGGCGTAGGCCTCTACAACGCGGCTTCCGGCCTGGCCAACGCATACTCCCGCTCCATGCCCGTACTCCTCATAGCGGGCCAGATTCCCCGGGGCGCCATCGGCAAGAACCTTGGCGCCGTGCACGAGATCGCGGACCAGGGCGGCGCCGTGCGCTCCGTCACCAAGTGGCAGCGACAGGCATCCAGGCCTCGCGAGGTTCCCGACGCCGTGTTCGAAGCGTTCCGGCAGATGCGCACCGGCCGTCCCCGTCCCGTCCTGATAGAGATGCCGCCCGAAGCCGGGGTGGAGCGGGAAGAGGTGAGGCTGCGGAGTCCCGCCGCCGTCTCTCGCATCGTGCCCAGCCCGGAAGACCTTCGGGAGGCGGCGAGGGTCATCTCCGGGTCCTCGCTGCCCCTCATATACGCGGGGGGCGGCGTGGCGCGGTCCGATGCGGAGCAGACGCTGGTCAAGCTGGCCGAGGCGACGAACATACCCGTCATCACGTCCAGCGGCGGCAAGGGGGTCATCCCCGATGGACATCCACTGTCCTACGGCTCTTGCTTCAGCCCCAGGGGCGAGAGGCAGGAGATGAACCAGCTCTACGAGGTGATGCAGTCCGCCGACGTGGTGATAGGAATCGGCGCGCGCTTCTCCCTGGGCTATCCCGCCCAGGAGGCGTCGACGCTGGTGAACATCAACATAGACGACACGGAGCTCACGAGGCACCAGTCCAACACCATTCCCCTGCACGGCGATGCCGGAACGACCATGGAGGCGCTGCTTCCCCATCTCATCGAGGCCCGGGCGGGAGACCGTCCCTCGCCCGCCGAGGCGGTAAGCGCCGCACGCAGGCTGATAGCCTACTATGACATCCGGCTCAAGGAGCCCCAGTACCCCATCCTGGAAGCGATCCGGAAGGGCGTCCCCGAGGACGCCTTCGTAGTCTGGGACGTTACGCAGTTCGGCTACTATGCCCGGACTCACTGGCAGGTGCACTGCCCGAAGACGTACATAGACTCCGGCTACTCGTTCAATCTCGGTTACGGCTTCCCCACGGCCCTGGGAGCCAAGGTCGCAAGGCCCGACCGCCCCGTAGTCTGCATGACCGGGGACGGCGGGTTCATGTTCAACTCGTCCGAGCTCGCCACGGCCGTCCGGTACGGCATCGACGTCGTGACCGTGGTCTTCAACAACGACTCCTACGGCAACGTGGCGCGGGACCTGGACGACGCGTTTGGCGGAGCCTATGGGACCGACCTCAGCAACCCGGACTTCGTCAGGTTCGCCGAGTCGTTCGGCGCGGTAGGCATGAGGGCAAGCGACGCGGCGGAGCTGGAGACACTCATTCCGCAGGCGTTGGAGCGCCGGGCCCCGGTGATTATCGACGTGCCCTTTGGGGAGATGCCGGTGCCCCGCGCCCCGCAGTTCGCGCCGTTCTACAGCCTGCCCTGGACCATGCCCCAGGAGGGGCTGATACAGTCCTGATGCGTTCGTGAAGACGTGTTGGGAAGTGTGTGCCCGGCTCTTGACGCTCCTCGCACGACGATGCAAGAGCCCTTCACCAAAGCCAAAGAATCGAAGTTGCACTCATCGTCCGGTTGAAGCACTATATGTGGTGTTGGCAAGTACGCCCGCGGGCCGGAGGTGTTGCCAGTGGTCAAGCGAGATAGCCAGGCACAGGCGAAAGCCCAGCTTTCAGCGCCACGAGGGGCCCTCGCCCTGGTTGGGGCTTGGCGAGAAGCGGACGACGGGGAGATCGATTCTCTCGTCGAGATATCTATGCCAGCCGGCGGAAGGATGTAGGACGCCCATGCCCAGACCCCTGACATACGTCCTGGGCCTCGTTGCCCTGCTCCTGCTCGTTGCCTGCAACGGCGCGGACGTGGAGACGCCCACGGCCGCGCCCGCGCCCACGTCGGAGCCGACCACGGCCCCCACGCAGACGCCGGTCCCGGAGGAGGACGAGGAGGTCCTGACGATCCTCTACTGGCAGGCGCCGACCCTGCCCAGCCCCTACCTCTCCTCGGGCTTCAAGGACAGGGACGCCGCGGCCATCACCCTGGAACCCCTGGCCAGGTACGACCCCGACGGCAACCTGGCGCCGGCCCTGGCCGCCCAGGTGCCCACGCTGGAGAACGGCGGGGTCTCCCAGGACCTGAAGTCCATCACGTGGAAGCTGAAAGAGGGCCTGAAATGGTCCGACGGCAGCGACGTGACGGCCCAGGACGCCGTATTCACCTGGCGCTACTGCACCGACGAGGACACGGGCTGCACCGGCGAGAGCTCCTTCGACGGCATCGCCTCGGTGGAGGCCGTCGACGACCTCACCGTCCGGATCACCTTCGACGCGCCCACGCCCTATCCCTACAACGCCTTCGTCAGCGCCGGGGCCCCCATCATCAGCGGGGCCCAGTTCGCCGGCTGCATCGGCGCGGCCGCCGCCACCTGCCAGGAGCAGAACACCGCGCCCCTCGGCACCGGCCCCTACCGCATCGTCGACTTCAAGACCAACGACCGGGCCGTCTACGAGCGCAACCCCTTCTACCGGGGAGAGAGGCCCTATTTCGACCGGGTGCTCCTCGAGGGCGGGGGCGACGCCATCTCGGCGGCCCGGGCCGTCATGGAGAGGGGGGAGGCCGACTACGCCTGGAACCTGCAGGTGGAGCCCGAGACCCTCGCCGCGATGGAGGAGACCGGGCTGGCCAGGGTGGCCGTGGCCTTCACCAGCCTCGTGGAGCGCATCGTGGTCAACCAGACCAACGCGGACCCGGCCCTGGGCGACGACCGCTCCGAGTACCTGGACGGCCGGAACCCCCACCCCTTCCTCAGCTTCCAACCCATCCGCCAGGCCATGTCCATGGCCATCGACCGCGGCCTCTTAGCCGGCCGGCTCTACGGCTTCGCCGGGGAGCCCGAGTGCAACCTGATCGCCGGCCCCCCCATCTATGCCTCCACCGCCAACGACGGCTGCCTCTCCCAGGACATCGAGGGCGCCAACCGCCTCCTGGACGAGAACGGCGTCCTGGACGGCGACGGGGACGGGGTCCGCGAGCACGACGGCGCCCCCCTGCGCATCGTCTACCAGACCTCGACCAACGCCATTCGCCAGGACACCCAGGCGCTCATCCAGGACTGGTGGCGCCAGATAGGCATCGACACCGAGCTGGTGGACCACGACGCCAGCGTCTTCTTCGGCGGCGACCCGGTGGCCGACAGGGACGCGTCGTACCGCCGCTTCTTCGCCGACGTGCAGATGTACGCCTCGGGCCCCGGCATAGACCCCCAGGAGTACCTGTCGGGCCCCCTCTGCAGCCACATCCAGACCCGGGACAACAACTGGTCGGGAGACAACAACGCCCGATCCTGCAACCCGGAGTACGACGAGGTCTTCGCCCGGCTTGCCCAGACCAGCACCGGCCCCGAGAGGGAGGCGCTGGTCAAGCGGCTGAACGACATGCACGTGCAGGCCTACTACGAGATTCCCCTGGTGGACCGGGGCTTCGTCTCCGCCCACCTGAATACCCTGCGGGGCGTGCGGATCAACGGCTGGGACACGGAGATGTGGAACATAGCCGAGTGGCGCCGCTGAGGGCCGCGCCGGTCCCCGGAATCCGTCGGTTGCTAATGTGCGTAACATTCAAGTAGAATTGGCTGCCGACGCCTCCGGCCCCTGGATGGCATGGACTCCCGCCTGCCCGGGAGTGACGGAAGCGGGGCGAGCAGGGAGTTGGCCGTAGGAGCATGGGCTCCCATCTGCGCCGACAGTGTAGGTAATGGGTCTCTTAGCCGCCATCAAAAGAGTGTTGAACGCGTGGTACGTCGCAGTGCCCGCCGTGGCCGGTCTCGGCATAGCGGCGGGCGTGCTGATATTCGTCTACGCCTTCCCCGGCAAACCCAAGGTCGGCGTGATCCACGTGCCCTACACCGTCATCAACGAGCTGTCGGCCTACGGCATCACCGAGTATCTCCACTACGCCCTGCGCGAAGACTCCATCAAGGCTGTCGTAATCAAGCTCAACAGCCCGGGCGGCACCGCGACCGCCAGCGAACGCCTGTACCTGGAGACCCGCGAGCTCCGGGAGAAGAAGCCCGTCGTGGTGGTCATGAACGATCTGGTGGCCAGCGGGGGTTACCTGATGTCCATGGGTGCTTCATACCTGTACACCCAGCCGTCGTCACTCACGGGAAACGTGGGCGTGGTCTCGCGTCTCGGGCCCTTCATCCCGCCCATTCCCGCCGAGTCCGTGGTGTTCAGCGGCCCCCACAAGCTCGACGGGGGCCCGAGGAGAGAGTGGATCGCCGCCACGGACCGTCTGAAGGGAAGGTTCGCCCAGATAGTCATAAGCGAACGGGGCGACAGGCTCAGAATGTCCAGGGACGAGCTGGTCCAGGGGCGCGTCTACTTCGGGGCGGAAGCCGTGACCCTGGGCCTGGCGGACGAGATCGGCACGGACAGCCATGCCATCGAAAAGGCCGCGGAGCTGGCGGGAATCTCCCGCTACGGGCTCGTGGACGTGAACCTGGAAGCGCAGCGGGAGTTCTTCGAGAATCTACGCCGCGTCCTCGAGCCCCTGGAGGCCGGGGGAGACTCCGGGCTGGCCAACGCCCTCGGTCTGCTGGCGACTGGCTACACCAGCGGAGACGGCAGCCTGGAGGGGCCCGACGGCGGCATGCCGACGCTCGAGACCATGCGAAGGCTGATGCTCTACGGCACGCTGGCCATAGGCCAGGAAGACCCCATCCCGGAGCTCCCCATGGAGATAGGACACCCCAACGCCTATTACCTGTACGTGGGACATGGCCCGTAAGCTGGGAATACTGGCACTCCTGCCCCTGTTTGCCGCCGCGGCCTTTGTGGTCGTGTACTTCCTCTTCTACCGGGTAGGATATGACCAGCCGCCCCCGGTGGAGATTCCCTATCAGCAGATAACCTCGCCCAGTGTCCCCTCTGGCGGGTTCGTAGACTCGCCCGCGGCCCAGGTCAGGAGGGGCCTCCTGCTGGTGGACGCCCTGCACCGCAACGCCTTCTCGGAAAACGAGCTCGTCACCCTCACCACTCGTGTGGCCAACCGGGGATACGACGTGGAGCTCATCGGCGGCTTCGACTACTTCGAGCAGAACGGCCGGCTGCCCCAGCTGGATGAGAAGCTGCGGCGGGCCGACAGCCTGGCGGTCATCGTTCCCCAGGCCCCGTACTCCGACGCGGAGGCGGCCCTGGTGGAGCGCTTCGTGCGGAAGGGCGGAAAGCTGCTGCTGGTCTCCGACCCGACCCGCCACGAGCACATCAACACCCTGGCCGAGAGGTTCGGGCTGAGCTTCCAGCCGGACTACCTCTACAACATGCAGGAGTACGACCTGAACTTCCAGAACATCATCATCAGGGAGTTCCAGCCCCACGAGCTCACCGCCGGCGTGGACGCCATAACCCTGTATGCCGCCGGGTCCATCAGGTCGTCGGGCCCCGGCCTGGCGTTTCTCGACTCCAACACCAGGTCCTCGCTGGTGGACACCACCGAGGGCCTCCATCCCATGGCCTGGGGCGACCGTCGCAACGTTCTGGCCATCGCCGACTTCACCTTCCTGATACCTCCCCACAACTCCCGGCTGGACAACGACAGGCTGGTGTCCAACATCGCCGACTATCTCACCTCCAGCGAGCGGGAGTACGAGCTGGCCGACTTCCCACACTTCTACGAGGCCGGTCCGGAGGCGGGCGTGGACATCCTCCTGGGGCAGCCGTCCCTCTGGGACATAGGCGTCGAGATGAAGAACGGCCTGGCCGCCTACGGGATGTCTGCCCGGATTCGCGGAGTCGAGGACCTGAGCCGGGACACGGTGTTCCTGGGACTGTACGACGACGCCCTTCCCATGAGCCGGTACCTCCAGGCGGCCGGAGTACGCATCGACGACACCCTTGGCACTCCTTTCGCTCCGGACCTGGACCCGGAGGGGACGTCCGTCACCGTGCTGGACCAGAACCAGGACCGGCACGTCCTGGTGGTCCTGGCGGACACGCCGGAGACCCTGGCCGGCGCGGTGGCCCGTTTGCTCGTTGGCGAGTTCAGAGGTGACCTGGTAAGTGACTTCGTGGGGGTGAGCAGGTAGCTCATGAAGGTACGATTTGGCTCCCGTATTCTGCTGCTCTTGGCGTCGCTGCTGCTAGCCTCGTTGGTCGCTTGCGCCGGACCCGGCGACGCCCAACCGACGACGCTGCCCACGGAGTCGCCCTCCGGCCGGGGCGCCGAGCCCCTGTCGCCCGGCGACCGCATGGCGGTGGACGACTTCGCGAGCCGGCTGCAGGCCGTCGACGAGGAGTGGGACGGGTTCCAGCAGGAGCTCGACGGCTGGCGGGCCGGGCTGACCCCTTGCCATAGAAGCTCGGTCCACGAGGCCCTGCAGGAGTTTGCCGTGGGCTTCGCCGGGGTGACCGGGCAGGCCGGGGACCTTCCCAGGACCGCCGTCACCCGGGAGCTTGCGGACATGCTCATAACGGCCGCCGAGGAGGAAGGGGCGGCCTTCCGCCAGCTCCGGGACCGCTGGCAGCCCGACAACCTCTCCCTCTTCGAGCTGGTGGAGCAGCGGCGCTCCGACGCCGCCCGGGCCCAGAGGAACGTGGAAGACATGATACTGGAGCTGGAGGAGGAGCTGGAGAAGGCCGGCGACCCCGAGGAGAGGGAGGCGCTGAGGGAGTTCTCCGACGCCCTGGGCGCCCTCAGGAACGACTGGACCAAGCTCCACGACGACTACGCCGAGCTTGAAAAGGACGCCCGCCGCATGGACGCGGCTGCGGTCCTCGACAGGCTGGAGCAGCTTATCTCACGGTTCGAGGGCATCGTCGACGCCGCGGGCGAGCTGCCTTCGGCGGACGCCACCGAGGACATTGCCCGGGCGCTGGAAAAGGCGGCCGAGGCCGAGCTCGACGCCCTGCTCACCGTGAACGACGTGCTGCTGGCCCAGGACCTGCCCGCGGTCCCCGACGCCGGAGCCCCCCTGCCCCCGCCTGGCCCTGCGGGTCCGCCCCTGGACCTGATGGACCCCGCCATAGAGGAGAGCGAACACGTTCTGAGGGACACCAGGCGAATGACCAAGGCCCTTGTCGATGACGACCCCCAGGAGAAGCTGGCCGAGGTCAAGGAGTTCGACGCCGGCTACAAGGACCTCCTGGCAGAGTGGGACGCCTTCCACCAACGCTACAACGACTGGCGTAAGACCGACGGCGGATGCGACCGGACCGAGGTGCTCCAGTCGCTGGACCAGTTCAATCTCCGCATGGGCGAGCTTGGCCGCAAGGTCCGGGGGCTTCCCCAGTCCAGCTACCTGCTGCCCATGTACAACCTGCTGGTCGAGGCGGCCGCAAGGGAGGAGGGGGCCATACGCGCCCTCCGGAACTCCTGGCGGCCCTTTACAGTAGATGCTTTCAAGGCCGTGGACCAGGAACGGTTGAACGCCAACAGGCTGCGCCGTCAGGCGGATACCGGCCTGCAGGAGCTCCGCGACCGGCCCTGAACGTTTCCATTAGCACTTCTCGGAGGCCCGTTTATGTCAAGGCTGCATGCAGCGGCGCGCAAGGTCACCTTCCGGTGGACCCCTGTCCTACTTCTCATGGTCTCCCTAGCGGTCATACTGGCCGCCTGCGACGGCGACGACGAGCCCACGGCCACGGTTGCTCCGGTTCCCACCGCGGCGCCTACGCCCGAACCCACGCCCACTGTGCCGCCGGCGCCCACGGTGGCGCCCACGCCCGAGCCGACAGCCACTGCCCGGCCCGCGCCCACCGTCGCGCCCACGCCCCGGCCGACGGCCACGCCCCGGCCGACAGCCGCACCCCAGCCCACGGCAGCTCCCAGGCCCACGGCCACGCCTCGGCCGGCACCCACCGTTGCGCCGACGCCCGAGCCCACCCCTCAGCCCACACCCCCTCCCCGGCCCACCCTCCCACCCACCTCGACCATCGTCGCGCAGCTCAAGCAGAACGCCGAGGAGTTCCAGTACTCCATCGGAAAGAGGGGCGGCGCCCTCACCTTCGCCACCATCTCCGAGCCCCTCACCTTCAACCTGGCCATCTCCAACGACGCCTCCTCCTCTGGGGTCCTGGGGCACCTCTTCGATGGCCTGACCGAGACCTCCTGGCTCACCGACCAGGTGGAGCCGTCCCTGGCCGAGTCCTGGGAGCGTTCCGACGACGGCCTGACATGGACCTTCCATCTGCGCAGGGACGTGAGGTGGCACGACGGACAGCCCTTCACCGCCCACGACGTGGACTTCACCTTCAACCGCATCATCTACAACGACGACATACCCGCCAGCAGCCGTGCGACGTTCCACTTCCGGTCCCTGGACGAGGCCAGCGGACGGTGGGAAGAGGCCCCCATGACGGTCCGCGCGGTGGACGACTACACCGTCGAGTGCGTGCTCCCCGTGCCCTTCGCCCCCTTCCTCCGCTCCATGGGCACCGCCATATACCCCAGGCACATCCTGGAGAGGCACGTGGACGACGGCACCTTCGCCTCCACGTGGGACATCTCCACCGACCCGGCGGAGATCATAGGCACAGGCCCCTTCACCATAGGGAGCTACGTCCCGGGTGAGACCGTGGTCTTGCAGCGCAACCCGGACTACTGGCTCGAGGACGCCTCGGGCAACGCGCTGCCCTACCTGGACGAGATCGTCCGCGTGATCGTCCCGGACCTGGACGCCGAGCTTGCCAGGTTCCTGGCCGGCGAGTCGGACTCCCACGGGGTGCTGGGCGAGGAGCTGGCGATGCTGGAGCCGCTGCAGGCCGAGGGGAACTTCACCATATACAGGCGGGGCCCGGCCTTTGGCACGACCTTCGTGGGGTTCAACATGAACCCCGGCGCCAACGCCGACACGGGTGAGCGCTACGTGGCCCCGGAGATGCTGAAGTGGTTCCGGACCACCGGGTTCCGCCGGGCCGTCGCCCACAGCATCGACAAGGACAGGATCATCGACGAGGTCCAGCACGGCCAGGGCTACCCCCAGTGGGCCTCCGTAAGCCCGGCCGCCGGGGACTTCCACAACCCCAACGTCCGGAGGTACGAGTACGACCTCGCCAGGGCCAACGAGATCCTCGACGGCCTGGGCTGGCTCGACACCGACGGGGACGGGATACGGGAGGACGCCGACGGCAACGAGATCGAGTTCACCCTGGTGACCAACGAGGGCAACAACGTGCGCCAGGCGGTCGGCGAGATAGTCCGCGAGGGGCTCGAGGCCATAGGAATCGGGGCAGACTACCGGATCATCCCCTTCGGAGACCTGGTCTCCCAGCTCACCACCACCTACGACTGGGAGGCCATGATCATCGGCTTCACCGGCGGCTCGGACCCCTACAGCGGCATCAGCTTCTGGCACAGCAGCGAGAGCCTGCACCTCTGGCACCCCAACCAGCCTATCCCCGCCACCAAGTGGGAGGCCATAATCGACGAGCTGTACGTCCTGGCCAGCCAGGAGCTGGACCACGCCAAGCGGGTGGAGTACTACCACCGGGCCCAGGAGCTGGCCGCCGAGAACGTGCCGGTGGTCTACACGACCCTCTCCGAGCGGCTGGCCGCGGTGAGAAACGTCTTCGGCAACGTGACGCCCACCCTGTACGGGCTGTGGGACATCCGCTACCTGTACCGGACGGACCGGTAGGCGGTCGCCCGCCCCCTACATCGTCTCCCGGACCAGCTCCGAGGCCCGCTCGCCGATCATGATGGCGCTGCAGTTGGTGGGCACCCGGACCACGTCGGGCATGATGGACGTATCCACCACCCTGAGCCCCTCGACTCCGTGGACCCGGCAGTACTGGTCCACCACGGCCGTGGCGTCCGAGGACGGCCCCATCCTGCAGGTGCCCGCCATGTGCTGCGTCTGGCAGACCGCCAGGGCCTCCATGATCCAGCGGTCCAGGGCGTCGTCGGTGGACAGGTCCTCGTCGGTGGGCGCGACCCTGGCGGCCACGATGCCGTCGTAGGCCGGGTTGCCCAGCAGCCCGACGGTGGTCCGCACCACCTCCCTCATGCGACGGCGGTCCCAGGCGTTCTCCATGTAGTGGTACTCGATGGACGGGTAGGCGTGGGGGTCGGCCGACGTCAGCCGCAGCTCCCCGGCGCCCTGGGCCAGGTACAGAGTGGGCGTGATGCGGACCCCGTCGTGGACCCTGGGAGAGCCGCCCAGCTTGAACGCGAAGGAGGTGGGCTGGGTCGCCAGGTCGTTGGCGTCGCCCGACCCCGTGGCGGTGAACCTGAGGATGGCCTGACGACGCGGGGCATCCGGGTCCATGGGGAACCCCTCCCGCACCGCGAGCTGCACGGGCACCTGGGGGTGGTCCTTCAGGTTCTGGCCGACCCCCGGCAGGTCCTGGACCAGGGGGACGCCGCAGCTTCGGAGCTGGTCCGCCGGCCCGACCCCCGAGAGCATCAGCAGGTGCGCCGACTTGATGGCCCCGGCGCTGAGGATGATCTCCCCGCCCTCCACCACGTACCTCTCCCCGCCACTCTCGGCCTCGACGGCGACGGCCCTCTTCCCCGAGAACAGGACCCGCGTCACCAGCACGTTGCCCCTGACGGTGAGGTTCATGCGGTGACGGCTGGGGTTGATGTACGCCATGGCCGTGCTGACCCGGACGCCGTCGACGTTGTTGGTGGCCGTGGGGCTTATGCCCGTGGCCTCGGGGTGGTTGACGTCCGGGGACTCGGGGTATCCGGCATCCAGGCACGACTGGTAGAAGGCCTCCTGGAAGGGGAGGAGCTCGCCGCGCTTGTAGTGGCGTATGGGCAGGGGCCCGTCGGTGCCGTGGAAGTCGTCCTGTACGTCCTGGTCCGTCTCCATCTTGCGGAAGGAGGGCAGGACGTTCAGGTAGGACCACCGGTCGTTGCCCCGGGCAGCCCAGCCGTCGAAGTCCTGGGGAGCCCCCCGGACGTAGGTGGCCCCGTTGACCGCGCTGCCGCCGCCCATCACCCTGCCCCGGACCACCGGCCCGTCGTTGGTCTGCCGGGAGGTGTGCCTGCCGGGGAAGGTCCAGATATTCCGGCCGGCAAGGTCGTAGGTGGCCTGGTTGTAGCTGTATTTCAGGTCGTCGGGCAGGGTCTCGAAGTCGGGGTAATAGGCGCCCGCCTCCAGCAGCAGCACCGAGCGCCCCGGGTCCTCGGAGAGGCGGGCAGCCAGGGGGCACCCCGCCGACCCGCCTCCGACCACTATCACGTCGTACTTCATCGCTTCGCTCCCAGGCCGGTTGACTGCCCCGACAAGCCCCCTCTCCCTCGGGGAGAGGGCCGGGGTGAGGGCCGGGAATATTCTATGTCCCCGCGCCGGTGGGTGACAAGGACGTCCGGCCGCCGGAGAGTCCCGTGATGCGGCCGCCCCACGCCTCGTTGACCCTCCAGGGTCGCTATGATAGCATCCTAGGCACGCTCCAACCCATCCCGTCCAGGAGCCCTATGGGTACAGAGCCCTATGGGTACAGGAGAATGTAATGGCCGGTAGCAGCATGTCCGGGAGAGTGCAGACGGTGCTCGGCCCCATCTCCCCCGCCGACCTGGGACAGACCCTTACCCACGAGCACATGCTCATCGACCTGACGGTGAACGCCCATCCCCCGGCATCGGCCAGCGGAAAGGCCTTCTTCGACGCCCCCGTGTCCCTGGAGACCCTGGGACGGATCCGCCACTACCGGGACCCCAACTTCGACGACGCGCAGCTTTTCGACGTGGACACCGCCATCGACGAGGTGGCCCTCTACGGCCAGCACGGCGGCGGCTCCCTGGTGGACGCCACCAGCGTGGGCATAGCCCGGGACCCCGAGGGCTTGGCCCGCATCTCCCGGGCCACGGGCGTCAACATCGTCATGGGGGCCTCCTACTACGTCGCCGCCACCCACCCCCCGGACATGGACCTGAAGACGGAAGCGGAGATCACCGGGGAGATCGTCGCCGACGTCACCCGAGGGGCGGGCGGCACCGGCATACGCTCGGGCGTCATCGGCGAGGTCGGCTGTAGCTGGCCCCTGACGGACAACGAGCGCAAGGTGCTGCGGGCCTCGGCCCGGGCCCAGCGGGCCACGGGTGCCCCGGTCCTCATACACCCCGGCAGAGACGAGACGGCGCCCCTGGAGATAATCGAGGTCCTCAGGGAAGCGGGGGGCGACCTGGACCGCACCATCATCGGCCACCTGGACCGCACCATATTCATCCGGGACAACCTGAAGCGCGTCGCCGAGGCGGGCTGCTACATGGAATGGGACCTGTTCGGCAACGAGGCCTCCTACTACCCCCTGAACCCCAACATCGACTTCCCCAGCGAGGCCCGGCGCATGGACGACATCGCGTGGATATCCGCCCAGGGCTACGGCCGCAAGGTCCTGGTCGCCCACGACATCTGCGCCAAGCACCGCCTGCAGCGCTACGGCGGCCACGGCTACTACTACATCCTGCGGCACCTCGTGCCCCGGATGCTCCACCGGGGCTACACCCGGGAGGCCGTGGACGACATCCTCGTCAACAACCCGGCGGATGTCCTGGCCTTCGTGGAGCCCCAGGGCTGACGTCCCCCGGCCAAGACCCACACCCGGTGCAGGAGGCGGCCATGGCCGGACCGACGGGCAAAGCCATTCTCATCGTCACCACGGACCCGTCACCCGAGTGGGAGGACGAGCTGAACCGCTGGTACGACGAGGAGCACATAATCGACGAGCTGGAGCGGGTGCCCGGCGTGGTTAGCGCCCGCCGGTTCGTCTCCGCCCCCGAGGTCCGGGACGCCGTGTTCGGGGACCGGGCGGCTCCCGCCGTCTTCCCCCACTACCTGGCCATATTCGAGCTGGAGACGGAGGACGTGCTCCACAGCCCCGAGTACCAAGCCTTCCTGAACAACCCGACGGAGTGGGGCCGCCGGGTGGTCCCCAACGTCCCCCTTTCGGTGCTGGTATACCGGCAGGTATTCCCGGAGCAGGGCTTCGCCACCCGCGGCTAGAGGAGCGAAGGGCGATTGGTAACCGTAACGAACAGGGCCAAGCAGGAGCTGAAGCGGGTCGGGGAGAGGCTGGACCTGGAGATGGGGAAGTTCCTGCGCCTGGCGACTCCCCCCATGTGGGTCGGCGAAGGGGACTTCGGCATCGTCATCGCCGAGGAGCTGGACGGAGACCGGCCGGTGGAGCACGAGGGGGCCGTGGTGCTCCTGGTGGACTGGGACCTGATGGAGCGGATGCCCAGGGCGGTGCTGGACTTCAAGGAGTCCCCGGAGGGGGCCAGGTTCACCCTCGACGTCTTCTGACCACCCCTGCCTCGAAGCCGCCCCCAAGGTGGACGCCCAAACTGCCCATCTGCTAAAATTCGAGTAGGCACAGACCCTTCGTTCAGCGCGCTATGCTGGCCACAAAGTTGGAGAGTCGGTGAGAGGGGCCATGTCCGACAAGTACATGAAAGAGATCGAGGAGATCCTCAAGCAGGCCGAGGACTCCCTGCCCAAGGACCGGGCCCGGGTGCCCAGGGAGACTCCGAAGGCCGCTGGAGGTCCCTTGGGCCGCGTCTCCGGCAAGATAAGGATATCGCCCAGCAAGCTGATGCTCGGCAGCTTCGCGCTGTTGCTGCTGGCGCTGATACTGGGCCTTCTGGGCGTGGGCAGCGTGGTCCACCTGGTGGTCGCCGGGCTGGTGCTGTTCGTGATCGCCTACGCCCTCTTCTTCGTCCGGCCCGGCGGCTCCCTCTCCTCCTACGAGAAGAGGTGGCGGGGGCGCCCCATAGAGGAGCGGCTGACGCTGGCCGACAGGCTCAAGCGCTGGCTGAAGAGCTAGACGTTATCGCTTCCTGAGCCCCGCTGCAGCCGCGCCTCCTCCAAGAGCCTCTCCAGCAGGGTGAACGACTCGGGCCTGCGGAAGTCAAGGCACGATATGGAGACGGCCCTCCACAGCACTCCCGTAGAGACCCTGGCCTCCACCGACTCGCCCAGCGCCGGCAGCTTCACTCCCAGGGCCTCGGCCACGTAGCTGGCCGCACGCATTCCCGAGCGGGTGATGTGGCACTTGGTGAGGGCCCGGCCCCGGTGCAGCAGGGTGACCCCATCCCTCACCTGGCGGAGCGACACTCGCACGTGGGCCCTGGGTACGGAGATGATCTCGTCCGCGTACTCCAGGGCCCGCTTACGGCTGACTGCCAAGGCGCCCCCTAGACGGCGCACTCACCTTCGCCGCGCTCCAGCTTGTAGACTTCGGGCTTGTCCCAGTCCATGTAGACGTCCATGGTGTCCGGGCCCAGCGCCTCCACCTCCCGGTGCCGCCCGGCGATCTCCGCGAAGGGCTCGATTCCCACCCGGTCGACGAAGTCCCTGAACTCCTCGCCGTCCTGGCGGTTCACCTTGTAGTGGCCCGCGATCTCCTTCACCACCTCGGGGACCCTCTTGGCCGGCACCTTGACACCGGGCAGCCTCTGCCCGAACCGCGTCTCCTCCTGGGTCTTCCCGCCGTAGTGTCCGCCCAGGAACAGCTCGTAGGCCGGCACCTGGACGCCTCCCGGGCCCTTCATCGCCGCGCCGTGGAACCCGATGCTGGCGATGTGGTGCAGGCCACAGCCGTTGGGGCAGCCGCTCATCTTGACGTGCATCTTCTTGACCAGCGGGTCCTCCCCCAGGCCGTTCCACGACTCGAGCTCGCTCTTGATGGCCCGGCCCAGGCCCATGGACGCGGTGATGCCCAGCTTGCAGCTATCGGTGCCGGGACACGAGACCACGTCGGTTATGGTGTGGGCCCCGGAGTCCACCAGCCCGATCTCCTTCAGCTCCTTCCACACGTCGTAGAGATACCCCTCGGGGACGAAGCGGAGGGCCAGGTTCTGCTCCTGGGTGGTGCGGGCGCGGCCCCCCGTGTACTTGCGGACTATGCCGGCAAGCACCGGGAACTGATGGACGTATATGTCCCCCAGGGGCAGCTTGACCTGGGCCACGAAGTACCCCGCCTGCTTCTGGGGAATGGTGTTGTTCTCCTTCCAGTGGAGGAACTCGGCCGGCGGCTCCTGCCCATTGAGTGGAGGAACTCGGCTGGCGGCGGGGATGGCCGGGGGCTCCTCCCGCTGTATCTCGTCGATGTTCATCAGGGGCGTGGCGTCGATGGGGCCCACGCCCTTGAGCTCCTCCTCGACCTGCTCCTTGAACGCCTCGAAGCCGATGCGGTCTATGAGCACCTTGATGCGGGCCATCATACGGTTCTTCCGGAGCATGGCAGCCTTGTCGAACACCCGCCAGATGGCCTCGGCCACCCGCAGGTAGTCCTCCTCGGGTACGAAGTCGTACAGCACCTTCCCCAGCCGGGGCATGATGGACGTGGCGCCGCCGACCATCACCTTGAAGCCCCGCTTCTCCACCCCTCCCTCGTTGCGCACCTGGGCGATGTAGGACAGGTCGTGGACCGCCGACGCAACGCTGTCGTGGTCGACGCAGCCGGTGAAGGACGTCTTGAACTTCCGGGGGAAGTTCTGGGTGACGGGGTGCCGCACGGCGAACCGCACGTAGGCGGCCAGGTAGCGCGTGGGGTCGAACGCCTCGTCGGGGCACACCCCCGACAGGGCGTAGCCCACCACGTTGCGCACGGTGTTGCCGCAGGCCTCCCTGGTGCTGAGCCCCGCCTGGGCCAGCAGCCGCATGGCGTCGCCGGCGTCCTCCAGGGCCACGTGGTGGATCTGGACGTTCTCCCGGGTGGTCACGTGCCCCTTCTTGAGGGGCGCGTACTTGTCGATCACCTCTCCCAGCAGCTCCAGGGCCTCGGGAGTGAGGATGCCCCCGGGGATCTTGACCCGGAGCATCTGGGCGTCGGGCTGCCTCTGGCCGTACACGCCCTGTCTGAGGCGGAATGGCATGAACTCGGTGGGTTCACGCTGACCGGCGCGAAAGGCCTTGATCTCCTCCTCCAGGCTGACCACTTCCTGCTCCATGAAGGGGATGATCCCCTTGGCATTCTGGGCCAGCCTGAGGCTCTCTGCGTGGATATCCTCCTGGGAAGCCTTTGTACTCTTGACTTGGCCGGTCACCGGAACCTCCTGAATCGAGCAAAATAAAACTGCGCCCATCCTAGGCGTACCATCGACGGGCGCAGGTGCTGGCTATGCTGGCGTCGCCTGCCCCCTACTCAGGGGCGGCTACACAGGTGGAACAGGTCGTCCTCGAACCTCATTGCCGACCAAGTCTATCGAGAATAGCTACTATTGTCAATAGATTCCGTGACCCGATGCCCCAACATCCGGTGATATAATGGCCTGCCGACGGTCTTTGACCCCGAGAGGGGTCCCGAGGCGCCGAGCGGCCCAGGAGGAGGAGCATGGCTCAGGAGTCCGCCCGCAGCTTCGTCAAGTACACCTTCTACAAGACGGACCCGGAGTGGCGCCGCCTCCCCGCGGCCGACCGGGAGCGGTCCCGGGAGGAGCTCTGCGCCGTCGTGGAGGAGTTCGCTTCCCGGATGAGCATCAGGAGCTACAGCCTCATGGCCACCCGGGGGGACGTGGACTTCATGCTGTGGAAGATCAGCCCCTCCCTGGAGCTGCTGCAGTCGCTGGCCGCCGAGGTCAACCGCACCGAGATGGGCCGATACCTCAGCGTGCCCCACTCGTACCTGGCGATGACCCGCCGCTCTCCGTACGTGGACCGGCACCGCCACGAGGGACAGGAGGGCACGTCGGAGACCATGCGGGCCATAGGGCGCGATTACCTGTTCGTCTACCCCTTCGTCAAGACCCACGACTGGTACCAGCTACCCAAGGGGGAGCGCCAGCGGATGATGGAGGAGCACTTCCGGGTGGGCCACGGGTACCCGTCAGTGAAGATAAGCACCAGCTACTCCTTCGGCCTGGACGACCAGGAGTTCGTGCTGGGCTTCGAGACCGACTCCCCCTCGGACTTCCTGGACCTGGTCATGGCCCTGAGGGAGTCCGAGGCCCGCCCCTACACCCTGCGGGACACCCCCATCTTCACCTGTCTCCACAGACCCCTCCGAGAGTGCCTGGAGGGGCTGGGGTAGTTGCGGCGCGCAGCCCCTGGGTGTTGGATCTGGTCTGCGGCCGCGCCTACGCCGACTTACGGCTGAGCACGTTCAACGCCGACCCGGCCTTGAACCACTCTATCTGGCTGTCGCTGAAGCTGTGGTCGAGCTGCAGGGTCTCCCGGGTCCCGTCCGAGTGCTGTAGGTGGGCGGTGACGGGCTTGCTTTGGGCCATATCCCCCAGGTCCACCAGGCTTATGCGGTCGTCCTCCCGCACCCGGTCGTAGTCCGCCCGGTCCTGGAAGGTGAGGGCCAGGAGGCCCTGCTTCTTCAGGTTGGTCTCGTGGATTCGGGCGAAGCTGCGGGCGATGACCGCCGCGCCGCCCAGCAGCCGGGGGGAGAGGGCCGCGTGCTCCCGGCTGCTCCCCTCGCCGTAGTTGTCGTCGCCGACTACCACCCAGGGCAGCCCCCGGGACTTGTAGTGCCTGGCTATCGCGGAGATGGACTGCTCCTCCTCCCCGGTATCGACGTTCTTCCCGGTGCCCGCGTTGCCCGTGTAGGCATTGGTCGCGCCCATGAACATGTTGTCGCTGAACTTGTCCAGGTGGCCCCGCAGGCGCAGCCACGGGCCGGCGGGCGATATGTGGTCGGTGGTGCACTTGCCCCGGGCCTTCAGCAGCACCGGCGCATCGAGAAAGTCCCTGCCGTCCCAGGCGGCCCACGGCGTCAGTATCTGCAAGCGATCGCTGTCGGGCCTGACGGCCACCTCCACTCTGCTGCCGTCCTCCGGGGGCGGGAAGTAGGATGACTCGCCGGCGCTGAAGGGGGTCTCGGGCACCTCGGGCGCGGGCTCTGGAGGCCTGAGCTTCACCGCGTTGCCCTGGGAGTCCTTCAGGGCGTCGGTGAGGGGGTTGAACGACAGCCGTCCGGACAGGGCGAAGGCCGTCGTGATCTCGGGACTGGCGATGAAGTTCATGGTCTGGGGCTGGCCGTCGTTCCTCCTGGGGAAGTTCCGGTTGTAGGAGGTGACGATGGAGTTGGGGGCCTCGGAGGCCTCCCTCGCCCTGCGCCACTGGCCTATGCACGGGCCGCAGGCGTTGGCCAGAACGGTGGCCCCTATCTCCTTCAGAGCCTCGAGCTGTCCGTCCCGCTCTATGGTCGCCCGGACCTGCTCGGAGCCGGGGGTTACCATCAGGGGGACTGTGATGGCGGCGCCCATCGCGCTGGCCTGGCGGGCCACGTCGGCGGCGCGGCTCATGTCCTCGTAGGAGGAGTTGGTGCAGCTTCCTATCAGGACGGTGGAGAGGTCGTCCACGAACCCGTTGGCCTCGTCCCGGACCTCCCCGGCCAGGGCGGAGATGGGGCGAGCCCTGTCCGGGGAGTGGGGGCCCACGACGTAGGGTTCCAGGTTGGACAGATCGATCTCCACGATGCGGTCGAAGTGGTCCCGGGGGTTCTCCTCCACCTCCCGGTCGGCGGTCAGCAGGTCCCGGTTCCGGTCGGCCAGGCCGACGAGCTCTCCCCTCCTCGTCGCCTGCAGGTACCTGGCCATCCGATCGTCGTAGGGGAACACCGAGGTGGTGGCCCCAAGCTCGGCGCCCATGTTGGTGATGGTGGCCTTGCCGGTGCAGCTTATGGACCGGGCGCCGGGGCCAAAGTACTCGATGATGGAGTTGGTGCCTCCCGATACCGTCAGCACGCTGGCCAGGTACAGGATCACGTCCTTGGGTGCCGTCCAGCCTCTCAGCTCCCCGGTGAGCAACACCCCGATCCGCTTGGGATACAGCACCTCCCAGGGCAGCCCAGCCATCACCTCCACGGCGTCGGCCCCGCCCACGCCCACGGCGCAGGCCCCAAGTCCGCCGGCGTTGGGCGTGTGGGAGTCGGTGCCGATGATCATGGCTCCGGGGAAGGCGTACTGCTCCAGGTTGACCTGGTGGATGATGCCCGCTCCCGGCCCCCAGAAGCCGACACCGTACCTGGCGCCGACGGACTTGAGGAAGTCGTACACCTCGCTGTTCTCCGCCAGCGACTCCTTCAGGTCCAATGCGCCCTCGACCCTCGCCTGGATCAGGTGGTCGCAGTGGATGGTGGTGGGGACCGCGGTGTTGTCGCGCCCGGTCTGCATGAACTGCAGCATGGCCGTCTGCCCCAGCACGTCCTGCAGGACCACCCGGTCGGGCCGGGCCTGGAGGTAGCTCCTGCCCGGCTCCATCTCCTGGGTCGCCGGGTCGTCCAGGTGCGAGAGCATCAGCTTGTCGGCGAGGCTGAGGGGCCTGCCGAGCTTGGCCCGTACCGCGTCCAGGGTGCGGGACATTCTGTCGTAGGTCCTGGTGACGAACTCGGGGGTGGAGTCGATGTTGGTCATGCCGCGGTCCTCCTGTCGACCCTTGCCCTACAGGACTAGGCCATAGGTGCGCTTCTTGATGGCCAGGTTCACGAAGGTCTCGGTGCGGGTTACGCCGGGGATGGTGCCCACCTTTCCCCGGAGGAAGTTGCCCAGCTTCTCAGGCGACTCCAGCCCGACCCAGGTAAAGATGTCGTAGGCGCCCGTGGTGATGGCGACGTAGTGGGCCTCGTCCAGGGCGCCGATGGCGGCGGCCACGTCGTCCACCATGCCGGGTCCCGTCTGGATGCCGACCAGGGCCGCGGTGCCGTAGCCCATCTGCTCCAGGTTGGGAACGGCGATCACCTGTATCACGTCGCCGTCGATCAGGCGGCGCAGCCTGCGTCTCACGGTGCCTTCGCTTACGCCCACCTCCCGGGCGATCTTGGCATTGGACGCCCTTCCGTCCGCCTGAAGGAGGGCGATGATCCTCTGGTCCAGTTCATCCATACCGTCGTTCCTCCTGAAACTTTCTACAGACCAGAATAGGGCAAGGTACGAATTGTGTCAATGGCGGCCCCCCTTCGACAGATAGCGTTCGACACAACCTTCTAAACTGGACGAACTACTCTACCTGTTCACCAACTGATGGTCGGTTGCGCATACCACAAAGAGGCCGATGGTCGTCGCAGATCCGGCATCTGGAGACGAAATGCGGACGGCGGGGAACAGCATGGAGGGTGCTGGCACTGCCCGGATGGACGTCCCGTCGCCCCTGCCTTGCCCCCCGCCGAGGTGATATAATTAACGTTGCAACAGGGGGAGGGATCGCATAGTGGTCTAGTGCGGGCGCCTGCTAAGCGCTTAGTCCGGGAAACCGGACTCATGGGTTCGAATCCCATTCCCTCCGCCATGTCCAACAAGTTGCCCTTCATATGAACACCTATCATATTTGGACCATCGGCTGCCAGATGAACGTGGCCGACTCCCAGCGGCTGGCCACAGCCCTGGAGCACCTGGGCCTGGAGTCGGCGGACAAGCCCAGGGACGCCGACGTGATCGTCCTCAACTCTTGCGTCGTCCGCCAGAGCGCCGAGGACAAGGTGGTGGGCACCCTGGGCCTGATGAAGCCCTTGAAGCAGGCCAGGGAGGGCCGTGTGGTGGCCCTCATGGGCTGCATGGTGGACCACAAGACCGACGACCTGCGGGCCCGGTTCCCCCACGTGGACGCCTTCATGCGGCCCCAGCAGTACGGCCCGCTCCTGGACCTGCTGGGCGAACGGATGGGCCTGGACTGGGAGGGGTGCGTGGGAAACCTGGCCCCGGAGAGGCCCTCGGTGACCAGCTACGTGCCAGTCATTCACGGCTGTGACCTGATGTGCACCTTCTGCATCATCCCCTACCGCCGGGGCCGCCAGGCAAGCCGGCCCGTGGACGAGGTGGTGAGGGAGGTGGAGCTTCTGGTCCAACGGGGAGTGCGGGAGGTGACCCTGCTTGGGCAGACGGTGGACGCCTACGGTCAGGACCTGCCCGGCGCCCCCGACCTGGCCGACCTGTTGTACGCGCTGGCCCCCATCGACGGTCTCGCGCGCCTGCGCTTCCTCACCTCCCACCCAATGTTCATGAGCGCCCGCATAATCGAGGCCGTCGCGTCGCTGGACAAGGTATGCGACCACGTGAACATACCCATCCAGGCGGGGGACGACGAGGTCCTTGCCCGGATGCGGCGGCGTTACACCCGAAGGGAGTACCTGGACCTGGTCCACACCATCCGCGCCGCCATCCCGGGGGTCTCCCTCAGCACCGACGTCATCGTAGGGTTCCCGGGGGAGACCCGGGAGCAGTACGGCCGGACCCTCGACGTGGTGCGTGAGGTGGAGTTCGACAAGGTGCACACGGCCGCCTACTCCACCCGCCCGGGGACCATCGCGGCCCGCCGGATGCCCGACGACGTCTCCGCCGAGGAGAAGTCGTACCGCCTCAAGGAGCTGGACCGTCTCCAGGCCGAGATACTGGCGCGCAAGAACGCCAAGCTGCTGGGCCGGTCGGTGGAGGTGCTGGTCGACGGCCGCAACAAGGGCAGGTGGCAGGGACGCACCAAGAGTGATAAGCTTGTCTTCTTCGAGGATGAGAGGGACCGTCTGGGAGACTTGGCGATGGTCGAGATAACCAAAACCGGCCCCTGGTCGCTTCAGGGCGTACCGGCGGGCGTGGCGGCTCCGGCATAGGGGGATGGGCTTTGGTCACCGGAGCTAAGCGGCCCTTCGTGCCGATAACGGAGATCGAGCACTCCGCCTTTTGCCGTCCGGAAGACGAGCTGAAGGCCAAGGCGCTGGCGGAGGAGCTGAAGGTCAACGTGCGCTGGCAGCGCATCCCCACCGACTACCTGCACCTGAGCGCCGAAGAGCTGGACCAACGCATCGGGCGGGTCCGGCAGGAGTTGGGGTCGAAGGTCACCATCCTGGGGCACCACTACCAGCGTGAAGAGGTCATCAAGTACGCCGACTACCAGGGCGACTCCTTCAAGCTGTCCCGGGACGCGGCTTCCCACCCCGAGTCGGACTACATAGTGTTCTGCGGCGTCCATTTCATGGCCGAGACCGCCTGCGTGCTGTGCGGTCCCCACCAGAAGGTGATCCTCCCCAACCTGGCGGCCGGCTGCTCCATGGCGGACATGGCCCCCATGCACGACGTGCTGGACGCCTGGGACGACCTGACCGACCTCCTGGGAGACGACGGGATCATCCCCATGGCATACATGAACACCATAGCGGGGCTGAAGGCCCTGTGCGGCAGGCACGGGGGCATCATATGCACCTCGGCCAACGCCGTTGCGGCCCTGGAGTGGAGCTACCGGCGCTCCCCGCGAGTGCTGTTCCTGCCAGACCAGCACCTGGGCCGCAACACCGGCCTGAAGCTGGGGCTGAAACTGGAGGAGATGGTCACCTGGAACCCCTTCAAGCCCCTGGGGGGCAACACCCCCGCCCGGCTCGAGCAGGCGAAACTCGTCCTGTGGCAGGGCCACTGCTCGGTGCACACCCGTTTCACCACCCGACAGATCGAGGCCGCCAGGGAGCGTTTCCCCGACGTGAAGATCATCGCCCACCCCGAGTGCACGATGGAGGTGGTGCAGGCCGCGGACATGGACGGCTCCACCGAGGTCATCCGCAAGGTCATCAACGACGCCCCGGCGGGCAGCGTGTGGGGCATAGGCACCGAGATAAGCCTGGTGAACCGGCTGGCCAGGCAGAACCCGGACAAGACGGTGTTCTGCCTGGACCCGGTGGTGTGCCCCTGCTCCACCATGTACCGCATACACCCGGCATACCTGCTGTGGGTACTGGAGGGGCTTGCGGAGGGCGTCGTCATAAACCAGATCGTGGTGGACGACGAGACCCGCCACCACTCCCGCATCGCCCTGGAGCGCATGCTCCAGGTGGTGTAGGGGGGCGCCCCAGACTCGGCTAGGTCGGAACACGGATATGGCAACCTCAACTGGTCCATCGCATCTACGGGGTTGTTGCTAGCAGTGGCAATGCCTACAGAGTTGTCTGCCGCAATCGCTGAGGCGTGTAGCTCGGCCGGCCTGGACCCCGATGATGCGGCTGGTGCCATCGCAAGGCTCGTCGGCGACGACGCTTACATAGACCACTCAGTTTGGCAAGGACCAGCGTACGAGGATGAGGGCCTGAACATTGACATCTTCGTCGTGGGGCATCGGGGGCTTTACAACTACGCGGTTTGGGACAATGGCGCCCAGTCTGCAGCGGGGCATACTCTTTTGGACTCGGTTTCCGCAGTGACTCTGTTAAGAGTGTCACATGAACGTAGCCCATATGTACTGGCCTTTGAGAGTGGAGGCACAACGGGAATGATCTACGGGCAAGCAGTCGACCACGAGAACCTGGAGCAGTTCCGCCGCAACTTGGCCACTGCTTGCCTATCCAGCAGGAAGTTGAAAGGACGCGACTGATGCCCGCCAACCTTCTACGTGATGTCAGAGAGCTCGGACCCCGCCGGGTAACGGTACCCTATCCTCGGCAGTTGCTACGGCAACCCGTCGAGGTTCAAGGCGACTCGGTCCTGTTTCGGCCCGCAGACATGGCGCTTGGCAGATTCTACTTGGCAGAGCTGAAACAGAGGCCATATATCTATCGAAGAGTCAGCGATACGGAAGTGGAGATATATGGATTGGCCGAGGATACTTAGCAGCATACTGCGTCCGGTAACGGTCAATCTCGAGGCTGTATCGAAACGGCTCGTTCGCTACAACAAGATAAACGTCGTCGAGCTTGAAGTGTGTCAGGCCAAAGGAGTCCTGCGCGAACGCCCCTTCTGGCGGACCGAAAGGCTGGACATCTACCACCTGCTGGAAGACGGCTCCATCAAACACACCCCGGGAGAGTAGTCAGCCCCAATAACGCGTCGCGGGAGGTAGGGAGATGACCTACAAGCCCAAGTACCTGGGACACGTGAACCTGTACGTGCGCGACGCGGAGCGGTCGGCGGAGTTCTACGGCGACCTTCTGGGCCTCCACGTCTACGAGCGCAGGCCGGGCCGCGCCGTGTTCATGTCGGCGGACCTGGAGCAGTCCCACGAGATCGCCCTCATTCAGCTCGGGCCCGACGCCGCCGGGCCGGACGCCAACCGGGTGGGCCTCAACCACATCGCCTGGCGGATGGAGTCGTTCCAGGACCTGAAGGAGCTGTACGGCCGGATCAGGGAGAGGGGTTTGGAGACCCGTGTGGCGGACCACGGCGTCTCTCTGGGCGTCTACTTCCAGGACCCAGACGGCAACGGCAACGAGGTGTACTACGAGCTCCCCAGGGAGCGGTGGCCCCGTCAGGAGCAGATCTTCGAGGGCGGCGGCTTCCCCTGGAAGCTGGACGACGAGCCGGCCCCGGCCAACGCCGCGTAGACGTGCTGCACATCACCCCCGAGGTTCGACGGCTCATCGACCAGGCCCTGTCCGAGGACCAGGCCTTCAGCGACCCCACCACCGACGCCCTGGTGCCCCCGGACCTCCGGGGGACGGGGATAATCCGGGCCAAGGCAACGGGAGTGCTGGCCGGCGTGGAGCTTGGCCTTGCCGTGTTCAGCCGTGTGGACCCATCCCTGGAGACCCGGGCGCTGCTGGAGGACGGCTCGCCCCTCTCCCCGGGAGACGCGGCGGCCCTGGTCGAAGGCAGCGCCTCGGCCATCCTCCGGGCCGAGCGGCCGGCCCTCAACTTCATCCAGCGCCTCAGCGGCATCGCCACGGACACCTCCCGGTACGTGGACGTGGTCCGAGGCCTCCCGGCCAGGATCGTCGACACCCGCAAGACCGTACCGGGCCTCAGGTACCTGGAGAAGTACGCCGTCCGCGCCGGCGGGGGGGCCAACCACCGCATGAACCTGGCGGACGGCATCCTGATCAAGGACAACCACATCGCCGCCGGCAGGTCCCGGGGCGTGGGCCTCAGGGAGACGGTGGAGCGGGCCGTGGCCCGGGCGCCTCACACCATCAAGGTGGAGGTGGAGGTCACCAACCTGGAGGAGCTGGAGGAGGCGCTGGAGGCCGGCGCCCACATCATCCTGCTGGACAACATGTCCCCGGAGGAGATGTCCCGGGCCGTCGAGCTGGTGGACGGGCGCGCCGTCCTGGAGGCCTCGGGAGGCATCGACATGGATACGGTGCGGGCGGTGGCGGAGACCGGCGTGGACCTGATCTCCATCGGGGCCCTCACCCACTCGCCCACGGCCCTGGACCTCAGCCTGGACCTGGAGTTCTCCTAGCCGGGAGCTCCCATAGCGAGCCCCGGATCTCAGATAAAGGGGAGGTAGAGCGAAGTGTCACCGACCGAATCGGTGGTCAGCACCCTGCAGCGAAACTGGGCCATGGTGGACTCCGCCATGGAGGGCCTGGACCAGGAAACCATAAACCGTATCCCCGCGGAGCAGTGCAACTCCATCGCCTGGATCCTGTGGCACATGAGCCGGGTGGTGGACACCTTCGTCAACACCCGGTTCCAGTCCCGGCCCCAGCTATGGATCGCCGGCGGCTGGCACCAGAGGTTCGGAATGGGCGACGACCCCGACGACCGCGGAGTGGGGTGGACCATGGAGCAGGTTGCCTCGTGGAGCCCTCCCGACCTCTCGGTGCAGCTGGGCTACCATCAGGCGGTGCGTGAGGCCGCCGCCGGGTACCTCTCCTCCGCGACGGAGGCGGACCTGGCGGAGGTCAAGGTCATTCCGCCGGCGCCCGAGCCCAGGACCGTGGCCAACGCCCTGGGCCAGATGGTGTGGGACGCCGTGGCTCACGGCGGCCAGATCGCGTACCTGAGGGGCTTCTACAGGGGCATGGGCTGGCACCGTTAGCCCCGGCGCGGCCGCAGCCGGTCGGAGCTGTCCAGCATGATGGTCACCGGACCGTCGTTCTCCAGGCTCACCAGCATGTGCTCGCCGAACCGCCCCGTCTCCACCCTCAGACCCCTCTGCCGGAGCAGGTCCACGGTCAGCTCGTAGAGCCGCTCGGCCCGCTGGGGCTCGGCCGCCTGGGTGAAGTCGGGCCTCCGGCCCTTGCGGGTGCCCGCGTACAGGGTGAACTGGCTTATAACCAGAAGCTCCGCCCCCACGTCGAGGGCGGAGCGGTTGAACCTGTTTTGATCGTCGGAGAAGATCCTGAGGTTGGCTATGCGGTCGACCAGGTAGCGGGAGTCCTCTTCCTCGTCCTCCCTGGCCACCCCCAGCATCACCGTGAGGCCCGCGCCTGCGGTCCCGACCTCCGCGCCGTCCACGGATACCGACGCCCGTGTCACCCGCTGGATGAGGGCCCGCAACCGGGCTAGGCCTCCTTGCCGGCCCCCGCCTTGTCCTTGCCCGCCTTCTCCTTGGACTTGCCGGTCTCGGACTTGTCGCCGTCGGAGCCGTTCTTGGATGCCTTGGCCGGCTCCTTCTCGGCCTTGGCGTCCTGCTCTTCCTTCTTGGCTACAGCGCTGAAGTTCTTGTGGGCGTAGTCGGTGGTGTAGAAACCGGTCCCCTTGTAGATGATGGGGACCGCGTGAAACTTCCGCCTGGAATGGCCGCTGCAGAGGGGGCAGTCCGTGAACTTATCGGCCCCGAACCCCTGCCGGAGCTCGAACCTGTGTCCGCAAGCGTCGCACTCGTACTCGTAGCGGGGCAATGTGACCTCCCCTTGCCAAAGGCGTCAATTAGCAGTCCTCAGGAAGGACTGCTAAGCGGGTTTTATTTTACAAAACCATCAAGTGAGTGTCAACTTGAAGGGGTGGAACGGCGACCCGATCCATTGTAAACTGTGCTGGATTGATGTTCGCGGCGCGAGGTGAGCCCATGCCCATGATCCCCGACAAAGACCGGGACGGCCTGAAGAGGGAGTTCCGCAAAGAGCTGAAGGACGACGTTACCATCCGGCTCTTCAGCCAAGGCTCCTCCCTCCTCACCATCCCGGGCCGGGAGTGCCAGTACTGCCCCCAGACCCAGGAGCTCATGGAGGAGCTGACGGCCCTGTCCCCCAAGCTCCACCTGGAGATATACGACTTCTACAGCCAGGCCGAGGAGAGGGAGCGGTACGGCATAGAGCGGATACCCGCCATAGTCATCGGAAAGAACGGGGACTCCAGGCTCAAGTTCTACGGCATACCCATGGGGTACGAGTTCTCCACCATCGTGGAGGACATCAAGACCCTCTCCAGGGGGGTGAGCCCCCTCTCCATGGACACGAGAAAGCGGCTGAAGAAGGTCAACCAGGAAGTCCACATCCAGGTGTTCGTCACCCCGAATTGAGGGTACTGCCCCAGTGTGGCCAGGTTGGCCCACGCATTCGCCATCGAGAACCCGTTCATAACCTCCGACGTCATAGAGGTCCAGGAGTTCCCGGCGCTGGGCCAGACCTACGCCGTACGGGGCGTGCCCAAGACGGTGATGGGCACCGTCAGCCGGCTGGCCGGCGTCGCGCCCCAGGTGCAGTTCGTCGGGGCCGTCCCCGAGTCCGAGTTCCTGGAACGGGTGCTGGAGACCGGCGTAAAGAACACCTCAGAGGAGGCCTCCTCCTGAAGGGCCGGGCTGAAAGGGCCGGCTGAAAGGGCCGGGCTAACGGCCCGGCCACGGGGACCCCGGCGCCCCTCCGGCGGGCCCGGAGACCAGGGAAGGGTAGAGAGAGACCTTGGCAAGACAGCTGCGCGGCAACCTACAGGGCACTGGACTGCGCGTCGCCATCGTGGTGGCGCGGTTCAATCAGTTCGTGACCCAGAAGCTGTTGGAGGGAGCCCGGGACGCCCTCTCCAGCCACGGCGTCGACGATGACGGAGTCACGGTGGCATGGGTGCCCGGCTCTTTCGAGCTGCCGTTGACCGCCAAGACCCTGGCCGGCACGGGGAGCTACGACGCCGTGGTCTGCCTGGGGGCGGTCATACGGGGCGAGACCACCCACTACGACATGGTGGCGGGACAGGCCGCCTCGGGCATAAGCCGCGCCGCCCTGGACACCAAGGTCCCGGTGATCTTCGGCGTCCTGACCTGCGAGAACATGGAGCAGGCCATCGACCGCTCCGGGGGCAAGTCGGGCAACCTGGGCCACAACGCCGCAGTCGGCGCTATAGAGATGGCAAGGCTCCTTCAGGCGATCAGGGGAGCCGGGAACGCATCACCCTAAGGAGACGCTTTGGCGGCCATCGACAGGCTGATGGAAGGCGCGGTGGACATACACGTCCACTTCGCCCCCGACCCCCGGGTGGAGCGCAGGACCGACGCCCTGGAGCTGGCCCGCCAGGCCCAGGCGGCGGGCATGGGGGGCCTGGTCCTGAAGAGCCACGAGTTCCCGACCCAACCCGTCGCCTACACCGTCGGCAGAATGGTGCCCGGGATCACCCTCATCGGAGGCGTGACCCTGGACATCGAGGTCGGCGGCCTCAACCCGGCGGCGGTCTCGGCCTCGGCCCTGATGGGAGGCCGCGTCGTGTGGATGCCCACCTACTCGGCCCGTGCCCACAGGCGCCACAAGGGCCTGGAGGGGGGCATCTACATCCTGGACGAGCGCGGCAGGATGGTGCCCGAGATGTACCCCATACTGGACACGGTGCGGCAGCACGACATGGTGCTGGCCACAGGCCACCTCTCCACCGAGGAGAGTATGGTCCTGGTGGACGAGGCCCGAAACCTGGGGATCGGCCGCATCGTCGTCACCCACGCTTCCTCCATGTCCTTCTCCACGGGGATGACAGTGGAGGACATGGTGAGCCTCGCCAAGAAGGGGGCCTTCATAGAGCACTGCGTCCACGTGATGATGCCCCTGACCCACCGGCTCGACCCGGTGGAGCTGGCGCAGATGATACGCACCACCGACCCCGAGCGCTGCATCATCAGCACCGACTTCGGCCAGGCCTACCACCCAGTGGCCCCCGAGGGCCTGCGCATGGGCATCGCCACTCTGCTCCAGGCGGGCATGGACGAGGTAGAGGTGGGCATGATGGTGAAGGACAACCCCTCCAGGCTGCTGGGCCTCTAGGGATGCTCTGTCCTAGGTAGTGAAGAACTCCACGCGGAGCACCGTCCGGGAGTCCGGCGTGGTCTTGGCCCACTCCGCCACCCGGTAGCCCACGACCCAGGCTATGCGGCCCCCCGACACCAGCAGCGGGACCCGGTCCCGCCACTCCCGGGGGACCTTCTGGTCCACGAAGAAGTCCTGCAGCTTCTTCTCCCCCCTCATCCCCAGGGGGTGGAACCGGTCTCCCTCGCGCCTGGAGCGCACCAGCAGCCCGGCGGATACGCTGTCCGCGTCCAGGGACGCGTCGAAGGGCCGGCCCCTTATCTGCCCTCCCGCCGGCTGGAGCCCGTACACCACCCTCCAGACGGGGAGGTCCACGCTGGCTTCCCCCGAAGGCGGCGGCGGGGCAAGGGGGTACTCTCCATCCATTGGCGGAAAGGGGCACGGCGTCTCCGGCGTCTCCGCGCCCAGGTGCAGTGTGACGTACCCCCGCGACAGGGTCAGCCCGGCGGGAAGCTGCACCCTCTTGCCCGGTCTCGATGCCAGGAGGGCGTCCATCGCCGTCAGGTGGGCCTGCCGCAGCCGGCGGGTGTGGCCCGCCACCCTCTCGTAGGCCCTCCTGAACACCATAAGCCGCACCAGCGGGTGAAGTGCTGACAGTCCTGCCCCGTCGATGACGACCTCGTCCCGGCCCATGCGGACGACCGAGTCCCAGACCCGGTCCACCTCCCCCTCGACGAAGGCCACCTCCAACGACGCGGCACGGCCCAGGCGCTGCAGGGCTTCGGCTATCCTCGGGTTGTACTGCCTCAGCACCGGGAGCAGGTGGTCGCGCACGCGGTTGCGGGTGAACCGGGGCGACAGGTTGCCCGAGTCGACCCTGAACGCCAGGCCCCGCTCCCAGCAGTAGGCCGCGGTTTCGGCCTTGGTCACCTCCAGCAACGGCCGGAACAGGACCGCCTCGCGGCCGCCCTGCCGGTCCCGCCATGTGGAGAGGGCCTCCATGCCCCGGAGCCCGTGCAGCCCGCTGCCCCGGAGGATGTGCATGAGGACGGTCTCGGCGTGGTCGTCGGCGGTGTGCCCCAGCACCACGGCCGCAGCCCCGGTCTCCCCGGCCACCCTGGACAGGAAGGAGTAGCGCACCTCCCGGGCGGCCTCCTCGAAGGAGGACAGCCCCGCCTCCCGCTGGTACGCCACGGGGTCCGCCCTGTCCACCGTCGAGGGGAGCCCCAGGGACGCCGCCAGGCGGGACACGAACCGGGCGTCCTCCTCCGCCTCCTCGCCGCGGAAGTTGTGGTTCAGGTGGGCTACGTGGATGGCTGCGCGGGCCGGCTCCCGCAGGCGGAGCAGGGCGTGGAGCAACGCCACCGAGTCGGGCCCGCCCGATACCGCAACGACCAGGAGGGCGTCTCTCCCGGTGAGACCCTCCCGGCAAAGGGCGCTCCGGAGCTTCCGTTCGACGGGGGCTAGCCTATCGACCATCGGGACTCCAGGCGGCTCACGGGGGTGAGCGGGGACACGACGGCGGCCGTAGCGGACCTCCTCGGGCCCTAGCGGACCTCCTCGGGAAGGTGGCAACGCTCGTTCATGGCCAGCATCTGGCGGTTGGAACCGTTGGTCTGCAGCACCCCCACCGAGGCCAGGTCGACCCTCAGCCTGTGGAAGCGGGAGAGGGGAAGGCCCATGAACCGGCAGAGGATCGTCCGGATGGCGAAGTTGTGGGAGACGGCCACCACCGCACCGTTGGGGTGGGCCTTCTCCAGGCCGACGATGGCGTTCCAGGCCCGCTCCTGGAGCTGCCGCATGGACTCTCCGGCGGGAAACACCGCCTGGGAGGGGTCTCTGCGCCAGGTCGCATAGAACTGGCCGAACCTGTCCCGCATCTCCCTTCCGGTGATGCCCTCCATCTCGCCCAGGTGCACTTCCTTGATGCCCTCCAGGGGGGTGACCTCCAGCGACACTGCCCTGCCTATCTCATCGGCGGTCATCATGGCGCGGGTGAGGGGACTGGAGTAGATGGCGGTGGGCTTCATGGCCACCAGGGCCTTGGCCGTCTCCCGGGCCTGCCTGACGCCCTTCTCGCTGAGGCCGACGGGGCTCTGCCCCTGGAACCGGCCCTCCCTGTTCCACTCCGTCTCGCCGTGACGGACCAGTATGAGCCTCATCTGCCTCCGTCCCCCGCATGGTGAAGGCGCTGAGAACGGCCCCGCGGGAGGACTCACACATATTATCAGCGGCCCGACCCGGCGTCAAAATACCTCCGTCATGCCCGCGGAGGAAGGGTATCGCGTACCGGCCTACGGGTCCACGACCGGATAGTAATTCATTCCCCACGGCTCGTCCGGGTGGTCCATCATCACTTTCACAAATATGGGCACCAGGAACCCCATGATCGCCGCTCCGTCCCGCACTTGGCTGCGATTGACGCTGCTGTTCCACGTCGACCCGCCGTGCATAATCTGGTTTCGCAGCACATATAGACGGTCGAACAGCAGGTTTAGCACCAGCAGGGTCTCCTGCTGAGCCAGAGCGCGGCCTATGCGGGCCTGTTCGCGGTCAAACCATGCCTCCCAGTCACCGTACCCCTCGACTCCGTTGACGTGCTTCCAGAAAGGCTGATAGACGTACCTGTTTTTCAGGATGAGCCGCACCGGGCCCGAGAATCGGTCCCAGATGGCCTCATAGATGGTCCGCTCGGCATCGAGCTTGAGTATCTTGGTGAAGTAGCCGCCAATCAGGTCCCGTTCGCGGATCTCGGTGGATCCGTCAGTGTCCTCGGCGTAGGCGGCGTTGAAGGCGATCCAGTAGCAGGCGAAGGCGATGTCGGGGTCGTCGCCGGCCATCTCGGCACGGCCGATCCAGCTGATGGTCCGGTGCACCCGGAGGGACAGGTTTTGCGGGTAGCCGTCGTTCTCCCGGTCTTTTCTGTCCCTGAGGACCCTGGCGGTGAGCTGATCGGCGCTACGGGAGGTCATTCGTCACGCCTCCTTACGCTGGAATCTGGGAGCGACGGGCATTGCCACCTTCCACCCTACCGCGACCGCCGGCCCGCGCCTACGATGGACAAGCCTTGGGCCGTACTATACACTGTGAAGCCACATTGCGGCAGTGGGTCGCCGCAGCCCGGGAGGTGGACGGCCATGCCAGTGTTCTCCGACGACTACCTGAGGAGGGTGGTGTATCACGTCTACCGCGCCGAGGGGGTCTCGGAAGAGGAGGCCACGATAGTCGCCCGCCACCAGGTGAAGGCCAACTTGGTGGGCCACGACTCCCACGGCGTGATCCATCTCCCGGAGTACGTCGAGCGCATACACAAGGGCCACATCGTCCCCGGCGCGCCCTTCGTGGTGGAGCAGGAGTCTCCCACCACCGCGGTCATAAACGGCAACTGGGGGTTCGGGTTCGTGGTGACAGAGCGCGCCATGCGCATGGCCATCGAGAAGGCCAGGACCCAGAACGTCGCGGCCATGACCATCCACTACCAGAGCCACATAGGCCGCCTGGGAGACTACCCGACCATGGCCGTCGAGGAGGACATGATCGCCATCATCACCGCCGACTCCGGCGCCGGGCCCAAGGCCGTGGCCCCCTTCGGCGGCAGGGAGCGGAGGCTGGGCACCAACCCCATCTGCATCGGGGTGCCGGCCAACGTGGACGGCGTCGTGCTGCTGGACATGGCCACCAGCGCCGTGGCGGCGGGGAAGGTGAGCCTCTCCAGGAACCGGCGTCAGCCCATGCCCCTGGGATGGGTGGTGGACAAGGAGGGCAACCCCACCACCGACCCCGAGGACTACTACGCGGGGGGCGCCATCCTCCCCGTCGGCGCCGACCAGGGCCACAAGGGGTACGGCCTCAGCTTCATGGTGGAGATGTTCTCGGGGATCCTCACGGGCCTGGGCTTCGGCATCGACCCCCTGGCCCGCCACAACGACGGGTGCTTCATAGCCGTCTTCAAGGTGGAGGCCTTCAGGCCCCTGGCCGAGTTCAAGGAGGAGATGCGGGCCTTCGCCGAGTACGTGAAGGACACCTCCCCGGCCAAGGGCTTCGACCGCATCTACTACCCGGGCGAGGTGGAGTACGTCACCGAGCAGACCAGGCTCAAGGAAGGCATCTTCATCGAGGACGACACCTGGGCGCAGATAACCGAGCTCGTCCAGCGGCACAAGCTGGAGGACGCCATAGGCAGTCCCTAGGGGCCGCGCTCCGCCGCGCATCTCCCCAACCCGGGCGACATGGGCCGCATACTGATAGGCACCTGCTCGTGGACCGACCGGAGCCTGCTGGAGAGCGGCCTCTTCTACCCGCCCCCAGTCAAGACGCCGGAGACCCGCCTGCGCTACTACTCCGCGAACTTCCCCACCGTGGAGGTGGACAGCTCCTACTACGCTTTGCCCTCCCGCCGCAACAGCGAGCTGTGGGTCCAGCGCACGCCCCCCGGCTTCATCTTCCACGTCAAGGCCTACGCCCTGTTCACGGGACACGCGGCGGACCCGAGGGCCCTGCCCAGGGACCTGCAGGTCGGGCTGCCCCGGGGCCTGCTGGACAAGGGCCGGGTTTACATGAAGGACCTGCCGTCCGACGTCGGTCAGGAGACGTGGGCCCTGTTCCTGGACGCCCTGTCACCCCTCATGGAGGCGGGCAAGCTCGGCATGGTGCTGTTCCAGTTCCCTCCCTGGTTCCACCCGGGCCGCTCCAACAGGGAGCTCCTGCTGGAGTGCCGGGAGAGACTGCCCGGCTGCCGGCTGGCCGTGGAGTTCCGCAACGCCGCCTGGCTGGAGGAAGGGGGCGCGGAGCGGACACTGGGGTTCCTCCGCGACCACGGCCTCACCTACGTGTGCGTCGACTCGCCGGCCGGCTTCAGGTCCTCGGTGCCCCCGGTCGCGGCCGCCACCACCGACGTGGGATACGTCCGGTTCCACGGCAGGAAC
Source organism: Dehalococcoidia bacterium (assembly GCA_034423015.1). Classification (GTDB taxonomy): domain Bacteria; phylum Chloroflexota; class Dehalococcoidia; order Lucifugimonadales; family JAGWBF01; genus JAGWBJ01. The sequence continues at coordinate 44,925 of DAOUJG010000036.1, read as the reverse complement.
AGCCGGACCTGGGAGAAGCGGGGGAAGGCGGCCTCGGAGCGCTTCGACTACTACTATCCCGTCGAGGAGCTGGAGGAGTGGGCGCCGCGGCTGCGCAGCCTCCAGGAAGAGACGCGGACTACCCACGTCCTGTTCAACACCAACTACCAGGACCAAGGGATCGTCAACGCGCGGCAGCTCGCGTTGCTGTTGGGCCAGCAGCCGCCCGCAGGGGATTTGGGGCCTCATCACAGCATTGACAGTCCCCTTGGGCGTATTGACAGCCCTCCAGCCCTTTGTTAGCATTTCAAACATCGTCTGCCGATGTATCTCCCGGGGGGAGTGTTAGCCTGCCCATGATAAACCCACCTGGCACGAGCACGGCTGGAACCAGGACGCAGGAGCCCCCCGGGCCGACGCTGCCCCCCATGTTCTCCCGGTACCGGGACGACCTGGAGAGCGAGCTGGACGCCACGGTCCCCCTCATGCCCGCCGCGGGTGAAGTCCGCGGCCTCTATTCCATGCTCCGCTATCACATGGGCTGGGCCGACTCCCAGGGCAACGACGTCGACTCCCCATCCTCCCAGGGCAAGGCCCTGAGGCCGACGCTGTGCCTCTTCGCGTGCGAGGCCCTGGGCGACGGTTGGCGCCGGGGACTGCCCGCCGCGGCCGCCCTCGAGCTGGTCCACAACTTCTCCCTCATCCACGACGACATCCAGGACGGGGACGTTGAGCGCCGCCACCAGCCCTCCGTATGGTCCGTCTGGGGTCAGCCCCAGGCGCTGGTCGCGGGCAACGCCATGCGCTCCCTTGCCGACCTGGCCGCCCTGAGGCTCACGCGGCGCGGTGTCTCTTCCAAGAAGGCGGTGGGGGCGTCCCTGCTGCTGACCAACGGATACCTGGAGATGACCATGGGCCAGTGCTCGGACCTGGCATTCGAGGGGAGGCTGGACATCGGCCTCGACGACTATCTCCAGATGGTCTCCCGGAAGACGGGCGCCCTCATTCGTTGCGGCATGGAGATGGGCGCCCTGATATCCTCCGACGAGCCCGAGGATGTCCGCGCCTTCTCACGGTGCGGCAGCCGGCTGGGCCGCGCCTTCCAGATCCGGGACGACATCCTGGGCATTTGGGGAGACCAGGGGGCCACTGGCAAGTCGGTGGGCAACGACATCCGCCGCAAGAAGAAGTCCTTCCCAGTGGTCTACGCGCTGAGCGTGGCCCCCGACCCCGCCAGGGACAGGCTTAGGGAGGCGTACAGCCGGGAGACCCTGGACGACGAGTGCGTGCAGGACGTGCTCGGCCTTCTGGACGAGCTGAACGTGGCGGAGTACGCCGAACGGATGACCAGGGAGCAGGCGGAGCTGGCCCTGAGGGAAGTGGAGCCGGTCTCCATGCCCGGCTGGGCCCGGGAGGAGGTCCGCCTCCTGACCGAGTTTCTGGCGGCGCGGCAGTACTGAAGTCCATGGCATACGGACGGAAAGATAAGGACGGGCACATGAAGAGAGCGACGCGGCCCATGGAGCTGTCGGTGAGGCTGGCGTGTTACATGCTCAAGAACCGCCTCACGGGCCGAAAGCGGTTCCCCCTGGTGACCATGCTGGAGCCCCTGGAGATGTGCAACCTGGCCTGCATCGGGTGCGGCCGTATACACGAGTACAGGTCCGTAATGGACAAGATGATGCCCGTGGACGAGGCGGTAAACGCCGTGGCGAGCTCCGGCGCGCCCATCGTTTCCATCGCCGGCGGGGAGCCCACGATACACCCCAAGATCGACGAGATAATCAACGAGCTGGTCCGCCGCAGGTACTTCGTCTACTGTTGCACCAACGGCCTGCTGCTGGAGAGGGTCATGAAGAAGGTGCCCCCCTCCAAGTACCTGTCGTGGGTCGTCCACATGGACGGCATGGAGGAGAAGCACGACGAGTTCGTGGCCCGCAAGGGCGTGTTCCGCAGGGCCAGGCAGGCCATCGAGGCGGCGCTGGACGGCGGCTACCGGGTCTGCACCAACACCACCATCTTCCGGGGGTGCGACGTCGAGGACATCCACGCCCTCTTCAAGGACATGACCGAGCTGGGGGTCGAGGGGTGCATGGTGTCCCCCGGCTACGACTACGAGCACGCCCCCGACCACGACCTCTTCCTGACGCGGAAGGAGTCCAGGGACGCCTTCAAGGAGATCCTCGACGAGAGCAAGGTCGACGGCCTGAGGCTGTACAACAACCCCCTGTACCTCAACTTCCTCCGGGGGGAGCGGGAGTACCAGTGCACCGCCTACTCCAACCCCACCTACACGGTAATGGGGTGGAGGAAGCCCTGCTACCCCCTGGCCGACGAGCATGTCCAGGACGTCAAGCAGCTCTTCGACAAGGACCTGTGGGAGAAGTACGGCGTCGGCAAGGACCCCAGGTGCGCGGGGTGCATGATGCACTGCGGCTTCGAGTCGGCCACCATCTTCAACGCCATATCCAGCCCAAGGGACTGGGTAACGCTGATCAAGTCCGGGGCGGTGAGCAAGAGCGGCATCACCGCGGCCTAGGACGCTATAGAGGAACGGTCGTTGATCGTAATTGCGGCTCCGATGAAGCGGGAAGCGCCGACCGTCACGTGGTCCGGCGCTTCCGCGCGCTCCCTTGGCTCCGTCACCGGGGTCTGCGTCACCGGAGTCGGCGGGACCCGGGCCCCCGCCACTCTGGGGTCCTTCCTGGACGGGCGCCCGCACGTCGGCGGGGTCTTGGCCGTGGGCTTCGCGGGAGCCCTCGATGACGGCCTGGACACGGGCGACCTGGTGGCGGCTACGCGCCTGCTGACCGCCGGGGGAGACGACCCAATCGAGTGCGACCGGGGCCTCCTCCAGGCCGCAGAGGCGGCCCTGGAGCGGTCCGGGGCCCGCTGCCGTACGGGGGACACCCTCACCGTAGACGCGGCCCTCCGCACCGCCGGGGAGAAGCGCTCCCACGGCCGGCAGACCGGCGCCCTGGCGGTGACGATGGAGGACTACTGGCTGGCCCGGGAGTGCGCCCGCCGCGGTGTGCCCTTCCTCAGCGTGCGCTCGGTGCTGGACCTGGCCGCCCAGGAGCTGCCGCCCTTCGTGGCGGAGCTGGGGGACAGGGGCATCCTGGTCCAGGCCGCCCGCGTGGCCCTGGGGCTGGCCGCGCGGCCCCGCCACTTTCCCGCCGTCGCCAGGCTTCGCGGCCAGGCACGTCGGGCCAAGAGCAGCCTGGGACCCTTCGTACTGTCCTTTCTGGAAGAGGCCTTTCTGGAAGCAGTCGACTCGCGGCCCCGGGCAGCCGCGGTCGGGGCCGGCGGCGGCCCTCGAGGTTAGAGCAGGGTTCCGGGAGTATGGATGAAGGTACTGGTAACCGGGGCCACGGGCTTCGTGGGGGCCAACGTGGCCCGGTCCCTGGAGGCTTCCGGGCATAGTGTCAGGGCCCTGGTAAGGCCCGGGAGCAGCACCTTAAATCTGAAGGGCACGGGCTTCGAGACGGTACCGGGAGACATACGGGACAGGGAGTCCGTCTCCCGGGGGCTCCGAGGGTGCGACGGTGTCGTCCACTGCGCCGCCGCGTACACCTTCTGGGCCAGGGACCCTGGTGTCATATACGACGTGAACGTCTCGGGGACCAGGGTCGTCCTGGAAGAGGCCCTGAAGGCAGGCGTGGGACGGTGCGTGTACACCAGCACCGTCTCGACGGTCCACATACCCAAGGGCGGCCTGGGGACCGAGGAGGCGAGCGCGTCGCCCGGGGAGCTGGTCGGCCACTACAAGCGGTCCAAGTACCAGGCGGAGCAGGAGGCCCTGGACCTGGCCGCGCGGGGCCTGCCGGTGGTGGTGGTCAATCCCACCACCCCCATAGGGCCCTGGGACGTGAAGCCGACGCCGACGGGCCGGATGGTCCTGGACTTCATCCGGGGCCGTGTCCCCGCCTACGTGGACACGGGGATGAACGTGGTGGACGTGGAGGACGTGGCCGTGGGCCACGTCATGGCGCTGGAGAAGGGGAAACCGGGCGAGAGGTACCTGCTGGGAAACAGGAACATGACCCTGGCCCAGGTGTTCGGCGTACTGGAGGGGTTGACCGGGAGGAGGGCGCCCAGGCTGAAGCTGCCGACGTGGATGGCAATCGCCGCCGGGTACGTCGACCACGTGGTGGAAGGGATGGTCCTGCGGAGGGAGCCGGCGATACCCGTGGAAGGGCTGAAGGTGTCCCGGAAGCCCATGTACGTCGACTGCAGGAAGGCAGTCGAGACGTTGGGGGTCCCCCAGAGTCCCGTGGAGGGGGCCCTGGAAAAGGCGGTGAGGTGGTTTCGGGAGCACGGGTACGGCTGACACAACCCGGGTGCGACTCAAGACCCGGGTACGACTGAAGAAAGGAGGGGCGCTGAGAGGCGATATATGGAGAACGTGAGAGTCAAGACCGAGGCGGAAGTACCGGCTTCCGTGCGGGAGACGGTCAGCCGGGCACAGAGGCACATATGGTCTCGACAGCACCCCGACGGCTACTGGTGGGGGGAGCTGGAGTCCAACCCCACCATGGAGGCCGAGTACCTCATGCTGACCTACTTCCTGGACGTGGTGGACGAGGCCAGGTGGAGGAAGCTGGTCAACTTCATACTGAGCAAGCAGCGCAGCGACGGCTCCTGGGGCCAGTACCTGGACTCCCCGGGGAACCTGAGCACGTCGGTGGAGTGCTATTTCGCCCTCAAGCTTGCCGGGGTCTCCGCCGATGCCCCCAACATGGTGCGGGCGAGGAACTTCATCCTCTCCAAGGGAGGAGTGCCCCGGGTCCGGATATTCACCAAGATATGGCTCTCCATGTTCGGCCAATGGGAGTGGAAGGGCACCCCGGCCATGCCGCCGGAGCTCATGTTCGTGCCGAACTGGTCGCCCTTCAACCTGTACGAGTTCGCAAGCTGGGCCCGGGCCACCATCGTCCCCCTGCTCATCGTCCTGACCGGACGGCCCGTCAAGCCCATCCCGGAGTCAGCGAAGATAGACGAGCTGTTCCCCGAGCCCAGGGACCGGACCGACTACTCCCTGCCCAGGCCCGGCAGCCTCTTAAGTTGGCGCGGCTTCTTTCACTTGACCGACAAGCTCGGCCGCTGGTACGAGCGGTCGCCCATAAAGCCGGGACGCGGCCTCGCCATCTCCAAGGCCGTCGAGTGGATACTGGCCCGCCAGGAGGCCGACGGCTGCTGGGGCGGGATACAGCCGCCGTGGGTCTACTCGCTGATCGCGCTGAAGCACCTGGGCTACTCCATGGACCACCCGGTGATGAAGAAGGGGTTGGAGGCCTTCGAGCGGTACGCCATCGAGGAGGAGGACACGCTCAGGGTCCAGGCCTGCATCTCGCCCGTGTGGGATACAGCCCTGGTCGCCATCGCGCTCCTGGACTCCGGCGTGGCCCCCGACGACCCGCGCATTCAGCAGGCGGGCCGCTGGCTGGTCAAGAACCAGATCCTCAACGGCGGCGACTGGCAGGTGAAGAACAAGAAGGCCCTCCCGGGAGGCTGGGCCTTCGAGTTCGACAACGACAACTACCCCGACCTCGACGACGTGTCCGAGGTGATCATGGCCCTCAGCGCCATCCGCCAGCGGGGCGACGACGAGCGGCGGCGGACCCAGTCCATCAAGCTGGGCGCCGACTGGCTGCTCAGCATGCAGTCCTCCAACGGGGGGTGGGCGGCCTTCGACAAGGACAACACCAAGGCCTACATCGCCAAGATACCCTTCGCCGACTTCGGGGAGGCGCTGGACCCGCCCAGCGCCGACGTCACCGCCCACGTGGTCGAGATGATGGGCAAGCTGGGCCTGGACAGGGACCTGCCCGCCGTCAAGCGGGCCTACAAGTACATCCGCGACGAGCAGGAGCCCGACGGCGCCTGGTTTGGCCGCTGGGGAGTCAACTACATCTATGGCACCGGGGCGGTGCTGCCCGCCCTGGCGGCCATCGGCGAAGACATGTCCCAGGAGTACGTCACGAAGGCGATAGACTGGGTGGTGGACCACCAGAACGACGACGGGGGGTGGGGAGAGAGCTGCGGCTCCTACGTGGACCCCACCCTCAGGGGGGTTGGGCCCAGCACCGCGTCCCAGACGGCCTGGGCGCTGCTGGCCCTGCTGGCCGGCCTGGGAAGGGACGCCCTCCACCACCGGGCGGTGATCAGGGGCGTGCAATACCTGATGGACACGCAGCAGGAGGACGGCTCCTGGGACGAGCCCTACTTCACCGGCACCGGGTTCCCGGGCTACGGCGTCGGCGAGAGGCTGGCGCGCCTCCCCGGACCGGGAGAGGAAGGCTACCAGGGACTGGATATGCCCGTGGGGTTCATGATCAACTACCACATGTACCGCAATCTGTGGCCCCTGCTGGCCCTGGGCAGGTATCTCGACCTCGCCGGAGGAAGGGTCCCGGGAGACCGCTCCCTGGATGTGGCCGCGCCGCACAACAACGGGTCGAACGGAGGGAGGGGGAAGGCAATGGAGGACCGATCCATTCGGGAGACGGATACGGACACGCTGGCCAAATCGAGGAACGGCGGGTCGAACGGCGCCGGCGACGCGACGGCCGGGCCGGCCCTGGGGAGGAGCGACGTGGGACGCCTGGGCCAGGGGCTGGTCGTCAAGGACTACTGCCTCAAGATGCGGGCCACCCGGCACACCGAGTTCATGGACATCACCGAGCAGGTCCGCGACTGCGTGGCCGACTCGGGCGTGACCCACGGCTTCGTCGTCGTCTTCTCCAAACACACCACCGCCGCGGTCAAGCTCAACGAGAACGAGCCCCTGCTGGTCGAGGACATGGAGGGCCTCCTGGAGAGGCTGTCGCCGCGCCACGCCGAATACAGGCACAACGACTTCTCGGTCCGCACGGTGAACATGAACCCCGACGAGGCCCCCAACGGCCACGCCCACTGCCAGCACCTGTTCCTGGGGACCAGCGAGACCATCCCCATCGTCGACGGCGCCATGCGCTTTGGCACCTACCAGAGCATCTTCTTCATCGAGCTGGACCATCCCCGTCCCAGAGAGGTGGTGGTCCAGGTCCTGGGACGGTGAGCGCCCGCCCATGCGACCCGTGACCGCCGCCGACCCCCGGGCCCACAGCCGCGAGGCCGCTTTCCGGTACTGCGAGGGCCTGGCGCGGACTCACTACGAGAACTTCACGGTGGGCTCCATGCTCATCCCCAGGGCCACCCGACGCTACGTCCACGCCGTCTACGCCTATTGCCGCTGGGTCGACGACCTGGGCGACGAGAGCGCGGAGGGGCTGTCCCAGTCCCTGGACCAGGCGGGGTGGCGCCCCCCCGCCGCCTCCGGGCTGGAGCCGGCCTCGGACCTGCGGCCCGTCAAGCTGGCTCTCCTGGACGCCTGGGAGGGGGAGCTGCACGCCTGCTACGATGGGCAGCCGTCCCACCCGGTGATGGTCGCCCTTCAGGACACGGTCCGCCGCTTCGACATCCCAAGGGAGCCCTTCCTCAAGCTCATCGAGGCCAACCGGATGGAGCAGCGCAAGCACCGCTACGAGACCTACCCGGAGCTGGCCCACTACTGTGACCACTCGGCCAACCCCGTGGGCCGCCTGTTCCTCTACCTCTTCGGGTACCGGGACGAGGAGAGGCAGCGGCTGTCGGACCTGACCTGCACGGCCCTCCAGCTTGCCAACTTCTGGCAGGACGTGGCCAGGGACTACCGCATGGGCCGGATCTACATCCCCATGGAGGACATGGCCCGCTTCGGCTACGGGGAGGACGACCTGGCCCGGGGGGTCGTGAACGACGAGTTTCGCCGGCTGATGGCCTTCCAGGTAGACCGGGCCAGGGGGCTGTTCCGGGAGGGCCTGGAGCTGGTAGACACGCTGGACGGCCGTATCAGGCTGGACGTGGCGCTGTTCACCGCCGGCGGGGCCGCCGTCCTCCGCGCCATAGAGAGGCAGGACTACGACGTCCTCTCCCGGAGGCCGTCCCTGTCCCGGACGCGGAAGGCCCTGCTCTTCCTCTCCACGTGGGCCCGCATGCACCTCCTACCCAGGCGGCGTACCGCCATGGGCCGGGCCTGAGAGCTCACGGAACGGAGAGCGCGCCCCGCCCGCGGGCGATGGGGCCCGGTCCCTTGCCGGACCGGGCACAGCCGAACACCAGGGGGGTCCATGGCCCGTACGGTCCCGCAGCTTCACACCGCGTACACGGAATGCCGGCTCATCACCAGGAGGGCGGCGACCAACTTCTACTACGCGTTCATCACCCTTCCCGCCAGGAAGCGCAGGGCCATCTATGCGACCTACGCCTTCTGCCGGCTGTGCGACGACGCCAGCGACGCGCCGATGCCCGGGGAGGAGAAGCTGGCCCGGCTGGACTCCCTCCGGTCCAGCCTGTCGGAGGCCTACGCCGGGCGGCCCGACGGCCCGGTGTTCACTGCCCTGGCCGACACCGCCTCCGTCTTCGAGATACCCGAGGAGTACTTCCAGGAGGTGGTCTCGGGCGTCGAGATGGACCTGACCAAGACCCGCTACCAGGACTTCGACGAGCTGCGGACCTACTGCTACAGGGTGGCCTCGGTGGTGGGCCTGGCCTGCCTCCACATCTTCGGCTTCTCGGAGCCCAGGGCCCGGGAGTACGCGGTGGACCTTGGCCTTGCCATGCAGATTACGAATATAATGAGGGACGTGCGGGAGGACATGGAGCGGGACCGCGTCTACCTGCCCCTGGACGAGGTCCGGAGCACGGGGTACTCGGTGGAAGAGCTGAGGCAGGGGGTGTTGAACGACCACTTCCGCGACCTGATGGCCATCCAGGCGCGGCGGGCAAGGGCGTACTACGAGAGCGGGGCCAAGCTCTTGCCCCTCCTGTCTCCCCGGTCCCGGGCCTGTCCCGCCGTGCTGGGCAAGCTCTACAGTCTGATCCTGGACAGGATAGAGAGACAGGGCTTCGACGTCTTCACCGGCAGGGTGGGGCTCAGCAGACGTGAGAAATACCTGGTCACAGTCCAGACATGGATAAGAAGCCTCCTTCCAATGGTCCAGCATCCCACGTAGTCGTCCTCGGCGGGGGCCTGGCGGGCATGGCCGCCGCTTGCCACCTCCTCGATGCCGGCCACCCGGTGACGCTGGTGGAGAAACGCCCCTTCCTGGGGGGAAGGGCCTTCTCCTTCTTCCATTCCTTTGTGGGAAACGGTGGCTCGGGAAACGGAGGGCCGGAGGAGATGACGGCCGAGTCCCTCCAATCCGGGGAGGGCGACGACGACTCGGAAGCACCCGAGGGGCGGGAGAGGAGCGCCGCCGGGTTCCCCGTGGACAACGGCCAGCACGTCTTTCTCGGCTGTTGCGACTACTACATGGACTTCCTGAGGAAGATTGGCACGCTGGACCGGGCCCACCTGCAGCCGACCCTCCGCGTCCGGGTCGCTTCGCCGGCCCGGAACGGGCGCCGGCACAGGACCGGGCTCCTGACGGCGGCGCCCTTGCCCGCGCCCTTCCACCTGCTGCCCTCCTTCCTCGCCTATCCCCACCTGGGGGTGAGAGACAAGCTCCTGGCCCTCTATGCCCTGCTCAAGATCCGCTTCTCCAACCGGCACAGGCCCGAGCTGGAGGACCAGACCTTCCTCCAGTGGCTGAAGGCCAACGGCCAGACGGACCGGGCCATAGCGAACTTCTGGGACCTGATCGTCCTCCCGACGCTGAACGACCACGTGGGCGACGTGAGCGCCTCCATGGGAATGATGATATACCAGGACGGCGTGATCAAGAGCAGGACGGGGGCCAACGTGGGATACGCCCTCGTGGGCCTGTCCGACCTGATGGGAAACGCCGCGGAGGAGTACATCGCCGCCCGGGGCGGCCGGCTCATGTTGGGCAAGCCGGTGACGGAGGTGCTGGTCTCCGAGTCCCGGGGCCGCTCCATAGGAGGGGTACGCCTGGCCTCTGGCGAGACCGTGCGGGGAGACGTGTACCTCTCGGCCCTCCCATTTCACACCCTGCCGTCGGTCCTGCCCTCGGAGCTCAACCGGGAGCCCTTCTTCGCCGGCATAGGCAGGCTCACCGCCGCCCCCATAGTCAACGTCCACATATGGTACGACAGGGAGGTGATGGAGCCCTCGTCGCCGCCCTTCACGGCCTTCGTCGACAGCCCGCTCCAGTGGGTCTTCGACAAGCGCAGCATCCTGGCCTCCTCCCAAACGGGCGGGGGCGGCGGCGGGGCCGCCTTCGACGGGCAGTACGTCTGCATCTCGGTCAGCGGGGCCTGGGACTACGCCGACAAGCCCAAGGAGCAGATACGCCAGGTGTTCACCCAGGCGATGGCCGAGGCGTTTCCCCGGGCACGGGAGGCCACTATCCAGCAGCTCCTCATCGTCAAGTCCACGGCCACCTTCCGCTGCACGCCGGGGTCGGCCCGCCTCCGTCCCCCCAACGCGACCCCGGTGGAGAACCTGTTCCTGGCGGGAGACTGGACGGACACGGGATGGCCCTCCACAATGGAGAGCGCGGTTCGCAGCGGGGTCGCGGCCGCCCGGGCCATCGACGCGGGAGGCGGCCGGTGACCGGCGGGCGGACAGTGGTTGCCGTAACGGGGGCGTCGGGCTACATCGGCACCCGCCTCCTGAACGTGCTCCAGCGGGACGAGGGGCTCTCCAGGGTCGTGGCCATCGACACCCGCTCCCTCCCCACCCCCTTCCACAACGTGGCAACGGAGCGGCTGGACGTTACGCAGCCGCTGGACCACGCCTTCGAGGACCACCGGGTCACCGCGGCGGTCCATCTCGCATTCCTGCTCAGGCCCGGCCGCAGCCGCGCGGAGGTGGGGAGGGTCCGCAACGCCAACCTCCAGGGCATGAGGAGCTTCCTGGCGGCCTGTGACGCCAGCAGGGTGTCCAACCTCATCTTCCTGAGCTCCCACACCGTCTACGGCGCCCACCAGGACAACCCGGTGCCCCTGACCGAGGAGGCCCCGGCCCGGGCCCCCGTGGCGTTCCAGTACGCCAGGGAGAAGGCCCTGTGCGAGGAGATGGTCCAAGAGTACGCGGCCCGGCACCCCGACACGTGCGTGACCGTACTCCGCTCCTGCGTGGTGATGGGCCCCGGCGCCGACAACTACGTCACCCGCGCCTTCTTCCGCAAGGCCCTCATCGGAGTCAGCGGCCACGACCCGCCCATGCAGTTCGTGCACGAGGACGACCTTGCCAGGCTGATCCACCAGCTCATCGTCCGGCCGACGCCCGGCACCTTCAACGTCGCCGGCGAGGGCGTCATACGGTACAGTCGCGTGGCCCGGCTGGCCCGGCGCAGGCTGTTCCTACTGCCGTCGTGGGTCGCCTTCCCCCTGGTCCGCGCGGCCTGGAGACTGGGAATCCAGAAGGACTCCCCGGCGGTGGGCCTGGACTTCGTGCGGTACCCCCTGGTCCTGAGTACGGGTAAGCTGAAGGGAGAGACGGGATTCCGCTTTAGCTACACCTCGGAGGAGGCCCTCATGGCCTATCTGCCGGACATCGGGGCCTAGAAACGGTGCTGATAGACACCGACCCCGGCACCGACGACGCGATAGCGCTGCTCATGGCGTTGGGCCCCGGCTCCCCGCCCGGTTCCCAGAGGGACGTCGCCGGGCTCACCACCGTCGGGGGCAACGCCAGGCTGGCCGACGCCACCAGGAACGCCCTGGCCATCCTGGAGTACCTGGGCCGCGGCGACGTGCCCGTCGCCAGGGGCGCATCCAGGCCCCTCACGGGCTCCTACCCCTACGCCTACGGGTTTCACGGGCCCCGGGGCCTGACGGTGCGCCTACCCAAGCCGGCCATCACCACCCGTGACGGCGGCGCGGTCGACTTCCTACGGCAGGCCCTGAGGAGCCGCCCCACTCCGACGACCCTCCTGGCCCTGGGCCCCCTGACCAACGTAGCACGCCTCCTGAGGGTCGACCCCGACGCCCCGGGCCTGGTCTCCCGCCTGGTGGTCATGGGCGGCGCGGTGGGCGTACCGGGAAACGTGACACCCCACGCCGAGTTCAACTTCTACAGCGACCCGGAGGCTGCCGGGGAGGTACTGGCCTCGGGTATCGAGACTACCCTGGTGGACCTGCGGGTCTGCCGCCAGGCCGCCATCTCCCGGTCCGGCGCGGACCGGCTCCTGGCGGGAGGCCCGGCTGCCAGGCTCGCCGGCCAGATACTGCTGGGCTGGTTCCAGCGAAACCCAGGCCGGGACGCCTACGAGCTCTGCGACCCCGTGGCGATGGCCGCCGTCCTGGATCCCGGCATCCTGGCCACACGGCGCGGGAGCGTGGAGGTGGAGACCCATGACCCGGACCGGCGGGGAGAGAGCGCCCTGACGCCGGGCCCGGGCGCAGTGCTGGTGTCCACGGAGCTGGACGCAGAACGGTTCTTCGACCTGTTCTACCGCGTCCTGGGAGCCCCCGCCCTCGACTCCTAGTGGCGGCGGGCTGGTATACTGGTGCCCGGCGGCAATCAGCCCTTACAGGAGACGAAGATGGCCCTGTTTCTAAACGAGAGGGAGGTGAAAGACCTCCTGCCCATGGCCGAGTGCGTGGACGTGCTCGAGGACGCTTTCTCCAACGCCGGCAGAGGCCTTGGAGACAACAAGCCCCGCTCCCGCATCAGGATGCCCAACGGCTTCCTCCACTTCATGGCCGGGGCCGTCCTGGCCCCCGGCCGGTCGGCCTTCGGCTACAAGGCATACGCCACCTTCCCCGGCGGCCCCACCCGGTTCCTGGTGAACCTGTACGACGGCGACTCCGGCGCGTTGCTGGCCGTGATGGAGGCCAGCGCCCTGGGGCAGATACGCACCGGGGCGGCGTCGGGACTGGCAACCAGGCACATGGCCCGGTCCGACGCCTCCACCGTCGGCGTCATCGGCACCGGATACCAGGCGCGGACTCAGCTCGAAGCCGTGGCCGCCGTCCGGCAGGTCAAGGCGGTCCGGGCCTTCAGCCGGAGCCCCGAGAAGCGGGAGGCATTCGCCGCCCACATGAGGGAGCGCCTGAATGTCCAGGTGTCCCCCGTGGACAGCGCCGAGGAGTGCGTGCGGGGCGCGGACGTGGCCATCACCATCACCAGCTCCCGGGAGCCGGTGCTGAAGGGGGAGTGGCTGAAGGACGGCGCCCACGTAAACGCGGCCGGGGGCAACCACTGGATGCGCCGGGAGATCGACCCGGCGGCGGTGGCAAGGTCCGGACTCATAGTGGTGGACGACCTGGAGCAGGCCAGGATAGAGTGCGGCGACCTGATATGGGCCGCCGAGCGCGCCGCCTTTCGCTGGGCCATGGCCCACGAGCTGAAGGACGTGGTGTCGGGCCGGATGTCCGGACGGCCCGACGGCGACGCCGTCACCCTCTTCGAGTCCCAGGGCGTGGGGCTGGAGGACGTGGCCGCAGCCCTCCACGTGTACGGCAAGGCCAGGGAGCAGGGTGTCGGCCAGGAGCTGCCCTTCTGACCCCTCCGGCGCTCCCTCCTGCGATGGGCCGGCCGAGCCCGCCAGGTTGTGTGGCGGGTCGGGGCCACCTATAATTATGCAGCGCTGGAAGCCGCCCTTCCCGAAGGCCGGCCATTCTCGCGACGCCAGCTCGGCGACACCCACTTCGGCAACAAAGGAGAAGAGCCCATGGTAGTAGTCAAAGGTACGTCGATGAAACACCGGAGCTGGGAGGTCACCGAAGGCCCCGAGCGCGCCCCCGCCCGCGCCATGCTGCACGCCATGGGACTGACGCCCGACGACCTGAGGCAGCCCTTCGTCGGCGTGGCCAACCTGGCCAGCGACATCACCCCCTGCAACGTCCACCTGGGGACCCTGGCCGGGGAGGTGCGCACGGGAATAAAGGGCGCCGGGGGCACCCCCTTCGAGTTCGGGACCATCACCGTCAGCGACGGCATCACCATGGGCACCCAGGGCATGAAGGCGTCCCTCATCAGCCGGGAGGTCATCGCCGACTCCATCGAGGTGGTCGCCTTCGGCCAGAGGTTCGACGCCCTGGTCACCATCGCGGGCTGCGACAAGAACCTCCCCGGCACCCTGATGGCGGCCACACGTCTCAACATCCCAAGCGTCTTCGTGTATGGCGGCACCATCATGCCCGGCAGCTTCCAGGGACGGGACGTAAACATACAGGACGTATTCGAGGCGGTGGGAGCCCACTCCACGGGCAGCATGTCCGACGAGGACCTCACGGAGATCGAGGGCTGCGCCTGTCCCGGCGCCGGCTCCTGCGCCGGCATGTTCACCGCCAACACCATGGCCTCGGCCATCGAGGCCATGGGAATGTCCCTGCCCGGCGTGTCCTCCATCCCCGCCACCGACGACAGGATCCTGGAGAGCTGCCGGCGGGCGGGCGCGGCGGCGATGGACATGCTGGAGCGTGGAGTCACCCCCCGGGATATACTCACCAAGGAGGCCTTCGAGAACGCCGTGGCGGTGGTGGCGTCCATGGGCGGCTCCACCAACGCGGTGCTCCATCTGCTGGCCATCGCCCACGAGGCGGGCGTCTCCCTCACGTTGGAGGACTTCGACCGGGTCAGCACTCGCACCCCCTACATCGCCGACATGAAGCCCGGGGGGAAGTACGTCATGGCCGACCTGGACCGGGTCGGCGGGGTGCCCCTGGTGATGAAGCGGCTGCTGGCCGCGGGCCTGCTGCACGAGGACACCATGACCGTCACGGGCAGGACCCTGGCGCAGAACCTGGAGGCCATAGATACCGACGACGGCCAACGGATCGTCCACCACGTGGAGACCCCCCTGGCGCCCACGGGGGGCCTGGTGATCCTCCGGGGCAACCTTGCCCCCGACGGATCGGTGGTCAAGGTGGCCGCCAGCCAGCACATCACCCACGAGGGTCCGGCCCGGGTATTCGACCGGGAAGAGGACGCGTTCCAGGCCATCCAGAGGCGGGAGATAGGCTCGGGCGACGTGGTGGTGATCCGGTACGAGGGGCCCAGGGGCGGCCCGGGCATGAGGGAGATGCTGGCGGTGACGGCGGCCCTGGTGGGACAGGGCTTGGGCCAGGAGGTGGCGCTGGTCACCGACGGACGGTTCTCGGGCGCCACCCGGGGGCTGATGGTGGGTCACGTGGCGCCCGAAGCGGCCCTGGGCGGCCCCATAGCCCACGTCCGGGAGGGCGACGTGGTGACTCTGGACGTCCCCGAACGACGGCTGGACGTGGCCATACCACCCGAGGAGATGGAGAGGCGCCGGGCCCGGTGGAGCGCCCCCGCCCCCAACTTCGATACCGGCGCCCTGGCCAAGTACGCCAAGCTCGTCTCCTCCGCCGCCCAGGGCGCGGTCACGGGCTAGCGGGCCAAGTCTCCACAGCCTCGCCTGAAAGAGACTAGGACACTGCGGCCGGCGCCGCAGGTTAGGAGCATGCCCGTGGCAGAGCGCGTAGAAGTCGAGTTCATCGAAAGGGTCCGGTCCCGGATCGTCTCCCTCGTAAACGAGGATGCCAAGCGCCTACCCGGCCTCCGCTATTGCGACGTGCGCATGCAGGTCAAGGAGGAGAAGGGGGCCGTGGCCGAGAACGGCAACGAGAAGATGAGCGCCGAGGACTACGCCTTCGACTTCGGCGTGCGGGTCATCGCTGGCGGCAGGACCTCGGCTCCCGGCTACTACGGCAGGATCCTGGGGACATCGGACACGGACCGCATATCCGAGGTGGTCCTGGACGGGATACGGGAGGCCCACCGCCGCGCCCGGGCCAGCGCCCGCATGAAGGCGGCCGCCGCCCGGCGCTTTGGCGTCCTGGGGCAGAGCCTCTACGATTCGGCCCTGGCCCCGGTGGCCGTAGCCAGGGACACGGTGGCCGCCACCTACCGGGACGACCCCCGCACCGTCCCCCTGGAGGAGACGGTCCGGATGGCGGTGGACTCGTGCAACGCCGCCCGGGGCGTCAGCGACCAGGTGGCCTACTGCGCCGCCTCGGCCACCACCACGCTGATGCGGGAGCTGTTCGTCAGCTCCGAGGGCGCCGACATCGACCAGAGCTTCGCCCAGACCGAGGGGTTCGTCATCGCCATCTGCACCAGCCAGCACGGGACCCTGGAGATCTACGACTTCTCGGGGCACCAGCGGGGATGGGAGCTCCTCACCGAGGGCCACGACAACGGCGACACCATCGTCCTGCCCGACTTCGTCACCTTCTGCAGGGACCTGGCCACCGACGCCGTCGAGGTCGCCAACGCGCCGCCCCTGAAGGCCCCGGACAAGCCGGTGGTGGTGGTCACCGACCCTCACTTCAACACCCTGCTGGTCCACGAGGTGGTGGGCCACCCGTCGGAGCTGGACCGGGGGCTCAAGTACGAGACCTCCTACGCCGGCAGGAGCTGGTTCCTCAAGGACGTCAACGACAACCAGGTGGGCCGGCAGATAGCCTCGCCCCTGGTCAACGCCTTCTCCGACCCCACCATGGAGGGGTTCGGCTCCTTCGCCTACGACCACGACGGCACCCCCGCCCGCCGGGCCTACCACATCCGGGGCGGCTACTTCGAGGAGTTCCTGAACAACCGGCAGACCGCGGGCGTCCTGGGCGTCGAGCCCAACGGCTCGGCCCGGGCCACCGAGGCCAGCCTCATACCCCTCATCCGCATGACCAACACCGTCTTCGCCCCCGGCGACCGGGACCCCAAGGAGATAGTCTCCGAGGTGGAGGACGGATACTACGTCTCCGGCCACCGCATCCCGTCGGTCTCCGAGGCCCGGGAGAACTTTCGCATCACGGCGGTCAAGGTGTACGAGATCAAGAACGGCGAACTCGGCCGCCTCTACCGCGACGGGGGCATCACCTCGGACTCCAGGGACTACTTCACCAGCATCGACGCGGTGGGGCGGGACTTCCGCATGTACCCCATCCCCAACTGCGGCAAGGGCCAACCCATGCAGGCCAAACGCATGAGCAACGGCGGCCCCACCATGCGCGGCGTCGCCCGCCTGACGGGGCCGGGGTAGCGGGAACGACGATGGCCCAGGACGGAGAAAAGTGCAAGTCCGCCGGACGCGAGCTGCTGGAGAAAGCCCGGCACGAGCTGGCCCAGGGCGACCTTCGCCAGGCGTCGGAGAAGAGCTGGGGCGCCGCCGCCCAGATGGTGAAGGCAGTCGCGGAGAGGCGTGGATGGCGCCACGACGGGCACGCGGCCCTCTTCGAGGTGGTGAACCGGATGGTGTCGGAAACGGGTGACCGCCAGCTCGGCATGGTCTTCTATACCGCAAACGGTCTTCACATCAACTTCTATGAGAATGTACTGAGCAGAGAGATGGTCGAGATAGGGCTCGACCAGGTGGAGAGGTTCGTGGACGGGTTGGACAGGCTTGTGCAATAGTCCCTTTCCCGAGTCTGGAAACGAGGAAGAAGTATAGATGCAGCCACTATCGAACCTTCGCCGCACCGTCCGCGACGGGCTGGCGTACCTGAGGACCCAGGCCGACGTGGCCGAGGCCGAGGTGTTCGCCTCGGCCAACGGCAACCTCACCGTGCGGCTCAACTACACCTCCCGCATCCCCTCCAACGGCGTCGAGGAGCCCAAGTCCCTGGAGTCCTACGGCCTGGGCATCCGAGTGGCCTTCGACACCCCCGACGGCGTCAAGACGGGGTTCGGCAGCGAGCCCGCCGACCTGTCCGTCGAGGGGGTGAAGCGGGCCCTGGCGAAGGCGCGGCGGGGGGCCGTCCGGGACAACGAGTACGTGTCCCTGCCCAGGCCCACCGGCGGCCGCCCGGCGCTGGGCCGCTACCACGACCCCGCCATCATGCGCATGGGCAGCAACGGCATGGTCCGCGCCGGATGGCAGACGGTGGAGCGGGCGCTGGAGGTGTTCACCACCTCCGAGGAGCTGCTGAACGTGGCCGGCTCCCCCGAGGGCGTCCGGGACCTGGGAGTCATCCTGGGAGGCGACGTGGTCATGCTCCAGGAGCGGATGGCCATCGCCTCCACCCACATGCCCAGGGTCCAGACGGACGAGTCCACCATGGTGATGGCCTTCACCACCGCCATGCTCGAAGACCAGGCGGCCAAGGGCAGCGGCTGGTCCGTCAGCAACGCCGTCTCCGACTTCACGGGAGACCCCGGGGCCGACGCCGCCCGAAACGCCATCCGCGCCATCGACGGCAAGCGCGTGCCCGGGGGCGCCTACCGGGTGGTCCTGGGCCCCCAGACCCTGACGGAGATCCTGGAGTGGGTCCTCATGCCCAGCCTGTACCTGGACACCTTCTACGCCGGCGCGTCGACCTTTCTGGGCAAGTGGGGCCAGCAGGTGGCGTCCCCCGACCTGCGGCTGTACGACGACGGCGCCGCGGCCGGGAGGGCGGCCAGCAAGGCCATAACCGACGAGGGCCTCCCCACGGGCCGCACCGACCTGATACGGGACGGGGTGCTGGTGGGGGCCCTGGCCAACCACTACGACCACCAGCGGGTGCTCAACGACCCCAAGGGGCGGGAGAAGCTGGGAGTCGACCCCAAGGACGTCGCGGGTGACATAGCGCCCAGGAACGGGTTCCGGACGGGTCGCGGCGGCGGGCGCAACTTCGACTCGCCACCCTCCACGACCCCCACCAACCTGACCGTCGAGGGGGCCCGGCAACACTCCCACCGAGACCTGCTGCGCATGGTCGGGGACGGCCTGTACATCGGCCGCATCTGGTACACTTACCCGGTCAACGGCATCGGCGCAGGCGACTTCAGCGGCACCATCGTCGGCGACTCCTACCTCATCGAGGGCGGCCGCATCACGTCTCCCCTGAAGCCCAACACCCTGCGGATGAACGAGAACGTGCACAACACCCTGAACAAAGTGCTGGGCATCGGGGACCGGCAGGTGCCGACGGTGCGGTGGGCGTCGGACCAGGTGGCGTGGACCCCCGAGGTGGCCGTGGAGGACTTCCACCTCGACGAGATCGGCGACTACATGGAGCAGGTCTTCTAGGGGGCGATCAGCACCACGTCCCGCTGCACCTCGGTGGTGGCGTAGGGACCATCCTCGGACATATAGACGTCGATCTCCGAGCGCACCCCGAACTCGGGCAGGTAGATGCCGGGCTCGATGCTGAAGCAGATCCCGGGCACGATGCTCCGCGTGTCCTCGGTCTCGAACCCGTCCAGGTTCACCGCGTCGCCGTGCACCTCGGTGTTGATGCTGTGGCCGAGCCTGTGGGTGAACTGCTCCCCGTACCCCTGGCGGGCGATGTACTCCCGGGCAATGCGGTCGACCTGGGCCCCCTGCAGCGTGATGCCCTGGCGTGCCGACCCCTCCAGGTACTTGAGGGCCGAGTCCCTGGCGGTGGAGACGATCTCCCACACCTTCCGGTGCTCCTCGGGCACCCTGTCGCCCACGTAGGCCACCCAGGTGATGTCGGCGTACATGGCGTCCTGAGCGGTCTCCCTGGCCCACAGGTCGATGAGCAGCCAGTCCCCCCGGCGGATGACGCTGCTCCCCTCGGGCGCCGGCTCGTAGTGGGGGTCGCTTGCGTGGCCGTTGACCGCGACTATGGGGCCGTCGGGGGAGTGCATGCCCTCCTCCCGGAACCGGTCCCGAATCAGCTCGGCCACGTCGTACTCAGTGGGCCCGTCCTCCAGATGCGCCCCCACGTAGGCGAAGGCCCCCTGGACTATACGGGTCAGGGCGTCGGCCGCCCGGAGGTGGGAGGCCAGCGCCGCGTCGTCCCAGCGCAGGGTCGCGTACTGGACCAGGTCCGCCGAGGAGACCACCTCCAGGTCCAGGCCGCGGAGCATGTCGATGGTGCCCGCGTCGACCTTGGAGACCCTTGGCATCGCGCCGCCGGGCGAGTACTCCATGGCCACCGTTGCCCCCGAGGGCGCCAGGGCCCCCATTCCCTCCAGCATGGACCTCCGGCTGCTGTACACGGTGCTGTCCAGGTCCATCCCGCGAAACTTGCCGGCGTCCACGTGGTGGACCAACAGCCGCGGACGCCCCTCTGCGGGCACGAAGAGGAAGCAGGGGCGGGTGATGAACCCGTCCAGCTCGCCGACCAGCCTTCGGAAGATGGGGTTGGAGCCCCGGTAGTCGTGGACCAGCCAGCCGTCCACCCGGGGGCCGGCGCCCCCTGCCATGTACTCCTGGGCCAGCGCCACTATCTTGGCTGATACCACGGCTGTCACTCCTCTCCTCCCCAGGGCCCGGGCCCGGCGCCTAAAGGGTCGCTCTGACGGCGCCGCCGTCCAGGACGACGTTCTCGCCGGTGATGTATCCCGCCCGCTCCGAGGCCAGGAACGCGATGACGTCGCCCACGTCCTCAGGCCTGCCCAACCGTCCCATGGGCACCACCCTGGCGGCCTCGTTCATCATCTCCTCGGCGGACCCGCCCGTCTCCCGGGCCCGGGCCTCGTAGTAGGCCGAGAGCTGGTCCGTCCGGATATATCCGGCCAGCACGTTGTTCACCGTGATGTTGAAGGGGGCCAGCTCGTTGGCCAGCATCTTGGAGTATCCCACCACGCCCATGCGGCTGGCGGTGGCGAGCCCCATGCCCTCCAGGGGCTGCTTCACCGATATGGACAGGCGGTTGATGATGCGGCCCCAATTCTGCTGCTTCATGTAGGGCACCACCTCCCGGCTCATCCGCACCACGCTGAAGAAGTTCTGCTCCAGGGCCTCCTCCCACTCCCGGTCCTCCAGCTCCGAGGGCTGGCCCAGGGGAGAGGTGCCCACGTTGTTCACCGCGATGTCGATCCTGCCGAACCGGTTGAACGTGCTCCTGACGATCCGCTTGATGTCGGCGTCCCGGGACAGGTCCGCGGGGATGGCCAGGACGTGGTGCTGGGTGCTGGCCCGGGCGATCTCTATCTCCGCCCTGCGCAGCTCGCCCTCGTTGCGGGCGCAGACGGTGACGTTGGCCCCCTCCTTGGCCAGGGCCATTGCTATGGCGTGGCCCATGCCCTTGCTGGAGCCGCCCACGATGGCTACTCGGTCTCGAAACCCCAGGTCCATCCCGTTCCCCTTCCCCGGCTGAGTCCCGTCCCTCCAGCTTAGTCCCGTCCCCCTGGCCGAGGCCCGTCCAAATATTAATGCCCGCCCCAGTCACGGGCAAGGGAGTGTCGTCTGGAATCGTCCCTAGACGGCCTCTTCTTCCCTCAGCCTGCGGACCTCATCCTCGGAGTAGCCTATCTCGCCCAGGACCTCGTCGGTGTGCTCGCCCAGCAGCGGCGGATGACGCCGGATGGAGCCGGGCGTGTCCGAGAGCTTGATGGGTATTCCGGCCTGCTTCACCGTGCCTAGGCTCGGGTGCGGGACCTCCATGAGCATCTCGCGGAAGAGTACCTGGGGGTCGGAGAACACGTCGCTGAGCTCGTTTACGGGGCCGCAGGGTACCCCTCCGTCCCCAAGCTGGGTCACCCACCCGTTGACGGGCTTCTGCAGGAACACCTCCTGCAGGAGGGGCACCAGCTTGTCCCGGCTGCGCACCCGGTCGGGGTTCCGGGCGTAGTCCGGGTGGTCGAACAAGTCCTCCCGCTCCATGGCCTTGCAGAACCGCTCCCAGAGGCGCTCGGAGCCCACGGCCACGTTGATGTACTTCCCGTCCTGGCACATGAACGCCTGGTAGGGGACCAGAGTGGGATGGGCGGCGCCCACCCTCTCGGGGTTCTTGCCCGTGGCGAAGTAGTACCCCGCCATGTAGGTGAGCCACGCCACCTGCAGGTCCAGCATGGACACGTCGATGTACTGGCCCTCTCCGCTCGTCCGTTGCCGGTGGAACAGGGACATGGTGATGGCGTAGGCCGCCATCATGCCCGCGCCGATGTCCGTCAGGGCGATGCCCATCTTCACGGGCAGGCGGCCGGGCTCCCCGGTCAGGCTCATGATGCCGCCGATGCCCTGCATCACCTGGTCGTAGGCCGAGCGCGTCCGGTAGGGGCCCGTTTGCCCGAACCCGGAGATGGAGGCGTATACGATGCCCGGATTCAGCGCCCGGACGGTGTCGTAGGAGATGCCCAGCCGGTCCACCACCCCGGGAGTGAAATTCTCCACCACCACGTCCGCCCCCTGGGCCAGGTCCAGGAACGCTTTCCGGCCGTCGGGGTGCCTCAGGTTGAGGGTCATGCTCCGCTTGTTGCGGTTGATGGACAGGAAGTACGCGCTCTCGTCGCCGATGGACGGGGGCGCCCAGGTGCGGGTGTCGTCCCCCTTGCCGGGCATCTCTATCTTGATGACGTCGGCGCCGTAGTCGCCCAGCATCATGCTGCAGTAGGGTCCGGCGAGGGCGCGGGTCAGGTCCAGCACCCGCACTCCATCCAGGGCCAGGGCCAGTGCATTCATCGCGGCCTCCCCATCTCGACGTGAACGGCGACCCCTATTCTAACATCCGGGGCGCGTCGCGGGGCAACTATTGGGGCGAGACCGTGCGGAGGGCCCTCTCGTACTCCTGGGGCGTGTTCAGGTCCAGGAGAATCTCCGGCAAGTCCACCTCGACCCTTTGGGTGTCCGCCGCGTGCTTCTTCACCACCGCCTTCAGGCCCAGGGTCTCTTCGGTGATCTCGGCCATCTCCGGAACCAGTGATGCTGACAGGACCACCGGGTGGCCGCCCTTGCCCCGGTACGTCGGCACCGTGATGAGATGGGGCCTGTCCCGAAGCCCGCCCTCGCGGCTCTCCATATGCAGGGCGATTACGCGGCGGACCGCCTCGGGGGACCGGGGCTGGTCCACGTTCAGTACCAGGACCGCGTCATCCTCCCCGCACCCGACCCCCTCCAGGGCCCGGACTCCCGCCCTCAACGACGTCGTCTTCCCCTGGCGGTAGTCGGGGTTGTACACGTGGCGCACCCGGTCCAGGCCATCGACGAGGGGTTGGAGCTGGTCCCGCTGGTGGCCCAGCACGACGATCACGGTCGCCACGCCGGCCTCGAGGATGGAAGCGGCCTGGTGCTCCAGGAGGGTCCTGCCGCCCCAGGGGAGGAGCGCCTTGAGACGGCCCATGCGCGTGGACTCTCCGGCCGCCAGGAGAATGCCCGTCACGGCGGCCAAGGGGTCGCTAGTCCGGCGCGGCCTCGACTGCCTCGGCCCTGCCGACGGCCCGGTCGAAATACCTGTCGTCCATGATCATGGGCCCGCCCGAGGCGCCGTGCCGGAACATGACTATCTCCGACATGATGCTCACGGCGATCTCCTCGGGGGTGAGTGCGCCGATGTCCAGCCCTATGGGAGCGTGGACCTGTCTCAGCTTCTCCACGGGAATGCCCAGCCCCGCTAGGCGCTGGTAGATGAGGATGGTCTTCCGCGTGCTCCCCATCAGCCCCACGTACTTGGCCGGGGTGCGTATCGCCGCCTCCAGGGCCAGGTCGTCGAACCAGTGGCCCCGGGTGGCTATGACGATGAAGGTGTTCGCGTTGATGGGGACCTGGTCCAGCCCCCGGGCGTAGTCCGGGACCACCACGGTGTCCTCGGCCCCCGGGAACCTCTCGGGGTTGGCGAACTCCGGCCTGTCGTCCACCACGTATATCCGGTACCTGAGCAGGACGGCCAGGTCGTAGGTGGCCTTGGCGACGTGGCCGCCCCCCATGAGCACCAGGGTCGGGGGCGTCGTGAACCCCTCCACGTATAGCTCCGTGCCGTCCTCGGTCATCAGGTGCTCGTTGGTGCCGAGGTCGGCCACCCGTCGGGCGGCCTCCAGTGCCAGGCCGTCCAGGCCCGGGTCGCCCAGGGAGCCCTGGGTGGAGCCGTCCTCCCGCAGCAGGAGCTTCGCCCCCGCCACGCCCCGGCCCGAGTCCGACTTGACGACCATGGCCACGCTCACGGGGTTGCCCGACTCGTAGGCCCCCATCATCTCCCTGCCGAAGGGGAGGAACTCCCCGGGCTCCCAGAGGGGCTCGATGAAGAAGTACATGGTGCCGCCGCAGACCAGCCCGTCCCGGGCGGCGATCTCCTCGTTGAGGAAGTAGTCCTTGAACTCGGGCCCGCCCTTGCGCCGCAGGATCTCCTTGGCGGCGTACCAGATGTCTCCCTCTACGCAGCCGCCCCCGAGGGTGCCGACGCCCGTGCCGTCCTTGCGGACCAGCAGCTTGGCGCCCGGCTTCTGGGGTGTGGACCCCTTCGTCCGGACCACCGTGGCCAGCACCGCCGGCTCCTCGGTCTCGGCGAGGCGGACCGCCTCTTCAATGACTTCCTTCATGCTCTGTCCTGTCCGTCGTGGCGTGGTCTACCACTTAAGAATAGCAGAGTAGCGCGGGGTCAATCAAATGCTCGGGCAAATGCTGGGGGGCCATATCAGCCAGCCCCGGCGGCCGGGGTTGTCGACCCTGAACAGGTGTCCGGGGCTGGTGGTCACGTACAGGACGTCCATGTTGGCGCCGCCGAAGCACAGGTTGGTGGGCAGGTCGATGCCCTCGGGCATGGGGTGGGTCTCCAGCACCCGCCCCGTCGTGTCGAACACGTAGATCATGGGCCCGGGGCCGCACCGGCTCCACCCTGCGGTGGCCACGATGTTGCCCTCGGTGTCGAACTTCATCCCGTCGATGCCCCTCTGGGGGCCCCGGTAGTCCTCGCCGAACTGGTGCAGCAGGACGTAGGGGCCCAGGTCGCCGTTCTCCAGTATCGGGTAGGCCCTCAGGTCCCGGACCCTCCCCGCCTCCGAGTGGCTCTGGGCCACGTACAGCGTCTTCTCGTCGGGGGATACCAGGATGCCGTTGGGCCTGGTCATGTCCGTGGTCATCCGGCGGAGGGAATAGGAGCCGTCGGGCTGGGGGTCGGCCCTGAGGACCTGCTCCTCGCCCAGCTCCGGGGTCTCCGAGGGGTCTATGTTGGGCGGGTTCCACGGGTTGGTGAACCACACCCGGCCCCCACTGTCGATGGCCAGGTCGTTGGGGGTGTTGAGGCGCCGGCCCTTCAGCCGGTCTACGATGGTCGTGGTGGCGCCGCCGGGCTCGAACCGCACGATGGACCGCCCCGAGGCACAGCAGCCGTACAGCCGCCCCTGGAGGTCGAATGCCAGGCCGTTGGTGCGGTTGGTGTTGGTGCGGTACTCGGTGGTCTCTCCCGAGGCCGGGTCGTGCCTCAGTATCCGGCTGCTGGGTATGTGGGTGAAGAGCAGCGCCTCTCCGTCCCACACCGGTCCCTCGGTGGTGCCGCCGTAGGGCCCGGCGACCAGCTCGAAGCTCCACTCCATCTCGGCCCTCCTGCCGTAACGGCCGTCCGCGGCGCAAGGACTGGGTCCACCCGCCGGGGCCGGCCTACCTCCCGGCGGCCTTTCTCCCGGTCCTCAGCGCGTCGTCGACCTTCGCGGGGGGCGCGATGATGATGCGGAAGCCCTGCTCGATGCGCTGCTCCACGTCGGCCGCGGTGGCCCCAGTGGCACAGGGGACGCCGAACTCCTTGCAGGCCTCCAGGACGCGCAGCAGGGCCTCCTGGACCTCGGGGTCTCTGGCGTTGCCACGCTTGCCCATGGAGACCGACAGGTCCCCCGGGCCCGCCCAGACGGCCCCGATCCCCTTCTCCGCCCGGAGTATGTCCCTGACGTTCTTCACCCCCTGGGCCTCCTCGATGATGGCCATGATCAGGACCTCTCCGTCGGGGTCCAGGGGCCACAGGTCGGCCACGTCGTGGTACTCCCCCGTCGAGATGCCCCAGAAGCGCACCGCCAGCCGGTTGGACCAGCCCCGCTCGCCCTCGGGGTAGAAGTCGGCCACCCCGGGGACCTGGGGGTACCTGCTTGCCACCACCGCCGCCCTGGCCTCCTCCACGGTGTTCAGGTGGGGCAGCACCAGGCCGAAGGCGCCCACGTCCAGGGTCTGCTTGATGACCCACTGGTTGCCGCCCACCTCCCGGGCGTTGGGCGGGATGCGGACCATGGGGACCACGTCGGGCTGGAGGTTGCCCTTCTCCAGGATCCGCTTCCGGTTGAGAAAGTGCTGGATGGTGTTCCGCAGTGCCGGAAACCCGAACCCCTCGTGCTCCGTCTCGATGATGCAGAAGTCGTAGTCCGAGTCGGCCATCTCGACGACCTCGTCCAGGTTGCCGTTATGGACCAGGCCCCCGCAGAAGACGGTCTTACCCTGCTCCAGCAGATCGATGACCTTGTTCAGTCGCACTCCACCGGGCATCGGACATCACCTCCAACGGACCTTGGGTCCCACCGGGCCGGTACGGACCACGCCGCCTGCAGGAAAGGACACGGGCCCTGTATCTCCCCCGGCGGGCAGGCAGCCGGACACCACCGGATGTCCTGAGTCTATGCTAACCGGCCTATAGGGTCAACCCGACCCGCCCAGCCGCCCAACATGTCATTCCGAGCCGCAGACGAGGAATCACCCAACCCGTCGTCCGGGTGAAGGCCGGGACCCGGGAGCGGGGGGCCGTCTTGGACGCTATGCGGCTACCGTTGGCCGGTCTGGACGGGGGATTCCTCACTGCGGTTCGCTGCGTTCCGAATGACATGAGGGCCCTTGACCGATGCCGCCGCCTGTGCTCCAATGGGCCTATCCCGCCCGCGGGGGCCACGCTCAGCCGGAGGTGAGGTTTCATGGCCAGCATGGGGACCGGAGAGTACCGTTACGAGATCGTGGAGCACTTCTGCAAGCTGCCCGACGGGATGAGCTTCGGCAGGGTCACCGGCGTGGGCGTGGATTCCCGTGAGAGGGTCCACGTGTGCCAGCAGCTCGTCGACCCGCCCATCCTGGTCTTCGACCGGGAGGGCCGCTACCTGAGCAGCTGGGGCTCGGGGCGCATAGGCGAGCCCCACACCATCTACGTCAGCCCCGACGACGTATTCTACCTGGCCGACCGGGGGGACCACGTCGTGGCGACCCTGACCCTCGAGGGCGACACGCTGGTGGAGATGGGCAATAGGAAGCAGCCCTCGGACACGGGCGCCGAGGAGGACGAGGCGGAGGTCCTGCGGGCCGGCGGCCCCTTCAACCGCCCCACCCACCTGGTGCCCTCCCCCTCGGGGGACCTGTACGTCTCCGACGGGTACCGCAACTGCCGGGTGCACCGGTTCTCGGCCGACGGGAAGCTGATACGGTCGTGGGGCGAGCCCGGCGGGCCCGATCCGGGACAGATCTTCAGCCCCCACTGCCTGTGGGTGGACGGCCAGGGCCTGGTCTACGTCTGCGACAGGAAGAACGACCGCATCCAGGTGTTCTCGGCCGAGGGCGACTTCGTGACCCAGTGGACCGACGTGCCCGGCGCCACCGACATCTCCATGGTCGACGACGAGACCGTCTACGTCTGCGAGCGCCAGGGCGACTCGGGAAACTGGATCAGCGTGCGTGACAAGACGGGGAAGGTCCTGGCCAGGTGGGACGCCCCCCGCTGCCACCAGATCTGCGTCGACACCCACGGGGATATCTTCATGGTCGTGGGCACGGGGATAGCCAAGGCAATCCGGCAGCGGTGAGGCTACTCCCCCTCCACCTTCAGCAGGGCCAGGAACGCCTCCTGGGGCACCTGTACCCGGCCCACCCGCTTTAGCCTGTTCTTGCCCTCTTTCTGGCGCTCCAGGAGCTTGCGCTTGCGGGTGACGTCGCCGCCGTAGCACTTGGCCAGCACGTCCTTCCGCAGGGGCCGCACCGTCTCCCGGGCGATGATCCGCGTCCCCACCGCCGCCTGGATGGGGACCTCGAAGAGCTGGCGCGGGATCACCCCCTTCAGCCTCTGCGTCAGCACCTTGCCGTACTGGTAGGCCTTGTCCCGGTGCACGATCATGGACAGGGCGTCCACCGGCTCCTGGTTCAGCAGGATGTCCAGCCTCACCAGGGGCGCCGGCCGGAAGCCGTCGTGGGAGTAGTCCAGGGAGGCGTAGCCCTGGGTGCGGGACTTGAGCCGGTTGTAGAACTCGGCCAGCATCTCCGACATGGGCATGTCGTACTCCATGACCACCCGGGACTCACCTCCGGCGGCCTGCTCCGGGCCGCCGCCGGCCGCGGAGCCCTGGATGTACTCCATGCGCTTGAACACGGCCCGCCGCGTGGACATAAGCTCCATGACGGCGCCGATGTACCGGTCGGGGGTCACGATGGTCATGGTCAGCCAGGGCTCCCGGACCTCTTCGAGGTCCCCCGGCGAGGGCAGCTTGGAGGGGCTCTCCACACGCATCTCCTCCCCCGTCTTCAGCTTCACCTCGTAGGCGACGCTGGGGGCGGTGACCACGATGTCCAGCCCGTACTCCCGCTCCAGGCGCTCCTGGACGATGTCCATATGCAGCAGCCCCAGGAAGCCGCAGCGGAACCCGAACCCCAGCGCCGGACTGGTCTCGGGCTCGTAGGTCAGCGCCGCGTCGTTCAGCTGCAGCTTCTCCAGCGCCCCCCGCAGCGCCTGGTACTCCTCCCCGTCGGCGGGGTAGAGCCCGGCGAAGACCATCGGCTTCAGGGGCACGTATCCCGGCAGCGGCTCCTCGGTGGCCCGGTCCACCAGGGTCAGGGTCTCGCCCACGCCGCACTCCCGCACGTCCTTCAGCCCGGTGGCGATGTAGCCCACCTGCCCGGCCCTCAGCCGGTCGGTGGGCACCGGGTGGGGCGAGAAGACCCCCAGCTCCATCGACTCGGTCACCTTGCCGGTGGAGAAGATGCGTAGCCGGTCGCTGGGGGAGATGGAGCCGTCGAAGAGCCTCACGTAGGCCACGATGCCCTTGTAGGTGTTGTAGGTGGAGTCGAACACCAGGGCCCTGGCCGCCGCCTCGGGGTCCCCCTGCGGCGGGGGAACCCTCTCCACGATGGCCTGGAGCACATCCTCCACGCCCTTGCCGTCCTTGGCCGAGGTGAAGAGTATCTCCTCCTCGCCGAAGCCCAGCACCTGCTGCAGCTCGGCGGACACCCGGTCCGGCTCGGCCTGGGGGAGGTCGACCTTGTTGACCACAGGCACCAGCACCAGGTTGCCGGCCAGGGCCAGCAGGGCGTTGGCGATGGTCTGGGCCTCGATGCCCTGGCTGGCGTCCACCACCAGCAGGGCGCCCTCGCAGGCCGCCAGGGAGCGGGACACCTCGTAGCTGAAGTCCACGTGGCCCGGCGTGTCGATGAGGTTTAGCTGGTACTCCTGGCCGTCGGGCCCCCGGTGGGACATGGTGACGGCCTTGCCCTTGATGGTTATCCCCCGCTCCCGCTCCAGCTCCATCTGGTCCAGGAACTGCTCCCGCATATCCTGGGGCATGACGGTGCCCGTGGTCTCCAGGAAGCGGTCGGCCAGGGTGGACTTGCCGTGGTCGATGTGGGCGATTATGCAGAAGTTGCGTACGAACCGGTGGTCCATGCTACGGGGAACCGTACCCGGGCACGTGGATGCAGGCCACGTAGTGGTCCGTGGACACCTCCCGCAGCTCCGGCATGGCCTCCCGGCACTCCTCGGTGCCGACGGGGCAGCGGGGGTGGAACACGCAGCCCTCGGGCGGGTTCAGGGGGCTGGGCACCTCGCCGGTGAGGATGACCCGCTCCCGCTCGGCGTCCAGCACCGGGTCGGGCAGGGGGACCGCAGACAGCAGCGCCTTGGTGTACGGGTGCAGCGGGTTGGTGTATATCTCCCCCCGGTCGGCGATCTCCACGATGTGACCCAGGTACATCACCGCCACCCGGTCGCTGATATGCCGGACCACCGACAGGTCGTGGGCGATGAACAGGTAGGTCAAGCCGAAGGTCTCCTGCAGGTCCTCCAGCAGGTTGATGATCTGGGCCTGGATGGACACGTCCAGGGCCGACACGGGCTCGTCGCACACCAGGAACTCCGGGTTCACCGCCAGGGCCCGGGCGATGCCGATGCGCTGCCGCTGTCCGCCGCTGAACTCGTGGGGAAAGCGGTCGGCCATGTAGGGATTGAGCCCCACTACGGTGAGCAGCTCGCCGACCCGCTCCCGGAACTCGCTCCTGCTGCCGGCCAGGCCGTGCACCTTCAGGGGCTCGCCGATTATGGCCCCCGCCGTCATGCGCGGGTTGAGGGAGCTGTACGGGTCCTGGAATATCACCTGCATCTTGCGGCGCAGGCCCCGGAGGGCCCGGCCCTTCATGTTGACGATGTCCTCGCCGTCGAACAGCACCGAGCCCGCGGTGGGCTTGTAGAGCTGGAGTATGCACCGCCCGGTGGTCGTCTTGCCGCAGCCGCTCTCGCCCACCAGCCCCAGGGTCTCTCCCCGGCGCACCGTGAAGCTGATGTCGTCCACCGCCTTGATCTGGCCGATGGCGTGCTGGAAGATGATCCCCGAGGTCACGGGGAAGTACATCTTCAGGTTCTGCACGTCCAGCAGTACGTTGTCACGCCTGCCGTTGCCCGAGGTTACGGCGTCGGGGGCGGAGGTGGCTGCGTTCATCATTATCTCTCCTCGGCGCTGAGCGAGGCCACCGAGTCCGCCACGAAGCATGCGGAGACATGGCCGTCCCCCACGCTTTGCAGGGCCGGCTCCTCCTCGGCGCACCGGTCGATGAAGAACCTGCACCGGTCCCTGAAGGAGCAGCCGTCTCCCATGTCGATGAGGTCCGGCGGCTGTCCCTCGATGGGGTCCAGCTTCTCCTTCCTCGGCTGGTCGAGACGGGGCACGGAGTTCAGCAACCCCAGGGCATAGGGGTGGCTGGGCCTCCTGTAGATGTCCAGCGCGGAGCCCCGCTCGATGATCTTGCCCGCGTACATTATGTTGACCCTGTCCGCGTACCGGGCCACCACCCCCAGGTTGTGGGTGATGATTATCAGCGCGACGCCGTACTCCTGGCTCAGGGCCTTCATCAGCTCCAGGATCTGCGCTGGATGGTCACGTCCAGGGCCGTGGTGGGCTCGTCGGCGATGATCAGCTTGGGGTTGCAGCTCAGGGCCATGGCGATCATTACCCTCTGCCGCATGCCGCCGCTGAACTGGTGGGGGTACTGCTTCACCCGGCGCTCGGGGTCGGGAATGCCCACCTGCTCCAGGCGGTTCACCGCCTCCTGCTTTGCGTCGGCCTTGGTCATGCCCAGGTGCAGCTCCAACGCCTCGGTGAGCTGCCTCTCCACCGAGAGGACCGGGTTCAGCGACGTCATCGGCTCCTGGAAGACCATGGATATCTGCTTGCCCCGTATGCCCCTCATCTCGGGCTCGGGCAGCTTCAGCAGGTCCTGGCCGTCGAAAACGACCTCCCCAGCGACGATCCTGCCAGGGGGGTCCGGTATCAGGCGCATGATGGACAGGGCGCTGACGCTCTTGCCGCAGCCGCTCTCCCCCACCAGGCCCAGGGTCTCTCCCTCTTCCAGGTCGAAGCTCACCCCGTCGACGGCGTGCACCACGCCGCGCTGGGTGAAGAACTGGGTCTTCAGACCGGTGACTTCAAGGAGTGCGGGCATGTCTTCCTCCCGAAGTGGGCCCCTTGGCGTGGGCAGCGCCGGCGACACGGAAGGCGTGAAGAGTGGTGGGGAAGGGGAGACTCGAACTCCCACGCCTTTCAGCACATGATCCTAAGTCATGCTCGTCTACCAGTTCCGACACTTCCCCCAATACGGTATTTCGCCCGCGGCCGTTGCAACCGCCGCTTACCGTAGATTCTACAGCATCGCGGGCAGGGTTGTCATTAGACCTCCGGTGATTCGGCAATTGTCGGCAAGCTCCATTGCCAAGCGAATCGGTAATGGCCCCGGCAGGGCGGCTCAAGCGACTGAACCTCGCCGTTTTCCCGGCGCCAGCATGGAGATGCCGGATACGGCCGGGCGCGGCGAAAACGGCCGGGACGGGCGCGGGCCGAATTGAAGCCGCGTAAGCGGCGTGCTAAGCTTTGCTGGAGCAGGGACCCGCCACCTCCAAGAGGTATACGAATGGACAAGACCTTCTTCTGGTACCAGTGCATCGTCTGCGGCTCGGCCTTCGAGCCGGACCGGTTCTACCGCCTGTGCCCCCAGTGCGGGGGGCTGCTCATGGTCGAGCGCGACGAGGAGCGCATCGACTGGCAGGTGGGCCAGGGCCGGGAGGCACAGAACTACTTCGACTCCATCCGGTACGGCCCCAACCGGGGCCGGTACCCCAACGGCAGCGGCGTCTTCATGTGGCTCTCCCTCCTCCTGCCCGGCTTTCCCGTGGAGGCGGTCGTCTCCCTGCGTGAGGGGCACACCGACCTGTTCGAGGTGCCGGACTGGTTCAAGGGCCGAATCGGGATGAACAACCTGTTCATCAAGATGGAGGGCCAGCTCCCCAGCGGGAGCTTCAAGGACCGGGGCATGTGCGTGGCCGTCTCCGACGCCGTCCGGATCAGGGACATCGCCCTAGGGCGAAATGGCGCCTCCTCCAACGGCGGGCGCGGCGACAGGTGGCTGGTCATATGCGCCAGCACGGGGGACACATCGGCCAGCGCCGGGATGTACGTCGCCTACGCCCGGGACCGCCTGGAGTCCATGGTCATCCTGCCCTACCAGGGCACATCGGGGATCCAGGCCTTCCAGTCCCAGGCGGCGGGGGCGATCAACGCCCTGGTGGACGACCCCCAGGGGTTCGACGCCTGCATGAGGGTCGCCGAGGAGTACTGCGAGCTGCACCCGGAAGCCGTGATGGTGAACTCCGAGAACCCCATGCGCATCGTGGGGCAGGAGAGCATCGCCCTGGAGATATGCCAGGACCTGAAGTGGCAGGCGCCCGACTGGATAGTCGTGCCCTCGGGCAACGGCGGCAACCTCACCTCGTTCCTGGTCTCGCTGATGCGAATGAAGCGGCGAAAGCTCATCGACCGGCTGCCCGGGATCATCGTCGCCCAGTCCGAGGCGGCCAATACCTTGGTCCGCTGGGGCCGCAGCGGGTTCCAGAGCTACGAGCCGGGGGTACGGCGGCCATCGGTGGCCTCCGCCATGAACATCCAGGACCCGGTGAGCTTCCCCAGGATCAAGAAGCTCCACGCCCCCTTCGACATGCGGTTCTACGACACCCCCGAGGAGCGCATCGTAGAGCGGAGGGGGCAGTGGATGTCCACCGGGGCCAACATATGCACCCAGACCGCCGTCGCCCTGGACGCGGCCCTGCAGGCGCGGGAGCAGGGCGTCATCGACGCCGAGGACCACGTGGTGGTCATCGGGACGGCCAACGGGCTCAAGTTCCCCACCGGCGATGGGCTCCAGTACCAGGAGTTCGTCATATCGGCGTCGGTAGAGGAGCTGGACGCCAAGGTCGCGGAGCTGCGGCCACCCGCCTGAGCAGGGGCTGGGCCACCGCCGGGGCAGGGCCTACACCAGCACGCCGAACCCCGACTTGGTGCATATCTCCAGCCGGTTCCCGTCCAGGTCGTGGAAGTAGAAGGCCCTCTGCCCGTCGTGCCTGGTCTGTATCTCCGTCGTCTCGATCCCCCTGCCCATCAGCGCCGCCCGGGCCGCCTCGATGTCGTCCACCTCGAAGGCGGTGTGGTGGGAGGGGGCCGACGGGGCCTCCGGGTTCTCGATAAGGTGGACCATCGCCCCGCTGGGTAGCTGGAGCCAGTGCAGGTTGTCGCTGTCCACCATCTTGGGTATCTGCTTGATGCCCAGCACGTCCTCGTACCACCTCAGGGCCGCGTCCTTGTCCTTCACGTTGTAGGTTATGTGGTTGATGGCCTTCAGCCGTATATGGTCCTCCAGCATGCCGTCCTCCTGGGCCGGGCCGTGGGCGGCCACCGGGACCCTGCCGGTCCGGCGGCCGTCACGTCCCCAGCCGTCGCGTCGGGCGGATGCTAACACAGCACGACTTCGGGTGGCAAACCTACGCGGCCGCCAGCTCCCCGGGCTCCATCAGCCCCGCCCGGCGGCGTGCGTACTCGTCGTACAGAAGGCCCATGATCACCGAGTCGTGCCACAGGCCGTCCCTGGGGTGGGCTCCCCGGAACCGCCCCTCGGTCAGGAAGCCGATGCGTTGGCACATGTGCCGGGCCGGCAGGTTGTACTCGGGCACGTCCACCCAAGCCCGGTGGAGGCCGTGGGTGTCGAAGGCCATCTCCAGCATCTGCAGCAGCGCGGCCGTGCCGTATCCCTTGTACCACAGGTCCTTCCGGCCTATCAGGACGAAGAGCTGAGCCTCGGACAGGGCCCTATCGATGACCATCTGCGCCTCCCCAATGTGCTCCCCCCGGGAGGTGAGCACCGAGAAGATGCTGCGGTCGTCGTCGCGGAACACCTGGTTCCACTCCCACGGCGTCGCCTCCACCATGTGCCTTGGCAGGTAGCCTATGTGGAACGCCTCGCCCTGGCCGTCTGTGCCGTACCAGGAGGAGCTGACGTCCCTGTCCCGGAGCCAGGCCCCCATGCGCTCCACGTCCTGCCTGATTACCATGACCAGTCTAACGTCGGGTATCATCATCTCCTCCTGACCGCCTGCGCGTAAGGCCTTCAGTCTCGACCCGGAGGCCCCCTCTCCTACACCGCCGACGACGCTACCTCGAAGTTCCTGACCCAGTACTCCCCCGTGTACAGGTGCTCCACCCCCCGGGACGCCTCCTGCCGCTCCCGGCTGCGGTCGTACTGCCGCAGCGCTTCCAGGCTGTCCCACATGGTTATCGACATGCCCTCGTCGGGGTTCTCCGTACTCTGGAGGAGCTGCCTTCCACGAAACCCGTCGATGCCCTGGGTGATGGGCTCGATATGCTCGTTGTAGTACCTCTCGTACTCGTCCCACATTCCCACTCTCAGTCTGCCCCACAGCATCCTTACGAACATGTCCTCCTCCTTTCACCGACCTGCTGTCCGGCTGCCCGCACCGCCCTGGGGCGGGCCCGGCTTAGACCTCTTCCCCTGCCCCCGCCGCCGGCCCGGCCTCGTGAGCCGGGACCGAGGGCGCCGCCTCCTCGGGCCCGTCCAGGAACATGTAGTATCTGACTCCCGCCATGGGGACCAGGTATCCCCAGGGCCACGGGGCTGCGCCTTCTCCGCCCGCGGACTGGCAGTCCTGAGCGACACTGGCTTCCTTCTCCTGTACCATCACCGACCTCCTCGCCTCGTTTCCCGGCGTGGGCCCCTTTGCCTATACTGGAGCCCTGCATGTATGTTATAATGTAAAGTATCATATTTTCGATGGCTTGTCAATACTCGTCGTGCTTGCGCAGAAATTCACGAATATTGCTAAATCTTTCACATGGATTAGTGAAACACACCGGCCGAAATGGCACTGGCGCCCCAGGGAGCAGGCCGGATTTGGTATAATTGGCCCACGGAGGGGCCATCAGGTGTCGAGGAGGTGGCGAAATGGTGACGGTAGCAGCCAGCCGCGTTCAGGAGTTCACCCAGCGCACCTACCTGGCCATACTGGCCACCGTGTATCCCAGCGCCGGGCCCCAGGCCTTCCCAGTCTGGTACGAGTTCGACGGCGAGAGCTTCCTGGTCACCACCGAGGCCGATGCCGCGAAGGTGTACAACATCCGCCGCAACCCACAGGTGGCCCTCTGCATCACCGATACGTCCAGGTGGATGAAGTCCCTCACGGTGCGGGGCGGGGCCCGCGTGGTCCCGGACAACCGCCTCGCCCAGGAGCTGCACCGGAAGCTGGCCCTGAGGTACCTCGGGCCCCAACACGGCTCCGAGTGGGCGGACTCCATGGCCGGGGAGAACATGGTGCTCATCCGCATCGAGCCCGAAAAGTACCTGTGGACCGGGTGACCCGGGGCCGGGAGCCCTACTGTCGACGTCGGCCCGGGACTACAGGCCCAGCCGGTTGACCCCGTCGAAGGCCGCCGTCTTGTAGCACTCGGCCAGCGTGGGGTAGTTGAACACGTTGTTCACGAAGTAGTCCATCGAGCCCCCGAAGGCCAGCACCGCCTGGCCGATGTGGACGAGCTCGCTGGCCCCCTCCCCGATGATGTGGACGGCCAGCAGCTTCTGGGTCTTCAGGTCGAACAGCAGCTTGAGCAGCCCCGTGCTGTCCCCCGCGATCTGCCCCCGGGCGATCTCCCTGTAGTGCGCCTTGCCCACCTCGTAGGGGACCTCCTTGTCGGTGAGGGTGCCCTCGGTGGGGCCCACCATGGATATCTCGGGGATGGTGTAGATGCCGATGGGGAACAGCTCGGGCACGCTGCTCTCCTCTACGCCGAGGGCGTGGCAGGCCGCCACCCGTCCCTGCTCCATGGACGTGGAGGCCAGGCTGGGGAACCCGATGACGTCGCCCACCGCGTAGATGTGGGACACCTGGGTCTGGTAGTTGGGGCCGACCTGCAGGCGGCCCCGTTCGTCGGCTTGGAGCCAGGCCGCGGCCAGGTTGAGGCTGCGGGTCGCCCCCGTCCGCCCGACGCTGTACAGGGCCTTCTCGGCCACTATCTGCTTGCCGCTGGCCAGGTGGATCCGGACCTGCTCCTCCTCCTCGACGGGCTCTATCGACTCCACCTCTTCGCCCAGGCGCATGGTCACCCTGTTCTGCCGCAGGTGGTAGACCAGGGTGTCGATGATCTCGGCGTCCACGAAGGGCAGCAGCCTGGGCCGCTTGTCTATGATGGTGACCCGTATTCCCAGCGCCGCGAACAGGCTGGCGTACTCCAGCCCGATGACCCCCGCGCCCACGACGGCCAGGGTGCGGGGCAGGGTCTCCATGTGGAGTATGTCGTCGCTGCTCAGGACCCGCTCGCCGTCGAAGGGGATGTGGCTGTCCTTGGTGGCCACCGTCCCCGTGGCGATGACTATGGACTCCGCGGTCACCTCCCGGTGGCTGCGGCCCTCGATGTCCCGGAAGCGCACCGTGTGCGGGTCCACGAAGGACGCCTCCGCGTTGACCACGTCGATCCTGTTCCGGATGAGCTGGTGGCGCACCACGTCGATCTCGTTGCGCATCACGTGGTCGGCCCGGAAGGTCAGGTCGGCCATGGTGATGTCCCGCTTCACCGCGTAGGACTCGCCGTAGAGCCCCCGCTCCCGGTATCCCGACAGGTAGAGCACCGCTTCCCGGAGGGTCTTGCTGGGAATGGTCCCCGTGTTGAGGCACACCCCGCCGATGACTGAGGTGCGCTCGGCGACCACCACGCGCTTGCCCAGCTTGGCGGCCTGGATCGCCGCCCGCTGTCCCGCCGGGCCCGAGCCTATTACGATCATGTCGTAGTCGTAGTCGGACATGGACACCCCCGATCGGCCTGGACGGCGGGCCTCCGTCAGGCATGGCGAGTGGGACGCGGGCGTTCCCGGCGCCCCGGGGCCTGCGCCAGCCTCCCCTCCAGTGGATACAGTATACACCCC
Source organism: Dehalococcoidia bacterium (assembly GCA_034423015.1). Lineage (GTDB taxonomy): Bacteria > Chloroflexota > Dehalococcoidia > Lucifugimonadales > JAGWBF01 > JAGWBJ01. The sequence continues at coordinate 7,918 of DAOUJG010000036.1, read as the reverse complement.
TCCCGGCCGATTCTCATGGACTGGCGCGGAATACAGGGGTATCATTGCCACAGTTGGCCGGGCCACGGGCGATGTGCCGTGTCCGGAGGGCCGGCGCCCCGAGGACGGATGCAAGGAGGATCGCATGACTACGCTGGGCGGGGGAGAGTACCGGTACAAGGTGTCGGGAAGGGACTGGGGCAACCTCCCGGAGGGATGGGGGTACGGCAGCGAGGTCACCGCGGTGGCCGTGGACGCCGCGGACAACCTGTACGTGTTCAGCCGGGGGGAGCGGCAGGTCGTCGTCCTCGACCCCAACGGCGACGTCCTGCGCACCTGGGGCGAGGAGAGGATGTTCGACAACCCCCACGGCGCGCTGGTGGGGCCCGACGGCTCGGTCTTCGTGGTGGACAAGGAGAAGCACGTGGTGCAGAAGTTCACCCCCGAAGGGGAGCTGCTCATGACCATCGGCAGCCTGGGCCGGCCGTCGCCCCCCATGAGCGGCGAGCCCTTCTGCTTCCCCACCCACGTGGCCCTGGACCCGGAAACGGGAGACCTGTACGTCTCCGACGGGTACAGCAACGCCCGGGTCCACAAGTACTCCCCCGACGGCAAGCACCTCTTCTCGTGGGGCGAGTCGGGCACGGACCCCGGCCAGTTCAACCTGGTCCACAACATAGCGACCGACCGGGACGGATGGGTCTACGTCGCCGACCGGCAGAACAAGCGCATCCAGGTATTCGACTCCAACGGCAGGTACGAGACCCAGTGGGTGAACCTCGCCCGGGCCAACTGCGTCTGCCTCGACCGCACCGGCGACGGGCTGGTGTACGTGGCGGAGCTGTACTCCGGCGTGGCCACCAACGTCGAGGGCATGCGCATAGGCCCCCGGATAACCGTCTTCGACCGGCAGGGAGAGGTGAAGGCGCGGCTGGGAGAGCACAGCTTCGGCGAGGCCCCCGGCCGCTTCTACGCCCCCCACGGCATCGCCGCCGACTCCCGAGGCAACATCTACCTGGCCGAGAGCTCCCTCAGCGAGACCGGCCACGACCGCTACGGCGGCACGGTGGACCGGTCCCGGGAGATGAGGGCGCTGCAGAAGGTGGTCAGGGTGGAGGAGGGGACTTAGCGGCCCTACCTCCCTACCCCGGCGTCGGGGCCTCGGGCGGGATGAGCCCCTCCTCGCGCAGCTCCTGCCACAGGGCCGCCGGGATGGGGTGCTCCACCATCCTGAAGTTCTCCTCGGCCTCGGCGGCGGAGCGGGGGCCCGGTATCACCGACGCCACCGCCGGGTGGGCCAGGACGAACTGCAGGGAGGCCGCCTTCAGGGGCACACCGTGGCGGTCGCACACCGCCCGGCACCTCCTGGCCCGCTGGAGCACCTCCGGCTGGGCCGGCACGTAGTTGAACGTGGCCCCCTCCTCCAGGTCCGAGGCCAGGATCCCGCTGTTGTAGGGTCCACCGACGATGACGCTAATCCCTTTCTCCTGGCACAGGGGCAGCAGCTCATCCAGGGCCGAGTGGTCTATCAACGTGTACCGCCCGGCCAGCAGGAAGCAGTCGAAGTCGGCCTCCCGGGCAAAGCGGGCCTCCATCTCCCACTGGTTCATGCCGGCGCCCAAGGCCGAGATCACACCCTGGGAGCGCAGCTCGGCCAGCGCTCTGTACGCCCCCTCCAGGGCCTGGCCGTAGTGGTCGTCGGGGTCATGGATCAGGAGGATGTCCACCCGGTCCAGGCCCGTCCGCTGCAGGCTCTCCTCGAAGGACCGCATGGCGCCGTCGTAGCTGAAGTCGAACACCGGCTCCACGTCCTGGGGGCCCGGACCCGGAATGCTCCCGACCCGCTCGGGAGGCGCCGGGTCCAGCACCCTGCCCACCTTGGTGGAGACCGCCAGCTCGGACCGTGGCAGGGCGGACACCACGCTCCCCAGGCGCCGCTCGCTGACTCCCCTGCCGTACCCGGGGGCCGTGTCGAAGTAGCGGACCCCCAGCTCCAGGCTCCTGCGGACGATGGCCAGGGCGTCCTCCTCGGGCGTGGGCGGCAACGACCCCTGGGACGAGCCTCCCGCCAGGCCGACTCCCCCAACCCCCAGCCGCGTTACCCGCAGGCCCGTCGAGCCTATCTCCGCCGTTGCTGTCGGGTCCATCGTCACTCCTCTGGAACAGGGCCTTTAAGACACGTCCTGCACGCCGGCCCCGTGCCCGTGGCCTGGGCGCCCCTCCGACCCGGGGCCGCGCGGGGCCCCTTACTCCGCGGACGCCTCCCGTTGGGCCCGCATGGCCGCCCGCAGCTCGTCGGAGGCCCTGGGGTCGAGCCGCAGCGTGTCGGGGTCTATGACCACCCCGTACTCCCGGCGGACGTAGTCCACGGACATCTTCTCCTGCTCCACGTCCTCCAGGACGGCGTGGACGTCCCGCTCCAGAGGGTCGCCGTAGCCGCCCGCGCTGGCCTGCACCAGCCGGTACAGGTCCCCGCTCCTCATGGTGGTCAGGTACTTGGCGGGAATCTCCCCGCCGCCGGAGTCGGGCCCTTCGTTTTGCCCCAGCCCCTCGTTTTGCCTCAAGATGTAGTTCCGGGTCGTGGAGCCCGGCTTTCCCCCCTCCACACCCCAGGCCGGAAAGTCGTGGCGGTCGGTGCGGAGCTGAAACGTCGCCTCTTCCGCCGTCACCCGGAACTCCCGGGTTATGGCCATGCCGCCCCGGTACTTGCCGGGGCCGCCGGTGTCGGGCACCAGGGCGAAGCGCTCCACCATCAGGGGGTGGTCCGTCTCGATGGTCTCGATGGGGGTGTTGGCCATGTTCCGGCCCGGGGCGGCCAGGCCGTCGGCGCCGTCCAGAAAGGGGCCGCCGCCCCGGGGCCCATCGTTGTCGAACTCCACGTACACCCAGGCCTTGCGGTCCGGGTGGTAGCCGCCGAAGGTGATGGCCGCCTCGCCGCCGCCGTAGGCCGCCGGCACCCTCCCCGGCACCGCCCTGGTCATGGCGCCGAACAGCGCGTGGGTGATGCGTATCCCCGACATCCCCCTGGCGGCCACCGGGGCCGGGTGCTGGGGGTTTACGAAGCACCCCTCGGGGGCCGTCACCACGAAGGCACGGCAGAACCCGCCGTTGGACTGTATCGAGTCGTCGGTGAAGCACTTCATCACCGCGTACACCATGGACTTGGTGAAGGCGAAGTTGGGGTTGATGGAGCCACGGGCCTGGGGCGACGTACCGTCGAAGTCCACGTACACCGTATCCCCGTCGATCCTGACCTCGGCGCGGATGGCGATGGGGTGCATGTCCAGGCCGTCGTTGTCCAGGTAGTCGGTGAACTCCCACGTCCCGTTGGGCAGGGCCTCGATCTCGGCGCGGGTGAGCACCTCCGTGGTGTCCAGGATGTCGGCCATGTAGCTCTTCATCTCCTCCAGGCCGTACTCCTCCACCAGCCTCAGCAGGTCCCGCTCCCCGAACCGCACGGCGGTGGAGAGGGCCTGGACGTCCCCCAGCACCTTCTCGGGCACCCGGACGTTCTTCTCCAGGATGCGCCAAACGGCCCGGTTCAGCACTCCCCTCGCGTACAGCTTCACGGGCGGTATCTGGAGCCCCTCCTGGTATATCTCCGTGCTGTCGCAGGCGTTGCCCCCGGGCATGCGTCCGCCGATGTCCGTCTGGTGGCCGATGGCGCAGCTCCAGCCCACCAGCGTGTCGTAGGCGAAGATGGGCTTGAACAGGTAGATGTCCGGAAGGTGGCTGCCCCCCTCGTAGGGGTCGTTGTTGGCGAATATGTCCCCGGGCCGCACGTCGTCGCCGAAGGCGCGCATGATCCCCTCCAGCGCGGGGGTCATGGAGCCCAGGTGCGCGGGGAGGGTCAGGCCCTGGGCCACCTGCTGCCCGTCGGCGGTGAACAGGGCCGTGGAGAAGTCCATCCCGTGCTTGATGTTGGAGGAGCGGGCGGTGCGGACCACCGTGAACGCCATGTTGTCGGCGCTGCTCAGCAGGGCGTTCTTGATGATCTCACGGGAAACCGGGTCGGTGCGCTGCATGGCCATCCCCCCGCTGGGCCGGGATTTGGGGCGCCCCGCGCCTGGGGGCAAGTCCCATCCTATGGGCCCGCCCTCGTGGTGTCAACCGGACCGGAGACGCGGCGGCGGGCCTCGGGTATCGACCAGTTGAGCAAGGCCGCCACACCCAGCAGCACAGCCGCGGGGAGGACCACCCACTGGTAGCTGCCCGTCCTGTCGAATATCCATCCGGAGTAGAAGGGCGCCCCGAAGGACATCAGGTTTATCACCATCAGCATTCCCCCCCGGAGGGCGCCGTAGTGGCGGACGCCGAACCGGTCTGCCAGGATGGCGAAGTTCAGGGGCCAGGAGCCCTCGTTGGTCGCCCACAGGCCCAGGACCAACGCCATCTGCCACGCCTCCACCCTGTCCAGCAGGAGCAGGAGCACCATCGCCACGGTGCCCAGGAAGGCCGGCGTCGCCGCCACCCGGGTCTTGGACCACCGGTCCCCCGCCCATCCCATCACCGGGGTGGCGGCCAGCCACACGAAGGCGAAGCTGCCCACCAGGAACCCAGCCGTGGCCTCGTCCAGCCCCTTCCAGGTCATGATGGCCACCAGGTGCAGGCTCATCGCCATGAACACCATGGCCCGCAGGCCGCAGCTCAGGCACAGCATCCAGTAGCCGGGGGTAGACATAGCATCCCGCAAGCCGAAGTCCCGCTGGGCGCCCGGGGCGGGCGGGAGGCTCCCCGGCGGCCCCTCCTCCACCGGCTCCGGGACCCCGTCGGGAAGAAGCCCCCTGGACTCCGGCGAGCGGTACAGCCGGGTGGCCAGGGGAAGGGCCACCACCCATATCACGACGGCCGAGATCAGGGTCGCGTCGCGCCAGCCGAACCTGTCCACCGCGAGGGCCAGCAACGGCGTGAGGACGGTGCCCCCGAAGGCGAACCCCATGTACGACACGGCCATGGCCAGGCCGCGTTTCCTGGCGAACCACCGGCCCGTGGCCGCGGTGGTGGGGGCGTCGAAGGACATCATGCCCGGGCTCAGGACCGCCAGGAAGACGGCCATGAACACCAGGTATGTCTCCGCCCGGCTCAGGAGCAGGAACCCCAGGCCGCCGGCCACCGCGCCGAAGAAGAGGACCTTGGCCGGGCCCACCCGGTCCACCAGCAGCCCCACCAGCGGGCTCTGGAACGCCCCCACCACCCCCCGCAGGGTGAAGGGCAGCGAGGCGGCGGCGCGGCTGACCCCCAGGTCCCGGCTGATGGGCAGGAACAGCACCGAGAACCCCAGCCAGTACACCCCGGTGGTCAACGTGTTGACCACGAAGCTGATGGCGACTATCCACCAGCCGTAGAAGACGCCTCTGAAACGGCTTATCAAGCTAGCCCCCGGTTATGGCTGTACCGACCAAGTGTACTCTACACCAAACCGCCTAGTCGCTCGCCCGGCGGAGGGAGTTCAGGGAGGTCTGTAGCCTGTGGCATAGTAGAATACAATAGGGTTCTAGGTAGCTTGATCGGGAGTAGTGCTTATTCCCAACTGCCCCGCCAAACTCGGCAAACACACCAAGTGCATTTTGAAAGGGAGAAGGTCTCGTGAACCAGGGAAATGACCTGCCGAATCATTATGAAGATAGAGCACAGCAGGGTTCTGGGTTATATGTTGACGTAGAGAATTTACATCCCAACGGCCAAGGAATGATTCAGAGCCTTGTCAAAGACTGGCCAGCTAAAGCCCCGGCACTGTCCCACTTGACTCTCTACGTGAGGGCTGATCAGGTTGAGCTGTGGAGGTTATGGGCTACTAACCATTTCCGGGATCTCGAACTCTCGGTCAAGGGTACCCAGCACTTCAGCCTTTCTGCGTCCAAGAATTCAGCAGACATCGCCATCGCCACGAACGCAATGACTGATTTGATTCTCGGGAGGATTACCTATGTCGTGGTATTCAGCGACGACAGTGATTTTATCTCATTATATGTGGCCATCCGTGACGAACCGGATGTTCCTTTAGTCGACGGTGGGACCCCGTTCTTGTGGATTGTGAACGACCGGGAGGGGCCATTGTCTACTACGGTTAAGCAATTCTTCCCCCTCACCCACCTGCACGTAGTCACAACAGGCGGCGGCTCTGGGCAGGTTGGAGTTGCCAAATCACCCGCACCTGTGTCGGGCGACTCTGTTGGTGATCCTTGGACCAACATGGCCGAGCATATCCTGAGAGAGATCCCGGTAGGTCCATTCAAGAGTACGGATTGCCAGGCCGTGATCAGGAAGCATTGGCCCCAACATCCAATGGCCAGAGCCAGTGGAGCTTCCTTTGGCACCGAGTTCAAGAATAACATCTGGCCGGTTCTCAAGCTGAGTGGAGTCACGATCAGCGACCCGGGCGTGAAGCCGATTCGGTATGAAATGACTGCCCAGGCAAAGACCTCAATCCACTAGTCACTCCAGACGGGAGGTTGTTGGAGACCACCATCACTCACCCTCCCCGCCGCACCGCGCGGATGGCGCCGGTCAGGTAGACGGTCCAGATGGGAAGGGAGGCGATGGACAGGGCCAGCTTGCCCCCGGGATGGTACCGGCTGTAGTCGTCCAGGTCCTCCAGGAGGGCGTAGCGCAGGGCCTCGAAGACCCCCTGGGGCAGGTTCACGATGGTGATGACGCCGAAGATCACGACTATGAGCGCCAGGTATACCCGGTCCAGGACGTCCCCCGCCTCCTCTTCGGTCTCCAGCCACCTGCGGCCCAGCACGTGGAACAGCCATATGAGGCCGCCTATGATGGCGAAGCTCGTCCCCCTGATCAGGCCCTCCCGGTGGGCCCTGTCCCACCCCCTCTCACGCTGTAGCCGGCTGGTCTCGGCCTGCCTCCGCTCCCGGTCGGCGATGACCACGCTCAGCTCCTCCAGCTCCTCGTCGGTGAGCTGGTCCCGGGACTTGAGCTCCAGGGGGTGCTGTTTTCGTATCTCATCGTCCTCCTTGGGCGTGGCCACGTAGCGCGGCTCGTAGCTGAACTCGTTGCCCCACGCCGAGGCGAACCCCGCCCTGATCAGGTGCGACGCGCCCTGGGTGAACAGTATCAGCCCCACCACGATGACGACGTACAGGTAGAGACGGAGCAGCAGCCGCATGGAGACGTGCACGCTGGTCCCGCCCCGGAAACGGAGGAACACCAAGGTAGCTCCGGCGGCCAGCGCGCCGACGCCCACCAGGCCCAGGAAGGCTATCAGGGCGATCCAGGCGGCTTCCAAAACGGTCTCCTATCCGGCGGCGGGCTCGTTGTAGGGTTCCTGACTTTCCTCGGCTACGCTTCGCCGCGCTCGGAATTGCCAATGGCCTTGTGAAGGCCACGTATGGGGGATGAAAACGGCGGCGCCCTCCTTACCGTCATTCCGGCGCAGGCCGGAATCCGGGGGTGGGGGGCCTGGACCCCCGCTTTCGCGGGGGTGACGGAGGGGAGCCGCCCCGCTTGTGTCATTCCGAGCGTCCACCCATGTCATTCCGAGCGTAGCGAGGAATCTCTCCATGCCACCGGGTGTTGGCCCGTGGCCTCGCGGCGCGGCGTGCTCGTCGTAGGGTTCCTGAGATTCCTCGGCTGCGCTTCGCTCCGCTGGGAATGACAGGCGAGGGGGCTTCGCTCCGCTCGGAATTGGGCGCCCGCAAGCGGCGCCCCTACGACAGGACCAGGGCAAAGGGCTATTTTCATGGCAATGACAGGCGGGGGCGGCTTCCCTCCCCACCCTCATTCCCGCGAAAGCGGGAATCCAGGGGCGGGGGCCCGCTCCGGATGCGCAGAAGGCGGGACCAGCGTGGCGCGGCGGCTGGCTATGCCGCTCCCCTCCCCTTGTATCTTGATGAAGGTGGCGGGGTAGACCGGTCCGCCCCTTGGTCTCGAGAGACCGCGACCCAGCGTGGTCGCCCCGCCTTCATACTCTTGGAGCCCGAAC
>DAOUJG010000035.1:0-4551 GCA_034423015.1 Dehalococcoidia bacterium | reverse complement strand
ATCCGCAACTCGTGGCTCACCATGGCCAGGAACTCCGCCCGCAGCCGTTCCTGCTCCTCCACGTCCGTCATGTCCTGCATGGTGACCACCACCGACTCCAACTCCCCCTCGTCTGAGCGAATGGGCGTGGCGTTCAGCAGGACGCTGATGCTCCGTCCATCGGGGACGCCCATGACGATCTCCTCGGCCCGCACCGTCTCGGTGTCGCCCAGGACCCGCGCCAGGGGAAACTCCCGCAGGGAGAACTCGCTCCCGTCGGCGCGGCGTATGGTCATCAACCCCAGCAGGTCCTCCGGTGGTTGGTCCGGGTCCCGCAGCACGTCGACGATCCTGCGCGTCTCCCGGTTGAAGGACACCGCCGCTCCCGTCTTGATGTCAAAGACGGCGACGCCCACCGGCGAGGTGTTGACCAGGGTCTCCAGGTCGGCCCTGGCCCGCCGCTCCTCCCGGTGGGTTCGGGCATTGGCGATGACCAGGGCCGCCTGGGACGCGAACATCGCCAGAATCTCCTCGTCGGCCCGGGTGAACTCCCCGCCGCCGTCCTTGTCCCCCACGAAGACGTGGCCCACCCGAGCTCCCCGGTGGAACATGGGCGAGGCCATGAACCGGAAGACCCCCACCGGCAGGGGAATGCTGAAGTCCGTGAACCCCAGGCCCCGGACGTGCTCCGCCAGATCGGGGACTCTCAGAGGTTCGGAGATGTTGGTCAGGGCCTCGAATATCCGCCAACTGTCCGGGGTGATCCACAGCCCCTCGGCCTCGTCGGTGGTCATCCCCGACGCCAGGAAGTCCTGCACCCCGCCCGCGTCGTCGAGCAGGGTCATCACCCCGTAGCGGGCCGCCGTCAGGGAGCGGGCGGAGTCGAGCACCCCCTGGAGAACCGTGTCGAATTCCAGGCTCTCGTTGATGCGCAGGCTGGCCCGGCTGAGGCGGGAGAGGCGGTCGTCCGTGGGCTCGGTGGCCGGGACTGTCCGGGGGTCGTTGTCCAACCTTTCACCTCCTCCGAAACGGGCCTGTTTGGGGCAATTCTAGCAGATTGGGCCATAATTTACCGCAAGTTTATCAAACTGGATATTGAGTTTACCCACAATTTATTTGCAACTCCCTATACTGATTTGCTGGGTGTATGTGGAAGTTTTCGCTCTTCCACGGGACCCGCGCTTTCGAAAACTCTTGGAGGGTACGCAACAGCTGATGCCCGGCCGACGAACAGCTGGAACGAAGACCCGGCGGCATTGCCGCAGCCATACCTCGTGAATAGGAGGGATTGATTCCATGAGCCTTTCCGCCGCCTTCTCCGCAACCCTGTCCGCTCCGCGCCGCCTGCTGAGGGCGGCCATGCCTTCTACCCCCCCCCGATTTTCAGCCGCTGAACCCCACGGGAGGCCCACGATGATGCGGGCCTCCGTCTTCCGACCCTCCCCGCTCCTCCTGCTGACCGCCGCGCTCGTTGCGCTGGCAGTCCTCTTTACCCCCGGCGGACAATCCGCCCAGGCCCAGACCACCACTGTGCTGGTGGGCAACATCGGGCAGGCGGACACCGGCCTTCATTACGATACGAATGCTTTTAGTGTGGCTCAGGCGTTCACCTCGGGAAGCTTCTCAGCAGGCTACACGCTGGAAAGCATCGACATCTCTATGACTGCTAGCAACATCACCCAGGCCCAGCGCAACAGCATCCGCGTAGAGCTGTGGTCGGCCGCAACGGGCGGTGCGCCGGGCGCGAAGCTCTACGACCTGACGGTGCCGGCACACCCCATCTCAGCGGGGACGGTGTCTTTTGCCGCGCCCATCGGCACCACCCTCCGGGCGAGCACCACGTACTACGCCGTCTTCTACACCGTGGGCGGCTTCAATATGGAATTGGGCAATACGGCTTCCGACAACGAGGACTCCGGCGCCGCCATGGGCTGGAGCATCGCCAACGGCGCTCGCAACGTTCAGGTGGATGAGCCGACCTCGACCTCCGCATGGTCGGCCGAAGGTTCCGATTCCCTGCGCATCAACGTTAATGGGTCTATCAATTCACCCGACGGGACCACCGAGTACTGGTCGGACACGCTCTCAGTGAAGGCCGTGGACTATGGATTCGGCTGTGGGTACAGGACGGGGCAGCCGAATTGCAGCGCTGCGCTCGGGCTCAACGTCATCACGTACCACAGAAATGCTTACATTGTCGAGCTGATACACGTCGCCTACGGAGACACCCTCCAGTTCATCCTGAGCGAGGACCCCGTGGACAGTGACGGCACGAGGACGGAGCGGGCGCGCATGGCGCTGTACGTCGGCGACAGGCAGTTCCTAGTCAAGGACGCCCAGGTCAGCTATGGCATTGCCGAAAACAATGTGTGGACCAACGAGGACGCATGGGTGCTGACCTGGACCAACAGCGGCCTGAGCTGGTCTGAAGGCGACTCGGTGTCGCTGAGCGTGGTCACGCTGCCCGTCGGCGGGCTGTAGGCGCAGGACAGATGGACACCTACCGGAAGGCGTGGGGCTGAACGTCCAGAGCGCTGCCCGGAATGCCGCGGTCTCTAATGTAACCGGCGGCGACTACAAGGTGCGGGTTGCGGCCAGGAACGCGGACGGCGTGGGACCCTGGTCGGCGGAGCTCAGCTTCACCGTGAAGGTGGGAGGCGTGTAGCCCGCCCTCCCACCGGGCGAGAGCCTAACCGGAAAGGAGATAGCCATGACACACAAAAGCAGCATGAGAATTCACCGTTGGATTCCGGCATTCGCTGTTGCTGCGCTGCTGGCGCTGGCGGTCTTCTTGGTCGGTGACAGCGCTCCGCCTGCCCAGGCACAACAAACCACGAGCGAACAAACCACGAGCGTTTACTTCACGGACAATCCGAGTACAGCACAGGAGATTGGCAAACACGGCGTGCGGTTCACGAGGGTGTACACCGTTACGGTTGACCCGCCGTTGGAATCCGGCAGCGCCGTGCATATGAGAATCAAGTCCGACTCCACCGCCACCCAGGTGGAGGACTACAAGATTTTCCTGCTCGATGCTCCCGACACGACCACGACGAAGGTGCTGCATCTGCCGGCCGGAGCAAGTCGTGTGCCCTTTGGGATGTCCTTCGTGCCAGACCAAGAGACCGAGGGCAATGAGAGTGTGGACCTTGAGCTGGTGGCGATCGAGGACGCGCCCTACAAGGTGGAGGATGATTTTAGCTCGGACAAATACAGGGACATGGAGGTCTTGATTTTCGACAACTCGCTTTCGATACCCGAGGACGCAGACCCGGAGCGGGGCATCAAAGTCAATCCGGGGTCCGTGATGGTGGGGCCAAATGCCTCCGTCTCCTACATCGTTTTCCTGACTTCCATGCCGGATTCGGACGTTACGGTGAAAGCGTACCTTGATGAACCTGAAGGCGCAGGCGCCCGCAACATCGGATTGACGGGCAGTGAGATCAGCGTCAGCCCGGCGTCGCTGACCTTTGACTCATCGAACTGGAGCACGCCGCAGACCTTCACCGTGTCCACCGATGACGCCGCTTTGGGGGAAGATTTCATATCGCACGGCGTGGAAAGCGCTGACCCCGACTACGACACTTACCAATGGTTTCAGGGTTTCGGCATAGATGAGGCGAGGCAAATCAGGATAGAGGTGTCAGCCGGTGGCCTGTAGAGAAAGAGCGAGGCGAGCATGACCAACAGAATGCGCTTCATAGTCTTACTGGTGGGGCTACTGCTCATCCTCCCCGTGCTGTTCTCCGCCTGCGGAGGCGGCGATGGGCTGTCCCGCGCCGAGGTCCAGGAGATAGTCCGGGAGGAGATGGCCGCGCAGTCCGACGCCGAATCCTCTCCCGGCATGGCGCCCGCCGACGTGGAGGGGATCGTCAACGAAGCCATCGCCGAGATGCCCCAAACCGCGGGGCTGACCCGCGCCGAGGTGGAGGAGATAGTCCGAGCGGCCATCGCTGCCATCCCGTCCAAGTCCGCCCCCGCCGAGTACACCCAGCACTTCGTCCAGAACGCCATAGCCCGCTACGAAGCCCAGGGCATGGACGCCACCCTCGCCTACTACAACAGCACCCAGAGCGTGGACGGCCAGTGGTACGTCTTCATCATCGACCAGAACGATCTCGTCATCGGACACCCCGACCCCGAACGCCTGGGCCTGGACCTGAAGGGCTGGGTGGGCACCGACGCCAACGGCTACGAGTTCGGGCCCGAGATGCTCTCTGCCACTGAGGAGGGCAAGTGGGTGTCCTACGTGTACCGGAACCCGGAGAGCGGGGGCATAGGCGTCGGAGACTTCGAGTTGAAGAACGTGTGGGTGATGAAGCGCGACGGGCTGCTGTTCGCCTCGGGCTGGTACATAGACGCCGACGAGTTCACCAGGATGCTGGTGTCCGTCGCCGTGGACAAGTACCGCCAGTTGGGGCTGACCGGGACGATGGAGTACTTCGCCAGTCCGGGGAGCGCCCTGGCGGGGCTGGAAGCGGCGATTGACTACTACAACGCCGCCGAGACGGTGGACGGCAGGTGGTTCGCCTTCATAGGCGGCCCGGACGGGAAGGTCGTGGGGCACTCCGA
>DAOUJG010000034.1:0-45793 GCA_034423015.1 Dehalococcoidia bacterium | reverse complement strand
TCTTGCCGTTGCGAACGCTGGTGATTGTCCAGGCGGACCTCGCGTGGAAGTTGCGGCCGCACTCGCCGCATTTCAGCAGGTGCTGCAACAGGTGGAGCACCTTCGTGTTCCTTTTGGCCTTCCTGCTCCGCTGCTTCTTCAGCTTCTGCGCCCGCTCCCAGGTCTCATCGTCTATGACCTGCGGTATCGGAATCTCAATCCAGGTGTCCCTCGGCTGGTCGTAGACCTTCATGCCGTCCTCGGTGGCGACGTGGCGGTACTTTCCGTAGACCCAGGCTCCCGTGTAGGTGGCGTTCCCCAGAATGTGGTGCACGCGGGACTGAAGCCACAGCAGCTTGCCCGATTGTGTAGGTATGCCCTCGTCGGTCAGCCGCACGGCAATGGAGTAGGCCCGCATCCCCTCATGGACGTACATGTGGAAGATGCGGCGGACGACCTCGGCCTGCTCCTCGATGACCTCCGGCCTGCCGTCGTCTCCGATGCGGTAGCCGTAGGGGAGCCTGCCTGTGGGCACGCGTCCCTGCTTGGCCGTCCCCCGCTTGCCCATCGTGGACCGCTCCCGGAAGTTGTCCAGCTCGATCTTGCCGATGGCCGCCATGAGTCCGAAGGTCTTCATGTCGATGGCGTCCATGACGGCTTCGAGCCGAATCTGATGGGCCTCGACCACCTCCATGAGGGCGGCGGCGGGGTACATGCCCCTGCTCAGGCGGTCTGACTTCCAGCAGACGATGGCGTCGAAGCGTCCCTTCCTGGCATCGGCCAGCATCCTCTGGAACTCGGGGCGCTTCTTGGACCATCCTCGACCGACTTCCTGGTACCGGGCGGTGATGGTCAGCCCTTTGCTCTCGCAGTAGGCTTCCATGTCACCTATCTGTTCAGCGATGGAGGTCTTGTCGTCCTCGGCCTGGCTCTTGTCCGACACGCGGGCGTAGATGGCCGCCCGATTCGCCTCCGTCTTCGTCTTGGTGGTTCTCGCCATTACTGCCTCCTTTCAAGTTCCCCAAAATCAAAAAGACCCGCCTCCTGTCGGGAGCGGGTCTGCGAGTAGTACAATTACTTCGCATCACCTGTGACCGCAGGTGGCGCCACGGCCCGGGATGTTGATAGCATCGCCGGGCCAACTTCGTACCTCCCATTTTACCGCGTTGGACAGCGGGGCGTCAAAGCCACCTGGCCCTCGGTAGTCTTGCTTCTCAACGCGAGCCGATACTGGCGTCGGCCAACATCGGCCGGAACTTGCGGCTCTTCTTGGCAGAACCGCAGGTAGCGGCCAGCACCAAGAGTTCATTCGTTTTCCACAATCCCGCGCATGCGGTTCGCCATTCTTGCATTCACATCCGGTGCGGACTTGTCGATGCTTATCGCGTCAAAGTTCATGATTATCGCTTCGGTTGCTACGAGCAAGTCGAGGAAATTGACGTCCGTGCCGTCACTCAACTCGTACATGTATCTCCAATCCTCAAAATCACTCCTATGTTTCCTTAGCACATCCTTGATTTGTCCATTTGGAACAAATGCCTGATAGACTACATTGATGCTCTGTTGCATAGCGTCGGGCATCTTCTCGAATAGTTCGAGCAGGTCATGTCCGTGAGTAAAATACCCGAGTTTCAGCACCTGTGAAGCCTTTATTGCTGTTTCGGCGGCTAGTGCTTGGAGAATGAGAAACGAGAGCATGTATCCCAGCGGTTGAACATATCCGTCGGATGGATTTACTCCCACGCGGTTCATTTCGCTGAAAAGGTGCTTGGCAATCCAATTCAACGAGCGGGCCTCCGCCATCATTTGTTCCCTGTCTGCGTAGTATTTCTTCTTGCTTGCTATTACACTCCATTACCACCCGGGCGGCTTGGTTATGACGCCGATCCCGTCCCTCAGCGAGTCGGGAAGCTGGCTCCTTCGCAGGTGGCTCTTCCACAGGCGCTTGACGTAGGTGGCGGCGTCGGCCAGCTGCCTGGGGCTGGCGTTTCTTGGGTCGGGGTTCACCAGCGTCACACGGAGGCCCAGGTCGTCCCTCACGTACCGCATCGCCCCTGCGAAGTCCGCGTCGTTGGACACGACGACCGCCTGCTCGTACTCCCCGTTGAAGCCGTCCACCAGCAGACGGGTAGCCAGGTTCACGTCGGACCCCTTCTCCTCCGAGTCCCTTACCAGGACGTGGGACGGTAGACCCGCCACAGGCTCTGCCAGGGGGCGGCGCTTGACGCCGGACCGGAAGACGCCGTAGTAGGCGTCGAACCCCGGCAGGGTTGCCAGAGCTCTCAGGTATGCCTGCTGCCTCTGGCGTTGAGAGGGGTTGCCGGGGCGCGCGTCGAGCCGGGCGGTGAAGTAGCTGACCCTGTTGATGTCGTCTTGAGGAAAGAGGGTCTCGGCCAGCTTCCGCAGGTCCAGCCATCTGAAGGGGGTGTCCTTCAGGGCGCGGTAGTAGAGATTGAAGCCGTCTATGTAAAGGTTGGTGATCAATCGCTACTCCCTTACAAAGACAGAGACCGCCCGGAAGGACGGTCTCGACCCTACCGCCGAAGAGATAGGGGTGGTAACTAGAAAGTACCACGAGGAGGGGCGGCTGTCAATGTCCGATACGGGCGGGGACTGGACGTCGCTTCCCGGGCTGATGGCGGTGGGTGTTCGAGTCGAAGGCATCAGGTGTTCTCTCCGTCGCAATCGTCGGGGTTTGAGTTCTCCGACGACCTGGCCTGCTTGTGCTCTCTGGCGTACTTGACCAGGAGAACGGCTAGGCGGCGCAGCCGGTCCCGGGAGTCGGGAGCGGGCCTGTAGTGGACCCTGATCTCTCCGATCTCCGATGCTTCTGCGTCGGACCTCTTCGGTCTATTCTGTCTCTTGTCGTTCTTCATATCGCCGTAGGTCTGGTGAAGTGGCCGCCTGCGCCGACGGAAAGGGGCGAGCGCGGGCGGCGTCGGTACCGGCCCCGCCGCGCCGCCGTCGCCGTGTGCGCCCGGCGGGGCCTCTCGTCTAGCTAGCCTCCTCGAACAGGGTCATCTGGAAGCCGTCGCCCATGAGGATCCGGACGCCCCCGTCGATGCGGTTGGCGAAGCGCAGCAGGGAGAGCATGGCTCCCCCCGAGGGTTCGACGCCCCTGCGCCACCTGCGCAGCTGCTTGGGGTCGACGCCGAGGGCCCTGGCCATGCCGCGCCAGGAGAGTCCGCTGGCCTCCTTGAGGCGCACGAGGCGCTGGGGGAAATCCTCCGGGAAGACGCCGGTCTCCACGGGCAGCCCCAGGTCTTCGAGGGTGGTGTGATGCGTGGTGGTCCCGCCGGGGCGGGACGGGTCGGTGAAGTTGTTCATGTCTACTCCTCCAATCTGAACAGGTCTTCGAATCTGGTCATTCCCAGGGCCTTGAGCATCCGGCGGCGGATGCGACCGGAGGGCGAGCGCCCCGTATTGACCAGCATCGAGACGTAGCTGGGGCTGATCCCGATCTCCCTGGCGAGCCAGTTCTGGGAGCGGTTCAGCAGAGCGAGCCGCTTCCAGAGGGCCGCCGAGTCGAGCCGGACAACGGTCCGTCCTCCGCGCCTCCGGGGGCCTTTCGATTGGTTGGCGTCTATTGATTTCATGGCTTCTTCATCCTTATCGGAAGAGGTGCCCCTTCGTCCTCATTGGGGCGGCAGGGCCTGGGTCGATCCCGGGTCGGCGGGGGAGCGCCATGCGCGTCCCAGCGGCCCCAGGGCTTCCACGGCATCCCTGTGGGAGACCCACAGGGGCAGGTTGACCCTCGATTCGTTGGTCTCCTCCCGCGCCACGCGCAGGAAGTGGGTGGCGGCGATGTCGTTGTCGAAGACGACCAGAACGGCGGGCCTCGCGCCGTGGTCGTCGGTGGGCCTGTGAGATGAGTAGTAGCGCAGATAGGGGGCGAGACGCTCCGACATGGTTGAGGGGCGCACGGCGCGGCGCTCCCACTCCAGGAAGAAGGGCCAGGCCGCTCCGTCCTTCTTCAGGATGCCGAAGGCGTCGGGGTATACGGCGCGCAACCTGTCGTCGTGCCGGAAGTGGCGGGAGGCCCTGCGGGGCGGGTCGATCTGCACGACCTCCCACCCAAGGAAGCGGGCCTGGGCGGCGAGCGCGGCCAGGAAGCCGTGGACGGCCGCGGTGTGCTCCATGTTCCTGAGAAGCTGCCGTGTCCGCCTGCCCGTCAGGTTGCGCCACTCGAAGGGGGCCCCGTAGTCCTCCGGGGCCACGCTCCACCGCCTCCTCGCCACGGCGACGGAGGTGCGGTCCCTGCGGGCCAGGAACGCCAGCCCCCGGTCCGTGAGGGCCAGCCGTCCTCCCGCGTCGCGGGGACGGGCCGCCAGGCCGAAGCCCTCGATGGGGATGACGATCTGGGACGCTCTCTGGGGCGTGACGTCCATCAGCCCGGCAAGCTCCTGGAGGGCTATCCAGGGCCAGTCGGATATGAGGTCGAGGGCGCGCTTCTCGGCGGGCCTGAGCATGACGGGCAGCATCCGGTCGGTCACGTCCGACGCGGCGGCCCTTTCGGGCAGGTCGGCGGGCGCGTCGGCCAGTGCGGGTTCCGGCTCCAGCGGCAGACCGCCTCCGGGGGCAGCCCGTTCGAGGGCGTAGCGCAGCGAGACGGACGCGCCGACCCTGGGCGGGCTCCAAACCGGGGCGTCCGCTCCGGCCAGGACCGCATCGCGCTCAAGGGCGAAGAGGGCCGGGATGCCGGTCGCGGACAGCGCCCTGCGCGCGTGCCTGAGCCGCACCTCGTCGGCCATGATCATGAGCACGACGGCGGGCATGGGCCACTCGCGCATCCGCCAGATACGCCTGGCGAAGCCCGACCTGTCGGCGGTCGGTCCCTGCCTTACGACGCCCACGGTCCTCCCGTCGGGCAGGGTCATGGCGGCGTCCAGCTGAACGGCCCGGTACCAGCGGAACCGGACGGGGAACGCCACGTCGGAGACGGCGGAGGCGACGCCGTAGACGGATGCCACGGCGTCGAGGCGCTCCATCAGACTGCGCCTCCACTGGGAGGAGACGGGACGGGCGCGCACCAGCTCGCCGAGGGACGTGTCCATCTCGTCCGCGAGCCTGCGCAGCCCCGACTCCGTGAGGTGGAACCTCCGCGCCTGGGGCAGCAGCTCCGTCGCGTGGAGCACGGAGGCGCATAGGTCGCCGGACTCCAGCCTCTCGACGGCCTCGTAGACCGCGCCCCTGGACCAGCCGGTGACGGCGACCATCTCCAGCCGGCTGAGGAAGGGCATCCGCGCCAGGGCGCGCAGCAGGTCGGGCTCGCATCCTTCCGGTCTCATTCCTCGGCCTCCTCTCCCTCGTTCCCGGCACTGCCGTTGTCAGCCGTCCCGGCGTCGGCAGCCTGCCTCCGCCTGCTCTTCCGCTTCCGGCGCTCCGGCCCCTGCTTGTCGTCCGGCTTCTGCTGCTGTTTTCCACCGTCCTCTTCGAGGTCTTCGACGCCCCTGCGGAACTTCTCCAACTTCAGGTCTCCCTCGGCGTCGCCGTAGGCGATCTGCGGGGCCGAGACGGTGTAGGCGGACGTTGCCTCGCGGATGCGGCCGGCGACGGCGGGGTCTCCCGGCTCCGGCTTTCTGACCATCATCGAGAAGGCGGGCATCCGGTCGATGCCCACGGTGGCGCGGACGTAGCAGTGGTGGACGGGGAGCGACACGATGTCGTCCTCGGTCACCCGCTCCTTGCCCAGCTCCCACACCAGGGTCCGGGCGTCGGCGCCCGCCACCTGGAAGACGGCGAGGCAGCCCACGTTGGCGAGGAGGGTGTCGCGCATGGTGCGGGAGAGGTCGTCCAGCTTGGCGAGGCTCTGGGTCGCCAGAACGAAGCTGGCGCCGAACTTGCCGAGCTCGCTCAACATGCTCTCGTAGTCGACGCCGGGCATGGACTGCATCTCGTCCACCACCACGAGGGCGCCCCTGCGCCTGTTCAGGGGCAGGCTTCCCTGCTCCCGTATCACGGCGTCGACGAGGTTCAGCATCGACGCGCCCACCAGGGCGGCCACGTCCCTGCCCACCGTCCCCTGGGACGTGGAGACGAGCAGGATTCCGCCGTCGTGGATGGTGCTGCGCAGGTCGATGGTGGAGCGGCGCTGGCCCAGGATGGCCCTTGCCCGCTTGGAGGACGCGTAGTAGGAGAGGCGGGTCTGCACCGGGGCCAGGGCCTCGGCCCGGTACTGGCGGTGCCAGCTCCCGAAGTCACGCGCCCACCATTCGAGGAGATACGGGTCGGACAGCTTCGCCAGGACCGAGGTGCGGAACGGGGCGTCGGAGAGCAGGCGCAGCCCGTCGAGGATGGTGTACTGCCTCTCCGCCTCCACCTGCTCGTTGGCCTCGTGCAGGGTCTTCACCGTCTGCTCCAGGATGGACTGCATCCTCGGCCCCCACTGGTCCCACAGCCCCTTGGCGACGCGCACCACCGAGTCGGCGGTGCGGTCGCGGTCTGCGAAGATGCGGGTGTCCAGCAGGTTGACGCCGGGGGAGCGGGTCTCGTCGGACAGGTCGATGAGGCGTACCCGGTCGATGAGCGACTCGGGGACGTGTTCCAGGATGCCGGCAACCAGGTCGGTGTGGGGGTCGATGACCACGATGGCGTCGTCGTCCCTGCCCGCCGCCTTCTCCTTCAGCTTGTGGGCGACCAGGTGGTGCATCAGCGTGCTCTTACCCATGCGGGTGCGGGCGACGTAGAGGTGGTGACGCCTGAGCAGGTCGGTGGGGAAGCGGATCTCCCGCTTGGCTCCCGCGGTGGTGTCTCCCACCAGCGCGCCGCCCTTCACCCCCTTCGCCGATGGGCTGAGCGCCCTGGCGCCGGACCGCTCCACCAACGGCGTCTCGTCTCCGGCTCCGGGCGGGTGCCACAGGCTGGCGACCTCGCGGACGCCGAGCACGCTGCGCCTCCCGAACAGGCCGGGGCCCGGCGGATGCAGGTTGTCGGGGTCGGGAACGACGGGACGCACCCTGCTCACCTTGAACCGCGCCCCTGCCGGGTTGTCGTAGTGGCGGTAGGCGGCGGCGACGGGGCCGAGAAGCTCCCTGGCCCGGTCCCGCCCCGTGTCGTCGGGCAGGACGGCGACCACCTGGAGCTCGGCGTCGAAGGCGATGCGGGATACCTTCTCCTTTATGAGCAGCGGGTCCTCGATGCGCTTCCGCGCCTTCTTCCAGCGCCACCAGCCCCAGCCCGCGGCGGCTAGGCCGAGGGCCGTACCGACGCCCAGCAGCGCCGCCTTCCATATCTCCCCGTCCTGCACCCACAGGTAGCCCCGCAGGGCGGCCAGGGCGGCGACGCCCAGGACGGCCATCGTCACGCCGTCCATCTGCAGGGGCTTGGTCTGGTAGGTGTAGGCGGGCTCCCTCGGCTCGTAGCCGGGCCTCTTGTGGGCCTTTTCGAGATGGGCCTGCGACCAGTCCGGTCCCAGGGACCGCAGCATCAGCCGCGCCACGACGCGCTCCCCCTCGTTGAGGGCCGTCAGCGCGCCCATCAGGGCGATGAGGGGGTCGGAGCCGGGGTCGAGCAGGTCGTCGTCCCGGAAGGTGCGCAGGGGCACGTACTCGGGGCCGTCGGCCCGCAGGGTGATGCCCCACGCCTGCTCGCCGTCGCGGACCCACAGGGGGTCCTCGCCGGGGTGCAGCTTCTCGATGCGGGCCTGGGGGTAGTGGGCCGAGAGCTGGCCCCGCACCACGGCGGCGTCGAGGCAGCGGGCCATCAGCGTCACGCCGTCCATGTCCCCGGCGATCTCCAGGGAGAAGGGCTCGGGCACCGCGATGGACTGGAGCAGGTTCTCCACGCCCAGCAGGGTGCGCTCACCGGCCCGCGGCGGCGTCACCGCCAGCAGCACGGGGTCCTTGTCTTCGCTATCGTCTCCAAACAGGATGTTTCTCGGGTTCAGCTTCATGGGGGATGCCTTCCTTTCTCGTTCTCTATCGGTCGCTCTATGCTTCGCCGTCGTTTCGCCTGTGCTGGCCCGCTCTCCACTCGATCACGTCCGTCTCCTCCGGGGTGGCCTCGATGCGAACGGGGAAGCGGTTGCCCCGCGCCAGGAGCAGGCCGTCTCCCCTGGGGCAGGCCAGCAGCCAGCGTTGGAGGTCCTCGGGGAGGTCGAAGGCGTCGCCCACGGTGCTGATGGCCGCCGCGTCCTGCTGGAGCAGGAGCTTGAAGGCGGCGTTTTGAAGCAGGGCGCGACCGGAGTGGCCGGTGATGGTCCTGGACGTGTCCTCGCTGAGGAGGTCCTGCACGTCCTGGGTGATGAACTGCAACCCCAGGCGGTGCTTCCTCGCCCGCTTCGCCATGCTGACCATGAACGCGGCCCCTTCGGGGTGCTGCATGATCGACCACACCTCGTCCACCACGAGGAGCCTCGGCTTGGGGTCCTGGGCCGCAGCCGCCCACACCGTCTCGGTGCAGACCATCGCGGCGGCGGGGCGAAGCTCCGGTTCGAGCAACCGCAGGTCGAAGACGGTGACGAGGGCCTCGTTGGAGAGCAGGTCGTCTCCCTCGTCGGACAGAAGGTGCCGGAGGCTGCCGGTGGCGAAGGGGCGCAGCAGGCGGGCGAGATCCGGGTCTCCCGCCTCGCTCTCCTGAAGGTATGAGTAGAAGTCCCGGAAGCCGGTGCGCTCACGGGGCCGGGCGTAGTAGCCTGCCAGGGCGTGGTCTAGGGATGCCCTGCGGTCGGCGCCGAGGCTCTCGCCCACCATCACCTCGATGAGCCTTCTCAGGCTTCCGATGCGCTGGAGCATCTCCTCGGAGTCGCCCTTGTCGATGACAAAGGGGTTCATGCCCTCGCCGGGGACGCCGGGGGAGAGCACGCGCCCGCCCGCCGCGCGGGCCATGTCGGCGTACTCTCCCTCGGGGTCGATGACGTAGGCGGTCACGCCCCGGCTCAGGCCACGTAGAACTCCCAGCTTGGTTGCGAAGCTCTTGCCCGAGCCGGAGCGCGCCAGGACGGCGGTGTTGGCGTTCAGGTGGGTGCCGTCCCAGGGGTCGTAGACCACCGGGGAGCACGCCCGCATGTCGATGCCGTAGAGGGTGCCGCTGCGGGTGTCCAGGTCGGGCGGCGAGAAGGGGAAGAGCCTCGCAATGCTCGACGTGTCCAGGCTGCGCCACTCGGCCACGGCGTTCAGGGCCAGGGGCAGGGTCGAGAGCAGCCCCTCTCTCTGCCTGAACGCCAGGTTGTCCAGCTTGCCCAGGGTGGCGGCGAAGTGGGCCTTGGCCCGCTGGGTCATCTCCTTCAGCGACGCCTCGTCCTTCGCGTGAAGGGTGACGGAGAGCGACGAGTGAAAGAGCCGCTCCCGGCCCCGCTGCACCTCGTCCCTGAGCCTTGTCACGTCCTCCAGGGCGATCTCCGCCTCGGGGGACAGGGTGCGGCCTCTTTTGAAGGAGAGGGACTGGGCCGACTCGAACCTGACCTTCTGCCACTCCAGGGTCCGTGCCGCCTGCTCCGCCGGTATGGGGCCGATATGGACGGACAGGTCCATCGGCGCTCCCGCCGCCATCAGCCCCTGGAGGAAGCCGGGGGCGAGCGAACGGGGCCACTTGCCCAGGTGGAGAGAGCGGACCAGCCGGTCTCCCACGCACACCTCGCGCCGGTTGATCTCGACCTCGACCTGTCCGTCGCCGTCGAAGTCGGCGGGCGAGCCGCCCAGGGCCGCCGATACGAGGAACATCCGAAGCTGCCGTCCTGTCAGGGGGTGCACCGACAGCCCGGCCCGCGCCAGCAGGCCCCGCAGATCGTCGACGCGGGCGTGCTCGCAGACGGCGTAGAAGCGCCGGTCTAGGATGCCGTCCCTCGCCTCAAGGTCGGTGAGCAGTTGCCGTAGGGACTCGGCCGCCGCCCTCGTCTGCGGGGGAAGGTCGTCCGGCTGGGTCTCTTGCAGCGTCTCCCGCAGGCGCTTCAGGCGGGGCGGGTGCTGCCTGACGAGCAGCTGCGCCTGGAAGTCGAGGGCGTTCAGCGCCCCGGCGAAGGCTCCCAGCTTGGGCTCGTCTATCTCCAGGCCCATCACCTCGCAGATACCCAGCTTCACCCCGTCCAGCCGGACGGGACCGTCCTCCTCCAGGTGGGACAGCATGAAGAATAGGGGCAGCTCGGGCGGCGGCTTGGGGGCCGGGACCTGCTGCTCGGTGGCGGACTCCACCGCCGTCCCGCGTCTCGTCAATCGTCGAATGATCTCTTTCACGTCCGTCTATTCCTTATCTCTATGGGGTTGGGAAGGATGGGATGATCCCGTGCTTCAGCAGGGCTGCGACGCCCTTGGCCGACAGCACCAGCACGAGGCCGACGATTGCCAGGACGACGGCGGCCTTGGCCCGTCCCCCGCCGCGCTCCTCGCCTCCCTCGGCCATCAGGACGAAGCCCGCCCAGACGATGGCGAAGAGGCAGAGGCCCGCGGCGGCGTAGGCCATCGCCGTCAACACCCGGTCGAAGGCGTCGAGCATGGCCTGCTCCTCCGGCGGGGCCGCGCCGGTGGTAGCCAGCGCAGCCCCGGCCAGGAGGGTTGCCGTCAGCAATCGCCTCACCAGGGCCACTCCCATCCCAGACGCTCGAACCAGTCGGCCAAGCCGCCCGCGGGCGCCTGGTCGCCGTGCTCCTCCTCCGGCTCGGGCTCGGGCAGGACGAGGGTCTGGAAGGGGTCGTCCGAGCCGACGCCGGACGAAAGCGAGAGGCTCTCGGTCCGTGTCTTCGAGATGGGCGACCGCTCCACCACCTCGGCCTTGACGTGCTCGGGGTGAAGGACGTCCACCGTCACAACTTTGGCGATGGTGGCGCTGGGGACGTGGACATAGGCCGTCGCGGTGGCGGACTCCGTTGTGCCGTCCTCATGGGTCACGGTGACCGTCTCGCTGTCGTAGTCGCTGGCCCCCGGGCGATGGAGCTGAACGGTCTTGGTGACCTTCTCCACCCGTTCCGGGTGGTGGGTGAGCACCGTGAGCGGGGGTATGGGGATGCTGAGGCTGGCCGCCAGCTCGGCGTCGACGGTCACGTCGTGGACCGCTGCGCCCACAGCGACGGGGACTCTGAAGGTCGTGTCGCCGTCTGAGACGAAGGGTACGCTGCCGGCGGAGCCGCCAGCCGAGACCGCCAGGGTTCCGGTGACGGCCGTCACCCGGGCCTCCATCACCGCCGTCTCGGTCACGCTCTCATGCCCGCTCACGGTCTGAAGCTCCACCAACTGCTCGATCTCGGTCACGCACTCCGACTCGACGACCCCGCTGACATATCCCGGCCTCCAGCCCAGGGAGGTCACTCTCAGCTCGCAGAGCTCGCCCTCGACCGAGGGGAGTGGGTACGGAATGTGCTCGTGCTTGACCGTGAGCGCCCCGGCCTGGCTGAGGCCGTCCTCCCACGAGACCGTGAACGAAGGCATCGGTCCGTTCAGGGGCAGGGAGTAGTCGATGCGCTCCCCCTCGGTAAGTCTGGCCGAGCCCCAGAAGCGCAGGGCCGTTCCCTGGCTGCCGCCGAAGGCTCGCACCCGCAGGTCGATGTCCGTCGCGGCCCGCAGTGTGACGGCGGCCCGGTCACCGGTTACTGATAACCCCTCGACGAAGATGCGGCGTCCATCCACCGGCTCGGTCAGGTCGAACTCGATCTCGTCCCGCCAGGGTTCTCCCTCCTCGTGTCCGTCGGCGAAGGCCGACTGGGGGACGGCGGCAACCGCCACCGCGAGAAGGGCGACCACCGCGAAGGCAAGGAATCCCTTGCGGGGTCTCCTACGGGCGCTCTCCAGGGTCTCGGTCCTGTGCTCCTGGCCGTGATCCTTCCTCGCCTCTTTTTGCCTCCTCTTGCCGAACCAGCCGTGGGGGCGGAAGGGCCTCCGCTCGCTGCGACGGTCCTTCTGCTTTGCCCTGCGCTTCCTCCCGCTCTTCAGCCTGCGGAGGACGCGCTTGGTCTTCTTCGCCATCAGGCGCAGGGGGCCGGGGCCGGACTTGGCCGGCTGAGCCGGAGCGATCGGCTCGCTCCGCACCAGCTGGGACACCGGCCCGGCGTAGCGCCTAGCCCCCAGGTTGAACTTCAGCAGGTCGGCGGCCACCAGGGGCAGCCGCCTCCCGCCGATCTTTCCCACGACCATTGCGATGCCCACCAGTCCGAAGACGACGGCAATCGCCATCCGCGCCTGGGAGGGTCCTACGGGGGCGTAGCGGTAGGCCCCGTAGGACAAGGCGCACACCGCGACGACGGCCACCACCTGGGGAAACGTGAAACCCAACAGCACCCGGTCCTCGGCCTGGACGTGAGTCGGTACTTCGTGTTCTCTCATAGCTCTCTCTCTTTCCTCGGCCTATGCGTCCGGGTCAGGCGTGGGCGTTGCCGGATCGGGGAGGGTGGGGTCCACCGGGTTGCCGACGACGGCGTTCATCACCAGTTCCACCACGCCGTAGGCGACCAGGGCGAGCACGATGCCGGCCAAAGCCGTCATCATGGCGCTCTTGCCCCGCTCCATCTGGTGGGGCGCGCCGCTGGCGGTCAAATACAGGTACGCCCCGTAGATGAAGAATCCGACCCCGATGGCTCCCACCACTCCCAGCAGGATGCCCACCAGGTTGCTAATCGTCTGTGTAAGGTCTTCCATTCCTTCCTTCTCCTTCCGAGCTCCTTGCTCGTGTCTCTATCGGTCGTTGTCCGCAAGCTCCGTCAGCCGCACATCTCTGCGCCTCCGTTCTCGGCCGGGCTACTCGCCGCTGCTCCTGGGCGCTCCGCCTCCGGCGTTTCCTCCGCCCGATGGGGTCGCCATGGAAGCCGCCGAGCTGATGCCACCCGCCGCAGCCGACAATCCCGCGCTGGCCGCCATCGCTCCCACCGCTGCGCCTCCCGGCCCTCCCGCAGCGCCCCCCGCCATCAGGCCAAGGACCCTGGCGGACCGCACCATCGATGCGGGCAGGTTCATCCCGAAATAGAGCATCGACAGCCAGCTATCGAAGGTCCCGGCGTTGCCGAGCAGCGAGGGCACCCGGGTCGCCATGTAGATGAAGGCCAGGCTCATCAGCAGCTTCCAGATCAGGTCCTGCACCGGCTCAAACGCGCCGATGGCCGCCACCTCGTTCAGGAAGGCGAATCCCATCGCAAGGGCGATGAGCTGGATGGCCTGCTGGAAGGTGGTCGTCATGAAGAGCCGCAGCCAGTGCCTTCCCCAGCCCGCCGTGTGGGGCAGAATCCACAGCCCAAGCGCGATGGGCGCCAGGGCCAGCAGTACGTCGATGAGGGCGAGGCGCAGGACCATCTGGACGATGACGTAGAGGACGAAGAAGCCGTAAACGAGGTAGAGCACCGCCAGCAGCAGGGCCATGCCCACGCTGCCCGCCTGCACCGCCGTCAGCAGGGTGCGGAGGGTGGAGCGCAGCAGGTCGCCCGCCGTGACGTCGAGGGAGACGGCCACGAAGCCGGACACGGCGTCGGCCACGTCCAGCACCAGGGCGCACCACCAGAGGGAGGACGCGGCGGCGACCAGTCCCAGGACGAGCCTGGGGACCATCTCCCGCCACCCGGCCTGCTGCCGTCCCAGGTGCTCCGACATGACCAGCGTGAGGCCCATCCAGCCGAGGATCACCACCAGTGCGCCGGAGGTTATGGCCCAGACGACCATCCACGCCTGGCGCACGATGTCGTGGGCGTAGGTGAGGTCGGGAGGGGTGCCGGTGAGGATGTCGCTCATCGCCTACCCGTCCCCGCAGTTGTCGGCGTCCTCTTGGGAGAACTCCTCGACAACCCCGCAGAGGGTGCCGTGGGTCCCCTCGATGAGCCAGCCCGCGATGGCCTTGGCCCAGCGGCCCGGGTCCAGGGCCGACAGGATCTTCTTGAAGATGTTCCCCGGCTGGTGGACGGGGATGACGCCGTAGAAGTCGCCCCTCGTCCCGTCCTCGGCCTCGGCGAACATCACCAGCAGGTAGGCCCGGTCCTTGTCCAGGTCGGGGTGCTCGTCCAGGTCGGGGTACTCCCAGCTGTACTCCCAGCCGTCCGAGCGGTGCTTCTCACCGCCCCGCACCCGGTACATGGCGGTGATCCAGTCGCCCGTGTCCGCGTCCCTGACGCCGTAGTAGAGGTTGACGATCTTGCGGTCGAAGACGGGCCTTGCGACGAACTGGCCGCCTCCCTTCCTCTCAACGAACTCCCTGTCCGAGTTGACCAGGGTGAGCTCGTCGCCGGGCGGGGCCTGGGCGAGAACGGTGTTGCTTGCGGGTATCGCGAGGAGCGCCGCCAGGAGCAGCGCGGAGGCCAGGGGCAGAAGCCGTCTGATGGACCGGGGTCTCGATTTCAGCGCCAACTCGTTCACCTCTCTTCTGCGTCTTGCTGCGAATCGTCGATTCGCGGCGGTCGCAAAAAAGTGTGAACAAATCGAACTGGAAAAAAGACCTCCCATAGGGGCGCGCACACCTGCGCGCCCTCATAGGCCGCTCCCCCGTGGGGGCGCGCACATCTGCGCGCCCCTATAGGCCCTCTTATTCCCGGCGACTTTCGTGCAGTATCGGGGGTGTACAGGAGTTTGAGTTTGGTCGGAAGTGCGCAAATCGGGTCGTGGGCAAGCTGAATCGGGGGTGAATCGCCCCTCTACAGGAGGTAATCAGTGAACACTTTGTCGAAGCACGACGTTCCGGTCGGCAATGACATCGCCCAACGTGGGGCGTGACATCGTCGGGCCTGTCGAAGGGGTGTCCCAATGACATCAGGCCTCGGAAGAGTCGATTGAAGCGGGGGGTGCGTGACGTGCCCGAAAACGGGGCCTGAGACCGCAGGAAGGGCCGGACCGGGGCTGACCGTGGGCCCGGGGCGGGATTCTGAGCGTGGGCCCGGGGCGGGATTCTGAGAAGGAGGAGAGTCTGTGAAAACCACTGAACACGGCATCGAGGACAGCAAGGACGTGGAGAACGTCCACCACCTGAGGCTCATGGCGCTCCTGAGCGAGCTGGTGCGGGACAAGGGATACAAGGGCGCAGCGAGGGTGCTGGAGATAGACCAGCGCACCGTGGCCGAGTGTGCCAAGACGGGGCATCTGTCCCGGCGGGTGAGGCAGGCGTTGGAGCGGGCGTTGCAGGAGGGCGTCGGCTCGGCTGCTGCCCGCCAGCGGGAGCGCAACGACAGGCTGGAGGAGCGCATCGTGGCGCTGGAGAAGGGCCGGGAGGCGCACGAGAAGGGGCACGACGAGCTGGGCAAGGAGCTGCGAAGGCGTCTGTCGTCCGTCGAGGGCGAGATCGGGTCGCTGAAGCGCGACGGGGCCAATGGGACCGGGGCCGGTCACGCCGGCGCCGGTCCCTCCCGGTCGGATGACAGCGTGTCCGGCGACGGCGGCAAGCCTTCGTCGAGGGCCGGGACGCGCAGGGAGTACTCCGACCTGGTGACGCGGGAGCCCGCCGATGACGACGAGGAGGTGTTCGGCGACGCATGGCCCCTCATCGCCGAGTGGCGGGAGCTGAAGGACGCCCACCCCAACGACGGGAAGGGTCTCGGGTGGCTGGCGGAGGAGGAGCGCCTGCGGGTGGTGGAGTTGGCCCTGCTCGAGGAGCACGGGATGACGCTGCCCCCGGAGAAGCGCCCCCTGCGCGGGTTCGACCGCGACGGGCAGGTCACCTGGCGAAGGACGGCGCTCTTCGACACGCGGAGGGCGATCAGGAAGCGGGAGCTACTGAACAGGCTGAGCCTCAAGCTCCTGTGGCGGTGAACTTTATTGAACGATTCTGCGGCGGTCTTGCGGGCGGGGGCGTCCAAGCCCTCTCCTGCGGCGGCGGCAGCGGCGATAATTGGCTCACTGTTAGGCTTTTCCAGGGCTTCCGACCATAGAAACCTGGGTGCGTGATCCCTGTCGCACGGGCTTGACCGGAGGATGATTCGCTCTCCCCCGGTGGCCCATGAGGGAATGCTGGCCCTGCGGAGTGACAAGCCCTCCGCAACCGGCGCGGGCCGAGACGACGATGTTGACGCTGGTCCTTCGTCCTTGGTCCAGTCCAGCGGGTTCGTAAGTTGACGTTGGTCCTTCCCCCGCAGGACACCCGTCCGGCGAGCGGAGTTGATCGCTTCGCACACCGGGCACAGTCTGACGGTCGGAGTTGATCGCTCCTTCCGTTGGGCAATCGTCTGACGGTTGGGGTTGGTCGCCTCACCCGCCGGACGCCTCGGACGGAGCGCCCTGTGCTTCGTCCCCACGCAGTCGGTCGAAGTGCGCCTGTCTGTCCCAGACGGGTCTGTCGCTCCGACCGGCTCATCATGCCCGCGACATGGCTGGCTGACAGCCTCGCCGCTCCTTCGACATGCGCCGGTCTGCCGTTCTTGGTGGACTTGGCCGCTTCACGCCACACGGCTCTCCCCTTGACGTTTTGCGCCCTGGGCAAGCTGCGTCTTCCTCCCATGCGCTGGTCTGCGATGACGTCGTAGGCCGGCCGCTTCCCCTCATCGCAGTCTCCCCACTGACGCTTGTTCAGCCGGGGCCAAGCTGCGTCTTTCTACACCCCCGCTCCGTCTCTCGCGTCCGGCATCCGACCGTGGGCGGAGTGCGCCTGCCTGTTGCAGACAGGTCCAGCGTCAACCAACCCCAAAGCCAACGACCTGCGCCACGGATGCCCGGCACGGATCAGACAACGGAAAGGAGGCGGCCATCGGCTAGGACATCTCAGGCACGCGGTTTCACAGGGCCGTCTCCCGTCCGGGGGACGGCCCTTCTTCTTTGCCCCCGAGCGGGCTTCACGTCAGAGGCAACCACAACACAACGAGAAGGAGGACGGACCGATGACGACGGCAACACAGGCAACCGGAACGAGGACGACGGAGACGGGGACGCCCGAAAGCGAGTTGAGGGCGGCGGCGAGACGGCGCGGGATCACCATGAAGGAGCTGGCGGCCCTGATGGGCGTGTCGGCGAGCTACCTGTCGCAGATCGCGACGGGCAAGAGGCAGTGGACGCTCGGGATGCACGACAAGGTCATGGCTGTCCTGGGCGAGGTCCCCGGACAGGGCTTCGTCTACCGCCGGAGCGAGGTGGTGACCGGCGAGAGCAGCTTCATCAGGGAGCGCGCCCGCGAGAAGGGCATGACCATGCGGGACCTGGCCGACCGGGTCGGGGTGTCCGCCAGCTTCCTGTCGCAGGCGGCGCGGGGCCGCCAGACCATGGGCGTCAAGGTGCAGGCCCGCGTCGAGTCGGCGCTGAACTGCCAGGCGAAGGTCGCGCCCGCGCGGTGCGCCAACCGGGCGTCGAGCGTGGCGGTTGGGCAGAGCACCTACATCCGGGAGCGCGCCCGCGCCCTGGGCATGAGCATGAGGGACCTGGCCAAGCGGGTCGGGGTGTCCGCCGGCTACATGTCCCAGGTGGCCCGCGGCCAGAGGAACATGGGCGTGAGGGTCC
This sequence comes from Dehalococcoidia bacterium, assembly GCA_034423015.1. Classification (GTDB taxonomy): domain Bacteria; phylum Chloroflexota; class Dehalococcoidia; order Lucifugimonadales; family JAGWBF01; genus JAGWBJ01. The sequence continues at coordinate 28,499 of DAOUJG010000034.1, read as the reverse complement.
AGGCCCTGGTCGAGGCGGCGCTGGAGGCCGACGCGACGGTCGCATCGGCGCAGCTTGCCTGCGTCGACCCCCAGGTCCTGTGGGAGCGGATGGACGCCCACGGCATCAGCCAGAACGAGGTCGCACGGCGGGCCGGCATCAGCTCCTCTCACCTCTCCCAGATCATGAACGGCAAGGCCAGCCCGTCGGCGGGCGTGCTGAAGAGGCTGCACGGCGTGCTGTTCCGGCGCTCGAAGGCGGAGGAGCGGGTCATGCCCGTCGAGCTGAAGGTGCTGGGCTGGAGCAAGGGCAAGCGGCACGGGACGGTGGTGCACGGCGCTCGCGGTCGCGACGGCACCGCCAGGGGCGGCGCCGTTCGGATCGGCGGCCGGGTGCCCTGGGGCGCGAAGGCGGAGTACGCCTACCACGCCGGGTACGACGGCTCGGGACGCCTGTCCATGAACCCCGTCCTCATGCCGGGCTACTCCGCCATGCTGAAGAGGCCGGAGGCGGCTGCCGCATAGCTCTGCCCTCGCCATCCCGCCCGGTCCGCACCGGGACTTCGCTCACCCAAGCAATCGCCTGGGGGCGTTGCCGGAACCCGGACGCCGCCGCTGTCGCGGCGCAGTCCGTCTCCCCCTGCGCCTTCGGCGGCGACGTGGGGGAGACGTGCGTCCGGGTCCGGGCGTCGTCCTCCGGCCATTCACCGAAAGGAGGAAGACACATTGAACCTCGGAGACTTCATAGACACCTTCAAGGACGCGATCGCCCGGCGGGTGGTCGAGTCCTACCCGCCGCTCTACCGGCCCTCGGAGAACGGCGGCACGCTCCCCAGGCTGCTCCGCAAGCCCCTGGGGGCGCAGACCGACGCCATCAGGGGCGCGGCCCTCTCCCTCGAAGCCCACCGGGGCACCACCGTCGTCGGCGAAATGGGCACCGGAAAAACGTTCATCGGCGCGGCGGCGGCGTACATGGCGGGCTTCAGGCGCATTTTGGTGCTCTGTCCTCCCCATCTCGTGCCCAAGTGGAAGCGGGAGGTGGAGATGACGGTGCCCGGCGCGCGGGCCGCCATCGTCGAGTCCATCACCGACCTGGAGAGGCTCCGCTTCTCCATCGGCCCCGGACCGCTGTTCGCGGTGATGAGCAGAGAAAAGGCCAAGCTGTCCTACCGATGGATGCCAGCCGTGATACAGCGGTGGGCCACCTCCAGGGGCAGGCTTCTGCGGGAGAAGGAATCGGGAGAGCCCTTCCGGGTGCCGTGCTGCCCGGTCTGCACCGCCCAGGTCGTCGACAGGGACGGGGTGCCCCTGACCGACGCCGACCTGAATCGCAGGAAGCACGCCTGCGCCGACTGCGGATCCCCCCTCTGGCAGGCCGACAGGTCCGGGCCGGCCCGCTACCCCCTCAGCGACTATGTGAAGCACCACATGAGGGGCTTCTTCGACCTGCTCATCGGGGACGAAGTGCATGAGTTTAAGGCCCGAGGCTCGGCCCAGGGCATCGCCGCCGGGGTCCTCGCCGAAGCCTGCGGCAAGTCCCTCAGCCTCACGGGAACCCTCCTGGGTGGATATGCCTCGACCATCTTCCATCTCCTCTACAGGTTTTCGCCGGAGATTCGCTCCGAGTTCGGGCGCTCCGACGAGCACCGCTGGATACAGCGCTACGGGTTCGAGGAGGTGACCGTCGGCAAGGACGACGACGACGCCGTGGAGGACGGGCGCAACAGCCGCAGGAGGAAGTACCGCAGGACCGTGCGGGAGAGGCCGGGCCTCGTGCCCTCGGCCCTCTTCCACATCATTCACAACACCGTGTTCCTGCGCCTCTCCGACGTGGCGACGGGGCTGCCGGACTACGACGAGCGGATACTCCTCTCTTCAATGGACTCGGAGGAGGATGCGACGGGCTACTCCCAGCGCAGCGCCTACGCCACCGTGTTCGAGGAGCTGAAGAAAGAGCTGGCGGCGGCTCTGAAGGCGGGCTCCAAGAGGCTGCTGGCCACCTACCTGCAAAGCCTGCTCGCGTACCCCGACGGCTGCACCAGGGGCGAGACGGTCTTCGACCCCCGGAGCGGCGACGTCATCGTGCAGGTCCCGCCCCTCTCGGAAGAGAAGCTGTACCCCAAGGAGAAGGCCCTGGTGGACCTGGTGGCCGCCGAGCGGTTGGAGGGGCGGCGGGTGCTGGTCTACGTCACCCACACGGGAACGCGGGACATCACCGGGCGCATGGACGACATCCTGACCCGGCACGGGTTCCGCGTGGCGGTGATGAAGGCCGACGCCGTTGCCCCGAACAAGAGGGAGAAGTGGGTCGCGGATAGGGTCAAGCAGGGCGTCGACGTGCTCATCTGCCACCCCAGGTTGGTGCAGACCGGCCTCGACCTGATCGACTTTGAGACCCTTTGCTGGTACGAGTCCGATTACAGCATATATGTGGTCAGGCAGGCGTCGAGACGTTCGTGGCGCATCGGCCAGACCTGTCCGGTCAAGGTGGTGTTCATGGCCTACCGGAACACGCTCCAGGCCGACGCCCTGAAGCTGGTGGCGAAGAAGCTGCAAAGCTCCCTGGCCGTCGAGGGGGAACTGCCGGAGGACGGGCTGGCCGCCTTCGGCGACGAGGGCGACGACCTGATGATGACGCTGGCCCGCAAGATCGTCGGTGGGGACGAGGACGAGGCGGAGACGATTGAAGAGGTGTTCGCCCAGGCGCGGGACGCCGAAGCCGCCGCCGAGGAGCTGCTCGTGGACGACGGCTGGAAGGCCGTCGAAGTTGAGCCGGAGACCATAGCGGTCAACGGCAACGGTCATGGGTCCGACATCTTCGGGCCGACGGTCGAGCTGGCGCCGGTCAATGGCCAGCACGCCAATGGTAACGGGACCAACGGTCACTACGAGGAAGCCGAGGAGCCGCAGCGGTCGCTGTTCTCCTGGGCCGAGTTCATGGCCGAGGAGCCCGTCAAGCCGAAGCGGAAGAATGGCAAACCCCAGGCCTCGACCCTCTCGATGTTCGAGTGGGCAGCGGAACAGGAGCGGGAAGCCGAGGAGGTCGGCGTGTCTGCCTAGCTATGGGCAAGCTCGACACGCTGGCCCGCCATGCACGGGAGGGACACCACGCACCTAGCGTGGTGTCCCTCCTCCTCCCATCCATGTGTGCGCTTTTTTTGTTGCCCGAAATCAGCGCCGGGCCGCCTCCGCCTCCTCGACGGCGAGCCGCCTTTCGCGGAGGATATCCGAGTCGTCCGGCCTGAGCCGTATGAGCTCGTCGTAGTCCCGCACCGCCTTGTCCGGCTCGCCCAGGCTGCTGTACAGGCGCGCCCTCTGGAAGCGGGCGTCGACGATGCCGGGATCGAGGTCGATGGCCCGCCCGAAGTCCTCGACCGCCCTGCGAGCCTCGCCCAGCCTGGCGAGAGCGTAGCCCCGCAGGTGGTACCCCATCGGGTCGTCCGGGGCGAGCTCGATGAGCCTGTCGTAGTCCTCTATCGCCTCTCCATATCTCTCCAGGGCGGTGCGGACGAACCCCCTCGTCATGTATGCGCCGAGGTTGTCCGGGTCCGCCTCGATGACGGCGCTGAAGTCCTCAATCGCCTTGCCGCCCTCCCGCACGTGCATGTAGGCGGTCCCCCTGTTGTAGAGGACGGCGGTGTTGCCGGGGTCGAGGTCGATGACCCTGGTGTAGTCCTCTATCGACTGCTCGTGTTGCCCCAGGCCGGTGTGGGCCAGCCCCCTGGCCGTGAGGGTCTCGACGTTGCCGGGGTCGAGGTCCAGGGACCGGTCGAGCTCCCTCAGCGCCTCCTCGTCGCGGCCCAGGCTGCCCAGGGCGATGCCCCTGCCCCGGAGCGCGGCGGCGCTGTCGGGGTCGAGGCCCAGCACGCCGTCGAAGTCGCGGAGCGCGGCGTCGTACGACGCAAGGTTGAGGTGGGTGATCCCCCTGGCGTAGTGGGCAAGCCCGTAGCTCCCTTCCAGCTCGATGGCGGCGTCGAAGTCGGCAAGGGCCTTGTCCATCTCGCCCAGGTCGCGGTGCGCCATCCCCCTGTGGTAGTGGGCTTCGGGGATGCCGGGATTGAGCTCGATGGCCCTGCCGAGGTCCTCCACCGCCCGGAGGTGCTCTCCCATCGCGGCGTAGGCCAGCCCCCGGTTGTAGTGGGCGTCGGCGTCGCCGGGAGACAGCAGAATGGCCACGTCGAAGTCGCTGACCGCCCCGGCCAGGTTGCCCAGCTCGGCGTTGCACGCCCCCCGGCCATAGTGGGCCGCCGCGTTGCCGGGAGCCAGCCGGATGGCATTGTCGTAGTCCTCCACCGCCGATCGGTGCTCCTCCAGCGCGGAGTGGGCGCGGGCTCTGTCGAGGTAGGCCCCCGCGTTGCCGGGGTCGAGGGCGATGATGCTTTCGTTGTCCTCCACCGCCCGCCGGTGCTCTCCCAGCTCGCTGTACACCAGCCCCCTGGCGGCCAGGGCCTCGGTGTCGCGGGGGTTCGCCCTGATCTCCTCCGTCAGGTCCTCCGCCATCCGCAGAAGGTCCTCGCGGCCCACGCCGTCCATCATCCTGCGAAACCTGAGATAGTCCTCCGATGGCCCTTCCCGGTCCATCCCGTCATGTTCTGCCGTCATGACGCCCCTCCTGCATGTGTTGCTGTCCACCTATCGGCCGGGTCCCCCGTTGCGGGTATGGGCGCCCGGACCGGGCGCCCCCGGCCTGCGTCCACGGCCTCGGTCGGTCTCCATGGGTGGGTGGGAGTGCGGCCCTCGGGCCGCGGAGGCGTACCCCCTGGCAGCCCTTCGCTCCCGGTGCGGGCTTTCTTCAGTCCGGGAACGGAACTGAGGCGAAAGACGCCACCATGATGGGCCAAACCGCGCCCGCAATGCAATGGCGAGTTGACGCCTGGCTCTCCGCCGCCGTGCGGCTGCCACTGTGCCGGCGTTCGGTTCAGGGGGACAGGTTGCTTCCCGTTGCCCGCCTTGTGGACTATGGACGTCCTAATGGAGCGTCCGTGTATGCCGCCCTTTTTTGCGTTTCCCGCCCCTGCGCAGCCTCAGTCGGTGAAGATGTGGCGGAGGCCCATCTCTTCGGCTAGGTCGAGCAGCGCCATCATGTATGTCATGTTGGGGCGCGCCCGCCCCAGCACCCACCGCCTCACCGTGTAGGGATGGGCGCCGATGCGCCGGGCGATCTCCGCCCACGTCAGCCCCGACTCCTCCTGGAAGCGCACCAAGCGCTGCGGAAAGTCGTCGGGGAAGTCATATGTGATTCTGCTGTGATGTATGCGCTGTCTCGGCATTGGGCCGAACCTTCATGTGCTGGCGTCGGGGCTCATTCCCGAGGGAAGTCAAGCCTCGCGACACCCCGCTCCGCGTTGGGAAGGGAATCATCCCCTCACCAAACGTCCGTTTGCCGTTTCGACGCTTGGTATCTATCGCCGCTCCCTCTTCACCAGGCGACGGTAATTGGGACATCCAACTGCTAACACTGTCGGGGCGCTGCTCAGAATTAGCTGGACGTTGTAGTTCGAGATTCCGGTTCCGATGTTCTCCGGCAGCTCCCACGTAACGGTGACCTCCGTCGCGGAGTCGGCCGTCGCCCAGACGTTCATGGGGCAGCCGGATTGCCGCTACTACGGCGTTGAAAAAGTCGCTGAAGCTGAGCAAGAGTCAAGCTCTGCATGTCTCCAATGAGTATCGCCGAGCGAGAATCTCCGGGATTGGCCGGCCGCTAAACTACCTATCTCTTCTCTTCCCCAAAAGCTGCTGCCGCTGGTATGGCCTATGACCACCAAGTTGGAAACGTCCCGGTGGGCGTGAACAACGCCCTCCATCGTTACGTTGGACCACTCTTCCTTAATCGGACCGGAACTGGTTTTGTGGCTTATCTCACAAGCAGTAATCTCCACCTCGACGCTGGTAGAGACGCTGATAGTCAAGGTGTAAGTCCCTGTGTCGTCACCGGACACCGCAGCATGGTATTCGCCCGAAGCCGGGGCTTGCCAGACGAATCGCGAAGCCGGAAAATCCCCGTGGTATTCTCCGCGGGCTAGGAGTGCGCCGTCTAGTCCCAGCACTTCTATGAACGGGCCGGACAGCGTTCCCACAGCCACGTCTATTTGGTATGTCTCACCCTTCTGAGCTGCAAACGCGAAATGGCCGAAATCGCCTTCGTAAGGAATAGCACCCTCGACGGTCTCTCCGACAGCTACCTCTTGCCAGATCGTGTCGGCATCCACGTCAATATCAAGGTCGGCGATGGGGCCGCCGGTGGGCGTTGGCGTCGGGTCGCTGGTGGGCGTTGGTGTCGGGCTGGTGGTGGGCGTCGGCTGAGGTTCGTTGCACGCCGCCAGCAGCAGCATCGTAAGACCTAGGAGGAAGACCGCCAGCAGCGGAAGCGGCGCAGTCCGCCGGCTCGTCCCCGCATCGTGTCCTTCCCCGGAAACAGGATCAGCTTCCTTAGAAGGGCGAACGAATTGAGCAGGGAAGCCATTCATCAGGCGGAGTACCCCATCGACCTTGTGAGTCATAGCTGCTTCCTCCGTGCACGTCGCACTTTGAGCCGCCGGCTACTCTTCGCGGAGAGACTGACCGCACCGCGTGCAGAAGTTTCCTGAGGCGTCCTCGGCTCCGCAGCCGGAGCATCGCACCCTCGGGGCATGATCCTCTCTGCGTCCTCTGGTCCTTCCGCGCCTCCGGCGCACCAACCACACTATCAGCGCAATCGGCGCGCCCACCAATATGAGCAGCAAACCAAGAACGAAGGCCGCCACTAATATCCAGAAAACGATCGACAAACCGCCCTCAGGCGGCGTGGCCTGGCCAGAGCTATCGTCGCCCCAGCACCGTACGGAGCCGTCCCGCAACACCCCGCAGGTGTGGAAGGTCCCAGCGCTGACCGAGGCGAATTCTCCCGCTTGCGGCCTGGCCTGGCCTTCGGAAGACTTGCCCCAGCACCGTACGGAGCCGTCCCGCAACACCCCGCAGGTGTGGAAGTATCCGGCGCTGACCGAGGCGAATTCTCCCGCTTGCGGTGTGGTCTGCCCTTCGTAATCCCTGCCCCAGCACAGGACGGAGCCGTCCCGCAGCACCCCGCAGGTGTGCCCGCCCCCGGCGCTGACTGAGGCGAACTCTCCCTCCGGCGGCGTGGCCTGGCCTTCGGAAGACCTGCCCCAGCACCGTACGGAGCCGTCCCGCAGCATCCCGCAGGTGTGGAAGTATCCGGCGCTGACCGAGGTGAACTCCCCCTCCGGCGGTGTGGCCTGGCCAACCTCGTTGCCATAATAGCCGACATTGGAACCCCAGCACTGGACGGAGCCCCCCCGGAGCACACCGCAGGTGTGGTATTCTCCGGCGCTGACCGAGGCGAATTCTCCCTCCGGCGGCGTGGCCTGGCCAACGTCGTTGCCAAACCGACCGGTATTGGAACCCCAGCACTGGACGGAGCCGTCCCGCAGCATCCCGCAGGTGTGTTCGAACCCGGCGCTGACCGAGGTGAACTCCAACTTGCTCGTTCTTTCGTCCCCGGCGCCTACGGGCATAGGTGTGGGCTCCAGCGGCGTGGCCTGGCCAGAGCTGTCATCGCCCCAGCACCGTACGGAGCCGTCCCGCAGTACCCCGCAGGTGTGCTCGGCCCCAGCGCTGACCAAGGCGAACTCCTCCTCCGGCGGCGTGGCCTGGCCCACCTCTTCGCCATACCGGTCGATATTTGAACCCCAGCAGAGGACGTAGCCTTCCCTCAGCACCCCGCAGGTGTGGTCCCACCCGGCGCTGACCGAGGCGAACTCCCCCTTCGGCGGTGTGGCCTGGCCGACCTCTCTGCCATACCAATCGGTATTGGAACCCCAGCAGAGGACGGAGCCGTCCCGCAGCGCCCCACAGGTGTGCGATAACCCGGCACTGACCGAGGCGAACTCTCCCTCCGGCGGCGTGGCCTGGCCTTCGTCATTATCGCCCCAGCACCGTACGGAGCCGTCCTGCAGCACCCCGCAGGTGTGCGATAACCCGGCACTGACCGAGGCGAACTCTCCCTCCGGCGGCGTGGCCTGGCCTTCGTCATTATCGCCCCAGCACCGTACGGAGCCGTCCCGCAGCACCCCGCAGGTGTGGACGGTCCCAGCGCTGACCGAGGCGAACTCCCCCTCCGGCGGCGTGGCCTGGCCTTCGTAATCCCTGCCCCAGCACCGTACGGAGCCGTCCTGCAACACCCCGCAGGTGTGTTCGAACCCGGCGCTGACCGAGGTGGACTGCTGGATGGTGATTGTCTCGCCGTCGCAGGCTAGGGCGAAGGCCATGAGCAATATCAGTCCAAGAAGAGAAACCATTCGAACATGGGGAGTAACTCTCATGTCGGCTGCCTCCATGTCAGTTCGGCGGGAAGCCCGATGCTCAGTCCGTTGGCCCGAAGGTCGAGACCCGTGACCCTGCCACTGTTATCCGTGGTCACGCCGTATCACTCGCCGATGGGCCGGTCGCTCAGCCAGTTGGTGTTGCCGGAGGTCGGAGACTATGCGCAATTTGGGCCGCTATGGTTATCTATGCTTTGCAGCCACCTTTGGAAGGCTGCATCGGTGGGCGCGCAGAGTCCTGCGTTGTTATAGAAATTGAACAGACGTAAAGACAGGTTCGTCAGGTTGCCGGGGAGAGGTCCCGTCAATTGGTTGTCGCGGAAGTACAGATCTTCCAGGTTAGACAGGTTGCCCAGTTGGGCCGGAATGGCGCCGCTCAACTGGTTATCATGGAGCCACAGTTGTTCCAGATTGAAGAGGCTGCCGAGTTCCCGCGGTATCGGCCCGCTAAGGCTATTGTCGTTGAGATACAGCCCTCGAAGGTTGGTGAGGTTGCCCAGTTGGGCCGGAATGGCACCGGTCAACTGGTTATTAAGGAGTCGCAGCCTTCTCAAATTGGCGAGGCCGCCGAGTTCCGAAGGTATCTCCCCGCTCAGGTTGTTGAAGCCTAGGGACAGATCTTCCAGGTTGGTGAGGCTACCCAGTTCGCGGGGTATTGCGCCGGTCAGCTGGTTACCATTGAGCCGCAGCCTTCTCAAGTTAGACAGGTTGCCCAATTCGCGGGGAATCGACCCGCTGAGGTCGTTGGAGGTAAGGGCCAGAAGTTCCAGGTTGGTGAGGCTACCCAGTTCGTGGGGTATCGGCCCGCTCAACCCGTTGCTGGCAGTTATGCCTCCTCTGACGGTGTAGAGTCTCAACTCCGTTACCCTTCCGTTGGCGTTGGTGGTTACGCCATACCACTCGCCGATGGGCCTGTCGCTCAGCCAGTTGGTGTTCTCGTGCCATTCACTGCCGTTGGTGGCGTTGTAGAGCGACACCAGCGCGGCGCGGTCGGGGGACTGCCCGGGGGAGGGAGTTGGAGTTGGAGTCGCCGCGCCAACGGTCACCGCCACCGCCGTCGAGCAGTTGTTGGTCGTGTCGCTCTCGCCTGCAACCGCATCCACGCACGCGCCGTAGTAGTAGGTGCCCGCCTCGGAGGGTGCGGTCAGCCTGATGGACTCCGTGCTGCTGCCGGTCGGGTCCAGGCTGCGCACGTCGTCCGTGCCAACCTGCGTGTCGCCCGGTCCGATTGTCGAATCAGTGGAGCGATAGAAGCGCAGGTTGGTGGAGTCGGATTCAGCGCTGCCCTGATTGTAAACCTCGGCGCTCAGGGTGAACTCGGCGCCGGCGGTCGGGCTGCTGCTGCTCACTTCGGGTGTGCGAACCACCAGGTCCGCCGCCGCCGCGACAACGGTCACCCGCACCGTCGTCGCGGAGCAGTTGTTGGTCGTGTCGCTCTCGCCTGCAACCGCATCCACGCACGCGCCGTAGTAGTAGGTGCCCGGAGACGACGGCGCGGTCAGGCCGATGGACTCTGCCGTGCTGCCGGTTGCGTCCAGGCTGCGCACGTCGTCCGTACCGACGAACTCGTCCGATGTGGTTATCGTGGAGTCCGTGGAGCGATAGTAGCGCAGGTTGGTGGAGTCAGATTTGGCGTTGCCCTGGTTGTAAACCTCGGCGCGCAGGGTGAACTCTGCGCCGGCGGTCGGGCTGCTGTCGCTGACCGTGGGCGTGCGAACCACCAGGTCGGGCGCGGAGCAATTCGGGCCGCTATGGTTATCTATGCCTTGCAGCCACCTCTGGAAGGCTGCGTCGGTGGGCGCGCAAAGTCCGGCATTGTCACCGAAATGGAACGCATCCAAAGACAGGTTCGTCAGGTTGCCGGGGAGCGCTCCACTCAACTGGTTGTTACGGAGAAACAGATCCTTCAGGCTAGACAGGTTGCCCATTTCACGCGGCATCGGCCCGCTCAAGTTGTTGCTGGAGAGGAGCAGGCTTCTCAGGTTAGACAGGCTGCCCAGTTCACGCGGTATCGGCCCGCTCAGGTTGTTGCGCTCGAGGGCTAGCAACCACAGGTTTGACAGGTTGCCCAATTCACGCGGCATCGGCCCGCTCAGGTTGTTGTCGGTGAGGAACAGAAATCCCAGGTTAGACAGGTTGCCCAGTTCACGCGGTATCGGCCCGCTCAGATTGTAACCGAGCCCCACTACTTCCAGGTTAGACAGGTTGCCCAGTTCACGCGGTATCGACCCGCTCAGGTTGTTGCCTACAAGGGTCAGCCTTTCCAGGTATGTGAGGCTGCCCAGTTCACGCGGTATCGGCCCGCTCAGCCCGTTGGAGGTAACTGCGCCTCCGCTACCTTCACCAACGCGCTTGTTTCTGTCGATGGTGTGGAGACTCAACGCCGTTACCCTTCCGTTGGCGTTGGTGGTTACGCCGTACCACTCGCCAATGGGCCGGTCGCTGAGCCAGTTGTCGTTGAACACCCAGTTGGGGCCGTCCGTTGAGTTGTAGAGGGCCACCAGCACGGCGCGGTCATCGGACTCCTGTGTGCAGTTGGGGCCGAGAATGGGGATTCTAGTGAACACCGCAGGATCAGAGTTGGGTATGTCTCCCAACCAGTCCTGGAACACATCATCCGTAGGCGCACAGAGCCCGGCGTTGTCCCCAAAGGAAAGATTCTCAAGTGCGGTCAACCGTGTGAGGCTCGAAGGAAGCATGCCCGTCAGCAGGTTGCTCAATAGGACCAGCGTTTCCAGACTGGCGAGGCTGCCGAGTTCCGAAGGTACCTCCCCTCTCAGCTGGTTTCCGCTGAGCCACAGCTGTTCCAGATTGGCGAGGCCGCCAAATTCCGACGGTATCTCCCCGCTCAGCCGGTTGTCGCGGAGGTACAGCTGTTCCAGATTGGCGAGGCCGCCGAGTTCCGACGGTATCTCCCCGCTCAGCTGGTTGAAGTTGAGGCCCAGCGATCGCATTTTGGATAGTCTGCCGAGCTCCGACGGTATCTCCCCGCTCAACTGGTTGCCGCTGAGCCACAGCTGTTCCAGATTGGATAGTCTGCCGAGCTCCGACGGTATCTCCCCGCTCAGTTGGTTGCCGCTGAGCCACAGCTGTTCCAGATTGGATAGTCTGCCGAGTTCCGACGGTATCTCACCGCTCAACTGGTTGGCAGGGAGGGCCAGCTGTTCCAGATTGGCAAGGCTTCCCAGATGGGAGGGAATCGGCCCGCTCAACTCGCTGTTGAAGGTAATTATCAGCGCCCGGAGCTCAGTCAGGTCTGCCAGCGCTCTTGGCAGCCTGCCATTCAACCCGTTGCCATCACGGTCCCTAGCGTCATCCCTGAGCTCCAGCCTGGTGACCCTGCCATCGGCGTTGGTGGTGACGCCGTACCACTCGCCAAGCGGCCTGTCGCTCAGCCAGTTGGTGTTGTTGGTCCAGTTGGGGCCGTCCGTGGCGTTGTAGAGGGCGACGAGTGCCGCCCTGTCCGGGCTGGTTGTGGGGGGCTGCTCGTTGGTTGGCCCATTCAGCCAAAGGTACTTCAGAATTGTCCCCAGGTCGGTCAACTCCAGCGGACCTTGCAGACGGGCGTTGTAGACGTGATTCGGCAGCGCCGGCAGTGGCACAACGAGCTGCTGCTCGGCCAGGTATAGATCGAACTCGGAAAGCAGCGCCTGCCGGTTCGCCTGACCCGGGTAGCGGACCAGTTGGGACAGGATCTCCTGCAGAACGGGGTGTTGCTCGTAGGACAACCGTCTGAATCCATACGGCGATTGGTCGGCGAAATTCCAACGGATGAAACGCTCAATGCCGATGGGATTGGGGGCGATCTGGAGAATTATCAGATCTTCCTCCCCTACAGCATCATCTACCATCCTACCCCACAAGGAGCCATATTCGTGGATGTTGATTACAGCGCGTATGCCGATGGCTTCCAAAGACTCGGCCACCACTTCCGCCCATGGCAGATAGTTTGGAATTGTCAGCAGTTCGATTTGCAGGCCATCGGGGTGGCCGGCCTCTGCCAGGAGTCGCATGGCTCTCTGCGGATCGTGGCGCGGGTACTGTTGCGCTTGCGTCGGCGTTCGCTGTGGGAATTGCGCGTGGGGGACGGGACCCTGGAATTTCGATGTCCCGTACAGCAACGCTTCATTTAGCGCCTCCCAGTCAATGGCGGAGGCTACGGCGTGCCGAACCCGGGAATCCGAGAAGGGACCGCTTTCGGTATAGAACCAGATGACCGGAATGGAGTGAGGTGGACCAAACAACGTATCCGGCGCGCGCCGCGAAATCGATCCCACCTCATCAGCAGCGCTCATACCCAGCAGAAATTCCGCCTCTCCAGCAGCAAGAAGGGCGACCCTGGTCGATCCCTCGGGGACGAAGTCAACCCGGATGCTGTCCAGGTAGGGCAGGTCAGCCTGATAAAATTCGGGGTTGCGCTCGAGGACCAGATGACTGTCCTGCACGTGCTCGACGGGCATAAAGGGTCCGGAGCCGGTCAAGCCGGTGAAGATGGGTCCCTCTTCACTGAATTCGCCATAGGGAACGATGATCGAATAGGGCGACGACATCAGCTCTATGAAATCGGAAAATGGCGCTGCAAATGTCACTTGCAGGGTGAAGTCGTCGATTACCCCCGTGTCAATTGGTGGCACCGACCCCATTGATTCCGACAGTGCCTTAATGGAATACGCTACGTCTTGGGCGGTAACCGCACTGCCGTCATGGAACTGGGCGTCCTGCCGGATATACACTGTCCAGACCCTGAGGTCCTCCGAGACCTCCCAGGCCTCGGCCAGGTCAGGAGTTATTCCGGAAGTGGACGGCTCAAACAACCTGCTATAGATAAGGCTCAAAAACTGTACCTTACGCGCGCTTGGCCGCTCGTAAGGTGAGTATCCCGCTACGAATGGGTCACAACAGGTGGCAAGACGCAATTCGCCGCCATGCCGTCCCGTCACAGGGGGCGTTGGCGTGGGGGTGGACGTGGAATCGGCGCCACAGAAAGGCAGGTCGAGCTGGCTGAAATCGTTGTCCCGAACGTTCCGCAGCGCGGCGGGTATGCACCCGGTGAGGTCGTGGAAGTCTCCGGACAGGTACAGCGTTACCAGCGTGTCGCCCAGGTCGCCAAGTTCCGACGGTATCCCCCCGCTAAGCTGGTTTTCGCCGAGGTCCAGCAGCCGCAGCCTGTCCAGATTCCCGACGGAGGATGGGATCTTCCCGAAAATGGAGTTGCCCCACAGCTCCAGTTCCTCCAGCCCTGCCAGATCGCCCAGTTCCGGCGGGAGTTCTCCGTTCAATGAATTGCCGCGCAGGTCCAAGGCCGTGACCACGCCACTGTCATCCACGGTCACCCCGTACCACTGGTCCAGGGGCGCGTCGCTCAACCAGTTTCCGTTCTCGTCCCATTCATCGCCGTTGGTGGCGTTGTAGAGGGCTGCGAGAGCGTCGCGGTTGGTGGACGCCGAAGTGCAGTTGGGGCCGAGGGGGGTGATTCCCAAGTTCACAAGCTGATCGTTGGGTATGCTCTCTAACCAGCCCTGGAACACAGCATCCGTAGGTGCGCAGAGCCCGGCGTTGTCCCCAAAGGAGAGATTCTCAAGTGCGGTCAACTGTGTGAGGCTCGAAGGAAGCACGCCCGTCAGCAGGTTGGCGTTGAGGGTCAGCCCTATCAGTAGCGTCAAGCTTCCCAACTCGGCCGGTACCTCTCTGCTCAACTGGTTGTCGTGCAGGGTCAGCCCTGTCAGTAGCGTCAAGCTTCCCAACTCGGCCGGTACCTCTCCGCTCAACTGGTTGTCGTGCAGGGTCAGCTCTTCCAGATTGACGAGGCTTCCGAGTTCCGAAGGTATTTCCCCGCTCAGCCGGTTGTTGTCGAGCCACAGCTCTGTCAGATTCGCGAGGTTGCCGAGTTCCGACGGTATCCCCCCGCTCAGCTGGTTGAAGGCGAGGTCCAACTCGTACAGGTTGCCTAGGCTGCCGAGTTCCGAGGGTATCTCCCCGCTCAACCGGTTGTTGGAGAGGTACAGTCCTGTCAGATTGCCGAGGCTTCCGAGTTCCGAAGGTATCTCCCCGCTAAGCTGGTTGTCGAAGAGTTCCAGCAATGTCAGGTTGGCGAGATCACCCAGTTCCGATGGTATCTCCCCGCTAAGCTGGTTGTAGTTGAGGGACAGCCCCCCTAGACTTACAAGATTGCCGAGTTCCGACGGGATCGCCCCGCTAAGCCGGTTGTCGTGGAGGGCCAGGTCTTCCAGATTGACGAGGCTTCCGAGTTCCGACGGTATCGCCCCGTTCAACCTGTTGTCGGAGAGGGACAGCCATTCCAGGCTGGACAGGCGGCCCAGCTCTAAAGGTATCTCCCCGTTCAACCCATTGTAGGAGAGGGCCAGCCCTACCAGGTTCGAGAGGTTGCCGAGTTCAGGCGGCAACTCACCGTCCAGCTGGTTGTCGCTGAGGAGCAGTTCCGTGACCCTGCCCTCGGCATTGGTTACGACGCCGTGCCATTCATCCAGCGGCCTGTCGCTGAGCCAGTTGGTGTTGTTGGCCCAGTTGGGGCCATCGGTGGCGTTGTAGAGCGCCACGAGAGCGTCGCGGTCGGGGGAGACGTCTGCGTCTCCCAGCAGCGGAGGAAGCACCGCGAACCCGTGTCCCCAGGTGTTGTCGGGGCCATCCACGCCCTGATCGGTTGCGTTCTCCTTCAGGTAGTCGACCACCTGTTGAGGCGTTAGCTCCGGGAACCGTTGGCGCACCAGGGCGGCCATGCCGGCCACGTGGGGCGACGACTGGCTGGTGCCGCAAAACTCCGACCATGTCTTCGTTACCCCGCAGGCCGCGCCCACCAGGTCAGGCATCATCTCGCCGCCGGGCGCGGGACCGCGGCTGCTGTAACCCTCAATGGTCTCCGGGCTGTTCCAGCCGGCGGCGCCCACCGTCAGCATCCCCGGGCTGGCGCTCTCGGCGGGGTTGGTTATGCTGCCATCCCCGGTGGCATCGTCGATCCGCCCTCCCCACACCACTATCTGAATCCAGCTGGGCAGCGTGTCGCTACGGGTGGATACCTGCAAGGTGGCCCCACCTTCCGCCCACAAGAATTCAAACGGGTTGTGTCCGCGTCCGCTCTTCTGGGGGTTGAAGCTGCGTTTGAGTACCCGGCCTTCGCTGTCGTACAGCCACAGGTCGAGGTCGAGGGATGACCCCCTCCAGGCGTCGTCCCAGCGCAGTTGGAACAGTCCTCCCGAAACGGCGAGCTTCTCCGTGCTCCCGAACTCCAGGGTCCTGTCTCCGTCGCTGTTGGCGGGAGAGCCGAACCAGGCCGCAGTGGCGTCATTGCCCGCGGAATTGACCCAGACGATGCCATTGTCCACGGCCTTGTTCACGGTGTTCAGCGGGCTGCTGCCGCTGGGCGACGTGCCGTCGCCGTAGCCGTCGAACCACCATCCCAGGGACATGTTGATGACGGACACACCCTCCTCGATCATCCAATCGACGGTCTTGGCGAGGTCTCCCTTCGACGAAACCGTCGCTATGTACAGAGTGGCCTCCGGCGCGATGTCGATGATCGACTCGGCGACCACGGTGCCGTGTTGTTCTTCAAACCTCTCGCACCCTTCCAGGCCTCGAGCCTCGTCCGTCTCTGTTCCGTAACACCTAGCTTTGACCGTGTCGGGAAGCTCTGTGCCCATCAGTTCGCTGAAGCCTGCGAATCCTGCGTCGATGACGCCTATCTTGATGCCCTTGCCGGTGAACCCGGCCTGGTTCCAGGCTGGGGAGCCGTGCACCTCTGGACCGTCGCCCGGCACGCTCTGCTGAGGCGGCGTCTGCGGCGTATGAGGAGGTATGATGTTTTCGAAGTAGAGAACGCCGTCCATCTTGGCAATCTCCCGCAGCAGCCGTACCGGCACGAAGGCTTCGATGGAGTCCTCGCCCACGTGCCGTGGCTCGACGTTGTGACCCGCGAGGAAGCGGACTATCCCGTCGGCGTTTTCGGAGAAGTGGATAGCGACGAACACCGCCTTGCCCCGGCTGATGGGAGCCTCGCCGGCGGCCTCCTCTTCGGTGATGTCGCCGGCCTCCACCCTTGAGACCAGGTCATCGAGAAAGGAACCCAGCTCCGGGCTTTCCAGTTCCTCCTCATCGGGTATCGGGAACCCCTGGGTGATGACGGGGGTTGGGGTGGCCGTGGCCGTCGGTGTCGGTGTGTTAGTAGGGGTTGGGGTGGCCGTGGCCGTCGGTGTCGGCGTGATGGTCGGGTCTGGTGTGGGCGTGGGAGCGGAGGGCTGGCGTAGGAGGAGCCAGGCCAGAAGCACAGCTATGACCACAGCTGCGACAACCAGTAAACCTATAGCTAGTCTGGACATCTTCGATTCCTCCAATTCTCAATATGCAGCGCAGAGATCGCCGTCAGCGATTGCGTTTCGTATACCGAAGCTCCGCGCAGGTCGCTCCCAGCAAGAGCAGTAGTCGCACTCCCAATGAGCCCGCCCTTGTCATCGTCGGTTTCGGTTACTGTGCCCGTTACGTAGCTGTCGGAAACCGCGGGCCTGACGGGTCTGGCCTGCAGCTCACCCGATGTTCCGGCGAACCCGCCCACGTTGTTCTCGTCGAGGTCGAGGTTGTTCTTCAGCTCGTAGCCCGTGCACACCGGGGCGGTGTTCGCGTCGTTGTAATGGTCGAGGCCGCAGCCCAGGTTGCCGTTGGTGGCGCTGGAGGCGACGGCGTCGGGAAAGGCAATCAGTTGCGCCAGGTTCGCGACTTCGATGAGGCCGTCATTGTCGACGTCGTAGTCAACGGCGGTTCGGGCAAGGGCTGGCGTGGCTAATAGGAGAACTAGGATGGCGGCCAAGGCAACAAGGGGCCACCTCAGTCGGGGAGTCAAGATGCGCCCCAGGATAGAACGACTATTCGGGGGGGGGGGACCCTATGCCGTGGCCGCTGCTGTGCATCGTCATCTAACTCCGGTGTGAGTGTCCGCCGCCGCCGTCAATGCGGCCAGTCCGGGTCGGGTCCCTTCGAGAGACAAGTGGGTACCTCCCCCAAATGGGCAGACTCGCGATTCAGCGTACCAAAACGTCTATACCGAAGCTGTCACTTTTTCTCCAATTTGGTATAACTTCTTGTCATCTTTCGCCGAAAGCGGCATAATAGACCCCGCCAAAGGCGATTCCTGCCGATTCCTGAAGGGGTGACAAGATGGGCCGACCGGACGAGCCATACCGACGGATACGGGTGCTGGAGGAGCGCCTCTCCCGCCTGAGCGAGGCCGGTCTTCGCATCACCGAAGACCTGGACTTCAACACCGTGCTACAGGGTGTGCTCGACTCCGCACGCTCCCTCACCGGCGCTCGCTACGGCGCGATTACCCTCGTCGACGACTCCCTCGGTCTCCAGGACGTCTTCTTCTCCGGCATCACGGAACAGGAGGCCCGGCAGTTCCGGGACACGCCGGGCGGAGAGGAGTTGCTGCGACACTTCAGCGAGCTCCCCGGCGCCCTTCGGGTGGCCGACCTGAACGGACACCTCCGGTCCATGGGCCTGCCGGAGTTGGGCCCGCCCACGGATGTGGCAGCAGGGATGTCCTTCCTGCTGGCGCCCATCGCGAGCCGGGGAGAGCGGGCGGGCTACGTCCTCCTGGGCGGGAAGGAAGGTGGCCAGGAGTTCAGCCAGGAGGACGAGGAGACGCTGGTGCTGTTCGCCTCGCAGGCGGCGCAGGTGATCGCCAACGCCGTAAGGCACCGGGACGAACAGCGCGCCAGGGCCGATCTGGAGACGCTGATAGACACCTCCCCGGTGGGCGTGGTGGTCTTCGACGCCGCTACCGGCTTCCCCAAGTCCTTCAACCGGGAGGCACGGAGGATCGTCGACAGCCTGCGTGACCCCGACCAGTCGCCTGAGGACCTTCTCGGCGTGGTGACCTTCCGGCGGGCCGATGGGCGGGAGGTCTCCCTACGGGAGTTCCCCCTGGCGCAGGCCCTCAGCACGGGGGAGACGGTGCGGGCCGAGGAGGTGGTCCTCAGCGTTCCCGACGGACGGAGTGTCACATTGCTGATCAACGCAACGCCCATCACCTCTAGCGAGGGCGCGGTCGAGTCGATGGTGGTCACCCTCCAGGACATGGCCGACGTGGAGGAGCTGGAGAGGATGCGGGCGGAGTTCCTGGCGATGGTCAGCCACGAACTGCGGATGCCCCTCACCTCCATCAGGGGCTCGGCGACCGCTCTCCTGGACTCCCAGCCGGACCTGGACCCCGCCGAGATGCGCCAGTTCCACCGCATCATCCTCGACCAGACCGACAACATGCGAGAGCTGATCGGCGACCTGCTGGACGTGGCGCACATCGAGACGGGGACGCTCCCCGTCAACCCCGAACCTGCGGAGGTGGCCGCGCTGGTGGACCGGGCGAGGAACGCCTTCAAGAGCGCTGGGGGCAGGAACAACCTGAGCATAGACGTCGAGCCCAATCTGCCCCTGGTGATGGCGGACCGGCGGCGCATCGTGCAGGTGCTGGGCAACCTTCTGACCAACGCGGCCCGCAACTCCCCGGATTCGTCGGCCATCAGGGTGAGCGTCGTCCGCGACGGGGTGCATGTGGCGGTCTCGGTCTCCGACCAGGGGCGGGGCATCCCTGCGGACACCTTGCCCCACCTGTTCCGCAAGTTCTCAAGGGCACAGTTCGAGGAGCAGGGAGGGGACACCGGCCTGGGACTGGCCATCTGCAAGGGCATCGTGGAGGCCCACGGGGGCCGCATCTGGGCCGAGAGCGACGGGCCTGGCCTCGGCGCACGCTTCACCTTCACCATGCCGACACTGGAGGAAGCTGGAGGCGTACTCCGGCCCGTCTCTGCCCGCTCACAGGGGCGTGGACGGACAGACTCGGGGGAGCGGGAGCGTGTGAGGGTCCTGGCGGTGGACGACGACCCCAACGACCTCCGGTACGTCCGTGACACCCTCACCCAATCGGGCTACGACCCGATAGTGACCGGAGACCCGGAGGAGGCGGTGCGCCTCATGGAGGAGGAGAGGCCCGAGCTGGTGCTGCTGGACCTGATGCTTCCGGGGTTCGACGGGATTGAACTGATGAGGGACATCCTTGAGATCGCCGATGTGCCGGTCATCTTCCTGTCCGCCTACGGGCGGGAGGAGGTCGTCGCCGGGGCCTTCGATATGGGGGCCGTCGACTACGTGGTCAAGCCCTTCTCTCGCACCGAGCTCTCCGCCAGGATCAAGGCGGCCCTGCGCAAGCGGGTGACGGTGGAGCCGTCGGAACCCTACGTGCTGGGCGACCTGACCATCGACTACGCCCAGCGCCGGGTGACCCTGCTTGACCGCCAGGTGGAGCTGACGGCGTTGGAGTACGGGCTGCTGGCGGAGCTCTCGGCCCACGCCGGGCGGGTGTTGACCCACGAGCACCTGCTGGTGCGGGTATGGAAGCAGAGGGGCGACGGCAGCGCGCACCCCATGCGCATGATCGTCAGCAAGCTCCGCCGCAAGCTGGGCGACGACGCCGGCAACCCCACCTACGTCTTCACCGAGCCCGGCGTCGGCTTCCGGATGCCGAAAGGGGAGACGGAGGAGGGAGAGAAACCGTAGGGCGGGGCTCTCCTCACGTTCCTCCGTCCCTACGCACCACACTACAGGAATCGCGAGTCCTCGATGCCTAGATGGGATGCCCACCTACTTGGCTATCTCCAAATCGACTGTCCACGAACACCTAATTGTTGCTTGTCGATTGTGTCCGAAGAGTGAACATTCAGAGGTTTGGCAACTATAGGCGCTCGTCACTACGATTCTACGAAAACCCTCCAGGCACCGCGCGTGCCGGTGAATGTCGAATCCCGGCCCAAGGAGCAACATCTCGAGGGAGGCTACAGCTATTGGCTGACACTGTAGCTCTGCTGAATCCCTACGAAGAGCCTAAGCAGTTCATCCTATTTCTTCGGGATAGTCGAGACCGCTTTCACGCTCGCGTTCTCTCCATTGATGATATCGACATACAGTTGCCAACTTCACTTGGACGGCGGATTCGTAGTTCACAGATGACCTCACGAGCAGCCGTATGGATTGGACCTCTTATTTACAACGACACGAATGTCTTGGACTATTCGAGTACCAATACACTTGATAGTGTACATCTTGCTCCTCGGAGTGTTCGCTCTAGGCAATTCGACGCATTCGACGAAGGATTTCTAAGAGAGATAATCATGGAACAGGCGTATAGGAATCCCCAATTTGCACGTGCTGTGAAAGAACGTGATGGCTTCACTTGTGTGGTATGTGGATTTAACTTCTTTACAACCTATGGTGAACGGGGAAGGGAATTTGCAGAGTGCCATCATCTCTTGCCATTCTCTGTGCTCAGAGGCAGGCGAATATCTACTCTGGATGAAGCTATCACTGTTTGCTCCAACTGCCACAGGATGCTACATCGAGGCAATCGGCTACTGCCTCCCGAACAGTTGCAGGGGCTACTCGAATGAAACAGCAAGACCTGAGGTGGCACATATCCATATATCGGAATCGATCTTACCTCTTGCCATGGTGTGCAGACACACCCGAAACCATAAACAGAGGGGCTTCATGTTCATTGAACATACGCAGATTGTATTGACTGCCGACATTCGTGGAGATGAAGGAGAGGTGCTGAGGTCGGGCGACGTGGGCGTCGTCGTGCACGTACATACAGGAGGAGAAGCCTACGTGGTGGAGTTCCTGACGCTCGACGGCGACACCGCCGCCATTGCCGCAGTCCTGCCCTCTCAAGCCCGGCCTGTCACCGACAAGGACATCACCCACGCCCGTCCCGTGGAGATACCAGCCTGAGCGCCATGTACATCCCCTACGTCATAGACAACCAGAGCAACCGCATGGCCGACGTACTGTGCGATATTCTGGCGGAGCATGGCGGCAAGTCGCTGGACATTGCCACCGCCTACTTCAACGTGCGGGGCTTTACGCTGCTGCAGCAGGGCCTGCAGAAGTTGGGCAGCTTCCGGTTACTCCTAGGGGACGAGCCGCAGGACGGCGAATCCGTGGGGCTGCGGCCCCGAGCCGCCTCACGCCTGATCCGGGAGTTGAACGCCGCTCCCTTCGATGAGGCGACCCTCCGAGCAGTTGAGGACCTGATTGTCTTCTTGCGCCAGGACGCTGTGGGTGTTCGGGCCTATCGACAGGGGTTCCTCCACGCCAAGAGCTACATCTTCTACGGCGACCTTCCGATGGGCGGCGCGGACCGGTTCCAGCCAGTGGCGGCCGTCGTCGGCTCCAGCAACTTCACTGGCGCCGGACTCACCACCAACAGGGAACTCAACCTCTCCCACAAGACGGCCCTGACCGAAGAGGAGATGTCGAGGATTGGCCCGCCCCCTGTAGATGGACGAGAAGAGATGGAGCTTCGGCGTGAGTTGATGAGCGGCGTGGGCGCCCAGGCCATCACCGAGCTCGATCGCTGGTTCCGGGAACGCTGGGAAGAGTCGCGGGACTTCAAGGAAGAGCTCATCGAGCTTCTGGACGCTTCCAAGTTCGGCCAGTTGGAGTACACCCCTTACCAAGTGTACATGAAGGCCCTCTTCGAGTACTTCAAGGATGACCTCGGGACCACCGAGGCTACACCTGGCAAGTCTGCCGTGGAGCTGTCCGAGTTCCAGGAGGACGCGGTCAAGAAAGCCCGCCGGGTCCTTGCTCGCTACGACGGGGTCCTTGTTGGAGACTCGGTGGGCTTGGGGAAGACCTGGATCGGGAAGAAGCTCTTGGAAGACTACGCCTACCATCTGCGGCAGAAGGCGCTGGTCATCTGTCCTGCCTCCCTCCGCCAAATGTGGACCGACGAGCTTAGAGACGCCACCATCGCTGGAGTCATCGTGTCCCAAGAGGAGTTGGGCCAAGCGGGGTTTGACACAGGCCCTGTCGGTAATGCCGACGTAATCCTGATTGACGAGTCCCACAACTTTCGAAACCGGACCACGCAGCGCTACGAGAACCTTGAGCGCATCATCAGCGCCAACGGAGGCAGGGGGCGAGACGGCAGCCGTAAGAAGCTCATACTGCTGACGGCGACGCCAATCAACAACACCATCTTCGACCTGTACAACCAGTTGACATTGATCACTGGGGGCGATCGCAGCTACTTCTCCGGCGCCGGCATCGGAGACCTGTACCGCTTTTTCCTGAACGCCCGCCGGAACGTGGCCGACCACGAGACGGGTGTCGCGCTCTTCAACCTGCTGGAGGAGGTGGTAATACGGCGCACCAGGGCCTTCGTCCGCAAGACCTATCCCGAAGCTATGATTCGCGGGGAGCGCATCAAGTGGCCTGAGCGACGGCTCAAGACGGTGCGGTACGACCTGGAATCCACCTATTCGGGAATCTACGACAAGGTTGTGGAGGCTGTTGAGGGCCTGCATCTGGCGCCCTATCAGCTTGAGACCTATAAGAAGGCCGGCGTGGAGCGGGACGAGTTCGAGCAGGGCCGCGAGGAAGCGCTGGCAGGCATCTTCAGGAGTCGCTACCTGAAGCGCTTTGAGTCCAGTGTAGAGTCCTTCCGCATCACCGTGCGGCGCGCCCTGGAGTTCACCAAGACCTTCGAGAGCTACCTGCTGGACGGCAAGCTCCTAGACAGCGCCTCCTTCCAGAAGGCGATGCGATACCTCGCCCGAGAGGACGAGGATGACGACAGCGCACCGGCGAGCCGCGCTGACGAGATGGATGCCAGCGACGAGGCCAGGGAGGCGTTGGAGGCCCTGGACACCCTGGACACCCAGCAATACGATCTCAGGAGATTGCATGAAGACCTCCAGCATGACGTTGACTCCCTGGCCGAGCTTTGGAGGTTGGTCGGCGGCATCACCCCGGACCAAGACGCCAAGCTTCAGACCCTCAAGCAGTTGTTGTCGAAGGACCTGAAGGGCCAGAAAGTCATCGTCTTCACCTACTACCGGGACACGGCGCGCTACCTGTATCGGGAGTTGGGCAGTGACCGGGGCGAAGACTTCCGAAAGCAGGCGGGAGAACCGTCGATTCGCCGTATGGACGGTGGCGCTTCGCCAGCGGAACGCACTCGCCTTATACAGGCCTTCGCGCCCCTGTCCAACAACCGACCAGACCTGGTCGGTTCTGATAGCGAGGTGGACATCCTCATCTCGACGGACGTCCTATCCGAGGGGCAGAATCTCCAAGACTGTGGCGTTCTGGTCAACTACGACCTGCACTGGAACCCCACTCGCATGGTCCAGAGGGCCGGGCGCATCGACCGTATCGGGTCTAAGCACCCCCTGCTTTGGGTGCACAACATGTTCCCGGAGGAAGGGTTGGAGAGGCTCCTGGGCTTGGTGGAGAGCCTGAGCCGTAAGATTACGGACATCGACCGCACAGGGTTCCTGGACGCGTCGGTGCTGGGTGAGTCGGTCCACCCCAGGAACTTCAATACGCTTCGACGCATCATGGACGAGGACGGGGCCGTGATAGAGGAGCAGGAGCAGTTTGCCGAGCTCGCCAGCAACGAGTTCTTACTTCAACAGTTGCGCGGCCTGTTGGACACCGGCGCACGCGAGATGCTTGAAGACCTTCCCGACGGCATCCACTCCGGCTTGGCGCGCGACGGCGAGAAAGGAATGTTCTTCTACTTCACTGCGCTCGGTCCGAGAGGCGAGGGCCGGCGGCACTTCTGGCGCTACTACGACATCAACAGAGACCGCGTATTCGACAACAGGTTCCTGATCGCCAATCTCATCGCCTGTTCGCCGGACACTCCTCGTGTGGTGGGCGATTGCGATGTATTCGCCATCCAGGACAGGGTGATCAACGACATACTCAACTCCGTGCGCGAACAGCAGGCGGTGGAAGCGGCTCCCCGAATCCTAGACCCGCTCCAACAGACGGTCATAACACTGCTGCGGGGGTACCTGAACAGCCCTTCCGTCAAGCGAGCCGAGGTCAGGGAGGCGATGCAGCGTCTTCGGTCCCCGATGACCCATGCCGCCATCCGAGACCTGCGGCGGGCCTACGAGCAGTTTCAGAGAGAGCAGGACATCGAGCCAGTTGTTAGCCACGTCCTCGCATTGGATGCCGTTGAACCTGTCCTTGGCTCATCTGGCTCCGAGACCCAGCCACCGCTCTCGCGAGAAGATCTGCATCTGGTCTGCTTCGACTACATCTGGAGCTAGCGCAGACCTCAATCGGCCCGCTGCGGGAATCTTGTCCTGAACAAACTCTGCCACAGCCCAATCGAACGGTCCTTGTCCCACTCTCGAAGTGCCGCCTCTGCGATACCCGCAGCTTCGTTGAGCTTTGTCCTGAATGTTTCGAAATGGTCAGTATCCAAGTCCCTGAGCAGGTTCTCATTCGGGAGCGACGGGTTCATCACTCTCAGAGATGAGAACGAAAACATGAGGTTATTGGCAAGTTGACGCAGAACCCCACTTACAGCGCCAGCATCTGAATCGGATGAAAGGAAGAACGGCCAGGCTTGAGCGATCATTACTTCCAACCCAACAGAAGGCGGCCTAGCGTCCTTGGGCAGCGCCTGATTGCGCCAATGCTTCAGCATCTTGGCGACCCGCACAAACCTGCCGTTGGTGCGAGTATTCTGCTGGTGATACCATTTTCCCAGACCCTTCGGATTGGTGGCCTCCCAGCCGTTAACTGTTCGGTTAGGGATGTGCAGGACTCTATTCACTTGTCTTGAGTCTCCAGCTAGCGGGACCACGTCCATGTGGAACTCACCGGGGAAGTCGAGCCTCACACATCTTGGCCGAGTACTTACCTTCCCGCGATACGTGTCGACCTTCTTGAGACGCCTGGCAAGCCATCGAACTAACCGTGTTGGCTCCTCGGTTCCGTCTGGAACTGCCTTGAGATCAAGAGAGCAGCACACGTCGACGTCGAAATCCGTTCGCTTCCCCAATGGACGAATGGCCGTGCCATGAACGTACGATCCCTGGAGGAAAGTCTCATACAAAGCCGGGTGTACACTCTGGTCGGCCTCCAAGGCCCTGCGCAGATTCTCATGTTCCGACTTTATTCGGTTGAGCTTGGGCTCATCCAAGCTGATGTTTCTGAGAAAGCGTTCAAAATGCTGAGGAAGCTCTACGAGTTCCAGCCTCTTCGTAGGAATGCAGGTGCTTTCACTTAGCTACCTGTCCAAGCTTCGGGTCCATCTCAACTCTTTCACTATGAACACATTCTACATCTCCCTCGCCCTACCACAAAACTGCCTCCAATACAATGGCTTGCAAGGCATTACATGCGAGCAATTTCTCGTTCAAAATGGGATGTTGGGCAATTGCCGAATGGAGCAGTTGATTGGTAGTCGCGGAGCCAAGAACAAGAACGCCGAACGGCGCCACGCAGGCCGGACCGCGCCTTGAAAGAGCGGTCCGGGAGTACGTGCGCACGTACTCGGCCCTGCACGGACGGCGCAAGGCAGCCGAGGACCTCGGGGTGTCCCGCCACACCCTGTGGCGTTTCCTCGAACGGGGCCACTTGGGGCACGTCGTGCCCTCCGCCGTCCTGAACAACGTCGGCGAGAGCGCCCGGGCGATTGGGGAAGCCACCTTCGAGCTCATCATCGACCTGGAGGGCCTGCGGCCGGACCCTGCACTGCGCTCCCTGCGCCAGGGACTTGAGCAGGCGCTCCTGCTGCTGTGCGCCACGCCCCTGGCCACCGTGGAGGACCTGTCCCGCTTCGGACGCGTCCCAGCCTCCACACTCCGAGACCGTCTGAAGAAGCTGACCGAGCGGGGCCTGGTGGACTCCGTGGCGCACCACCTGAGCGTCCTGGGGACTCGCCCTCAGCGCCGATACTTCCCCACTGAGAAGGGCGTCATCGCCGGAGGCATGGCGACCAAGGGCCGGAATCATATGCTGCGGGCCTACCCGGTGTCCAAGCAGTGGTTCCGGCTGCTGGCCGAACGTCTGGACGCCGTGGCCGTGCTCCACCGCGTCGCTGCCATGGTCGCCGACGCCGACCCGCACGGCTACCCGGTGCGGGTGGACCACTACCGCAACGGTCCCTACGACATGCTGATCACCCTCTCCGGTGGTCGCTCCATCGGAGTGATTCGCCAAGGACCGGCGCTGCCCACGTCCAGGCTCCGCTACCGTCTGAGAAGCATCGAGCGGCTGGACAGCGACGAGACGCCCTTCGTCACCCTGGTGCTGACCCACGCAGACCAGGCCACCCGCCGGGCCATCCGCTCCCTGGGAGACCCGTCGGAGCACCGCAGGACCTTCGTTGTGACGGAGGGAGAGCTTCTGGCTGGAGACCACACGGGAGTCGTCTGGCAGCAGTGCGGAAGCGGTGTGGGCGAAGCCGTGCGCATTGACGCCGACGTTTCTCTGGCAGGCATACTGGCCCATGCGGAGCGCCTGCTGGACACTTCCTACTCCTTCCTCAGAGACCGACCCAAGCCCAATCGCCGCACACTGTACCCCTCCGGGGTGCAGACCACGATGCCGGAACCCGCCGAGCAACTCGCACCGGCCCTCTCGGTGCAGCTGACCGGCGCCGAGAAGGACACCCTCGACCTGCTGGCCGCCTGGCCCCTGTGCACCCGTGAGCAGCTCACAGGACTGATGAAAGGTGTCACCCTTCGTCGGGTGAACCAGGTCCTCCGTTCCCTGGCTCAACACGGCCTGGTCCGATCCGACGAGCCCTTGCACATGCTCACCGACCAGGGGCTGACGTACTTGGCCCGCAGGGACCGTGCCGCCGTGGGCCTTACCCTCGACCGCTGGAGCGCCGAGCCTCTGTACCTGAACGCCGACATCTACGCCGGCACCGCGGTGCGCGCCCTCGCCTCCCAGCTGCGCCACCACGCCGGTGTCGTCGACTTCGTTGCCGGCCTCTCAGCCGAGGTGGCCCGTTCCCAGGACCACGACCTGTTCGACCTGCTGCCCACGTCACGCTCCAGCATCGGCTACCGCTACGACTGGACCACCTACGTGATCCATCCCGACGCCTCCTTCACCCTGGAGTACAAAGGCCGGTGGCGTCCCTACCTGCTGGAGTTCGAGCGGAGAGCTACGACGCCGAAGCGTGCCCGCGCCCGGCTGGAGTCCTACCAGCGCTACTTCGACAGCGGATGGGCTGAGCGAGACCATGCGAGACGCCCGCCCCGGGTGCTCTTCGTCTTCGAGTCCACGGACAGCGAGAAGGCCTTCCTGGACGTCGCAGACACGGTGAAGGGGGTCCCCGTCATCACCTCCAACGCAAAGACCCTTGCAAAGCGTGGCATCCTGGGCGACTCGTGGATATTTCCGCCCCCTCACTCCCTCGACAGGAGGCCTCTATCGTCCCCGGACTCGGTGGCATAGTGTCCACTACGCCGTTCCGACCACTTCCTGTAGGGGGTGTCCCAGCATGGCTGCTGGGACCACTTATTGCACTTTTGCAACCCCTCCAGCACCTTACGCCCTGCCGTGTTCCAATTGGTGCAGAACTGACACGTCAGGGGAGCCCCCGTCGACCGCAGTTCTCCATTGCGCTTCAGCTTCGGCTCGTAGCTACACACGCCTCACCCGGGACATTGACCAACATCGCCTCGAAGGGCACCAGAGGCATGTTCCACAACCGTCCCCAGTTCGTTCCGACTACTTCCTGTAGGGGGACAGAAGGGCATTACCACACCTACGGTGTCAGCCCCCAACAGGTCGAAACGTGGCAATTGTTGCAGCGCTCCGGAAGGGCTAGAAGATCGGTTGCCTGTTGATATGGAGTAAGACACCGTGCTATAATGACGGATGAAGAGAATCTACATGTCCCCGAAACTATCTAGAAACACCGAGACCATTACGTTCTCCCTGCCTCCGGAGATGGCTCAACATCTGCGTGACGTAGTGAAGGAAGAGGAGCGCACCGTGAGCGAGCTGCTCCGGGAGGCGATCCGCCTGTACATGGAGGAGCGGGAGTGGCGAAGACGGGAGCGGCTGGAACGGCTGCGCTCTCGCCAGAACGAGCAGGAAGAGACAGGGAGGAAAGACTGATGAATGAACGACTCGATCTGATACCGGCAGCCCTCTACGCCAGGGTGTCCAGCGACCGGCAGGACGTGGACCTGTCCGTGGCCGCCCAACTGCGGGCGCTGAGAGACTACGCCGACAAGAACGGCTACCGCGTTGCCCGCGAGTACATCGACGAGGCCGAGAGCGGACGCATCGCCGACCGGCCCCAGTTCAAGAAGATGATTGACGAGGCAGCCAAGACCCAGGCCCCGTTCAAGGAGATATTGGTCTGGAA
>DAOUJG010000033.1:0-56759 GCA_034423015.1 Dehalococcoidia bacterium | reverse complement strand
GACGACGATGCCGCCGGCCACCTGCTCCCCGTCCTGCTCAAGCCTGCCGAGAAGCGGATGCTGGACTGTCTCGCCGACTGGCCCCTGATCACCGCCGCAGACCTGGGCGGCATCCTGGGGCTATCGCCCTCAGGCGTCTCCAAGCTGACCTCCCACCTTGAGAAGCTGGGGCTGCTGTCCACCGTGGCCATTGACGGTCGCCGCCGATTGGCCCTCAGCGATGGTGGGCTGGCCGCCCTGGCGCGCAGGGACCGGATCTCCGTTGGGGCTGCCCTCCGTCGCTGGAGCGTCGAGTCGATAGACGGACAACCTCCGTCGTTCTGGCGAGACCTGCCGGGGGCACGGGCACGTCCCCTGGCTCGGACCATCGAGCACACCCAGGCGGTGCACCGGTTCATGGCTGCGCTGGCCCGGCAGGCGAAGGGGACCAGAGGCTACTGCGTCGTGCAGTTGTCCCCGCCCCATCACGCCGCCCGGTACTTCCGATACGGCGGCAGGCTGCGCTCCGTCCATCCCGACGGATACGGCGTAGTGCAGGCCGGCAGCAGGACTGCACTCTTCTTCCTGGAGTACGAGCGCAGAGCGGTGAACCCTTCCACCATGGCCGCACGCCTCGCCCCCTACCTGCGCTACTACTCCTCCGCCCGGCCCCTCGAAGACCACGGGGAACGTCCCCTGGTGCTGATCGTCTTCGAAGACTCCTTGGCCGAGGCCAACTTCCTGGGCGTTGCCCGCGGTGAGATGGAACACACCGGAGTCGCCCTGCCAGTCTGGGCGTCTCATAGGGAACGACTAGAGAGCGTCGGCCCCTTGGGAGCGGCATGGCGCAACCCGGACGTGCTGGAGGCGGTACGCATCTTCAGGTGATTTCGTTTCCGTCCTCTCGACCAGTCCGCCGACCGGTAACGTGACCAGCGGAGGCACACTCTATCCGAATCTGTCCCCCCGGATTGATGGACGAGTGTTGACTGGAAGCATGAATGACCAATAGAATGACTCGTAGAGCCTCTATTCATGACTCATGAGGAGCGTGACGTGAACCAATTGACTGTCAGAGGATTCGACGACGAGCTCAGCGCCATTATGCATGGCCTCGCCAAGCGGGAGGGAATCTCCCTCAACCAGGCGGCTCTGAGACTCCTGAGGAAGGGGGCCGGGATAACGGATAGCAAGAGAAACCCCAATGCCATAGGGTCTTCCTTGGACGACCTGTTCGGCGTATGGAGCCGGGATGAGGCGGAGAGTTTCGATAGTGCTCTTGAGGTCTTCGAAACCGTGGACGAGCCAGCGTGGGCGTGAGGATTCTCCTGGACTCCAACGCTTACTCCGCGTTCATGCGGGGTAACGAAGAGGTGAGATCCCTGATACAGGACGCAGAAGAGGTGCTGTTCTCCGCCATAGTGGTTGGGGAACAGCTCTTCGGCTTCCGGCAGGGCGCGCGCTACGAGCGGAACCTTGCGGAGCTTCGATCCTTCCTAGATCGTCCCTATGTGTCCTTCGTAGCCGTTGATCCCGTGACCGCTGACCGCTACTCAAGGGTAATGAGTGCGCTGAAGGCGAAGGGCAGGCCCATTCCGACAAACGACGTCTGGATTGCGGCCCACGCGATGGAGACGGGCGCCGACCTTGTATCGACCGACGCCCATTTCGGGCACGTTGATGGGATTGTGTGGATACCGGTAACGACTAGCTGAGGGAGGCTGAAGATCGTCGCCGGGTTCCCCAACTTCTTCGACGTGGAGGAGGCCAAATGCTAGTGTTGTCTTCACCGACTAAGGGGTGCTTGGAGGTAAGTGTTGCCTAAGAAAATACATCGTTCTTCGTCTGCCAATCGACACAAAAGAATACGGTTCTCATGGACAGCCGGTTTAGAGGTAGCAGGGGTTGACCCAGTGTCCGCTTCATCGACGACGACGATCTGAACAGGCAGGCTCTGGTGTGGTGCGTCAGTGTGGCCAATCGCCGGGTCCACAAGACCACCAGCCGGATTCCTGGGGAAATGTTGGTCGGCGAGTGCCGACACTTGGGACAACTTCCCAGGTCCACGCTGGCACCGTATCGAAGGGAAGATCGGACGGTGGCCCGGGACGACTATGTCATCTGGGAAGGATCGAGATATCCGGCCTAGCAATACTCACGCGTCAAGGCCCCCGGCTGTTATCAACCGTCGACGCGCCCAGGTTTGCGGGGACGGGGATGCGCCCGCAGGTGGTCAGGCCCAGGGGTCCCAGGTCGCTGCTGGCCACGTTCCGCAGCCCGTAGGGGATGGGTCTGGTGAGGATGTTCCTGGAGAGTTTGATGGATTCCAGGTTGCTGAGGCGGCCCAACTCCGGCGCGCCCCTCTCAACGAATAGCATTTTCTCTCCTACTCGCTAACGTCTTCCGGGTCTTCGGATCTTACTTCCGATTCTGCCTCGGGCTCTTCGCGTTCAATCCCTAGGACGGTTCCGATTATCTCTAGGTGAGGCAGTGTCGGGTCATCCTCTGGAGCATGATTGACGCGTTGCCGAACACGATCCGTGAAATCGTTTGCAGCAGCTTGATCTCTACTCTGGGTAAACAGTGGAGGATGGGAGTCAGCGATGTCGGCTACCCACGCAAGCCCCCTTGCATTACTCGCCTCTAGGAGAGGCCTGCACACCTGGTCAATGAATTCCAGCTCGTTGGCCAAGAAGTCGTGACTTGACAGCTCACTACCGAAGAGGTCGAAGAACTTAATGCTTGCTTTGCCATCAGACTGCTCAAGCACCTTGTATGTCCGACGACGGAAGAGTTCCCGTTGGCCAGCGTTGAGCAGATTGAAGAGCTCATCCCAAGACTCTTTGGAAATCACTCCCCGTGAGGCCGACGAGACCCTCCCAGCATATTCCACGAGGGCATCGAGGTAGTCAGGGCCAAGGGTCAAATCAGCCCCTCTGTCTTTCAATCTCATGACAAGATCCAAGAGGTCGCTCTGGGGCTTGATGTGCCTCACCCATGCGTCACGATCGACTGAAGACAGACCATTGCCACACCAGGTTGCCAGAGCCGCGTCGGCACTTACTCTTAGCAAAGCAACGTACAATCCGCTTTCACGGACCTCAAAGATGCCGTCGATGACGCCACCAACCAAATCGTCACACCCGGGCAGTCCGTTCAGGAATGTTTCGAACCTTTGCGAGTCATCTTTGTCCTCTTCCAAGATGTCTCTGATGAGGGACCAATTCGCCCTCACCAGCTCAGGGGGTTTGGAAACGTCCTCGGAAGTGAGGAGCGCTTTAAGGACCCTCCTCAGGAATAATGGAACAGGGCGTTTTCCAGTCGCCATTTCGAAGACGACCGGAAGATGTCCCATTTCCTTTGCTCGGGCTGTGAAGTGGTCTACCGCACCAGGCACTGTATCGGGGTCCTGAAGGATTTCATCGAGATGCTCGTAGCCAGTCTCTGAATCGCCGACATGATCAGGTTCACAGGCATCAGGAACAGCCACCAAGTAGCCGAACATGCACTCCCCAATCGCTTCTGGGTGGCCTTCTGAGACTGCTTGATGCAGATGATGGAGATAGTAGCCACTTGCAGCAAATTCTTCATACTCGTTCTGCTCGATGAGGCCCGCCCGTTTCGAAAGGCGAAGTGTTTTCAGCATAAGAACAAGTTGATTACCTACGATCGACTCACCCGACTGGAGATGGGAAAACACTTCGCTTGCCACGGTACTCATGGAACCTCTAGACCTAGTTGCCATCGCGGTCCGTACGGCGTTGAAGACGTCATCGTCGATTTGACCGGGCACCGCTTGCTGGGCCAAGAGTTGATCTATCCCTTCAATAGCTCGAAGGTGAAAGTACTGAAAAAGTCGACCATGCCGGTCTCTATCCGCCACCTCGGGGGACACATCGAGCCACTGTTGGGCACTCAAAGGGACCCTAATGCCGTCTCCTATCTGCCCACTTAGGCCAAGATCAACCAAGCCCTCAACGAGCGTGAACGCGGAAGACATCCATGCGCTGGGCGACACTCGCTCTCTTGTGGTCCTTGAGACTCCCTCTCCTTGTTCCCCCTCCGAGGCTTCAACTGGTGCGTTCGAGGCTCCCACAAGAAGACCCGGGATTGTCTTCTCTGAG
Source organism: Dehalococcoidia bacterium (assembly GCA_034423015.1). Lineage (GTDB taxonomy): Bacteria > Chloroflexota > Dehalococcoidia > Lucifugimonadales > JAGWBF01 > JAGWBJ01. The sequence continues at coordinate 52,656 of DAOUJG010000033.1, read as the reverse complement.
TCGCCTGTCAATTGCACCAAAGCGACCATTCCCTCGGCGGTCGCCGCATCGAATGGAGTCCAAGCCTGAACCGCTACCGCCGCTGTGTGGATGGTAGACCTGAGAGTCTTTGCTTCTGGGCGGTTGTCGGCATGATCAAAGACGCCGCTACTGACAAGAGCTGTAGCGGCCTTTGCTAGGTCGGCAGGAGCGAGACTATTCCAATTTTCCGCTCCCGCCGGGGCAGTGTCTTCAAGCACAGCCCAGAAACCTGTAGGGTTAGCCGACGCAAGGGTCGACAAGGTTTGTCCATCCCCGTTGGCCAAGGCAACTTGAATCGGGCCTCTGAGGAGGAGTTGAAGGGCCTCCTGAACTGGGACACCAAAGTGCAATGCTGCGATGGTTTCTCTCCACTGTTTCCCAACACTCCGGCTCAGGAATCCCAATTCGTTCTTTGACAGCAGGACATCGCGTACATTACCGCCGTCCTTCTGAAGGAGTACATAGCAAGCGAGATGAGAAAGCGGAAACTCGTCCTGCCGTTCCCGATGAAGAGCCCCTATTTGGTTGACAAAGATCTTGAGGTCGCGAGGGGTAGGCGCCGAGGTCTCGAGTCCGCCCTTGGCAGCAAAGGCCCGGTATACGTCATGAAAATCTGATTCCTGGTGTTCAGGGAGTGCTTGCTGGAGAGTCACTTGAAGGAACCCACGCCAGTTTGATAGCAAGAGTGGAGGGACTCTGAAGCGTAACTGAAAGGTCTTGTCCAAGAATGATGTGGCCAGTCCCGAATCGGTGGCATCACCGTCCGATCTGTCCCAGAGTCTCAGTATGGCATTGCCATCATATGGAATAAGAACCCAGAGTCGGTCGATCCACCGGTCATGTTGGTAGTCGCTCTGTCCAAGGAACGTCTGTAGCGTTGACCAGATTGACAAGGCATCCGACGGTTGCACGCGATCGAGATTGTCTACAACGAGGAGCAGCTTGCGGTTCTCTGGCTCTAGGGCCTCGTCGAGGAGATCACGGAATACGCCCTCGAACTCAACCGACGTAGGGTCAGGCGTCTGGGTCACTATGGTGCGTGACTCGGTTGAGGCTTGACGTGTCAATAGGGCCGGAAGTTCGTTCAGCCCCTCCTCGTCCGTGCTCTCGGTGGTTCCAGATCTTCTTCTCCAACGCCGCTTTCCCCATACGAAGCCATAGCAAATTGCCGGCGCAAGTACTCCGAGAACTCCAAGGGCAAGAAGCACGGCTACCAAAACCACAGAAACATTCGCAGACGCAAGAAGCCTGGCACCAGCGGCGATTAGGCCTGACCCTACAGGGATCGCCAACAGAGTAGAGGCGAACATGACACCGGCGCCTGTCAATTGTGGCACTACTCTGGTTGTATCCTCCCGACGACGTCTGGCAAGCTCAGCGATTCGCCGATCCCACTTTTCTTTCTTGACCCAACCAAAGCTTTGAACACGGGTGATGAGGCTCTCCAGGAAGGTGCGTCGGAGCGGATCGTCTTGGTGGGACCACATATCGAAGACAACCACCCTGTGCTCCCGCCCGTTCGTCTGCTGGAGTTTCTGAGAGATGAGCTTGACGATAGTGGACTTGCCAGCGCCCCATCCACCTTCAAGGCCAATGGCTTTGCCACCGCTTTCGGTTAGAACTACTTCTGCGATCGAGCTGGCGACGTTTTCATGGCCCCCGAATACGTCAGTTTCCGCTGGCGTATCGGCGAGAAGGCTGGTGGGACAACGTTCTTTGGTAGTCACGATGGATTCCTTATGGACCCTTAGCCCGAAGAGGTCCGCCGAGTGGCAAGGCCAAGCCCTTCCCGACGATCTGATGGGCGGGCTTCGCCGCCTTCTGGTTTTCTATTGAGGGCGTGGTTCTACGGGTGATATTCTACCTCACCGGGCGGTCTTGTGGCACCGGCAAGATCGACAAGATCATTGCCCCACCATTCGCACGAGCATTGGCAAGGACCCCATGGAGGAACTCGGGAACAGCGCTTTTCCACTCTGGATACTTGCCGTGTGGCACTCGACGTGTAGCCACCGTCCGTCTAGGTACTCGAATCCTCCAGAGTGCCCCAGCAGGCGCCAGATCACGTGATAGGCAACCTAGCTACCATTGGACGAATGTGCAGACTGTTTCAGGAGAAGGCTCTGGTATAACGCCTGCGGGAAGGCTTCGCGTGGTTGCTGCTTCGGAGCCGCTCGTGTCCAATACAAGGTGGCGCTCCTGGAGCACCTCGCTCACCTGGTTCCATTTGCACCAGCGGTTGGTAATACCGCTCCGAGCGGCCGTCGGAGACCCAGTCACCCTTTTCCGTGCGTCGCTACAGCCTCTCCCTGGCTTGCTCCTCGTCAGCATGCTAAGTTATGGGAATTATAATGCCCTGAGTTATGGAGACCGACCCAAACCAAGAGTTTGGTCACATCCACCTCAGAGATCGTTCTCGACTTGTGACCCGTAGAGGGGCTTCCCTTCACTCTCAGGTACCTATGCATGGTTAGCTCCTATGGAAAGTTGCGTAACAATTAGCACTAATGATACACTATGTCTAAGCCAGAATCCACCGATAGGGACTGGTCAACGTCGGGTCGAGGGGGATGGGAGGCAAGAGCAAGTGAGAGGCCTCTATCGCCGTGCATATGGTCAGTCGACGAGGTCTGGCAGTGATGCGGTGGGTATGATGGCGGGGCGAGGTGGCGGTCGTCAAAGGAGACATGGATGCGATCGGGGTGGTTGCGTGGTAGCATCTAAGAGGCGCTCCTTCGCTGGGGTCGGTTTCTTGTTCCAAAACCATGATCCCAGATTCAGAGGAGCACCCTTTTACGCTCTCAGCAGACCCTTACTCCCCACTCCTTCGGTGGATTCGGGCTAATGAAGCCTGCCTCGCGTCGGTCACACCTTCAGGTACGGATCCTACTCCGCTTAGAGCAGGGACCAGCTAGAACAGTCTCCGAGCTTGCTGTAGCAGTTGGGGCGAGGCGCTCCTCCGTGAGCCGGTCGCTGAAGAGGCTCTGTAATGACGAGTTGGTGGCGCATAAGCGAAATGGCTGGACATTAACGCAGGATGGAGAAGAAGAAGCAAGTCGGTGCAATCTTGATCTATCCCGTATAGCTGACAGCCTTCGTCGTACTGTTCAAGGTGTTGCTACTGTCAATCAGTCAATGTCCGCGAATCCCATATCTGAGTCCCTAGTCGGAGGTGTCCCAACACGCTGGTTATACAGAGGCAGTGATACGTTGGCAGACTCCCTAGATGCTTCAGAGATCAACAATTGGTCGGATAGGGACGACGCTGCCAACAAGCTGCCGGACCTCCTATTTCGTCTGATCGTGGCCACTCTTCCTGAATGTGCGTCACGGATCGATTTTCCGAGCGGGAGCTCCGTGAGATTTCCGGACTGGGACGGTCTACTAGAAGCTCCTCGCGGTAACGAGTGGGCGCCCGGCGGCATTTCTGGCTGGGAGATCAGCAGCGACAAGAACGTTGCGAGCAAGGCCAACTCCGTCTACGAGATGCGGACTAGCGACCCTTTGGGGCTCAATATGCCTACCACGACCTTTGTATTCGTCACCTCGCGAAGATGGCGGAATAAGCGCCATTGGCAAAGCCAACGCCGTGAAGAAGGTAAGTGGAGCGACGTAAGAGCTTACGATGCCAACGACTTGGTCGCGTGGCTAAGACAGTCTGAGAAGGTCACACGGTGGTTACTTGGTGTGATTTACAAGCGACCTTTCGAATACGAAACCATGACCAGAATCGAAGATCGCCAGGGAGAGACTCTGAGCGAGGTGAAGGCGGGCTTCGCCGAAATGGGCGTTGATCTGAAGGCCCTAGCAGTCGCAATAGCAACCCAAGCGGAGCCTGATTCGGAATCGACACAGGACTTGGAAGCACGGAGACTGTCAGAGAGGATAGACTCGGCCCGTGAGTTAATCCAAGAAGGGCTGATCGTCACAGCCCAGACTCAACTGGAGCGGATTCAGCGTGAGGCAGGAGACATGCCCGATAGTCTGAGATTCCGCCTCATTACGAATATGGCGGTTTGTGCGCTGGGCGCGGATAGGTTTGACGAGGCAAGCTCCCTTCTTGACGAAGCCCATCGGATCCAACCCGAAAATCGGACTGGTATCACAAATGCTGCTCTGGCTGCTCACCTACAACAGAAACCGCAGCGTGCGGCCGAGTTGGCGCATGAGGCACTCGAGTTGGACCCACACGACTCTAATGCGGCGGCCAACCTAATCTCGGCTTTGTCTGATATGGGGAAGAGTGATCAGGTTGAGGAAGTCGTGGCGTCGGTGGAGTGGATTGCACAGGAATCAGCTAGTGCTTCTGCCCTCGCCAGAGTCCGTGTGCAGCAGGCGCGTTACGAAGACGCGATAGCTCTCTACCGCTCTCTCATCGACGTCGAACCAGAAGACGCTCATGCACATCTTGGTCTGAGCCAATGCCTACTCGCACACGCTCAGGTTGACCGCCTTCCGGTTGGTTACGGAAAGGAAACACTGGCAATACTCCGTGAGGCCGAGACTAGAGCGGACCGAGCAGTTGCACTCCTTAAGCCCACCCAGTTGAATGTCCGGCGCCAAGAGGCTCTTGTATTGCGCGCCGGTGCCCGCGCCCTATTGGGGAAAGTGGACGAGGCGATGCTCGATGTAGACACGGTGTTAGGGGAAGTCCCTGCGCATCCCGGTGCTCTGCTGCACAAAGGGTTGTTGCTCCTGAAGAGGGGCCTTCCTCGCGAAGCGCGCAAGTTGTTGGAGGGCATCGAGGATCCTGAATTACGAGCCGATTCGTTGCTTCCCCTTGCGGATGCTTGCCTCGAGTCTGGCGACCCGGCAGCTGCGATAGCTCTGCTTAGGGACAGTTTCAAACTCGATCCATCAGGAAGGGAAGATCTCGGAAGAGCAGAGTCCCTGCTGAGAGCGGAGGCTGCGATCGGGGCTGAAGACTCCGTCGGCCCAGTACTCGAAGCAGCCATGCGGCGACATCCCAACGACCCAGCTTTACATGCACTAGCTGCCGTGAGAAGCAGTCTACAAGGAGACCTTGAAGCCTCCGAGACGACTCTCAAGAGAGCAATTGAACTTGCGGGCGAACCTCACGGTCAGGCACTCCGAGCACAACTCGGTCACTTCTATGCAAGTTTGGGACGCTTTGCGGACGCTGCGGAACAGTTTAGCAAGGCCTGTGTCGACGACACTTCCCATCCTGAAGCTATCCCGATGCTCCTGTCTCTTTTCAACAGCCGACAGTACCGCAGGGCGCTCGACCTGGTACGGAACATTCGTGAGACAGGCGATCCGCCCCCTAAAGTCGCCGTTGACGTCGAGGCCGACATACTTGGCTACGTAGGAGATGTTAGGACTGCGGTCCTGCGACACAGCGAACTGTGCTCTCGCGATGACTCGACCTCGGATGACCGAGTAAGGCTGGCCATGGCTCAATTCCGCTGTGGCGAACGCGAGGCGGCCCTGGAAACCATCGTCGACATTGACATTGCAGAACTCGGTCATGACCCTCAAGCTCTCATGAAGCTGGCGCATATGAAACGTTTCCTTGGAGCTACCGATTACATTCATGACGCATACCTGTCCCGCCGATACGGACTTAACGATCCGGACGCCCATCTGGGATACTTCCGACTGTTTCTGGGCCGGGACGAGAAATGGGAGGAACCATCCATCGTAGGACAGGGCTGTTCAATTCGTATCAAGAGCGACGATGAGGAGCAATGGTGGCAAATCCTTGAGGCAGGAGAGGAGCCATTAGGACCTCGAGAACTGGCTCCAAGTAACATTCTCGCCCAGCGTCTTCTGGGTCGAAAGGTTGGTGAGGTGGTCGTCCTGCGCCAAGGCCTTGGAGGAGTCTCGTATGAGATCACGGAAATACAGAGCAAGTATGTCCGCGCATACCAGGAGACTCTCGAAGAGTTTTCGACACGCTTCCCAGACAACATGTCGCTGTCGCGCGTCAAGCTAGACAGCGACTTCACCCCGATCTTCCAGAGCATAGAGTTGCGGCACCAACACGTTAGCAATGCCGAGGGATTGTACAAGTCGCAACAATTGCCATTCGCTTCCTTCTGCTCCCTTATCGGTAGTTCTACTCTTGAGATCTGGCCTAGTTATACGGCGCAACCAACCGCACGTCTTCATTTTGGGAACGGGTCTGAGCAGGAAACTAGCGAAGCTTTGGAACAAATGCACGATGCCAACTTCATCGTACTAGACATGCTCGCTTTGCTTACCGTACACAGGCTGGGGCTTGCGGAGCATCTTCGGACTCGTTTTTCACGTGTCACCATCCCTCAGCACGCGTTTGACGAGATCCAAGAGCACGTCTATCAGATGAGGATCGATGGCGCCCCCTCCAGCCACGTAGGAAAGGACGAGGAGGGACGCTACACTCTAACCGAGATCACGGACGATGCTTGGAAGAAAAGGCAGGCATACGCGCTCTCGGTGCTCGAGTTGGCCGAGTCCTTTGAGCGAATCCCCTCATACCCAATGCTTACAGCCGACGAACACAAAAAGACCATCGATGTACTGACGCTTGCTGGAGCGGGCGCTGTCTACGCCGGCGACGAACAATCTCAGGTCGCTCCCGTTCTTGTATCGGACGACTTGGTCCAATCTCATTTAGCCCGTTCCTTCGGACTCGGGACTGTCAACTCCCAAGCACTGCTGATGGAGTTGCTGCGTTCTGATGTCATCACGGCCGAAGAGTATTCCGCAAACATTGAACAACTCGTGCTGTTGAACTACTGGTTCGTTAGGGTCCGCGCGGAGGACATATTGCGGAGGTTCAAAGCAAGCGGATACCAGACAACCCCAGGGATACAAGCAATGCTGAGAACACTCTGGGGACCCGACTGCGTCGAAGACATTGCGGCCTCTGTCGGCGCAGCGGTCGTTGCTACTCTGGCCAAGGGACCGCTCATCCCGCAGCACTTGGACTTTCTCCTGTCTTCCGTGCTGGCAGCGATTCGCCGTGGAAGACACACCAACCAGGTCCTATTCAAGTTCAAGGCTCAGGTGGCTGCAAGACTGTCGCTCGCACCGCTTCAATGCGCTCGAATTCTTCAAGCAGTGGATCTGTATATGCGGACATGAAGCCATGTCTTCTGGCCTCGTGTGCCAGATCTCCGGCATGAATCCCAAATGGTGGCAACTCGCATCACCTGTAGAGCCTTCAGACAAGTTTCACATGGATGAGAGACGGTCCGACTCTGGTCTTCAACTCTCGCAATTCGAATAGATCGGACCGGGACTTAATTAGAAGTGACAATTGTTTGTGTCCGTAGCTTCGTGGGTCGAACGCAGGGTCCAATTGACGCATGTAGGTACCGACGGCTCCAAGGAATGCCCAGCCGTCGTCCTGCATAGCCATCTGGATAGCGCGCTTCACTGGAAGGTCCTCATTGAGGTATCGAAAGACGATTCTGTGACGTTTGGGATACCACTATGAATCCTAGTCGAGGAATCGGTTTCCCCCAACTGCCAATGTTGACAGCGCCCATCGGATGTTCGATGATAGAGAGTAAGACAGCTTATGACCAGCAGGCCCATCAACCGGAACACCAGGACGATCACGTTTTCCCTGCCCCCTGATATGGCCGAGCAGTTGCAGGACGTGATGCGCGACGAGAGCCGTACCATGAGCGAGCTCATCAGGGAGGCCCTTCGCAACTACATGGAAGAGCGGGAGTGGCTACGTACCATCCGGTACGAGAGACTTCGCGCCCGCCATGCCGAGCAGGAGGACTCGCAGGGAGAATGAGGGAGGACAGCATGAAGAAGAAGCACCCACAACCGCTCACGCCGGCTGCGCTCTACGCCAGGGTGTCCAGCGATCGGCAGGACGTGGACTTGTCCGTGTCCGCCCAGCTACGGGCGCTCAAGGAGTACGCCAGGGCCAACGGCTACTCCGTGGCCCGCGAGTACATCGACGAGGCCGAGAGCGGCCGAGTGGCGGACCGCCCCCAGTTCAGGGAGATGATCGAGGAGGGCAGCAAGCCGAAGGCCCCCTTCGACGTGATCCTCGTGTGGAAATTCAGTCGCTTCACCAGGAAGCGGGAGCACGCCGTGGCGTTCAAGTCCCAGCTGCGGCGCAAGGGTATCCGCGTGGTATCCATCACCGAGCAGGCCGAGGATACCGCCACCGGCAGACTCCTTGAGGGAATCATCGAGAGCGTCGATGAATACTACAGCGAGAATCTGGCCCAGGAGGTAGTCCGGGGGATGCGAGAGGCAGCATCTAGGGGTTTCTTCCTCGGCTCCAAGGCCCCCTTCGGCTATCGGAAGGTCAAGGTCAGCGACGGGCCTAAGGAGCGTCCCACCCTGGAGGTTGACCCGGCGACGGCTCCCGTGGTGAGGGAGATATTCGAGAAGTCGCTACGGGGCAGCGGCCTCAAGGAGCTGTGCAAGGAGCTGAATGGCCGTGGCGTCACCAACAGGGGGAAGCGCTGGTACAAGGGGACGCTCCACTATGTGCTGAGAAACGAGGCGTACACCGGCGCCGCCGTCTGGGGCAGGAACGGCAAGGGCGAGAAGGCCCAGGAGCCGGTAAGGGTTGAAGGAGCGTGGCCCGCCCTGGTGTCGAGGGAGCTGTTCTACGAGGTCCAGCAGGCGATGAGCGACCGAGCCCCGAAGGTGCAGAGACCCGCCAGGGTGGGGAGCCCGTACCTGCTGAGCGGTCTGCTCAGGTGCGGGGTGTGCGGCAGGCCCTACTCGGCCCAGGGAGCTAAGAGCGGCCAGTTCGCCTACTACATCTGCGGCACCCTGTTCAGAGATGGCGCGGGGACGTGCAGCGCCCGCTACCTGAACGCCCCGAAGGTCGAGGGCTTCATCGTGGAGAAGATACGGGAGCGCATCCTCACCGAGGAGACCATCGTGGCCCTGGTGCAGCTGGTGGCCGAGGAGATCGACGCCATGGCCGGGGAGCTGTCCGGCAGGCTGGAGGTGGTCGAGGCGGAGCTAGCCGACGTGCGGAACCGCCTTGGGAAGCTCTACGAGGCCATCGAGACCAGCGAGTTGACCCTTGAGGTCCTGTCGCCCCGCATCATGTCCCTGAGGCACCGCGAGGAGCAGCTTGAGGCTGGGAGGGAGGATGCCGAGACCCAGCTGGAGCAGCGAAGGGTGGAGCTTCCGACCACCGAGGAGATCAAGGGGTACGTTGCGGACTTCAGGGAGTTCTTGCAGAAGGGGACTATCCCCGAGCGGAAGGCCCTCATCCGCAACTTCGTGGAGGGCATCGAGGTCAAGGGAGACGAGGCGACGCTGACGTACACAGTCCCCATGCCCAGCGACGGAGTGACCCGGGAATCGGCCTCGGTTCTTGATTTTGTCAAGCCGGGTGTACCATAATGTACTGAATTCGTGGGACCGCCAACGCTAGCCTACACCAGGCACGCGATCCACGCCATGGAGCAACGCATGATCGCCAGACAGTGGGTGGAATCCGCGGTGACGGATCCAGACCTTCGCGGCTCCGACCCTAATGACCCTGAGGTCGAGCGATTTTTTCTACGCATCCCGGACCGGGACGGCCGCGTGTTGCGTGTCGCCGTCAACACCAGCGTCGAGCCCTGGCGGGTGGTCAGCGTATTCTCTGATCGAAGCAAGAGAGGGGAGCTATGAAGCTGCACGTGGACAGGGAAGCCGACGCCCTCTACCTGCGCCTAGACGACTCCTCCATAGTCGAGTCCGAGGAGGTCTCGCCCGGCGTGGTGCTCGACTACAACGAGTCCAACGAAGTGGTCGGTGTGGAGATGCTTCATCTCTCGAAACGATCCTCCACCCTGGACCTATCCACGCTGCAGTTCGAGACCGTCTGACCGCTCCCCCCAGCCCCCTAACGACCCTGTCCCCAGGACCACGCCCCCCTTGACATTCCTCCGGCACTCTTTTTCTATATTGGGGGGCTATTCATATATGAGCGACGGAGGTGCTATGGCAGGGCTGAAGAGACCGGCAGGGGCTTACATGGCCGCGGTTGCGGTCGCGGTAGCGGCGTATTTCATCATCAACCCGTTCCTGGTTGAGTCCTTCGACGTGATTACCGTCTGGTACGTCCTGGACGTGCTGATGATCATCGGGCTGGGGCTGGCGCTAGTCTTCAATTTCCTCCGCAAGCGGGAGCTGGGGAAGCGGGACCCCGAGGGACCCATCACCCGCCCGTACCTGGAGGTCCACGTGGCCTTCTACCTGACCGCGGCCGTCACGATCCTGTTCCTGCACAACTGGTTCTCCCTGCTGGCCCTTGGCGAGGACAGCCTGGACGGGAACCACCAGGCCTGGATCATATGGGCCGCCGTGGACACGATGCTGCCCCTGGTCTTGGGCATCACCGGCTGCCGCCTCTGGTGCGAAGCCTCCCGGTCGTGACGCGCCCGGACCCGGCCCGCGGGCGTTGAAGTAACCGAGACTTCCTCACAGGGACTTGACGGCATCCTCGATGGTCGACGTCGCTTCCTGGTAGTCCGTTCCCGGAGGGAAGCTCAGCGGCTGCCCCAGGCGGACCTCGACCCTCCCTCGCCGGAGGACGGGGAACCGTGCGGGAAATCCCAGCCTGCGGACGTGCAGGCGCAGGGGGACGACGGGAATCTGCCCCTCGACGGCCACCAGGCCGGTGCCGTTCATGAATGGCTTGATGGGCCCGCCGACGGTGAGCTCGCCCTCGGGGTATATCAGCACCGACCAGCCGTCGTCCATGATCTTCCCCATGTTCTCCAGGCTGGGCCTCACTGGGCCCTCCCTGGCCAATGGGAAGGCGTTCCCCAGCAGGGGGTTCACGACCCACCAGACGGGGTTCTTCCACAGGTCGGCGGCCCCGGCAACAGCCATACGCCGCCGCCACCTGAGGGGGACGGACTTGATTATCAGCGGGTTGTCCAGGCCGAGGTTGTGGTTCGACGCGAACAGCACCGGCCCCGTTATCCCCTCCAGATTCTCCCGGCCCGCCACCCTCAGCCCGTAGGAGAGGGCCACCAGCGGGAAGACCACCGACCGCTGGAGGAAACCGCGGAGCATGCGGCACCACCACCGCATGCCCCAGGCCGGGAAGCTCATCATCGGCGGGTTCCTCGACCCCTCCTCGACCAGGGCCGTCAGGCGGCTGACGGTCATCTCCGGGCTGAGCTGGCTCTCGTCCACGTAAACGCCCAGCTCCGCCTCCATCGCCGACAGCAGCTCGACGCGGCCAAGGGAGTCCAGGTCCAGGTCGGCCCCCAGGGTCGAGCCCTCCCGCACCTCCTCGACGGCCCGCTTGCTCACCTCGGCAACGATCTGCAGCAGGGTGCGCGACCCCGCCGCGGAGCCCCCTCCCGCCGGCGATACGGCCGGTGAGTCAGGCTGCATTCTGCCGAGAATCGTATCGATCACCAGTCCCTTCTTCACCTTGAGGGTGTGGGTGCGGGGAAAGTCCTCGCCGGCCCAAACGGTGAAGCCCCGTATCCTCTGCTGCTCCGCAAGCTGGCCGTTGGTCCAGGAGACCACCTCCTGGGCCGCGCCGGCGTCGTCCAGGATCAGGGCCGCGTGCACCTCCACCGAAGGGCCCCTGGTCAGCCCCACGACGGCCGAGTCAGTAACCTTCGGGTGCCTGGCCAGCACCGCCTGGATGTCCTCGGGGAACACGTTCTGGCCGCTGGGCAGGACGATCATGTCCTTCTTCCTGCCCTGGATGTGCAGGAACCCCTGGTCGTCGAAGAAACCCAGGTCCCCCGTCATGTACCAGCCGTCGACGAAGGCCGCGGCGGTCTCGTCGGGCGCCCGCCAGTAGCCCGGGCTGACGCTGTCCCCGCGCACCAGGATCTCGCCGTCGCCGCTGATCTTCACCTCCACGTTGGGCAGGGGGCGGCCGGTGGAGTCCATACGGCGCTCCTCCAGGCTGTGGTTGCTGATGACGGGAGAGGCCTCGGTGGTCCCGTATCCCTGCACGATCCTGATCCCGAGCAGCTCCCACTTGCGCCCCAGCTCCTGGTCCAGCGCCGCCCCTCCGGACACGATGAAGTCGAGCTTCCCGCCGAACTGCTTGTGTACCCGGCGGAACAGGATGCGTCTCAGGGGAAAGGGCGTGGACTCGGCTATCCTGAGAAGCCTGGCCCACAGGGCCTCCCTCCCCTGGCGCTTCACCTCCCGCTCGATCCCGTTCATCAGCAGCTCCAGCGCCTGGGGGACCAGGAGCATGATGGTTACCTTGCGCTCGCGCATGGTCCGTGCCAGCACGGTGGGCTGGCGGCTGGTGGGGTAGGTGACGCTGGCGCCGTGGTACAACATGATGAACAGGCCGCCCATCTGCTCGTACATGTGGCTGAGGGGAAGGATGGACAGAAGACGGCTGGAGGGGTCGCAGGAGATGTAGTGGGACACGCCCTCTATGTTGGCCGTCAGGTTCCGGTGGGTGAGCATGACTCCCTTGGGATCGCCCGTGGTGCCCGAGGTGAACATTATCTCGACAAGGTCGTCGGGCTCCACATCCACCTGTTCCGGCTGGGGCAGGTCCCGGATGGCGGCCTCCAGCTCCTCGAAGGTGATCTCGGGCACCCCCAGCTCCACGTCGTCCTTGGGGGTGAGCCGCGACGTGAACGCCAGCTTGGGGTCGATCCTCGATACGACCCTGGCCACGTAGTCGGGAGCGCTGCGAAGGTCCAGGGGGACCAGTACGACTCCCGCCCTGATGCACCCGAAGAAGATGAGCACCCATTGGGGGCAGTTGGGCCCCCACAGGACGGCCTGGTCCCCCTTCTTCAGGCCCCGGCGCTGGAGGAGGGTCGCGACCTGGCCCGACTCGTGCCACAAACGCGAGTAGCTCCAACGCTGGTATCGGAAGGCCGGCTTGAACAGGAGGGCGTCCCGGGGCCCGTGCCTGTCGACCGCTCTCCGGAGAAAGTCCACCACGGTCTCACCCACGGGCGCACCGGACGTGCGGGTGCCATTCATAGCCTACCTCCTGGCTGCTCCTGGGCGCCTCGGGTGTCTTGAGTCCTTCCCCCCGACGTAAGGCCGGTGGAGCTGTAATCGACATTGTAGAGTCAGCCGGGCGCTTGGACAAGCACACCGGCGGAGCTTCGAGCCTGGCTACATTCGCTGCCCCAAGACAGCGCCGGCCGACGGCTGCATGTGGCGTGGCGCCCATGGCGGCGCGGACCGTATCTGTGTGGTCCAAGCTCGACGATTCGAGTCGGGTTGCCCTTCTCGGATACTGGACATGAGGGGTAGACTGATGTTGCCGAGTCTACGACGCAGACCCGGCGGCAACTGACAGTCAACATTGATAAGGGAGGCCCAATGCCCGACCAGACATCGTCGTCCAGCTACACCATGGGCTACAGCGAGGAGTTCCGTCAGCTTCTCGACCGGCGCAGCGCCGAGACCCACGCTAGACACCTGCTCCCACACCTCAAGCCGGGCCTCAAGGTGCTGGACTTTGGCTGCGGACCGGGGACCATCACCGTCGGGCTGGCCAGGGCCGTGGAGCCCGGGGAGGTGCACGGCATCGACGTGGAGGAGTCTCAGATCGGCCTGGCCCGGGCCGCCGCCCAAGCGGGTGGACACCAGAACGCCACGTTCCACGTGGGCAGCGTGACCGACCTGCCCTTCGAAGACGACTCCTTCGACATCGCCCACTGCCATGCCGTCCTCATGCACGTCCCCGACACCGAGGCAACGCTGGCCGAGGTGAAGCGGGTCCTGAAACCCGGGGGCATCCTGGCCAGTCGGGAGGTCTTCGTCTCATCCTCGTTCCTGGAGCCCAGCATAGACGATACCGACGCCGCCTGGGCCACCTTCGCCAACCTTCTCGCGGCCAACGGCGGCCACCCCGAGATGGGGAGGGAGCTGAAGCACATACTCTTGGAAGCCGGGTTCTCGGAGGTGCGGGCCGGCGCGTCCTTTGATTTCTTCAGCGCGGCCGAAGACGTCGCCTTCCTTCACGCCTTCATCGTCGACTGGTTCCTCTCCCCTACGGTGATAGGGGCGGCCACGAAGTACGGGCTGGCGACCCAGGAGCAGTTCGACCGGTGGCGCCAGGGACTCGACGAGTGGAAGGGCCTCGCCGGGGCCTGCGGAGCCTTCGCCTTCGGCGAGGCCATCGCCCGCAAGCCCCAGTCCTAACTCAAACGAACCTTATCTCAAAGCCGTACCCCATCTCAAGCCGTACCCTATCTCAAGCCATAAATGAGGTCAGGCAGCCAGAGGGCGATCTGAGGCACGGCCAGCACCAGCCCCGTCGTGGCGGCCATGCAGGCCATGAACGGCAGCACGCCTATCCACACGTCCTTGATGGTGGTCTGCCGCACCGCCTCGTTGGCCCTCTCCGCCTGCTCCCGGTCCACGTCCTGCCGCACGCCGTGCAGCACGTACAGGTTGATGCCCTCGGGCGGGCTGATGAGGGCAGCCTCAACGAGGAGCACCACGATAACGCCGAACCAGACCAGGTCGACCCCCGCCTGCTGCAACGCGGGCAGCAGGACGGGCACGGTGGTGACCATCATGGCGAAGCTCTCCATGAAGGTGCCCAGGACCAGGTAGAAGAGGACCAGGGCCAGCACTAGCTGCCAATCGTTCAGGGCTAGGCCCGAGATGATCTCCGCGGCCTGCTGGGATATGCCCAACCGAGCGAAGGCGAAGCTCAGGGTGAGGGCGGCCAGCAATATGAGGAAGATCATCCCGGTGGTGCGCACCGTGGAGATGACCGAGTCCATGACTATGCGCACGTTTCGCCTGACCAGGGCCTCGACCATCTGCCTGGAGGGCATCCGGGCCTCGCGCAAGGTCGTCCGGGTGCTGCTGGTGAACAGGAGGATGAGGCCGGTGCGCCTGAGGATACCGCCCAGCAGGGGCGTCAGCACCTCGTTGGAGTTCAGCAGGACCGTCAAGACGAAGGCGCCGGACACACCGAAGGCGGCCGCCTCGCTGGGAGTGGCGACTCCCGAGTAGATCACCCCGAGGACCAGGGCAACCAGGGCCACGATGGGCAGTATTTGGAGCGTGCCCAGCAGCCTCAGCCGCCAGCCCTCCCAGGTGGAAAAGCTCTCGCCGTGCTCCCGGGGGGCCATACCTCGCCAGACCAGGGCCGCCACGCCGATCATCACCATGAAGGAGAGGGCCAGCAGGAGACCTGGAAACAACCCGGCCATGTACAAGCGGCCAATGGACTCGTCCACCACCACGCCGTAGATGATGAGGCTTATGCTGGGGGGGATGAGGATGCCCAGGGTGCCCCCGGCGGCCAGGGAGCCGATGACCATCCTCTCCGAGTAGTCCCGCTGCCGGAAGGAGGGCAGCGACGCCCGGCTGATGGTGGCCGAGGTGGCGACGCTGGAGCCGGAGCACGCGGAGAAGATGGCGCATGACACGATGTTGGTGTGTATGAGGCCGCCGGGGAGGAACCATATCCAACGGGAGATGACGGCGTACATGCGCTCCCCTATGCCCGAGCGGTTCATCAGCTCCCCCATCAACACGAACAGGGGCACGGCCACGAGTATGAAGTTGGTATTCACCCCCCAGGCCTTGTCGGCCAGGGCAAACCACAGGGGCCGGTCGGAGAAGAAGTGCATGATGATCAGGGACAGGCATCCCAGTGCGGCGGCAACGTACATGCCCGCCAGGAAGAAGGTCCCCATCAACCCGAAGGCGACGCCAATGGCCACGGCTAGGCCCCCCGGGCGTCGTCCGACGCCCCCAAGCCAGGAGTCCCCTCGCCGCCGGCCGCCACCGGTCCCTCTAGGTCGTCGCCGCCCATGGCCCTGTGGAGGCGGGGCAGCCACCTCTCGGCTATCATGGACAACATCATCTGCCCTGCGGTGACCACCAGCAGGGTGAACCCGACGGCGACCACGGCCTTGGGGATGAACAGAGGCGTCAGAGGATAGTCGTTGGTGACCGCCCCACGCTGGTAGTCGCTAATCACGCTCTCCCATACCTTCCAGGCCGTGACGCAGGCGAAGAAGCCCAGGGCGAATAGGGCCAGCCAGTCGGCGATGGCCCTGACGCGGCGGCCCATGTGGGGCAGCAGCACGTCGATGCGCACGTGGGCGTCAGACCGCAGGGAGTAGCTCAGGGCCCAGGTGGCGGCCATGGCCAGGACGTAGCCGCTCATGGCGTCGGTGCCGGGAGCGCGGGCCCAGTCCAGGTTCTGTGCTACGACCTGATACGTGATGAAGAAGGCTAGGAGCAGGAGCTGCAGGCCGCACACGTAACCGAGCAGGAGGTACAAGCGGTCGGCCTTCCGCGCCGCGGCCCGGAAGCCCAGCAGCAGGTAGAGGGCCGGGGTCCTCCGTCCGGTGTAGGCCGACAAGCTCGTAAAGGCCATGGACCGCCTTTCCGGGCCCTTATGTGCCCGCTGCGGTGCCTACGGGCCAGGCCGGTCCGATGGCCCTCCCGGGCGGGGCGTTACCCGGAGTGGGGGCCCTTGGTAATGGGGACCCGCTCGGTAGAGCCGTCCTCGGTGATCCTCAGCCCCAGGTAGGGAGACACCTTCTCGTTGAACGCGGCCACGATGTCCCCACCCTTCTCCGGGTACCCGATGCGCCTCAACCAGCCGGGGATGACGTACTCCGGCAACACCACGCCCTGGATGTACCGGACTATGTCCTCGGAGAATGGCACCGGCTGTATGCCCAGGCTCTGGTTGATCTGGATGGCGATGAGGTTGTGGAACGGGGCCAGGCGGAGGGCCTCCAGCTCGGCCTTGGCGCCCTCCTCGGTGATTATCTGCTGCAGGTCCGCGGGGATCTCGTCCCACACGTCCTTGTTGATCACGTTGTTGGTGTACCCGAACCCGATCACCGGACCGGACATGTAGTCTGACACCTCAAACAGCCGGTCGGGAATGGCCAGGATGGCGGCGGTGGCCGCGGCGTCGACGAAGCCCCGTTCCAGCCTGGTGTATATCTCGGCGGGGCCCAGGAACACGGGCTCGCCGCCCATTCCCCTGATGAAGTCCGACATGGAGGCCGCGTGGGAGCGTATCTTGAGGCCCTGGAAGTCCTCCACCGTCTGCAGCGGGCGGTCCCCAAAGAACCACTGGTCCGACCCGGCGAACCAGTTTCGGTTCAGTACGTGACTGCCGCCGGTGGCCTCCAGCATCGTACTATCGATGTCCTGGTCCAGCTCCGTCAGGATCAGGTACGAGCTCTCCCAGTCCACCGCCATCCCCCAAAGGGACTGTATCTCCAGGGCCGGGAGCTGCCCGGCCACGTACCCGGTATAGATGTTCACCATGTCCAGTGTGCCCCTGCTCACCTGCTCCAGGGTCTCCGGGCCGGACAGCCCCAACTCCACGAAGGAGACCACCGAGAGCTCTACCTGGCCGTTGGTCCGCTTGGCCAGATTGGGCGCCCAGTAGGACTGGATCAACACGCAGGTGGGCAGGCTGCGGTCTATACACGTGTGCTGTATCTCGATGCTCTCGCCCGAGGAGGTCAGCGGCGTGGGGTTGGTCAGGTTGGCTTTTTGTATCAGCCGCTGATAGTAGTCGCTGCTATAGATGAACAGGTGGCCGGGAATGCCCAAGGCCGGGACGCCGAACAGCGCCGCCGTCGACGCCTGAGTGTACTCCGCTTCGGGCACCTGCAGCATGAGGCCCTCGTGGGGCGGCGGCCCGATTAGCTGCATGGGGTCGCCCACGAAGATGGCCCCCGGGCCGCCGGCGTGCTCCGCCGCGTACTGGGCCAGCATGCCGGCCTCCGACGGCGGAGCAGCTGTGGCCGTGGGGTCGGGGGCCGCCTCGGCGGCAGGGGCGGCCACGGGTGTGGGGGTGGGACCAGCGGCCGTGGTGGCAGGGGGGGCAGCTGTGGTGGGAGCCGGGGCGGCCGTGGTGGGAGCCGGGGCGGCCGTGGTGGGAGCCGGGGCAACCGTGGCAGGGGGCGCCGTGGTGGCTGGGGGAGGAGCGGGAGTTGCGGGGGCGGTGGTAGCCGTAGGGGCAGGAGTGCTGGTGGGGTCCTCGCCACCGCACGCGGCCAGCGCCAACGTCACCGCCAGGACTGCCGCAACGGAGATACGCCAATACTTAATCATGAACAACGCCTTGCCTCCCATTCCCCCTTATGTTGACCCCGACGGCGCGAATTGTAGTCAATGGGCGGCGGATAAGTCAATCGAAGGCGGCCTGGCAAGAGCGGCGGAGCCATGGGTGTCCAGGCACGCGGATTCTCATTGACATCGATGGGGCCGGATGCTATATTGAACCGGCGTACCCTCCCTTTCTGGGGAACCGAGTAGTCTTGGCAGCCGAATGAGGGAGAGTACGGCCACAATAGTGCCATCTCATACGCTGAAGGTGAAGGGGACAGTCTCCCCGGGCGTTGGCGGGGGAGCACCATCGCAATCCCTCCACCTGGGCTTCGGCCCTGCCCCCGGGACGGAACACCAATCCCCGGACCGAGGACGATAGAAATTGCGGACCAACGAGGCGGAGCCGGGCTCCGAGGCGACCACCGGGTCGCCCCCCATCCAGAAGAAGCAGGACTTCGTGGTCCGGTTCGCTGGGGAAGGCGGCCAGGGAGTCGTTACCGCCGCCGAGATGCTGGCCAGTGCCGCCGCCGCGGTGGGCTACCACGTCCAGACCTTCTCCACCTTTCCCTCCCAGATCATGGGGGGCCCCACGTGGACCCAGACACGCATCTCCATTGACCCCGTCCTCAGCGCCGGAGACGCCCTGGACGTGCTGGTGGCGTTGAACCCGGAAGCCTACGTCAGCCACAAGGACGAGGTCCGCAGCGACGGCGTCGTGCTGCACGACTCGGGCTTCGAAGCGCACCACGACAGCGGGGACATAGGGATACCCTTCGACCAGCTGGCCAAGGAGGCTGGAGAGGCCCGGTCGGCCAACATGGTGATAATCGGGGCCCTGGCGCACCTGGTCAACATGCCGCTGGAGTACTTCGAGGAGTTCATACGGCGGCGCTTCAAGGGCCGCGACGCTATCATCAAGGCCAACGTGGCCGCCCTGAGCCTGGGCAAGGAACATGCCGCCTCCAGCGAGATACAGATCGGCGCGCTGGACGACCCCATCAAACCCGACCACGAGCAGCTCATGATCAAGGGCAACGAGGCCGTCTCCCTGGGCGCCCTGGCGGCGGGGCTCGACTTCTACGTGGGCTACCCGATCTCGCCCGCCACCACCATCCTGGTCTTCATGGAGCGCAACCTGGTGGGGCCCGGCAAGTTCGCCTACCAGGTGAGCTCGGAGATAGAGTCCATAAGCGTCATCCTGGGCGCCGGGTTCTCGGGAAAGAAGGCCATGACCGCGACGGCGGGCCCGGGGTTCTCGCTGATGAGCGAGGGCCTGGGCCTGGGCTGGATGGCGGAGATACCCTGTGTGGTGGTGGACGTCCAGAGGGGCGGCCCCGCCACGGGCCTGCCCACCAAGACCGAGCAGTCGGACCTGCTAGCGTGCATGCACCCGGCCCACGGGGACGTGGCCATGCCGGTAATCGCCCCCGGCAGCGTGGAGGAGTGCTTCTACGCCGCCGTCATGGCGTTCAACTGGGCGGAGCGCTACCAGGGCCCCGTCATCCTGATGAGCGAGATGTCCATGGCCGAGCGAGCCCAGAACATCCCCAAGCCAGATTTGAGCAAGCTCCAAGTGGAGGACCGGCAGGTCTACCGGGGCGGCAACGGATACCTGCGCTACGACGGGTACGAGCTCTCCCCTATGCCCTTACCCGGCAGCCCGGGCGCCTACGTGGCCAACGGCAGCGAGCACGACGCCATGGGGGACACCACCCACCTGCCCAGCCGACACATCCAGATGACCCAGCGGCGTTTCGGCAAGCTGAAGCTGCTGGAAAACGAGGCGTACGAACGGGAGAACGCCGACGAGCCCGTAGCGGTCATGACCTGGGGGGGCTCGAAGGGTCCGACCTGGGAGGCCTACAAGGTCCTCACAGGACAGGGAGAGCCCCTTGCCTGGTACTACACCATGTTCCTCCAGCCCCTTCCGGTGGCGCTGGTCGAGGAGCTTCGAAAGAAGGAGCTGGTCATAGTCCCCGAGCTCAACTACCAGGGCCAGTTCTCCGGCGTGCTGCGTTCGCTGGGCATCCGGGCCGAGTCCATAACCCAGTACACGGGACTGCCCTTCAAGGTAGCCGACCTTGTGGAGAAGATCGGGGAAAAGGCCGGGACCATGAGGAAAGGGATGGTTGAGGCGTGACCACCAAGAATCCCGAGTACGATTTCAAGTGGTGCCCAGGGTGCGGCGACTTCGGAGTACGCCGGGCGCTGGAGTTCGCCATGGCAGAGCGGATAAAGGGCACGGACCGGCCCATGGAGAGCAACGTGGTGGTGGCCGGGATCGGCTGCTCGGGCAACCTGGTCCACCTGCTGGAGGGTCCGCAGCCCTACGGGTTCCACGGCATCCACGGCAGGTCCCTGCCCATCGCCATGGGAGTGAAGATGGGCCAGCCGGACCTGAACGTGGTGGTCGTCGCCGGGGACGGGGACTTCCTCAGCATCGGCGGAGAGCACATCGCCCCCCAGGCCGGCCGCAACCTGAACATCACGGCCGTCGTCATGGACAACGGCGTGTACGGGCTGACCAAGGGCCAGAGCTCCCCCACGACAGAGCTGGGAGGGCTGACCAGCTCGACTCCCTACGGCAAGATAGAGGACGCCCTGAACCCCCTGGAGCTGTACCTCACCCTGGGCGTGTCATTCATCGCCTCGGGTTTCTCGTCCCAACCCCGGGTCCTGGGAAAGCTGATCGGCGAGGGGATGGACCACCAGGGCTTTGCCGTGGTGCACGTCCAGTCGCCATGCACGACCTACAACGACACCTACGAGATAATCAAGGGCAACCGCAAGAAGGGCATCGAGGGCACCCTGTGGACGATACCGGAGGACCACGAGCCCTCGGACCGGGCCATGGCCTACGAACGCATCCAGGACGGCGGCCTGCCGGTCGGTGTAATCTACAGGGACACCAGCCGTCCCACTCTGCAGCAGAGGCTTCACGAGAGCCAGAAGAAGGCCTCGGTGCGCACCACCCAGGAGATCATGGACTCCTTCCAGTTCTGATCTCCCGTCCGTCCATCAGACCCTGCTACCGTTCCGCAGACCGAGTTAGCCTGACACGCCCAGGAACCCCCGCGTCGCCTGGATGAACTCCTGGGGCTTGTCGATGGTCACTATGTGGCCGGCTCCGGCCACGTCCACCGAGCTGAACCGCTTCCCCGCCTGCTCCATGCGCCGGACCGTCTCGTCGGACACCAGCCCGCTCTCCAGCCCCCTCACCTCCAGCAAGGGGCACTCGATGGCCTCGAAGGTCCTCCAGTACCGTGCCACGTGGGAGGGGTCCGTCATGTCGGGCAGCACCTTGTTGAACAGGAGCGGGTCCGCCTTCCAGACCCACCGGCCGTCCTCCCGCTGGCGAGTCTTGTCCTCGGTGTCCCGGCGGATCCGTGCATCGGTGGCCCAGGGGTCGTCCCGCCGCGCCCACTCCACGGCGGCTTCCAGGCTGGGAAACTCCATGGGCACCGGCGGACGCTTGGCCCGTTGCTTCATGTACTCGGGGCTGGGCTCGGGAGCGATGTCCACGATGACGATGCGCTCCACCCTGTCCTGGCGGTCCGGGGTATAGAGCATGGAGTGCCACCCGCCCATGGAGAGCCCGACCAGCACGAACCGGTCCAGCTCCAGGGCGTCGACGAAGGCCGCCAGGTCCTCGACGAACCTGTCCCGGTCGTATCCCGTGGCGGCCCACTCACTCTCGCCGTGACCCCTCTGGTCCACGGTCAGGACATGGTAGTCGGACCGCACGGCCTCGGCAAACTCGTCCCAGATGCGCGCCTGGCCCGTATGCCCGTGCAGGCACACCAGGGGCATCTTGCCCTCGGAGCCCCAGTCCAGGTACCGGAGCCGCACCCCGTTGACCGTTACGTGCTTCTCTTTCGGGTCCGTCGCCATGTCACACCTCCCGGGATTCTGTCTTTGGAACGGGACCGCATCACGGGCCCGTGCGCTATTCCTGTACCACGCCGGTGCCCGGCGGGAGGTCCCAGTCCGGGTCCTGAAGGCCCCGGATGTAGTCCACCTGGCCGTGGTGGTTGTTCTTGTGGGTTATCTGATGGCGGAGCAGCGCCGCCACGGTCCGCTGGGGCTGGTCTGCCGAGGGGGCCGCGTCCAGGTCCTCCAGGGTCAGGCTCTCCAGGAAGCGGATGGTGCTCCGGTGCACGTCGTTCAGGTAGCCCATCAGAACGTCGGGCGTGGGAATCGGCATGCTCAGGAGTCCCATCCTGTCACCAGGTGGGGGAGACTCCACGGAGTTGCCGAACTGCAGGTGCCAGTGTCGGGTCACCCAGAGCTCTCCCCGTGCGCTCAGCACCGCGCCCACGGTCCGGTCCTCTGCCCGGGCGACGTGCCACAGGATGAAGCCTATGTTGTTGGCGTGGGGCGCCGGCCTCCAGGAGACCTGCTCGTACGTGAGCCCCCGGCAGGTCTCCGTCAGCCTCTGGTGCACCTGGTTCAGACTGTGGCGGATGAAGGTGACGGCATCCATCAGAAGACGACCACCGACCTGAGGACCTCCCCCTGCTCCATCTTGTGGAAGGACGACTCGACGTCGTCCAGGGAGATGGTCTCGGACACGAACCGGTCCAGGTCCAGCCGCCCCTGGAGGTACAGGTCGATGAGCATAGGGAAGTCGCGGCTGGGCAGGCAGTCCCCATACCAGGAGGACTTGAGGGTCCCGCCCCGTCCGAACACCTCCAGCAGCGGAAGCTCGATCTTCATGTCGGGACTGGGCACTCCCACCAGCACCACCGTTCCCGCCAGGTCCCTGGCGTAGAAGGCCTGCTGGTAGGTCCCGGGCGTGCCGACGGCCTCTATGGCAACGTTCACCCCGTTCCCGCCGGTAATCTCCCTGATACCCTCCACCGGGTCGGTCTGGGCCCCGTTTATGGTATGGGTGGCGCCGAACTCCCTGGCCCACTCCAGCTTCCGGTCGTCGATGTCCACGGCGATTATGGTATGGGCGCCGGCCAGGCGCGCGCCGGCTATGGCGGCATCGCCGACCCCCCCGCATCCGATGACCGCCACCGAGTCGCCGCGGCTCACCCCGCCGGTGTTCAGGGCTGCCCCCAGTCCGGCCATGACGCCGCAGCCGACCAGGCCGGCCGCCTCAGGCCGGGCTGCGGGGTCGACCTTCACGGCCTGGCCCGAGTCCACCAGCGTCAGCTCGGCGAAGGCCCCGATCCCCAGGGCCGGGCTCAGGGGCGTGCTGTCCTGGAGGGTCATGGGCTGCTTGGCGTTCCTGCTGGCGAAGCAGTACCACGGACGTCCCCGCAGGCAAGACCGGCAGCCTCCGCAGGGAGCCCGCCAGGCGATGATCACGAAGTCGCCGGGGATCAGGCCGTCGGCGTCGGAGCCGACCTTCTCCACCACCCCGGCCGCCTCGTGTCCCAGCAGGAATGGAAAGTCATCGTTGATGGCCCCCTCCCGGTAGTGCAGGTCGGTGTGGCATACGCCGCACGCCTGGACCCGGACCAGCGCCTCCCCCGGGCCCGGATCGGGCACCATGACCGGCTCGATGGTCACCGGCGAGCCCTTCTGCCTGGCTATCACTCCTCGGACCTCGTTCATGGCTGTGGGCACCTCCTGATTCGTTTTGGACGGGCAGCCGGGACGACGCGGAGGCCGGGTAGCCGCTACCCGGCAGGCGGCGCCAGCAGACCCACCAGGCCGCCGATGTCTTGCTCCTCCTCCAGGGACCACAACCGCCGGAGAATCTCGTCGGCCTGGCCCTCGGGGACCCGGCCGGCGGTCAGCCGCCTGAACTTCCCCTCCACCTGGGAGTCGCTCATGGGACTCTCGCAGTGGCCCAACGGGTAGTCTACCTGCCTGGTCAACACCTCGCCAGCCGCCGTCTCCACGCCGACCCTGACGGACAGGGCCTGGGGGTACGCCCTGCTGAACTCCGGGTCCCTTCGCACGGTCACCCGCTTCAGGAGCGCGAGCCGCTCCGGGTCCCTGATCCGCTCCATGTCGAAGGTCCCGCGGTCCACATCTCCGTCCATGAGGGCGGACACGACGATGTAGGGGAGACTGTGGTCGGCGGTCTCCCGGGTCCGGGGGTCCCACTTGTCCCGGGTATCGGCGCTCAGGTCCGCGCCCACATCCGCTATGTCTATGGTCATCGACCGGAAGCCGACTCCAGTCTTCAGGTCCTCCCTCAACTGAAGGGCCGCCTGGATGCCGGCCTGGGTGTTGTACTGGACGGGCCAGAGCTTGATGTGGGTGCTGCCGATCATGAACGGGCGTCCCTCTCCCGCGAACTCCGGCAGCTCCACCGGGCCAGTGACCTGGTTCAGAAAACCCTTCTCCCCGGCAAAGGCCGCGGCGGGCCCCTCGAGGCCCCGCGCCGCCAGCAGCGCCGCCATCAGTCCGTTGCGGGCGGCGTTGGCGGGGGCACAGGCCTTCCACATGGAGACCTCGCCCACCCTGGTCTGGCGCAACGCCACGTTGGAGGTCGCCGCCAGGGACGCCGCCTCCGCAAGCTCGGACACACCCAACCCCAGCACCTTCCCGGCGGCCAGGGCGCTGGAGACGGCCCCGTATACCACGTGGTCCCACCCCCGCTCGCGGACGCCCGCCGCGTCGCAGAACCGGCACATCACCTCGTAGGCCAGGACGGCGCCCGCGATGACGTCGCGGCCGCCCGCGCCCGAATGCTCGGCGGCGGCCAGAACGGCGGACAGGTTGTCGCTGGGATGGCACGCCTCCGCCGAGAGGTAGGTGTCCATGTAGTCCTGGGAGTGGACCATGGTCCCGTTGGCAAAGGCGGCCATGTCGGGCGTGGCCCTGTGCCGGGTGCCGAACACAGTGGCGCCCCGGGCGGCGCCCGTCTCCAGGGCCAGGGACCGGGCTATCCGGCAGGGCTCCTCGTCGTACCCGCCCATGGCGATGCCCAGGGAGTCCATGACCCTCCGTTTGGACTCGTGAACCACGTCCCCCGGCAGCTCGCCAACATCCAAAGAAAAGGCGTACTCAGCCAGGTATCGGGATATCCTGTCCAAATGACCTCCTCCAACGGGGATGTCCGCCCGATGCTCCCCGACTCCGGAAGGGACCTTCCGGCCTCTAGGATACCGGAGGCAGCTTATCCGCCCAGGGCCGGGCCTGCTCGAAGGCCGCAGAGGCCCTCAGCACCGTCGCCTCGTCCCACATCCGCCCCACTACGTGGAGGCCGATGGGGAGGCCGTCGGAGGAGAAGCCGCAGGGCACGCTGGCGGCGGGCTGCCCCGTCAGGTTGAACACCACGTTGAAGGGGTTGAACCCCCAGTCCCGCTCCACGGCGCGTCCGCCGATCTCCGTCGGGTGCTTGCCGATCTCGAAGGCGGGCACCGCCATTGTCGGAGTCATGAGCAGGTCGTAGGTCTCCAGGAGGGTTGCCATCTGGAATTTGAGCAGCTCCAGCTCCCGGAGGGCCACGGCGTACTCGACTCCCGTCACCTGCTTGCCCTTCTTCAGCCTGCCCCTCGCGTAGTCCGTCAGATCGCCGGCCCTCTTCTCCAGGTGGTCGCCGTAGGAGGCGTAGGCGTTGGCCGACACGATGGCGCCCATCCTCCCGAAGGGCTGCGCCATTGAGACGCCCGGCTCGTCCACCGACGCGCCCAGCTCTTCGAACACACGGGCGGCCTCGGCCGTGACCCGGGCCACCTCGGGGTCCACTGTGGCGTAGCCCAGGTTGAGGCTCCAGGCGATGCGCAGCCCCCTCACGCCCGAGTCCAGTCCGTCCAGGAAGTCGGGAGGCACCTGGCGGAGCATGTTGGCGTCCCGGTCGTGGGGCCCGGCCATGGCCTGCAACAGCATGGCCGTGTCGCGAACCGTGCGGGCCATGGGCCCGGGCTGGGCCACGGGGTTGGGCGCGGGCCTGGCGACGCCGCCGAACCGGGGCACCCTGCCCAGGGTGGGCTTGATTCCGTAAACGCCGGTAAAGCTGCCGGGGATGCGGATGGATCCGCCGGCGTCGCTGGCCGTGGCCAGGGGACACAGTCCGGCGGCCAGGGCGGCGGTGGCCCCACCGCTGGAGCCCCCCGGAGTACGGGCCGTGTCCCAGGGGTTGCGGCAAGCGTCGCCCAGGCGGTTCTCCGTCGTGCCCCGCATGCCGAACTCGGGCGTGTTGGTCTTTCCCAACATGATGGCCCCCGACGCCCGCACCCGCTCGACGGTGCCCGAGTCGCAATCCGGCACGTGGTCCTGGAAGATAAGGGAGCCGAAGGTGGTCCTGACCCCCGCCGTCGCCTCCAGATCCTTGACGGAGATCGGTATCCCGTGCAGGGAGCCCAAACTCCCGCCCCCGGCCAGGGCCCGCTCCGCGGCGCGGGCGTCGGCCATCGCCTCGTCCCCGGTTACGGTCAGAAAGGCGTTGAGCTTGGGGTCCAGCTCCTCTATGCGCCTCAGGTACAGCTCGGTGAGCTCGACGGGGGAGACTGCCTTCGTTGTGACCATCTCCGCAAGCTCGTGGGCCGGGGTGAAAGCCAGGTCTCTGTCCGACATGGTGGCCTCCTCGAGGTTAGACTGAGGCTGGAATGGGGACTACGGGTCCCTGTACTCCTTCAGGGCGTCCCAGTTGGGGTCCAGGCCGAGGCCGGGCTCCTCGGTGAGCGTGACCCAGCCCCGTTTGGGCCCCGGCGGGTCCCTGTAGATGGTCTCTCCCACCTGCCACATCAGGTAGTGGAACTCCACCCGCCAGCCGTTGGACATCGCCGCCTGCAGGTGGGCGTTGTGGTGAGGCCAGCCGCCCCCGTTGGCGATGGGCAGGTTGAAGGCCTGGGCCATGTGGGCTACCTTCACACCCTCGGTGTAGCCTCCGACGTAGCAGACGTTGGGCTGGACGATGTCCACCGCGCCGTTCACTATCAGGTCCCGGTGCCGGAACCTGTGGCCCTCGTTCTGACCGGCGGATATGGGTATCGAAGTGCGGCGGCGCAGCTCGGCCAGTAGCCGGGCATCGTTCTGGTAGACCGGCTCCTCGAACCAGGTGATCCGGTAGGGCTCGATGAGCTTGCACAGCTCCAGGGCCCGGTTGAAGGAGAACCCGTAGTTGGCGTCGACCATCAGCTCCACGTTCTCCCCCAGGATGTCCCTCACCGCCGCCACCCTTGCCGCGTCCTCCATGGGCCGCTCGCCGCCGTCGATGGCCACCACCATCTTCAGCCTGTTTTCCCCCTGGTCCGCGAAGTACTCGGCCATCTCCAGGAGCTGCGGCAGGTTGAACTCCAAGAGTCCGAAGGTGATGTAGCACGGGACCGGGTTCTGGGCGCCCCCCAGCAGGCGCCACACGGGCTCGCCGTAGCGCTTGCCCTTGATGTCCCAGAAGGCGATGTCCAGGGCGCTGACCGCCGAGCTCCACACCCCCGTCTGGGACCGGGGATTGAACCTGGAGTACAGGTCCTGCCACAGACGCTCCGTCTCCGTCGGGTCCCTGCCCGCCAGGTGGGGGCCCACCTCACGATTGATGAACTCCGCGACGCCGAACCGCTGGCCGTGCCCCGTCAGTCCATAACCGGTGACGCCCGAGTTCGTTTCGACGGTCACGAAGACCACCGGCCGGATGATATCGTGGGCCAGCATCGGCACTTCCACAGGGATGCTGTGGGTAGTGGCCTCCACCCGGCTGATCTTCAAGGGTCCCCCGCCGGTGGGCTCGTCCCTGGTCGGCTCATGCGAATGGAGGCCTCTTGGTGTGCCAGTCTGTGTGCCGCTCGTAGGCGTGGGCGGCCCTGATGATGGTCCCGTCGGCCCCCGGCCTGGCGCCCATCTGGAGGGAGATGGGCATGCCGCGGGAGCTCAGGCCGCAGGGCAATGAGACGGCGGGACAGCTAGCCAGGTTGAAGAGGGCGGTCTGGACCGAGGGGAGACGGTCTGTGACCACCGGGTCGTCGTCCGTGGGCGCGGCCGGCCTGCCGGTGGTGGGCAGAGCCAGAACGTCGTACCTCTCCAAGGCCTCCAGCACCTGGCCCCGGAGCAGGGTCCTGAGCCTCTGGGCCTTGTAGTAGGCCTGGGCCGGAATGATGCTTCCCAGGAGAAGCCCCGCCCGGTTGCCCCGTCCGAACTCGTGGAGGCGCTCCCTGGCCCATTGCCTGTAGTTTATGGCGGGCTCGATGGCCATGGCTCCCCACGCCGGGGAGTTGGCGTACGCCGTGTGGGGGATGGACACCTCCTCGACCACGGCGCCCAGCTCGCCAAGCACCGAGGTCGCCTTGAGAACCGCGGTCCTGACCTCAGGCTCCACGATGTCGGCATCGATCTGCTCCTTTACGATGCCTATGCGTAGGTCCTTTACGTCACCGTTGAGCGACTGCCTGAAGTCGGGCGTGGGGGCGCTCCAGGTGTACGGGTCCATGGGGTCGTGTCCGGCGATGGCGCCAAGGGTTATGACCGCGTCCTCCACCGTCCTGGATATGGGGCCCGCGGTGTCCATGGACCAGGCCCCCGGCATCAGTCCGTAGCGGCTGACCAGACCCCAGGTGGGTCTCAGCCCCACTACTCCGCAAAAGGCGGCGGGAATGCGTATGGAGCCGCCCGTGTCCTCTCCTATGGACGTAGAGCAGAGGTACGCCGCGGTGGCCACGCCCGAGCCGCTGCTGGAGCGTCCCGGGTAGGCGTCCAAGTCCCAGGGGTTGCGGGGCTGGCTGTACCGGTGGGGGCCGCCGATGGCGAGCTCGGTCATGTTGGTCTTGCCCAGGATGACAGCCCCGGCCTTCTTGAGGTTGGCCGCCACCGTGGAGTCCTTCTCGGGGAAGAAGTCGGCCAGGACCCTGGAGCCGCCCGTGGTGCGGACTCCCCTGGTCCAAAGCTGGTCCTTCACCGCCACCGGAATGCCGTGCATCGGGCCCAGGTATTCGCCGCGAAGAATGGCCTCCTCGGCGTCCCGGGCCGCCGCCAGGGCCTCCTTGCGGCTGACCGTCAGGTAGGCGTTGAACTTGAAGTCCAGCGCGTCGATGCGGGCCAGGTATGCCTCCGTAGCCTCGACCGGAGAGACCTCCCTGCCCTCGATCAGCCTGGACAGCTCTCCGGTGGACAGGAAGGGTATATCCGCCGCATTCATGGCACTCCTCTGTGGCTCCCAGCTAGCAGCAGAATACCCCAGCGCAACGGGTAAATCAACCTTGCGGCAGCCACCAGCCAGCTAGCGTCAAGTTGCCACCCGTGGGCTTCTCTGGTACCCTGAACCGGCCATTCGAGATGGTCTCGAGGGCCCAGGCCCAATACGGAGGCAAGTTGGCCGCTGCCCAGGGCAAGAGAGCGTCCCTGTTCGTAACCTGTCTCGTCGACCAGCTATTCCCGGCGGTGGGGGTGAGCACGGTACGGCTGCTGAGAGACCTGGGAGTCGAGGTGGACTTCCCAGCCAGCCAGACCTGCTGCGGCCAACCGCTGTACAACGCCGGGTTCGCCGGGAGGGCGCGACAACTGGCCACCCGCGTGCTGGACGCCTTCCAGCCCGAGGAGAGATCCGACCCCGACCACTACGTCGTCGCGCCCTCGGGGTCGTGCACGTCCATGATGCGCGTCTTCTACGGGCACCTGTTCCGCGACCAGCCGGCGTTGCACCGGAGAGCCCTCGCCCTGGCGGACCGCGTCTACGAGCTGTCCCAGTTCCTGGTGGACGTCCTGCAGGTCTCCGACGTGGGCTCGCCTTTCCAGGGAAGGGTTGCCTACCACCCGTCCTGCCACTTGCTGAGGGAGCTGAAGGCCGTCGATCAGCCACGCACGCTCATCGACGGGGTGAAGGGGGCCCGGCGGGTCGAGATGGAGCGGTCGGAGACGTGCTGCGGCTTCGGGGGCACCTTCTCGGTCAAGTACCCACACATCTCCGGGGCCATGCTGGACGACAAGGTGGATGACGTGGTGAAGTCCGGGGCGGACGCCCTGGTAGCCTGCGACATTAGCTGCCTCATGCACATTGGGGGCGGACTGAGCCGGAGGGGCGAGCCGGTCAGGCCCATGCACCTGGCCCAGCTCCTCCGTCCGGAAGACTAGGCCCGCAGGAGAACGCCTTGGCGGAGATCAAGACAGCCGAGTTCCCCCAGGCCTCTCTCAGGGCCATCACCGACCCGGGGCTCCAGGCCGCCCTGGAGAGGGCCGGCGGCGGTTTCAACACGGCCCGCCTGGATGCCATCGACGAGATGGGGGCCGCCCGGTGGGAGGAGATGCGGGAGCAGGCCCGGGAGATCAAACGCCACACCCTCGACAATCTGGACTACTACTTGGACCTGCTCACCGACCGCATCACACGCAACGGCGGCCACGTTCACTTCGCCCGGGACGCCACAGAAGCCAACTCCGTGGTGACGGAGCTGGCGCGCTCCCGCGGGGTCAAGCTGGCCACAAAGAGCAAGTCCATGGTCTCGGAGGAGATCGGTCTGAACGACGCCCTGGCGGAGGTGGGGGTAGAGGCGGTGGAGACGGACCTGGGCGAGTACATAATCCAGCTCGCCGAGGAGACGCCCTTCCACATAGTCGCGCCGGCCATGCACAAGACCCGCCGGCAGGTCTCGGCCCTGTTCAGCGACAAGATCGGCACTCCCAGCATGGAAGCTATAGAGGATATGACCGAGGCCGCCCGCAACGCCCTGAGGGCCCGGTTTCTCGAAGCGGACATGGGTATCACCGGGGCCAACTTCCTGGTGGCGGAAACGGGCACCCTCGTCATCATCACCAACGAGGGCAACGGCAGGTTCTGCACCTCGGCCCCGCCGCTCCACGTGGCTATCACGGGCATGGAGAAGGTCATTCCCTCACTGGAGGACCTCGCCCTCTTCCTGCGGCTCCTTCCCCGATCGGCCACGGGCCAGCGGCTCACCAGCTACGTCAGCATGGTATCGGGACCCAGACGCCCGGAAGACGCCGACGGCCCCGAGGAGTTCCACCTCGTGGTCGTCGACAACGGACGCTCCCGGCTGCTGGCAGACCCCGAGCTCCGGGAGGCCCTCTACTGCATCCGGTGCGGGGCGTGCCTGAACATCTGCCCCGTGTACCGCAAGGTGGGCGGCCACGCCTACGGCTGGGTCTATCCAGGGCCCATCGGGGCGGTGGTCTCTCCCGTCCTCGTCGGCCTCCCCCAGGCCCGCGACCTTCCCAACGCCTCCAGCCTGTGCGGGGCCTGCCGCGACGTGTGCCCCATAAAGATCAACATTCCCCACATGCTGCTGGCCCTGCGCAACCGGCTGGCCGAGTCCGAATCGCCGGAGGAGCGTCACACGAACCTCTTCGAGAGGCTCTCGGCCTCGGCGTACGCGTCCCTGATGAGCAGCCCCAGGCTCCTGTCGGCGGTCCGAGGCCTCGGCCGGGCCCTTCAGACGCCGCTGGTGAAGGCGGGCATGATACGCAAGGCGCCCTTCCCTCCCCTGTCCAAGTGGACCCAGCACCGGGACCTCCCGCCGCTGGCGCCCAAGCCCTTCCGCAAGATCTGGGAGCAGGACCTCTCCCAGGGTCCGTGAGCCCCACTCACATGAAGCACCTTCGCACGCCGCGCACTATCTGAAAGAAGAGTGAAAAGAGACGAGTTCATACGGAGCGTCAGCAGGGCGCTGGGCCGGGAACAGGTCCGCCCACCCGAGGGCGGGCCGCGTCTTGAGATGATTCCCGACGACGCCTCTGAGCGGGCGTCCGGCATATGGGCGAGACTGGCCGGCGACACGGCCAGTCTGACGGAGAGGCTGTCGCAGGTGGCCGGAGCGCGGGGATGGCAGGTACGGCGGGTCGAGGGCTCCGAGGGCGCAGTCGACTGCATTCGCGAGCTGGCCCTGTCATCCGGGGCATCCCACGTGGTCCGCACCGATCAGGACGTCTTCGCCACGGTGGCCGTCGACGGCGTCCTGGACGGCATGGGCGTCGGCGTCACGGTCATGACTCGCGGCTCGGGCTGCTCCGCCGAGGAGCGGCGGGCCGTCGCGGCCGAGGCGGGAATTGGAATCACGGGCGCGGACTACGCCATCGCCGAGACGGGCTCGGTGGTCCTGCTGTCTCGGCCCGACACCAGCCGGCTGGTGTCCCTGGCGCCGCCGGTCCACGTGGCCATAGTGTTCCCGGACCAGGTCATCGAGACCCTGGACGACCTTCTGGTCCTGCGGAGGGCCGCCTACTACGAGGGCGGAATGGACATGGACCGGTACTTGAACCTGATCACCGGACCCAGCAGGACTGCCGACATCGAGCAGAAGCTGGTCGTCGGGGTCCACGGACCCAAGGAAGCCCACCTGGTCCTGGTGGAGTGAGAGGAGGAGCATGCCCGTCAGGATAGGGTTCAGCAGCTTTCGGCGACAGTCGTTGGAGGCCGAGCTGGAGCGGATCACCCAGATGCTGCCCCAGCTTGGGGTGGACAGGGCGTTCCTCATCGGAGACCTGGCGACGGACGAGGTGGGCCCCCAGACCACGCTGGACATGGTCATGGTGATCGACATGCCGGGCAACTTCGCCCGCCGCAGCGACTTCTTCACCAGCCACCTGGGGCCGATGGTGGGCGCCAACTTCCTCGTATACACTCCCGAGGAGTTCGAGACGCTGAGGGAGACCAACGCCTTCCTCCGGTCCGCCCTACAGAAAGGACGGTTGATCCATGAGTCGTGATCCCAAGTCGGAGGGCGCCCGGTGGATGAGGCAAGCGGAGCAGGACCTGGAGGACGCCCGGTTTCTCCAGGAAGGCAAGCGGCACAACCTGGCCTGCTTCATGGGACACCAGGCCGGCGAGAAGGCGGTCAAGGCTTATCTGTACCACCAGGGGGCCGAGGACGTGTGGGGCCACTCGCTGGCCGACCTCTGCGAGGACGCCAAGCTGCTGAACATGATGTTCGACGTCATCAAGTCCATGGCCATCCTGCTGGACAAGTACCACGACCTGACCAGGTATCCCCACCTGCTGCCCGGAGGCATCCCCTCTGAGGCTTACGACGCAGAGGACGCCGAGCGGGCGATCTACGTGGCCCAGGAGGTGATCTCCTTCGTCAAGGTGCAGATGGTGGAATAGATGGAGGGGCCCAGTCTTGGGGGGACATGACCGAGTAAGGCGCCGCTCCTGGACCTAGGCGGCGCCCCCGCTGCGGAGACCGGACCCCGCCAGCAGAAGACGCATGGTGCGCTCCGTGGCCTCTGCCAGGAGGTCCCGTGAGCGGGTCAGGCTCTCCTCGAAGCTCATGGGCCGGTTCAGGATGGGCACCACGCCGTCGATGCCGTGCCTGTACAGCTCCTCGTAACCCCTGCCGAGGCTGCCGGCAACCAGCACCACCGTCTTGACCCCCGAGGCCTTGGCTACCCGGGCCACACCCACCGGGGCCTTGTCGTAGGCGGTGGATCCGTCGGCCCTGCCCTCTCCCGTGATGACCAGGTCGGCGCCCTCCATGAGCCTACTCAGGCCCAACACTCTGCAGACCAGGTCCACTCCCGACTCCACCCGGGCGTTGGCGAAGGCGATGAGGCCAGCCCCAAGGCCGCCCGCGGCCCCCGCCCTGGGCACGTCCTTCACGTCGATGCCCAGGCTTCGCTCCACCACACGGCTGAACCTCTCCAACGCGGCGTCCAGCGAGTCCACCGTTCGGCGTGAGGCGCCCTTCTGCGGCCCGTACACCGCCGAGGCCCCGGTGGGCCCGCACAGTGGGTTCACCACGTCCGTTGCCGCCGTGATGGTCACCCCCATGAGCCCCATTCGGAGGCCCGACATGTCGATCCGTGAGAGCCTGACCAGAGAGGCGCCGCCGAAGGGGAGGTCCCGGCCGTTGGAGTCCAGGAACCTCACGCCTAGGGCCTGGGCCATGCCCACGCCGCCGTCGTTGGTGGCGCTCCCGCCCAGGCCCACGATGATCTTATCGTATCCGCTGTCGATGGCCTCGCCTATCAGCTCGCCCGTGCCGTAGGTGGTCGTGAGGCGGGGGTCCCGGCGCCTGGGGGGGACCAGGGCCAGGCCCGAGGCGCGGGCCATCTCGATGACGGCGGTCTTGGGTCCATTCGGGGCCGGGCCGGCCGACGAGGATTCCTGGGCCCGCCCCATGGCCCCCCACTGGGCGTCGATGGGCTCTCCCAGGGGGCCCGTGACCCTCGCGGTGAACATCCGGCCGCCGGTGCACGTCACCAGGGCGTCCAGGGTGCCGTCGCCGCCGTCGGCGACCGGCACCTTGACCGTCTCCGCGCCGGGAAGGGCGGCCAGGACACCGCGTTCGATGGCGGAGGCCGCCTCCAGCCCGGAGAGGCCGCCCTTGAACGCCTGGGGCGCTATCACGACCTTCACAACGGAGCGTATTATACACCCGAGGTCTGGGTGTATTCTTTTGACCGGGCCTCTGCTAAAATGCGGCCAGCGTCCGAGGCGAGCGCCGCGCGGCCGCAGTCCCGGGAGGTGGAGATGCCCTCCGTCGAAGAGATCAAGGCCAACGTGTTCAGGGAGATCGATTCCAGGGCCGGCGAGATCATCGCGATCTGCAAGAGCATCCTGGACAACCCGGAGCCGGGCTTCCGTGAAGCAAAGACGTCGGCCCTGGTGGCAGCCACTCTGAAGGAGATGGGGATCCCGATCCGGGAGAACATCGCCCTCACCGGCATCAAGGGCGAGTTGCGGGGAGGGGGCAACGGCCCGTCGGTGGCGGTCATGGGCGAGCTGGACTCGCTGATCGTCAAGGAGCACCCCCATGCCGACAGCGGCACCGGCGCGGCCCACGCCTGCGGCCACCACGCCCAGATCGGCATGATGCTGGGGGCCGCCATGGGCCTGCTGGCCTCGGACGTGCTGCCTTCCCTGAGCGGCCGAGTAGTCCTCATCGCAGTGCCCGCGGAAGAGTACATAGAGATCGAGTACCGCGACGAGCTGAGGCGGCAGGGCAAGATCGAGTTCCTCGGCGGAAAGCCCGAGTTCATACGTCTCGGACAACTGGACGACGTGGACATCGCCATGATGTGCCACACCACCAGCAACCCCGAAGAGGGACAGCTCTGCATCAGCGGCACCAACAACGGCATCGTCGCCAAGAGGATACAGTTCCTGGGCCGGGGCTCCCACGCCGGGGGCGCCCCTCACCTGGGAATCAACGCGCTCAACGCGGCTTCCCTGGCCCTGATGGCCATCCACGCCAACCGGGAGACATTCCGCGACGAGGACACCATCCGGGTTCACCCCATCATCACCAAGGGCGGCGAGGCCGTCAGCGCCGTGCCCGCCGACGTCCGGATGGAGACCTTCGTCCGCGGCAAGACCCTGGACGCCGTGATGGGAGCGAACCAGAAGGTGGACCGGGCGCTGAAGGCCGGCGCCATGGCCATCGGCGGAAAGGTGAACATCCAGACGATACCCGGCTACCTGCCCCTGCGCCAGAACGGGGCCCTGGCCGACGTGTTCCGCGCCAACGCGGTATCCATCGTGGGCGAGGACAACGTGGGGCGGGTGGAGCACCGCACCGGCTCCACCGACATGGGAGACGTGAGCCACCTGATGCCCGTCATCCACCCCTACGTGGGAGGGGCAACCGGGCTGGGGCACGGCGCCGATTACGTGGTCCAGGACTACGGCATCGCGGTCATAGCCGCCGCCAAGGCCCTGGCCTCCACCGTGGTCGACCTCCTGGCCAACGGCGCCTCCCTTGGCGGCAAGATCGCCTCGCAGCACAAGGCGGCCATGACCACCAGGGAGTACCTCAACTTCATGCGGGGCCTGGCCAAGGAACAGCTCTTCGACTTCACGGAGGCCTAGCAGCCCGGCGGGAGCCCGGCCCGAGATTATGACCGACATAGGAGAGCTAAAGCGCAAGGCCTGCGCCGCCATCGACGCCCGGAAGTCCGAGATAGTACGGGTGGCCAAGCGCATCCTCGAGAACCCGGAGACCGGGTTCAACGAGAGGCGCACCGGCACCGTGGTCACCCACGAGTTCCAGAAGATGGGCATCCCCTACCGGGGCAAGCTGGCCAGGACGGGCATAAAGGGCCGCATTGAGGGCGGCGCAGGCCCGGGCCCCACCGTCGGCATCCTGGGTGAGCTGGACTCGCTCCTCGCCTTCGAGCACCCCTTCGCGGACCCGGACACTGGGGCGGCCCACGCCTGCGGCCACCACGCCCAGATCGGCATGATGCTGGGCGCCGCCACGGGGCTCCTCTCCCCCGACGTACTGGGCCAACTCTCGGGAACCATCGTCCCCTTCGCGGTGCCCGCCGAGGAGTTCGTCGAGGTGGAGCGCCGGCTGGCCCTCAGGAAGAACGGAGACATCGAGTTCCTGGGCGGCAAGCAGGAGCTCATACGCCTGGGGGAGTTCGACGACATCGACATGGCGATGATGTGCCACACCGCCAGCGACATGGGCGCGCGGCGGTTCTCCATCGGAGGCACAAGCAACGGCCACGTGGTGAAGTTCGTGGAGTACACGGGCAGGGGCGCCCACGCCGGTTCCGCCCCCCACCTGGGAATCAACGCGCTGAACGCGGCCAACATCGCCATGGCGGCCATCCACGCCAACCGGGAGACCTTCCGCGAGGAGGAGACGGCCCGGGTCCACGGCATGGTCAACCGGGGGGGCGACGTGGTCAACGCCGTACCCTCGGACGTCCGGCTGGAGTGGAGGGTGCGCTCGTCCACGCCCGATGCCCTGGTGAGGAACAGCGCCCGGGTGGACCGCTGCTTCAAGGCCGGGGCCCTGGCCGTGGGGGCCAGGGTCCGCATCACCACCATACCGGGCTACTTCCCCCTGCACCACGACCCGACCCTGAGGGACCTCTTCAGGTCCAACGCCCAGGAGGTGGTGGGCCGGGACAGGGTCCTGGTCATATCCACGTCCCGGAACCGCGGGGGCTCCACGGACATGGGGGACCTGAGCCAGATAATGCCCATATGCCATCCCTGGACGGCGGGGGCCGCCGGACCGGGGCACAGCAAGGACTACCTGGTCCGGGACTACGACCAGGCGGTCATAAACCCGGCGAAGATCATGGCCATGGTGGTCATAGACCTGCTGGCCGAGAACGCTCGGGGCGCCAGGAAAGTGCTCTCCGAGTCCCGCCCGAGCATGACCAAGGACCAGTACATATCGTTCCAGAGGCAAAGGGCCGCGGTGGCAGACTTCGACGGCGGGGCGGAGTAGACCGGGTCACAGCCCCATCAGGGTCATGGCAGCCCCGCTGACCAGGGGGACGACCACGTTGTCGTCGACTCCCAGGGGCAACAGCTCCACCAGAGCGGCGATGGCCGCACCGGCCACAACGGCGACTCCGAAGGGCACGACCCCCCCAGCGGCCAGGACGCCGGAGATGGCCAGGGCCGCTCCGAAGAAGGCCAGGCTGCCCAGGGGGGACTTCCCGAAGACCCGCGGGCCGGTGACCCGGGCCCCGACGAGAGCCGCCGCCGGGTCGCCCAAGGCCAGGAAGAACATGGCGGCCACCGCCACCGGCTTGTCGAACACCAGGAAGGCCACCAGCGCGGACAGCGCGATATAGGTAGCCCCGGTGATTCTCCGCTCCTCGGACTCTTTGAGCAGAAACCTGAAGCGGGACACCAGGTACCGGTTAAGACCCGGGGCCCACAGCCTCAGGCCTTCCACCGCCAGCGCGGCGCCGGACATCAGCGAGAGCAGCACCACCATCAGGGGGCCCGACGCGTAGATCCCCACCAGGGGTATGGTGCTGCAGGCCCCGGCATGAAAAAACCGCCTCCACACTGGAGGCGGCGGGTCGCCCGGACCGGGCTTTAGCGAAGGCCCCGGCATCTCCGGCATCGGACCCTAGCTGGATACATACACCACGTCCCCGGCTCCCCAGCGCAGCTCCTTGAGCTTCGTTCCCTGGGGGACCTCGAACACCATCCAGCCCGTGACCGAGTGCCCTTCGGGCAGACCGTTGACTCCCCCCACACTGATGGGGCCCGCCAGGAAGGGTACGAAACGGTCCTCGGAGGGGTGACCCTCTTCGACGATCCGCACGTGAGTCCCAATCAGCGATTCCAGGTCATACATGTCCAGGGGCGCGTACCTCTCTGCCCGCTCGAACCCGCGCAGCTCCGCCGCCTCGTCGTCCACGGTCAACAGGACCCTCGTCGCCTCGTCGTTGTGGACCTGGATGCGGGCGGCTATCAGCTCGTTCCCTCCGGCCAGGGGGGTCACAAGATAGTGAACGCCGTCCGTGCCCAGGAACCTTATCTCCTGCACTCTCTGCACCAGCTCGATGGTGACTATGAGGGACTCGCCCTTGGCCCCCCTGCCGATGGGGAGCGAGCCCGAGTCGGTGCAGGCCATCAGCAACAACGGGAGAAGCAACGCCGGAAGCGCCAGGAACGGAGAGCGTGGAAGGACGCGCCGCGCCCGTTCCCGTAGCTGGCAACCTGTAGACAGCACCACAGACATCTTCGCCTCGCCCTAAGAGCCGGCCGGGCTCAATGAGGGCATCTCTCTCAGCCGCGACACCAGGTCTTCCAGGACGGTGAGAACGTAGTCGACCTCCTCGACAGTGTTGTCCCTGCCCAGGGTCAGCCTGAGGCTTCCCCGGGACAGGTCCGCGGACTGCCCCAGGGCCAGCAGCACGTGGGACGGCTCCAGGGTGCCCGAGCTGCAGGCGCTGCCGCTGGAGGCAGCGATGCCCGACATGTCCAGCCCCAGTAGCACGGGCTCCCCCTCCACGTGATCGAAGGAGAAGTTGACGTTGTTTGGGAGGCGCAACGTGGGGTGCCCGTTAAGGTGGACCCCGGGAATGCGGTCCTGAATCCCCCGTATGAGCCTGTCCCTCAGGGCGGCGCAGTGGGCACCGGTGCTCTCCCGCTCCCTATCGGCCAGGTCCAGGGCCACGGCGGTCCCGACGATGCCAGGGATGTTCTCCGTACCGGACCGGCGCTCCCTCTCCTGACCGCCCCCAAGCTGCTGGGGCAGGAACGGGGTGCCCCGCCGGATGCACAGGATGCCCGTGCCCTTGGGCCCGTTGAACTTGTGGGCGGACAGGCTCAGCATGTCCACGCCCATGGCCCGCAGGTCCAGGGGTAGGAACCCGGCGGCCTGCACAGCATCGGTGTGCACCACCACCGTGCGCTCCATGGCCCGGGCCCGGTCCTTGACCGCCCGGGCGATCTCCTGGATGGGCTGGATGGTGCCAATCTCGTTGTTGGCGTACATCACGGTGACCAGGATGGTGCGGTCCGTGACGGCCTGTACCACGTCGCCGGGGTCCACCATGCCGAACCTGTCCACGGGCAGGTAGGTGACGTCGAACCCCATGTTCTCCAGGTACTGACAGGTGTGAAGGACCGCGTGATGCTCGATGCCGGAGGTCACTATGTGGTTGCCCGTCGGCTGCAACGCAGCGACCGCCCCGTTTATGGCGGCGTTGTCGGACTCGGTGCCGCCGCTGGTGAACACAACCTCGCTGAGCCTGCAACCAAGGACCCGGGCCACGGTCTCCCGGGACTCGTCCAGGGCCCGTTTGGCCTCCTGGCCCAGGGTGTGGATGCTGGACGCGTTTCCGAACCGGCTGGTAAACCAGACCATCATGGCGTCGAGCACACGAGGATCCACGGGGGTCGTGCCCGCGTGGTCCATGTAAACTATCTCTTTGCCCGCCGCCATCGTCCTAGTCCTGCTTACACGGTCATGCGCCCGGAGCGGCCGGACGCCGGTTGATATTGTAGCACAGGGTCGCGTAGGCGATAAGCTTGTAGACGAGCTTCGCCGCCACGTAGGCCGACGCGGGCGGTCCCAGCTCGGGGCTCAGCTCGGTCACGTCGAACCCGACGATGCGCCGGGCGT
Organism: Dehalococcoidia bacterium; assembly: GCA_034423015.1. Taxonomy (GTDB): domain Bacteria; phylum Chloroflexota; class Dehalococcoidia; order Lucifugimonadales; family JAGWBF01; genus JAGWBJ01. The sequence continues at coordinate 12,961 of DAOUJG010000033.1, read as the reverse complement.
CGCCCACGGCCCGCAGGAGCGCCGTGACCTGGCCCCAGCTCATGCCCCCGGGCTCGGGAGTGCCCACGGCGGGGAGCACCGCCGGGTCGAACACGTCCAGGTCCACGGTTATGTAAACGTCCCCGGACAGCCGGTCCACGATATCGGACACGAGGTCCGGCCCCGAGCCGCCGCTCAGCCATGTCCCACGGGGAGGCCAGAAGGTCGCGGCGACCCCGCCGTCCCTGGTAAAGCTCATCTCGGGCTCGCTCAGGCTTCGCACTCCCACCTGGACCACCGGGCACAGCTCGGCAATACGCCTGGCCACCGAGGCGTGACCCCACCTGGTCCCCATGTAATCGTCGCGGAGGTCGGCGTGGGCGTCCAGGTACAGCACCGTCAACCCCTGATCGGAGTACGGGTCGGCGTACCGGCGCACCAAGGCCTCCACGTGGCCCAGTGTCAGCGAGTGCTCGCCCCCCAGCAACCCCACCAGCTTGCCCATGTCCAGAAACCGGGCTGCGGCGCACCGGACCCGGTCCAGCATGGGGCGCGGGCCGTCCATGTGAGGCTCCAGGAAGGGCGCGGTGTGTATACCCACGGCTGACACGTCCGCGTCCAGCTCGGGGTCGTAGTCCTCCAGATGGTAGGACGCCTCGATGATGGCCCCAGGCCCGTGGCGCGCGCCCGCCCTGAAGGACGTTGTGCTGTCGTAGGGGACGGGCAGCAACACTACACGGGCGCCGTCCAGCGCGGCGGCCTCCCCGTCGAGGCCCAGAAAGGAGAACGGGGTCCACACGGGAGTCGGGTCCCCACCATCAGGGGCGCCGGCGGACGGGTAGTGTCTCACGGGAGGCGCTCCAGGCCCTAGTCAGCCACCCTGGCGGAGGCCTCGACGCCCCGGTCCAGGTGCTCCAGCCCCCGGTCCAGCAGCCAGGTCCTGACCTCGGACAGGCCGAAGAGCTCTCTCACGTCGCCTATGACCCTGTCGCTGTCGAAGGACTTGCAGGAGAACACGTCGATATTGACGTAGCCCCTGTTGGGGAAGGTGTGAAAGCTGATGTGGCTCTCGGCGATGACCACAAACCCGGAGACGCCGTGGTCCTCCACCTTGGGCCCCCGGTAGGTGAGGACCTGTGGCTCGCACAGCTTGGTCATGTTCAGGGTCGCGGGGTACTCGTCGAGGAACCGCTTCAGGCCCTGGGCGTCCCACAGCTTGGCGGGGACGCCGCCGTATCCGTCTATGAGCAGGTGCATGCTTGTCTATTCCTGGTACAGCTTGACCCGGCGACTCCCGACGCGGCGGCGACGGTTTCCCCACCGGACGATGCGGCGCGGCCAACGATTACGGTGCAATTCGGCCTCGGCACATCTTGGCAAAACCGGCACCATGCAATATCATCCACAGTGTCATCCGGAAGGGACCGTCGAACGTTCGTCAGGTTCGCAGGCCGGCTAACAAGTATACGGCTTTTCGGGCCGTTCGGCTACAGTAGAGTCACGCCGAGAGGAATGGGAACAGATACATGGCCGGAATGATCGAGGTCAACGAGCTCAGCAAGTGGTACGGGAACTACCCGGCGGTGGAGGACGTGAGCTTCGAGGTGAAGAAGGGAGAGATAGTGGGGTTCCTGGGCCCCAACGGCGCCGGGAAGACCACCACTATGCGCGTGATCACGGGGTTCATGCCTCCCACCAGCGGCACCGCCAAGGTGGCCGGACATGACGTGGTGAGGGAGTCCAGGGAGGCCAGGAAGTACATCGGCTACCTGCCGGAGACGGTCCCCCTGTACACCGACATGACCGTGCAGTCGTACCTGAGCTTCATGGGCACGCTGCGCGGCATGAATCCGAAGCGCCTCAAGACCCGTATCGGTGAGGTAATAGACATCTGCCGCCTGGGAGACTACCGGAAGAGCCTGATCGGCAAGCTGTCCAAGGGGTTCAGGCAGCGGGTCGGCATCGCCCAGGCCACCATCCACGAGCCCCAGGTGCTGGTGCTGGACGAGCCCACCATCGGCATAGACCCCATCCAGGTCGTGGAGACGCGAAACCTGATAAAAGACGTGGGCCGGGAGCACACCATAATCCTCAGCACCCACATACTCCCCGAGGTCAGCATGGTGTGCGGTCGAGTGCTCATCATCCACGAGGGCCAGATCATCGCAGAGGACAGCCCTCGCAACCTGGCCGACCGCCTGCAGGGCGTGGAGAGGGTCCAGGCGGAGATACGAGGGCCTGAAGAGCAGGTGACCAAGGCCCTGAACGACATCCGGGGCGTAGTGAGCGTGTCGGTCCTGGCCGACCGGGACCGCACCGTCTACACCGTGGAGGCCAAGCGCGGCCTGGACCTGAGGAGCACCATCTCCAGGATGGTGGTCAGCAACGGCTGGGCGCTGCTGACCATTCAGCTCGTCGGGATGAGTCTCGAGGAGATATTCCTCCAGCTGACCACCAGCGAAGAGACCCCGGCAGAGAGCCGCTGATGAGGGCCCCGGCAGCCGTAAAGGACATCCAGTCCATCCTGAGCGTGAGGGGCGCCGCCGCCATAGCGGTCAAGGAGGTCCAGACCTACTTCACCAGCCCCATGGGCTACATCGTGGCCATGGTCTACCTGGCCGTCAGCGGCTTCTGGTTTGGGCTCAGCATCAGCGGGCTCTTTCCCGAGGCCAGTCCCGAGGGGTACATACGCAACACCCCCTTCCTGCTAATCCTGCTGGCCCCGGCCATGACGATGCGGCTCCTGGCCGAGGAGCAGAAGCTGGGGACCATCGAGCTTCTGCTGACCTCCCCCGTCCGAGACTGGGAGGTGGTGCTCGGCAAGTTCGCCGCCAGCTTCGTGTTCTTCGTGGCGACCATGAGCCTGACCCTCTACTACGTGGTGCTCCTGTACGCCTTCGGAGACCCCGACTCCGGCCCGATCTGGAGCGGGTACCTGGGACTGATCCTGTACGGGTCCACGGCCCTCTCCATCGGGCTGCTGGCCTCTTCCCTGACCAACAACCAGATAGTGTCCCTGGTGGTGGGGCTGGGCATACTGCTGGTCCTCACCCTGATCGAGCAGGCGTCCAGGCTTCTGGACGGAGTGTGGGCGACCCTCCTCTCCCAGATAGGCCTGACCACCCACCTGGAGGACTTCTACCGGGGCGTGATCGACACCACCCACATCGTGTACTACATCACCTTTACGATGGTCTTCTTGTTCCTCACGGTACGGTCGCTGGAGACCCGCCGATGGAGATGATTCCTCGCCCGTGGCTCGGAATGACACGTTGGTGGGAGGCTCGGAATGACACATTGGTGGGAGGCTCGGATTTGACACGTTGGTGGGAGGCTCGGATTTGACATGTTGGTGGGAGGCTCGGATTGACATGTTAGCGGGAGGCAGAGGTTGAGCCAGGACCCCAGGGACAACGGCGGGACGGACGACAGCGACGTCCAGCCTGAGAACGGGCAGCCTGAGAACGGGCAGCCCCAGGACGGGCAGCCTGAAAATGGGCAGCCTGAGAACGGGCAGCCTGAAAACGGGCAGCCTGAGAACAGGCAGCCCCAGGACGGGCAGCCTGAAAACGGGCAGCCTGAGAACGTAGAGCCCCGGGACCCCGGCCTTCGGCGGGACGACGGGTCGAGTGGACCCGAAGACCCCGTAGACGAGGATCTCTCCGGGACCCTGTTCGGGAGTGTCCAGGGGGTCGCGGCGACCCTGGGCGGCCTCAGCACGACCTTCGCGGCCGTCGGCGTGTTCGCCATCGTCGTCGGGGTAGTGCTGCTGATATTCCTGGCCGACCTGCGGTTCTACGGGTACATCGTCCTGATCGCCGGGGGCGCGGCGTTGCTGCTGGCGATGCTCATCTCCTTCCAGGCGGTCGTCGAGGCCATCACCAGCAGGCGAGGAAGATACGGCACCAACACCGCCCTGATGATACTGGCCTTCGTCGGCATCGCCGCCATCGTCAACTTCCTGGCCTTCGAGAACTCCGCCAGGGTCGACGTGACGGCCTCCAAGCAGTTCAGCCTGGCGCCCAGGACTCTGAGCCTCCTGGAGGGCCTGGACAAGGACGTGGAAGCCAAAGCCTTCTTCGTGCCCGGGCGCAACGTCCAGGAGGAGCTGGCCCTGCAGGCCCTCATAGCGCAGACGGAGGACTTCCTGCGGGAGTTCGAGGCGCGTTCGGGCAGGTTCGAGTACGAGTTCATAGACCCGGTGGTGGAGCCCCTCACCGCCAACGAGTATGGGGCCACCAGTTTCCCGGTGCTGGTCCTGGAGGAGCTGGAGTCGGGGAGGCGGCACCAGCTTACGCCCACCTTCGCCCTGGAGCAGGACCTGGTGACGGCCCTTCTCATCGTGACGGGACAGGAGCAGAAGCAGGTCTACTTCCTGTCCGGCCACGGGGAGTCCGACCCATCCAACGAGCAGCGGGACACCGAGGGGTACGGCCTGGCCAGGCGCGGCATCGAGAGCGAGAACTACGCGGTCTCCACCCTGAACCTGAGCTTTGCCGATGACAGGCGGCTGTTGGAGGAGGCCGCCGGCGCCGCCCAGCAGGCCGGGGACGACGAGGATGGGAGCTCATCGGCCCCCGTGAGCATGCTGGTGATCGCGGCGCCCAAGACAAACCTTCCCGACGAAGAGGCGCAGTTCCTCCACCAGTACCTGAAGGCCGGCGGCAGCATGATGTTCCTGGGAGATCCAGATACACCTCCCAGCTTCAGGGACTTCCTGGCGAGCTGGGGCGTGGTCATGGGCGACGGGCACATCGTGGACCAGCAGCGCAACACGGGCCAGAGCGAGATAGCGGTCCTGGCCCGTGACCAGTACATCAGCCTCCTCCCGGACCCCGACCTGGACCGCATCCTGTCCGTCGGACAGCTCACTGGGCTTCTGGACACCACCTACTACCCGGGCGTGACCTCGGTGAGCCCCGCGGAAGAGGGCGCCCTGTTCTTTCCCGACATCGTCATGGAGCAGGAGCCCGAGGAGGAGGAGAGGACTCCCACCGTCTTCGGAACGGCGTTGGGGTTCACCTCCCCCGATAGCTGGCTGATCAAGGAGCCCACCCGGAACGAGCCCGACGAGAGCGCCGGCGACGTGCGGGACATATACTATCCCGGCGTGGTCGTCAGGGCGGTGGGACGGGTGGACGAGCCGCCGCCGGAGAACGTCGTCAGCGTGAGAACTGCGTCGCTGGTGGTGTTCGGCGACTCGGACTTCGCCAGCAACCAGCATTTCTTCTCCTTCGACAACAGCGACCTGTTTCTCAACTCCGTCAACTGGCTGGTGGGGGACACCCCGCTGGCCAGCATCCGGCCCAAGCCGTCGCCGTTCAGGCCCCTGGTCCTAACCAAGAACGAGTTCAACTTCATGAGGTACTCCAGCTGGTTGCTGCTTCCCATCCTCATGGCCGTTTCCGGGGCCTTCGTGTGGTACCGGAGACGGTAGCGGCGGACACCTGGTAATCAGGTTGATTCCATGAACGTAAGACTCTCCATACTTCTGGTCGTGGTCCTGATACTCATCGGAGGCTCCGTGGGGATCACCTACGGCCTCCGGGACAAGGAGGCCAAGGAGCAGGACCCCTGGCTGTTCAAGCTGGACTTCCAGGACATCCAGGCGATACGCGTCGCCCACGCGGGAGAGGAGATCGCCTTCGCCAGCGAGGACGGGGAGAAGTGGGTCATAAAGGACGGCCAGGACACACCGGTCTTCCAAGAGAAGTGGAGCGGAATCCCCTTCCTGCTCAGCGGGCCCCGGTGCGACAGGGCCGTTTCCGAGACCATCGAGGACCCCTCCATCTACGGCCTGGACGACCCCCAGACCACGGTGCAGCTCACCATTAAGGGCGGACAGCTCCTGGTCTTCCATCTGGGCGACCCGACGCCCGACGGCGGAGCGTGGTATGCGCGCTTGGAGAACGACACCCGGCTGTGCTCGCTGGCCGCCGTTTGGGGTGAGGTGGTCTCCGGCCTGGTGCTGGAGCCCCCGATCCCGCCCGACCTGGGAGACCTGAACGTTACCGCCGAGGACATCGTCCGCATCGGCATCGACCACGGCCCGGACCGGATGGAGTACAAGGTCCTCGACGGCCAGTGGGTCATCCTGGACGGCAAGAACACCCCGGTGTTCGAGGATACCTGGCCCGGGCCTGAGCTGCTGCTCGAGGGGCTCGAGGGGACCCGGATCCTGGCCACCTACGTGGACGACCCCGGGGTGTACGGCTTCCTGGAGCCGACGACGCGCGTGCAGATGCTCAACGCGGACGACGACGTCATCGAGTACCTCCTGGGGGAGCCGGTCCCCAACGAGGACGCGGTCTACGCCTACTTACTGGGGTCGGAGAGCCTCTACTCGGTGCCAGCCGACTGGGCCTCCTCCCTGGCCGAGCTGGTCACGTCGCCGCCGTTCCCTCCCGGCGCCGGCTGGCCCGGCTCCTAGTGCCCCGGCCGGCGCGTTGAACTGGCGGGGCGGGCGCGCTATACTGCGGTGCGTGCCGCACAGCCGGGCCACGACCGCGGCGGCACGATCCTTAGGGGAATCCGATAGATGAAAGCCGAGATTGTCTCCATCGGCACCGAGTTGCTGATGGGAGAGATAACGGACACCAACGCCTCCTTCATCGCCTCCCGGCTGCCCCCGCTGGGCATCGAGCTCCAGTTCGTGTCCCAGGTGGGAGACGAGTTGGACGTGCTCGTCGAGACCTTCAAACGGGGGCTTGCACGGTCGGACATCATCTTCACCACCGGCGGCCTCGGCCCCACCCAGGACGACCTTACCCGCGAGGCGGTGGCGAAGACCTTCGGGGAGGAGATGACCGTCGAGGCAGACCTGCTCGAGCACCTGGAAGAGGGGTTCCGGCGCAGGGGCATGCCCATGCCCCCAACCAACATAAAGCAGGCGACGCTGATCCCCTCGGCCGTCTCCCTCCCCAACGCCCGGGGCACCGCGCCGGGGTGGTGGGCCGCCGGGGACGACGGCACCATCATATGCATGCCCGGTCCCCCCGGGGAGCTCCGCGGCATCTGGGAGGAGGAGGTCCTGCCCAGACTCCGGAGGGAGACCCGGGGCGAGGTCATCGTGAGCCGGAACATCAAGACCTCGGGGGTCTCCGAGGGCGGGCTGGACGAGATGGTGGCCGAGTACCTGGGCCGGGACAACCCATACCTGGGGCTGTACTCCAAGTCCGACGGCATCCACCTGCGCATCATCGCAAGGGCATCCACCGAAGACGAGGCCTGGAACCTGATCGCTCCCGTGGAGGAGGGCCTGACCTCCATCGTGGGTCCCTACATCTGGGGCTACGACGACGAGACCCCCGAGCGGTCGGCGGGTCTGCTGCTGGCGCGGAAGAAGCTGACCCTGGCCACGGTGGAGTCGTGCACCGGAGGTCTGCTGGCCAGCAACATAACCGAGGAGCCCCTGAGCGACGGCTACTACAACGGAGGGATGGTGCTGCACTCCGACGACCGCTCCGCATGGCTGGCGGCGGGAATCCCCCGGGAGGTCGTCGAGGGCTACGGAGTCTACAGCGAACAGGCAGCCCAGGCGATGGCCCAGGCGGCCAGGACCAGGATGAGGGCCGACATAGGCCTGGGACTGACTGGCCTGGCGGGGACCGACTCCATAGACGAGAACACCCCTGCCGGGGCCATCCACATCGCCATCGCCGCGGAGGACGGGGTCAGCTACTTCCCCAGCCGGCTGCCTCCCCGACGGCAGGTGGTCAAACGCCGCGCCGCCTCCACCGCCCTCATCGAGCTGCGGCGCTTCCTCAACGCGCTCTAGCCCGTTCCCGGTCCCGCCGCCCCCCGGGGCCGGTGGATGCTAGGAATGGTCTGAATAAGTCCGCTGGCCGCCCACCGGTGGGTGGAGATTCCTTGCCCGCGCGGAGCGCGGGGAGGGAGGGTGGGCTCAACAACCCGGGTGGGGCCTAAGGTTGTTCAAAGCAACCCTAGTACTTGGAGACGTTGATCTCCTCCATCTTGCCCGTTACCAGGTAGACCACCCTCTCGGCGATATTGGTCGCCCGGTCGGCGATGCGCTCCACGTCGTGGGCCACCCACAGCAGATACGTCGCCCGCTGGATGACCTTGGGGTCCTCGATCATGAAGAGGAGCAGCTCCCGGTACACCTGGTCGTACAGGGCGTCGACGTCGTCGTCCTGGCTGCAGACCTGGAGGGCCGTGACCGTGTCCCGGTTCACCAGGGCGTCCAGGCTGCGGTGCAGCATGGTGGTCGCCTTTTCGGCCATCCGGGGTATGTCGATCAGGGGCTTGAGGGTCGGCTCGTTGCCCATGAGCAGGCTGATCCTGGCGATCCCCTCGGCGTAGTCGCCCATACGCTCCAGCTCGACGATGACGTGGAGTATGGTCACCACCGCCCGCAGGTCGCCCGCCATGGGCTGCTGGGTGGCTATTATGTCGATGCACTTCTCCTCGATCTCGAAGCGCTTGCTGTCGATGTAGTCGTCCTCGCGGACGACCTGCTCCGAGGCCTCCAGGTCCCTTCTGGAGAGGGCGTCCAGGGCGCGGGCTATGGACTTCTCCACCATACCGCCCAGCACCACCACGTCGTCCTCGAGCATCTTGAGCTGCAGGTCCAGTCCCGCTCTCACTCGCATATGGGCCCCCTTCCGCCGCTGGGCGGCGTCCTCGAACTACCCGAAACGGCCGGTGATGTAGGCCTCTGTGCGCTCGTCCGTTGGGTTGGTGAAGATCTGCCGGGTGTTGCCATGCTCCACCACGAAGCCCGCGCCGTCGGGCCCCGCCGTCAGAAAGACGGTCTCGTCGGACACCCTAGCGGCCTGCTGCATGTTGTGCGTGACGATTAGTATCGTATACTGGCCTGAAAGGGAGCGAATGAGGTCCTCGATGGCCAGGGTGGCGATGGGGTCCAGGGCGGAGCAGGGCTCGTCCATCAGGATGACCTCGGGGTCCACGGCCAGCGCCCTGGCGATGCACAACCGCTGCTGCTGGCCTCCTGAGAGGGTCAGAGCATTCTTCTTGAGACGGTCCTTCACCTCATCCCAGAGGGCCGCCCGCTGGAGGGAGGTCTGCACCAGATCGTCCAGGTCGCCGCTGAACCCGTTGACCCTGGGCCCGAAGGCGGTGTTGTCGTACACCGACTTGGGGAAGGGGTTGGGGCGCTGGAACACCATGCCGATGCGATAGCGGATGTCGGTGGCGTCGACGCCGGGGGCGTAGATGTCGTTGCCGTTGAAGAGCACCTGGCCCGAGACCTGGGCGTCTCCGATCAGGTCGTTCATCCGGTTGAAGCACCGGAGCAGCGTGCTCTTGCCGCAGCCTGAAGGCCCGATGATGGACGTGACCCGGTTGGCCGGGACGTTGAGGTCGACGCCCTTCAGGGCCAGCGCGTCCCCGTACCTGACGGTCAGGCCGACGGTCTTGAGCTTCATGGAACCGCTGGTCTCCTGCTGGTAAGGGGCGCTCGGGGGCTCCTGGCCCTCCATGGCTATCTTGATGCCAGTCTCCAAGGCAAGCACCTCGCGCTATCTGCCTGTAGCTCCTGCTGTAGCCACTAATCATAGCAGTCCCCGGGCCCCGGCACTAGTCCAGGGGACCGGGCAGACCCGCCCGAGACGTGATGAGACAACGCGGTGGGGTATAATACGGTGCGCCGGCATCCTCTTGAAGCCCATGGAAGGGGGAGGTCATGACACAGCCAGACAGCCTTAGCTTCGGCACGGCCATCCCCGACGACTTCGGCGCCATCTCCCAGTTCGCCGCGGAGGCCGAGGGCCTGGGATTCGATCGGCTTAGCATGGGCGAGCACATTATGGACGGAGACCCGCCCAGGCCCACGGTGCTCAGCGTCACGGCGATGGCCGCGGCGGCGGGAGCCACCCGCAGCATCCGGCTTCTCACTGGCATCGTGCTGATTCCCCTCTACCCGCCGGTCCTGCTTGCCAAGCTGGTGGCCAGCCTGGACGTCATCAGTGGAGGGCGCCTGGACTTCGGCATCGGCATCGGGGGGCAGCGCAACACCCGAGTGGAGTTCGACGCCGTCGGGGTGCCGGTGGAGGAGCGGGGCCGCCGGGCCAACGAGATGCTGGAGCTTCTGCCGCGCCTCTGGACCGAGGACAGGGTGTCCTTCGAGGGCCGGTACTACCGGTGCGAGGGGGTGACCCTGCGCCCCCGGCCCGTCCAGCAGCCCTATCCGCCGGTATGGGTGGCGGGCAGAGAGGACGCGGCCATGGACCGCGCCATCCGGCACGGGCATGGATGGTACCCGTACCTGTACACGGTGCGCCGGCTGCGGGCCAGCGTAGACAAGATATCGAAACGGGCCGCCGAGGCGCGGCGGGACATGAGCGGCTTCCACTGGGGACTGCTGCAGCCCACCTGCATCGCCGACACCAAAGAGGAGGCGCTGGCCATGGCGGCCGCCTCCATTGGAAGGAGATACGCCACTCCCACCCGGAGCGCCGAGGACATAGCCCAGGCCCTGTGCATCACGGGGACCTCACAGGACTGCATCAGGGAGGTGGAGAAACGCGTAGAGGCCGGCGCACGGGACATCGTGTTCTCGTGGGTCGCCCCGGAGCCCGGGGACGCCTGGCGGCAGATGAAGCAAGCCGCGGAGGAGGTCCTGCCCCACTTCCGCTAGGCCATAGATTGCGGCCCTAGCGTCCCCGGCGGCTGATGAAGTCCTTGAAGGCGTCCTCGACGCCCACGTGGCTAACGCGGGTGTTCATGTAGTCGATCTCCCGCTCCCACATCTCCCGCCAAGGCAGGCCGACGTCCTCTACCAGTAGCTGCTTCACGCCCTGAACGGAGTCCGCGTGGTTCTCGGCGATGGTGGCGGCGATCTCCATCGCCTTCTCCATCACCCGGTCCGGCTCCACCAGGTGGTTCAGCAGTCCGATGCGGTAGGCTTCATCGGCCTCCACGACGCGGCCGGTGAACAGCAGCTCCTTGGCCAAGGGCCAGCCGACCTGTTGGGGCAGCGTCCAGGTGCAGTTGAGACGTCCGTATGCAGCCGCCAGGAAGCGGAAACGGGACCGCTCGCACCCCACGCGTATGTCCAGGGACGACGCCAGGACGCTGCCGCCCCCGTAGGAGAGGCCGTTGAGGGCGCCGATGGTGGGCTTGCGGCACGCGGCCAGGTGCCAGGCGTACTGGGAGCGGACCAACCTGCGCCGCTCGTCCTCCTCGGGGGACAGCTCCTTGGCGTCGCGCCTCTGCTCATGAATGTCCCCTCCGGCGCTGAAGGCCCGGTCCCCCGAGCCCGTGAGGACCACGGCCCTTACGTCGTCGTCCTCCTCGGCGTCGGTGACGGCCGCATCCAGCTCGGTGACGAGCTGAAAGCTCATGGCGTTGAGGACGTCGGGCCGGTCCAGGGTCAGGACCGCGACCCCCGCCTCTTTGTTCACGATGATGGTCTCAAGCTCCATGGCACCCCCAATGGCTAGCTCTATAAGGATTGCACCCACCGTTTGCTGGACAGGGCCGCCCGGCGTTTGGTACTGGAGCGGGCGGGAAGCCCTAGGGCATCCGGCTGGTATCGATCTCCCGGATAACGGAACGGGAGCCCACACCCTTGCCCCACCGGGGGATCAGGGACGACCAGGGCCCGCCGTCGCCCCCGCCGGCCAGGAGTACGACCGACTCGGGGGACAGGCAGGCCGGCAAGACGTCATCCTCGTGTCCGGCCGCCGGGGCCTCTGCCTTGCTGGCCGCGGCCCACTCCGCAGCCGTGCGGCGGGCCTTCTCGAAGATGAACTCCCGGGCCCGGGCCTTGTCCCACCCCGCCCGCTTGATGATGCCCCCATGTTCCTGGCCGACCACCAGGGGTATCTCGCCGTGTCCCCTGCCGATGCCCACCAGCGTGTCCGCCGCGGCGGAGAGTATCTTCTCAGGCGTGCCAGCGCCCACAAGGTCGATCTGACAGGGCGCCAGGGACGCCATCACGGTCACGGTGCTGGCCTCCGGGTCGAACCCACGCTCCACGTGAAACGGCTCCCAGGGGCTGTTCTCTTCATCTTCGGCGATGCAGTAGCTGTACTTCCCCGGGTGGCCCAGGGTCGAGCGGTCCAGCACCCCGGGGTGGTTCTCCAGCACGTTGATGAGGATGAGGCGTATTGCCCTGCCCACGGTGGCGTTGGCCCGGCGGTCGGGCCCGGGGCCGAACAGGTTGTGCCCGCTGGCGAACCCCAAGCGGTGACGTACCGGCCCGTTGACCAGCAGCAGCGGGGCGGACCCGCCCGTGCTGGCGGAGCTCCCATGAAGGTTGAACTCGGGCTGGACCATGCACTCCAGCGCCGCCATGATCACCGGCATGTACTCGGGCCTGCATCCGGCCATCACCGCGCCTATAGCCGCCTTCTCGGCGCTGATCACCCGGCCGCGCACCGGCTCCACGCCTATGACGTCCGAGGGGTGCCTGCCGGCCGCCTCCAGGAACCGAAGCACCTTCTCCTCGGTGGGAGGGACAACGGGCAGGCCGTCGGTCCAGCCCTGCTGGTAGCAGTACTCCACGGCGTCGTCTAGGGTCCCCGTGACCTCCATCCCCCTGGAAGTTAGGGTATCGGGCGCAAGGCTCATGGTCCACTCACTCCACCGTCAAAGAAGTCGCCGCGCAACGCCGACCGGGTCCGCCTGCCGCCCCTTGCCAGTATCCTCTCAACGTAACGCTATGGGCCGACGTAACGCTATGGGCCACGCATGTTGGCGTAGGTAGCCGGGCGGCCGTTGCCACGCAATTATGTTGCCCGACGTCGGCTGGTGTCAAGGCGATGCCCCGGCCCTGGCCTGAGGACGACGACGTTATCAATAATGATTATGAGGAAGGTATGTGGGTAGGGAGGAAACGTTTAGCAGTTGACAGGGGGTATTGGCATGGGTAGAATTGGGGTCGTTAGGGGGGTGGGGACTCGCATTGACAGGGGTGAGGCCGGGTAATAGAATTGGGTTGTTTCGTGGGTGGAGGTGCGCGTGGTGAGCGTGGAGCGGAGAATAGAGTAGGAGGACG
>DAOUJG010000032.1:0-2109 GCA_034423015.1 Dehalococcoidia bacterium | reverse complement strand
TTCCAGCAGGCTGGTGACGCGGTGTTTCGGAGGCGGCAAGTCATCGCGGAGGCCGCGCCCGCCGGGGCGGTCAATCCAGACGGCGTTGATGCCCACGCTGGCTGCGCCGTATGCGTCCTCATAGTGCCGGTCGCCTACGTATACAGTTTGTTCGGGGGGCAACGACAGGCGGCGGAGCATTTCCAGGAACAACTCCGGCTGCGGCTTGTAGCTGCGGGCCATCTCCGATGACAGCACCGTCTCAAACTCGAAATCGAGCAGTTTCAGGTTGGGCAGCAGAAACCCGTCGTCGGCGTTGGATAGGACGGCAGTACGGTAGCCGGCCTGCAACTCGCGCAATGCCCGCGGCGTTTCCGGGAACGGCTCACGGCGGGACAGATCGGCGAAGAAGCGACTGGTGGCGGCGTCGGCGTCGCCGGGCACGCCCATCTGCTGGAAGGCCAGCCGGAACCCGCCGGCCCAGGCGTCGAAGTAGCTTTGGAAGGGCAGCGATGGGTTGGTGCGGCGCAGGCGAAACTGCTCTTCCGACTCGTGCCAACCCTCCCAGAGCTGTTCCGCCGTGATGTTGAGGCCCTGCTCCTCAACTATTGACTTGAAGCTGGTGCGCCATTGACCGCTGGGGTCCTGCACCAGGGTTTGGTACATATCGAATATGATGGCCTTGATTTCAGGCACGGGGACGCCCTCACCCTAACCCTCTCCCAGAGGGAGAGGGGACTTTTGTGATAGTTTCTAAATCAGGCACGGGGGCGCACTGGCACGCCGCGCCCGCTGAGATAGTCTTTGGCCTCTCCGATGGAGTATTCGCCGAAGTGGAAGATGCTGGCGGCCAGCACTGCGTCGGCCTGCCCGGCGTCCAGGGCGTCGTAGAGGTGTTCCAGGTTGCCCGCCCCACCGCTGGCGATTACCGGCACCGATGTGGCTTGTGACACGGCACAGGTCAGTTCCAGGTCGTAGCCGCGTTTCTGGCCGTCCTCGTCCATGCTGGTCAGCAGAATCTCGCCGGAGCCCAGCTCTACTGCGCGAACTGCCCACTTGACGGCGTCAATGCCGGTGGGGGTGCGGCCGCCACGGGTAAAGACCTCCCACCGGGAACCGGCGTCCAAGGCCAGGCTAGCGTCTGTCGGCGTTGGGGGACGCCCCCACCCTAACCCTCCCCCTGAGGGAGGGGGAACTACACGCTTGGCATCAATGGCGACGACGATGCACTGGTTGCCGAACTGCACCGCACCCTCGCCTATGAGGGCCGGATTGTTGACCGCGGCGGTGTTCAGCGAGACCTTATCGGCCCCGGCCTTGAGCATCCGGCGGATGTCCTCGACGGTACGGATGCCGCCGCCGACGGTTAGGGGGATAAAGACCTCCTCCGACACCCGGTGCACCACGTCAACCATCGTGTCGCGGGAGTCCGAGCTGGCTGTGATGTCCAGGAACACCAGCTCGTCGCCGCCCTCCCGGTCGTAGACTGCGGCCAGCTCCGCCGGGTCGCCCGCGTCGCGCAGTTCCACGAAACTGATGCCCTTGACTACGCGGCCGGCGTCCACGTCCAGGCAGGGGATGATGCGCTTGGTCAACACGGATGAGTAACCGCCACGTCGAGGTTGGGAGAAGCCGGATAGCAGTATATCACTGCTTACCGCCCGAATCAGAACAGGACTTACGCAGTTGGGTATGCAATTGTGTCTGTCAGCCAGCGTACCCAGATGCGAAATCTCACCCTCACCCTACCCCCTTCGACAAGCTCGGGGTTGGAGGGGATTCTGTTCAGGCGGTTTGGGGGCGCTCCCAGAGGTCGGCGCGGAGGTGGGGGCCTCTTCTGGCCCAGGGGATGAGGATGAAGACCACTTCCCGGGGGTCGGGGGCGGTGCTACTGTCCCGGCAGCCCAGGAAGTAGCGCACCAGTTCCCTGCCTTTGCCCAGGCGGTAGCCGGCCTCTCCCACGCGGTGCGGGAACATCATGCAGACGCCCTTGAGGTCGTGCCTGCGGGGGCTTTCAGGGGAAGAGGCTTCGTCGAACTCGTCGCAGAATTCGTTGGCGAGGTTGCGGAGTCTGAGGATGGTGAGGAGGGGTTGGAGCTTGCGCCGGAGGGAGTCCACCTGGCGTCTGAG